>JAUWWQ010000016.1 GCA_030616775.1 Planctomycetota bacterium
GCTTGGATGGTTACGCGCCTGGCGCGGGTGGCAAGCGTTCCAATGGATTATGTTGGGCGCAAGCCTTCCACCGCCAGCCACCACCGCGAGATGTGGGTAATAGCAAGGCTTTAGCCCGCGCGGACGTCCGCGTCCCGGCGCGCCGGGAAAGCCTGCGGCTCAGATAGTCGCGAGACTTGCGAAACACGGCACTTCCGCGCGATTCAATGCCTCAGCCAAACTCACGCTCGGGACTTCGGGCAATCGAAGAGCACTTGTTTCCGCCCGACATGAACGTCGCACAAGAGTGAAATGAAAGAACAGGCAGTCCAACGTCGACATGCACCAGCGGCCGGAAGCACGCCTTGCAGTATCAGGCGAGGCTTTACGATTGTCGAGCTGATGGTCACGATTGCGATCATCGGTCTTTTAATCAGCATTGCGTTGCCGGTCTTATACAAGGCGCGGCAGAACGGTAAGCTCAGTGCCTGCCGGGCGCACCTGAGCCAGCTCGGCTTGGCGATCATCGTCTACGCCGACCAGAACTATGAGCTGATTCCCCGAGGACCTGCGTGTGTTGGGCCATTTGACTTTGCCTGCGCCAACGTGGCCACTAATCAGCTTTGGATCGGCGCCGAGAACGAACTTCACCCAAACGAGCCCAACGGGCTGGGCGTGCTGATCAAGAGCCACAACATTAACACGAAGATCTACTTCTGCCCGGCGGACGACAGCAATAACCTGGAGGAAGAGCTGCCCAGAATCGGATCCGATCTTGACGCCTATGGTTCGTACACCTACCGCCAACTGGATCAACTACCGGGTAGGAAACAAGGCAAGCTATCCAACCTTGGTGCGAATGTCGTTGACGACGTGCAGGTACCCGTCGAAGCTCTGGCACTGGACACCAATAGTCTTGGTCCCGGACCTTTCCGGCATACCAACCACCGCGCGAAAAAGGTCAACGTGCTTTACCGGGACCGGTCGGTGCAGACGTTTCCCAACAAACTGGGAACCTTTTCAATCCCGCTGGAGACGTTCGAGTCACCGGGAAAGATATTCACCCGCCTGGACCAAATTCTCGTCAATGCCGACTACGGCTATCGCCACAATCCGGAGAGCGCTCCGCAAATCGAAGCCGAAGAGGACCCTTAGGCTCAACAATACTACCTCGGCAACCACCAGCGCCGGTAAGGCGATTTGCCGGTTTATAAAAGACCTCGCGGTTGCAGGTGTCCTTCGGGCAGATAGTGGCTGGGCTTACCGCGGTTTCGTTCTTTCCCCCGGGTGCTGGCACGTTTCGCTCAACCACGTCAAATCGGCCGGCTGGTCTTGGGGCATGATCTACGCGCTTGCTGCCCGAGACTTTCGTTAATCTTCTTAACTAGATAAGTTTAGGCACCGACGCCGGCAGGGACTACCCGCCATACAGCCCGGCGGCATATGTGTGCACTAAAGAAGCCCCGCTCCCCACCCACAGGCTTCTGCGAGGCTTCTTCCGTAGTATGAGTCCCGAGCAATTCTCGAGACAAGGTCGAAGGACCTTCACCTATATTATGCGCCATAATCCTCCGAGACGCAAATCAAAAATGTCATCGCCGGCCTGGGACCGCTGTACCAGCCTTGCAGGTGGGGCGGCAATCGCCCCTCTACTCGGGGTCTGGAGCGTTCGGTTGCCCGGGAAGCTCCTGCGAATCGCCGTCGACACGCTCCTTGATCCAGGTGCGCATCTTTTTCGGCGCCCGGGCCAGCCGCCAGGTATCGTGCTCACGGACCAGCATAAGCACCACTTCACGGTTGGCCTCTCGCTGCCCGGCCCGGTGGGTCGGATCGAGCGAGACATTGGCAAGTATCACATAAACGGTTTCGTCTTCATCGCGGCCGCGCGTCGGGTCCGCTGAGAGCATGACCTTTTCCAGTGCACGGATTCTGATCTCTCGAGCGGCCTGCCAGCCTTGCTCATACTCGCCGCGCGGCAGCGGATCTTCGCGAGCGCTCCACAGGAGACGGAACACATCGTAATCACCGCCTGCGCAGTCCATCATTGCACGCTTGACAAAAGCATTCACCGATACGTCTTCGGTCTGTAGCGCCGACGGAAAGACCAGCAGGTCGGCCGGCTTCTTCTGGACATTGCCGGCCGGGGCACCTTTTTGCACGACATCCTCATCGCGCCGGCATGCGGGGCCCAAGCAAAGCAAAGTAATGCAGGTACATGAACAGAGCGTCAACTGGGCCGGTCTCGACATGGTATGTGTCGTCCCGATGAAAATCACGCGTCAAGATGCTACCGGCCCATCGCTTCTGCGCCAATACATGTGTGTGCGCTTCCCGTCAGGCCGCTTGGCCGGATCGGTGCAGCCGCAACCATCCGCGTCAACCTCCGGTCTTCTCGGTATTAGTCAAGCCACTCCGCGCCCCTACCTTCGGTGAACGAGACCTTCCCGCTAGACATCTTCGACCAGAATCAGTCGCACGGTGTCGGTAAGCACCTTGACCATGTGCTTCCCTGCGTCCCCCGGGGGAATGAACACACCATCCCCTTGGGTAAACTTCGTGGTTTGATCGGCGAACGTGAGTTCGAGCTCTCCCTCGAGGACATATCCGATATGCCCTTTAGTGCACCAATCGGGCTCGACGAAGTCGTGGGAGAACTCGACCAGTCGAAGCTGCCGCCCGCCTTCTGCGAAGGTCTTGGCTCGAGCGTTGGGAATCGACGACTTCCAGGGAATCGTCTCGAAATCGACCCTGTTCATATCTTTCTCCACCCGATGGGCCATGCGGAACTCATGATTGTGTACCGCTTACATCAGTAATCGGCTTTGCTCTTGGCGCTGGCACGCTTACTACGGGTTACGTGCTCGCCAGGATCTGAAGCAGGTCACCGTCTTCCACTACGTAGTTCTTACCTTCTTTCCGCACCCGGCCGGCCGCCTTGGCACCTTTCATGTCCTTATGAGCCATGAGGTCCTGATACGACACCGTCTCCGCCCGAATGAACCCGCGGGCCAGGTCGGTATGGACCTTGGCGGCCGCCTCCACCGCGGTGCTACCTTTGGGAATCGTCCAAGCCCGGGCTTCCTCGGCGTTCATCGTGAAAAAGCAGATCACACCGCCGGCACGGTAGCACGTGTGGATCAGCCGATCTCCAGCCGGCGCTTTCAGACCCAGATCCGCCAGAAAAGCCGGGCGATCCTGCGGATCGAGCATGGCGATCTCCGCCTCCATCGACGCGCAGAGGCTGATCGTCTCTTGTACGTGCGGAATATCCCAGCTTTCTGTGGCGGCTGCCCGATCATCGGACACATTGCGCACGCCAACCAACGGCTTCTCGGTCAGGAAGGCGAAACTCGAAACCTGTCGATGTTCGTCGTCCGCGGTGATCACGGACGAGAGCGGTGCCTCGGATTCCAACGCTTCGCGGCAACGCGTCAGCAAAGCCAGTTCGCGTTTCTCAACGTCATGTGTCTTGGTCGGTTTCTTGAGAGCCTTCTCAATCCGCTCGATACGTGTCGTGACGGCATCTAGATCGGCGAAGATCATCTCTTCCCGTACAGCCTCGAAATCGGCGTTGGCATCGACGCGATCCTTGTAGGCCGGTACGGCCGGGTTCTCAAAGTCCCGCACCACAACCACGAGCAAATCCGCCTGACGTACCACCGGCAACAGTCGCCGCCACTCTTCCTGCCCTTTGGCGTCATCCAGTAAGCAGCCGGGCACGTCGACGAATTCGATGGTCGCCTCGGTGACTTTCTTGGGTCTGCCGAGTTCGGCGATATGAGCCAGCCGAGGATCGGGTACGTGCACCGTCTTGGAGTGCGCCTCCGGTGGCGCATAAGGATCGATGACAACGCCGGTAACTGCCGAAAACAGGGCTGACTTACCGGATTTGGGTAAGCCTATGATCGCAGCTTCCATAATATTGCTCTCTTACTGCGCAGACAGTAGCCTTTCGTAACGCCGTCCAAATCCCAAAGCCCGCCCGAGATACCGTAGCATTACTCATCCACAGCCAGGGCATTGTCCAAAGCGACGATCTCATAGCAACCTACCGCGCCGGTGTGGTCGAACTCCACAACATCGCCGACGCGTTTGCCCAACACCTTCTGAGCCAACGGAGCCTGGTAGTTGAACCAGGCCTTGTCCGGGTCCGCCTCCCACGGGCCCAGGAACGACACCTCATACGGCTCCCCGTCCGTGGTACGCCTGAAGATCACCTTCGTCCCAATACCCACATGGTCCGTCGGCACGTCGGCTGGGGAGAATACTCGCGCCGCCGCCACTTCGGCGTTCATCTGAGCGAGCCGAGCCCGAAGCAGATCACGTTCCTCCAACGCGAACTTGTATTCGGCGTTTTCGCTGAGATCACCATGGCTGGCCGCCCGCCCGATCGCCTCGGCGTTTTCCTTCATCTTGACGTTGACATGATGGTCAATCTCGTCCTGCTTCCGGGCCAACCCGGCTTCGGTGACGTAGAGCACGTCGTCAAGGGCCCACGGCTGAATCCTCTTCCCCTTTTCAGCCGGTGGGAAGCGGCGGTTCAGACGGCTGAGCAAGTCCGCCTGTACTACTCGTCCGAGGTTGTCGAGGAGTCTGACCTGGTTGCGCAACGCACTGCCCATGCCCGCCTCCAGGGTTTCAAGGCACCGGTCGAACGTTTCGTACTTGCGAGCCGAGAGAACCGCCCGGGCGCGGGAACCCAACTTCCGCGCCGTCTCACGCGGCACACTGTCGCTCCGGCGACACTCGTCCAACGCGCGAAGAATGCGCGACAAAAGCGTCACCGGCGCCGGGGCGGGAATGTGCCGTTCTTGCGAAGGGCCGCCCCACAACCACAGCAGGGCCTCGAAATGCTCGAGCGGCGAAGCCATGATCTCCTGCACGATTGGCTCAAAGTCAGCCAATCCACGACCGGCTTCGATCAGCCGCCTTGCTGCTCGATCGCAGACCGCCGATGGAAAGGTGGGTAACAACGCCGCCAGGTGATCCTGCCAGTCGTCCGGCCGGGCCTGAATCAAGATGCCGCACGCACGTTCGAGCAGTTCTTCGCCCTCGATCTGCCCGAAGACCGCGCTTAAGTCGGTCGCGATGCTGAATAGATCGGTCACTTCTTTGGGCATGGTTTCGATGCCGGCGGCCTGCCCGATACGGCATGCGATCACCCAAAACAGGCCAGCCTGGACCGCGCCCTCTTCGGTGAGTCGTTTGGCCCGTTCGACAAAACTGACAAAGCACTGTCGCAGCGCGGGCTCGGAAGGTTGTTGTCCACGGGCCTTGCATTCTCGAAGGTACTTATTCACCAGCTCGAGCTGTCCCAGCGGATCGTACAGGCTTTCAAACGTCTCCAGCACTTCCTCTTCCAGCGCAGCCGGTGTCTCAACATACGTCAGCTCATACGGCGACCGTCCCTTGATCTTGACATTCGGACACTTCCGCAGTGCCGTCCGGGCACGTGTCCACCATTTCGACCAGTCGGACTCGAACAGCAACCCCGGCACTAGGATGGTTTCCAGTTTGTCGCTGTCGATGTGATCGTCGTACTGCCTGCAGATGTCGATAACGATCGGCACCGGGTCGTCCCAAAGTCGCTTGCCAAGTTGATCGGGAGAAAAGTGCCGGGCCACCCTGAACTCCGTCGATGCAGCCGGCTGGTAGCGGTCCGCGAGATGAACAGCTCCGAGCGCCTCAGTACCGTCGCGCCCCGTTATGGTGTACTTCCAACAGGACGCATCGATCTTGTCCACCCGGGCGGCCTCGTCCTCGTGGCGGGCTACAAGGAAGTCGCCTTCCTTAAGCGCTAAACAGACCTCGAGGGTCCTTAGAGCACGTCTTACAGGCCGACCTCCACCAAGGCCGGATTCGGCGAGCAGCCCATCGAGTCCTTCACGATCGCCATAAGCAGATTGGTAAAGTCCCACGATCTGAACCCGGAGCTCTTCACTCTCCCCAACGGCAAGCAGAAACGGACCCGCTACGGTCAATACCTCTTCCGGCGTATAACGGGCAGCCAGCATCTCAACGGCCGTCCAGGCAAGCTCTTCCGCTTTAGAGGTCTCGCCCACCCGGCACAGCTCAGCCAGTACGCTCTGATAGACCGCAAGACGCGCCAGCGGAGTGTCCGGGGCCTCGACAAGGCGCATCCACTCTTCTTCAACCGTGGAGATGTTGCCGCTGGCAATCAGTTGGGCCAGGGATTCCGGCTTCATGGAACGGTCACACTGATCGGGACTCTCCTTAGGATCAATGCCTTAGTATGGCAACTTCGGAGATGTTTGTCGAGGTGCGCAGTTTACAGGTGGTGAGGCGGGGATTATGCGACCGTATGCCCCAGCGAAGCGGGTTCCCTGACATGATCTGGCGGAGCGAAAGACTGGTCGGTCTCCCCAAGCACCCGTTCGTATACCGCCCGCATCTGCGAGGCTGTCGCCTTCCAACTGAACGTCCGAGCACGCTGCCGACCACGGTGCACATACTTGGCCCGGAGGTCCGGATTGGCAATCAGCATCCGCATGGCGCCGGATATCTCATCGGCGTTCTCGGGATCCACCAACAGGCCGGCATCGCCCACAACCTCGGGCAAGGCCGCTCTCGCGGCTGCGACCACAGGGCAGCCGTGGGCCATGGCTTCGAGCACCGGCAAGCCAAAGCCCTCATCACGCGAGAGCATCAGCAGCAATTGCGCCGACCCATATTGCCGCTCCAGCTCTTGGTCATTGATGTCCCCGAGAAAACGCACCGGTGCATCGCCGGGAAGATTTCGGTATGCCGTAGCCGCGGCACCCCGGAGTGATCCAACGAAACCCGTCAACCGAAGCTCCAATGCGCGGTCGTATCGCTCCCAATAGCGCCGCATCGCGGCAAACACGGCGGCTATGTTCTTCCGGGCTTCGTAACCGCCGACGTAGAGCACGTACGGCGGACCAGGAGGATCGGGTTCAACCGTTCGACTGTCTGGTACAACTACACCGTTCGGAACGGTCAGCACGCGCCGCGGATTCAGGTATAATATGTCAAGAGCCTGACGCTTGATGTGTTCACTAACGGTAGTGACGTAGGACGCTCGTCTTGCCGATGCACGGACCGCATAGCGGTAACATGACCGCTGCCTGACCGTAGCGAAGTGCTCTTTGGGGTTCTTCCACGGAATCAGGTCATGGATGGTCAAGACACTGGGAACGGGGCACAGCGCCGGAACACCGGAATTCCACGTTGAGTGGAATACATCGGCACCGGCGCGGCGAATGATACGCGGCAGCACTGTCTCCTCCCACAAGGCCCTGCGACAGGGCGTCCGATGGGTGCGTCGGAAGCTCGATGTGACGATCTCGATGTCCTTCCGCCCGGTCCACGGTGAATACACCTCGCACCCGCACAAGGCGATAACCTTGATTCCATCCTGTTCAACCAGCGCATCCACCAGTCGGGTAACGACACGGCCCACACCGGAAAACCGTCCGATGAGCATCCGTGCGTCGACCATTACACGAATAGGAGACTGCATCAGCACATTGGTCTCCGCGCGGCACAACAAAGCGTCTGCCCTCGCCAACGCCACGGCGGCAGCGTCGACAACCACCGCAACCGGCGCGTTACAAGCCGGCGCAAACGCCACCCCGCCGGGATTCCCCGGTAACCACGAAACCAGGGCAAGCCGATGGTTCGCAGGTCGTTGATCGCAAAGCCCGCGTCCGTCAGGACGGCGCAAAGGTCACGGGGGTCGAACAGGCGCACGTGTGTCTTGTCATCGTAGACCGCGGGGTCGCAAAAAGCCGGATTGGGCGTTAACAACAACAGCTTTCCACCGGGCCGTAACACCCTCCACCACTCCCGGCATGCTTGCTTATACGCGGGGATGTGCTCTACAACGTGTTGCGCGGTGATGGCGTCCAGTTGGTCGTCAGAAAACGGCAATGACGCAGCGTCGGCACACAATAGTGGAACCGAGGGGAACCGGGCACTGGTGTGCGTAAGCCCCTCCGCACAATAATCAACGCCCAAAGCACGATCTATCCCGATGACTGGAAACAGAGATCCGTTTCCGCAGCCAATGTCTGCGACCAGGCCTGATTTTGGGGGAAGGTGAAAGCGGACCCAATCCGCCTCCATCTCAAACTCTATACCATGCCCCCGACGATGAAAGTGCCTGTCACCCAAGCCGCTTCCAATGTCCGATGGCCGGTTCAATTCCAGTTCTGGGCAAGCTTTCGTGCTCAGTGTCCCACTCATGGCGAGCGCCATGCAAACAGCAGTAAAACCAGACCCATCGTTCCATCCATAAACGACCTGCGATCCACCCAGTCAGGTCCCCAACCAAGCAGGTTCCTTCCCAACTGGTCGCCTACGGACTGCCAGAACCCCATGCAGCTCCCCTCGATTCGCTTGAAGCCGACGCGTCTGGCCCGCTCCATGAGTTCCCGTTTGCTGTACGGGAGTTCCAAGCCGTAAGGCCACCTACCCCGCAGTTCCAGATAGAGCTTCCAGACGCGGTATGGAATGCACCGCGCGTTGGGGACGCTGATGATCGCCATCCCCTTGGGTGCAAGAACCTCGTAGTGAGCCTGCACAGCTCGCGTGCGGTCATTATCTTTGAAATGCTCAATAACACCCGAGGAAAGGGCGACGTCGAATCGGCCGCGAAAGGACTGAAGTGTCGTTAGTATGTCATCACGTTGGTAGCCGGCCTCCAGCCCCAGACGATCGAAGCGATGCCGCGCCTGCCCCAGCGCTTTGTCGCTGGAATCGAGCAAGGTCACCTTCGCACCGCTTTTGGCCAGAAGGGCGGAGAGATCCCCGCGCCCGCTCCCCAGCTCGATGGTCTTCAGTCCTTTGATGGATCCAAAAGTAATCTCGAGCTTGTTGACGATCGACACCCAGCGCGGTGAGCGTCGCTCGCGTGCCAGGAGTGAGTCATCTTTGGTGTCGGACGGAGTGTGGCGCCACAACCGGTCCCAGACAACCGGGCGCGCCGCAGGCGAAGACAGTGTTGATGCCTCTACGCTGTACGGGCCGCAGCACATAAGCGGGTGTTCCGTGTTCCATTGGGTGGCGGCTGACTCGCAAACCACCGGCACCCGCTTATCGGACGGCCGGGCGCGCCCCTTGAGATTCGTATGCTGTCCCGCTGGCGTTGCCTGCCACCAGCCTTCGTATGGCTGCTTCAAGCATATGGTATAACGTCCGTACGCCAGGCTCGTACCGGAAGGACTCCGCAAAGTGAGCAAGCGCATCGGCGTAGCGGCCGGCGCGATATGCACTGCAACCGAGCTGCCGACCCAACCGCCCGAGATTCCGCCTGACCGCCCGGCGCTGTTCGCCCGACAGATCGTCAAAAGTGTCATGGATTGCGTGCAGCAGATTCTGATAACACCGGGCGTTGCGACGTTTGTCGGTCCGGCTCAGGCTTCCGCGCTGATAGTGGTAAATCGACAAGGGCTCATCCACGAAGCCCGCCCGGCATGCCTTAGCGACCATTAAATAGAACAACCACTCCTCGCCGAACATCTGGTCGACCGGGAACCGAATCGAAGTTCCGAGAACCTCGCGACGAACCATCCCGACAATGGTTGAGATGAAGTATGCCCGGATTAGCACATCAAACAGATTCCCTTTGCACACACATAAACCGGGTCCAACAGTCTCGTAAGGGACCGCGCGAGCTATGGGGTGGGTCGCGTCGAATGCACTCTCATGCCATATGCCGTCAAGATCCACGAACGCATAGTCACTATAGACAAGCCCGAGATCCGGTCTGAGGTCGAACAGTGCCAGTTGACGCTCCAGCTTGGCTGGCAGAAACTCATCGTCCGAGTCAAGGAAAGCCACGAAACGCCCACTGCATACGTCGACGCCGCGGTTTCGCGCACTACTGCTCCCCTGGTTTGGCTGACGGATATAGATGAATCGCTCCTTCAGTCGCTCCCGGTAGCGTGCTGTCACATCTTCAGTTCCGTCGGTGGAGCCGTCGTCGACAAGGACGATCTCCCAATCGTCAACCGTTTGAGCCACAACAGAGTCCAGCGCACGAGGCAGCAGCGCCTGGCGGTTATAGGTTGGCACGATGACCGAGACTGCCGGGCTACTCATCGCATACCTGCTTCAACCAGTGAGGCGACCCTTCGATCCAATTCGCTGTCCCGTCTCACCAATTGATCGAGCACCGCAGCGAGCTTGCCGGTTAAGGTGATCCGGCTATATGGTTCAAGCCGGTCTCTGGGACAGCCGGGCACAGGCCTTTCCGTTCGCCATGCTTCGTACAGTTCGCTCAGCGCGCCAGCGATGGCCCGCTCATCGAAGCCTACTGACAGCCCGGCTTTGCACGACCGCACGATGGCTTCACACTCACCGCCGGCCGGGCCCACAACGAGAATAGGCCGCTGCGCGGCTAGATACTCAAACAGCTTCGCCGGAATCACCGATGCCGCATTGCGACCTTCAGGAACGTTCAACAGAAGTGCGTCGGCGGACCGCATCTCGCGCACTGCTTCCTCATGCGATACATATCCCGTGAACGCAAACTCGACACCGGTCGCCCGGATCTTCTCGCGAGTCACGCTGCTGACATGACCGACGAGACGCAGCACGAATTGCTCCCGGTCAAGTCCAAGCTGCGTGACGAACCGTCGCAGCCCGGCGAACCAGTCGTCATTGGCACGCCAGTGGTCGAATCTGCCGACATGGGCGAGCACGAACCGCTTTTGGCCCTGAGACGACCCGGTATCCGCGGAGGAAAAATCCGACGGATCGAACCCGTTGGTGATGGTCAAGAACCTGTGTCGTCGCTTTGGCACATGCCCGGCCAGGATGGCCGTCTGACGATGGCTGACGCCTACAACGGCATCCGCCGTCTCGAGAATTTGCTGCTCCAGCCGACGGTGAGCGGCTTGCCGCTTGGGAGAAGTCTCGCAATAGCGATAGTCGTCGGTCCAAAGATCACGGAAGTCGGCCACCCACGGCAGATTCGTTTTCTTCCTGAGCAGCAGCCCCAGCAAATGGTTGGACGCCGGGCTGAACGTCGAATATATCGCGTCGATCCGCTGATCGTGTATCAAACGGCAGAGCGGCCGGAGGCTCGCCCGCGCCCAAGACGAGTATTGATCCGGCATACCGGCCCTGGCAAGCCGGGCTTCCAGGCGCCAGTCGATGGCCCGGCCGAGATTCGACGCAATGCCGTCACCATCGCTCACGCCGCGCAGCCAGCTTCGCACTCCGCGAAACCTGCCGCCATCTTGCCGGGCGTGGACCGTCACCTCTTCCGGCAGATCAGACAGCAATGTCGGGTCTTGCGGCATGCCCTCAAGCCCGTCAACCGTCCAGACCGTCGGCAACCACCCGGACCGGGGCAGATACTTGGCAAACTGCGCCGAGCGCTGCACCCCTGAGCCGCCCGTCGGCGGAAACGCGCAGGCCACCATCAAGACTCGTCGCTGCCGTTGTTGTGACGTAATCGTGTCGGTAGCCATGCTCAAGGCAAGTCTTCCACAGACGACCAACAGAGTCACACCCAAACCGAAGCACGGTCGAGGGCTCGGTGATACGTGTGCACCCATTGATCGAGGACACGCCGCCGGTCAAAGTGCTCTCGCACCCATTCCCGGCCAGCCTGGCCCATCTGCAGACGTCGCGGGCCGTCGCGCAACAGCGTAACTAATGCATCCGCCAGCGCTTCAACCGATTTCGCAGGTATAAGTAACCCCGTCTCCTCGTGGCAGACCGTATCCCGCAGCCCGCCGACATCCGTCGCCACCACCGGCACGCCCATCGCCGACGATTCCAAAGCCGCCACTCCGAAGGCCTCATAGACTGAGGCAATCACCGTCAGATCCCATTGGGCCAACAATTTCGGAATGTCGTTATGGGGCTGGCGTGGAATCCATTGAATAGATGAATCCACTCCAAGCTTCTTGGCCAGTGTCTGACATTCTGTAAGCTGCGGCCCATCACCTACGAGATCGAACCGGGTGTCCGGCAGCTCGTCGAGCACGAGCGGTATCGCCCGCACCAGGACCGTCGGGCCATACACCTGGCGGAAACCTTTGAAGAAGCCTACACGGTACGAACCAAGGGACTGCTTAACAGCAGCTTCGTCGGGTCGAAACAGTTCCAGGTCAACGCCAAATGGGACAACGTCTATACACTCAAGGTCGATCCGGGCGAACTTGGCGACCGCAGCGGCAAATGTCGGGCCGCATGTGGTGACCGCACCGGCATGGCGAAGCAGCATGACGCGCGACGCGGTTAGCTCCGGTGACGGCGGCCCCTCGCCCGGTGGAGGCACAATGTCCGAGCCCCATGCTGACGCAATGAGGCAACCGTCGCTCATAATCTCGGGCGTGAAGCCCCAATCGGAGAGAAAGTGGATGTTGACGATGTCAAACCCGCGCAAAAACCCGCGCAGATACTGCTCCCATCGTGTGTGCCATCTCCGGGGGTTGGCAAGTGATGGCCCGGGAATGCGGAAACGCTCCACGCTCACACCGGGAACGACCGCCGGTTTGTGAGTCACGATGTGCACATTTTGGCCGCATCCTGCCAGACCCTGAGCTAGACCCTGGAGGTGAGCGGACCTTGCATCACCGAAGAGGCATACTCTCACGCTGGCCTTCCTCACCGACATAGGTCAATTCCGCAGGTTGGGCCGGGGCGAATGCCGCAGCCCCCGGTGGCTGCTCAGCAATAGACCATTCGTGCTCGAGACAAAGTGCTCCCGTCTTGCGGCCTTCATCGTCGATCACCAACGGGAAGCGAAAAGGCGTGTCGACCTCGGCGGCCCCACTGTCCGCATCCCACATCCGTACGTTCCAGAAGTATTGCCCGCCGGACAGCGGAAGCCTCGGAAACACCAGCGACACAGTGTGCTGACCGACCGTACCGTCGAACACCAGGTCATCACGACCGGAATTGATACTCAGCAAGTTTTCGCTCAGCGAGGCGCGCATGTTCAATTCGACAATCAGCCGCGGAATCGGGCGGCGCACCCGAAACGTCAGCTCGGCGCGCACTTGTTCTTGCGACCGGATCCACACCGCCTCATCACCGCCGCCATTCACGAAACGGAGATTGATGACTTCGATGCCATCCCCCTGACGCTGGTCGCCCTCGATCAAGTCCGGAGGCCTGTGTACGTATGCCCGGGACATCGCTCCAAGATAGTATCCGATGGCATCGCGGGCCGGGCCGCCGTAAGACACGCTTCCCCGCTCCAGAACCAGAGCGCGTCCACAGATGGACCGCATCTGATCCATGTCATGCGTAACGAAGACCAGCGTCGTTCCCCTCCCCACCAGCTCGCGCATTCGCTCCAGGCACCGGAGCCTGAACACGGCGTCGCCGACCGAAAGAACCTCATCGACCAGAAGAACATCCGGGTCCACATGCGCCGCGATGCTGAACCCTAATCGGGCGTACATGCCCGAGCTGTACCGCTTGACCGGCATGTCCAGAAACCGCTCCAGACCTGCAAAACTGACGATGGCGTCGAGCTTGCGCCTAATCTCCTCCCGGGTCATGCCCAGAATTGCGCCGTTTAGAAAAACGTTTTCCCGGCCGGTCAGGTCGCCGTGAAACCCGGCACCCACCTCAATCAGTGCCGCCGTTCGCCCTTTGACGACAACTTCGCCGCCATCCGGTCGCAGGATGCCCGCCAGCAGCCGAAGCACCGTGCTCTTGCCTGCTCCGTTGGGGCCGATGATGCCCAGGGCGTCACCGCGGCGCACTGCAAAGTTCAGGTCGCGAAGGGCCCAAAAGACGGACTGCCCGTTTTGCTCGCTGGGACCACCGAATATGCGGCGGATTCCGCCGGCAAGAAGATCGCGTAGTGAATCATGGGTTGCGCCGAGGCGGAAACGCTTGGATACCTTTGACAGACTCACCACGGTGTCGCACATCAGATGCTCTCCGCGAACTTAAACGACGCCCGCCGGAAACAGACCCATCCGCCGATCAGCACAATCACTGCCACGACCGTGGCATAGAGCATTGGACCGGCCTGGGGCCATCGCCCGTAGATCACGCAATCGCGATAGGCACCGATAAGCGGAACCAGGGGATTAACCGATATGATCCGGGCCAGCAGCGATCCGTCTTGCGGAACGGGAACCACCACTGCCGACACGAACATCCAAAGCTGGATCAACACGCTGAAGACCTGCCGGACGTCCCGATAGAACAGATTGGCCATGGCCAGCAGCATTCCGATCCCGATAGTCAGAGCGATCTGCACCGTAACGAGCACCGGGATAAACGCGAGCGTCCAGTGCGGTGTGAAAGCCCACTTGCCGGAAAGGTGAAAGTAGGCCACCAGACCCACCAGCACCGTCATGGCAATGGCGAAGTCCGCAAATGAACTGGCGATGCATGATAACGGAAAGACTTCACGCGGAAAGTAGACCTTGGTGACCAGGTTGCGGTTGGCCACCAACGAGTTCACACAGCCGCTCAGGCTCACCGCAAAGAACGTCCACGGTACGATCCCGATATACGCATACAGGGCGTAGGGCATGCGCACGTTCAGCACCGAGGATGCATCGATGGCCCGCGTGAAGACGAAGGTAAAGACGAGCATCATGGACAGCGGCAGGAGGACGGCCCAGCCCACACCCAACACCGACTGCTTGTACCTGACGCGAATGTCTCGCCAGGTGAGGCTTACAAGCAGCGAACGGTAGCGCAGCAACTCGGTAAGGCTACCGCTGATTCCCAAGGCGCGCACCACTTATGGGCCCTCCAGTCACGGCCGATCCGTACATTCGTCCCGGTTTTATCGGCTGTTTGTTGACGTGCCTTTTGATGTGCCTGGAGCAGTGGTCTGAGACCTTGCCGGCCTCGTTACTCGCCGTGCAATCGGCGGGTCATAAGCTCATTAATGGCGTCGGCAGGTCGACGCCCCTCGAACAGGACCGAGGCCACGCCTGAGACGATCGGCATTTCCACATTATGCCGCCGGGCCAATTCCAGCACGCTACGCGTGGTCGGTATTCCTTCGATGACCGATGGGGTGGAGGCAATGACCTCGTCCGCCGTAGCCCCCCGGCCGATGCGCTCCCCGGCACTGCGGTTTCGACCGATCTTCGAGACGCACGTGGTAATCAAATCGCCGACGCCGGCCAACCCCCGGTAAGTGTCCGGAGACGCTCCCAGTGCCACGCCGAGCCGGGTGATCTCCACCAGCCCGCGCGTGACCAGGGCGGCCTTTGCGTTGTCGCCGGCCTCGATGCCGTCGCCTATGCCGGCGGCAAGGGCGATCACATTCTTGACCGCACCGGCCAGCTCGACCCCGACCAGATCGCGGCTTGTGTATACCCGAAAGTAGCTCGTGCTAAACCCGCTCTGAACCAGCTTCGCCAGGGCCTCGTCTTCGGAGGCCGCGACCACGCTGGTGGGCTTCATCATCGCAACTTCGGGCCCGATGCTCGGTCCGGAAAGACAGACCAGTGGCACTTCGCCGATACAGTCTGCGATAATAGCCGTTGGACGAAGGAGCGTCCCGACTTCGATCCCTTTGGCCACACTGACAATCGGAACCGCGCGCGGCACACACTCCGTGAAACGTTGCCACACGGAACGAATGTATTGACAGGGCACAGCCGAGACGATCAGCGTGGGGTCATCGAAGGCCAGCGACGGCTCACTGACCAGCTTGATCGACTCGGGCAACGGATGACCGGGAAGAAAGCGCTTGTTCTCCCGATCCTTCTGAAGCGTGGTGATGTGCTCCGGAAACGCTCCCCAAAGCGTGACCGAGGTGCCGCGACGTGCCAACAGCAGCGCACAAACTGTCCCCATGGCCCCGTCGCCAATGATGCTCACGTGTGCCAAGGGTGGAGGCATCGGACGGCTCTTGTGCACCTGAAGGCAGCACCTCGACCATCGTGGATCTCGGTGAGCCTCCCGATCGAGCGCCTTAAAAGCCTGAGAGCGGTATGTTAAAGAGGCCGAATACAACGCTGCTGATCAGATTGGTCGCAATCGAGTTCAGCAGCCCTTGACCGATGGCGCTCAGATCGACGCTGCATCCGCCGGCTTGCAGCAACAGCCCCGCGCCCAGGATCGGCGCCATCTTCCGCACGATCGAATTCCAATGTCTCACCATTGCGTTATCCCTGTCGAAAAGTAGTCGTTCTTGGCCCCCTCCGTCGTCTAACATCCAATACAGCCACAAAGAGCTGGCCTGAGAATCCCTTCTCGGTCCTGACGTACGTGCCAAGATAGGATTCTCGGCACAGCGGCATAAGTCCTGCTACTATCTGAGCCGCGGGCTTTAGCCCGCGCGGTGCTCCGCGCAGGCTAAAGCCTGCGGCTCGGCGCGTAATCTATAGTCGTAGTATTTGTGAAACACGGTACTAGTCCTGCGGCGACAAATCGCTCGGAACCGCCGGGGGCTCCAGGAGAATCAGGTCGCCGGCCACGTAGATCGGCACAGGATTCACTCCGCCGGACTGCAACCGCTTGGCCACCGCTCGAACACCGATATACCGACCGAGAAAGCCGTCCACGTCGATGGTCGATCCCTGCGGAATCTCCACATAGCCGATGGTCCGTTCACGACCTCCGCCGGCATCAATCAGCCGGTATCGGCATGGCAGTTTTCCAGGGGGATACAAGGCGCTGACGCGCAGCTCACCTTGTGCATCGAGCCCTTGCGGAATCGAGGGCAACTCCTCACGGATTCTCGCCCGGTCCTCCAGGAATCCACGGCGTTTCCAGCCCGTTTCCTCTTCGAGTTTCCGCAGCTTCCGAACGGTGTCGATCAACGCCTCCATGTCACTTAGTTGGTCGATGCGGATCTGTGCAAATTGCCGGGCGGCATCGTCCTTCGCACGTTCCGCAATCGCCTTGTAGCGATCGATCAACGGCTGGAAGTCTCTCTCGGGCACAGGCTTGGCCAACACTGCCCTTACCGCCGCATCAATATCCTCCAGTTCCTGCTGCTTCTTGGGCTGCTGGGACACGGCCGGCACAACCTCAGCCGCTGCAGGGGCGTCAGTTTCGACCTCGTCGTCGTCGGGTGTTCCCGTGTCTACAGGGCCCGCTTCGGGTGTTACGGCGCTGGGCGAAACCGTTTCACGGTCGGTCTGCTCCGCTGCAGCCAAGGCGTCAGGCACGGGTTCCACGTAACCGCGATTGACCCAGACGGTCGTGCCGGCCGGGGGCTTGATCCGCAGGAATCCGTCGGCCTCACGACCAAGGATGGTGACTTCCGTTCCTTTGGGCAATTGCATCTGTATTGTGTACTTGAGCTTGCTGAAGTCGGGCAACGTCGAGCCGGCACGAACACGGACGTTGTTGCCGTTTACCACGCCGGTTGTTCCGCCTGCTGTGTCAACGTAGTCGCCCGAGATGAAGCTGAAGACCCCTTCAGGCGGCACGATCTCGTACCAGTCGCCGGTATCACCCACGATGGTTAGGCGATCCCCTGCATTCAGCTTGTAGACCGGGTAATGGTTCAGGCTGGGGCCGCTGCGCACGTACACATCATTGCCGATTACCTCGCCCTGACTGATCGCCGGCCTTGTCCGCTCCTGGCCGGTAGCGTCGATCACCACCGGCAGGAAGGCCAAAGCCCAGACAATCCACAGGGCCCTTCTTGCGAAACACAACTTTCGAAACATGGTGGGCGATCCCCTGACTGGCGTCCTCCGGTTGTTCGCGGCACACACCGCGGCAGCCAAAACTACCTCGCCCATAGGTACCTGTCAACGCACGCCTGTCGTCCCGCGGCTAACCAGGCCCGCGAACCTCTGGTATACTTCCCGCCCTTATGAGCGTCCCACAGCAGCCACCAGCCAAAGTTGTTGTGGAACCGGTCGATTCACGAAGCTCTGTCGAGTCCGTGGCTGTGAGTTTTTCTTATTCAACATCCCCGTCTATTCTCGCAAGCTCTCTTCAGAACGGACGTTACGGGCGTTTTTCGATCTTCGCCAGCCACCCTCTCGAGGTGTTTTCCATTCGCCGGCTCGGGCCGACATGCCCGCTAACCGCTCTGGCCAAACGAGCGTCCAGCTACCCGGGCCTGTCCGAACCAGTCCCCGACCTCCCGTTTGCGGGCGGCTGGATAGGGTTTATCGCCTATGAGGGCGGTCTCGTGACCGAACGAATCGAGCCCACAACGGTTCGCGATGTGCCGCTTCCGGTACTGCGGTTCTGCCTGTACGACGCGGCTGCAGTCTACGACCATCAGGCCCGACAGTGGTATCTCACAGCCGTTGACTGGCCACGGCCCCTGGCGGGTCGGCGACCGCCTGTGTCGACACGTCTGGCCGCCCTCCGGAACCGCCTGGAAAGCGCACCAACCCTCGATCCAACCGATCCGCCACCGAGGCCGGCCACCTCGCCACCGACGCCCAACATGTCCCACGAGGAGTACCTTGCCAAAGTGGATCGGGCCAAACGGTATATCACTGCCGGCGATATCTATCAGGTCAATCTGACACAACGGTTCACGGTCCGAACCGATGCGTCACCAGCGGCTATTTGGCAACGGCTGTGCCGGTCGAGCCCCTCGCCGTATTCCGCCCTTCTTATGTGGGATGACGCTGCCATCCTTTCCTCATCGCCGGAACTTTTTCTGGAACTTCGCGACCGGCACGTTGTGACCCGACCTATCAAGGGGACCCGCCCACGGGTGGGCGATGCGCGAATCGACAAGGCCAACCGGCGCGAACTGGCCGAAAGCGAGAAGGACCGGGCGGAGCTTACCATGATCATCGATCTGCTCCGCAACGACCTGGGTCGAGTGTGCTCTTTCGGAACCGTGGGCGTCACCTGCGCCGGCGAAATCGAGGAGCACCCCACAGTCTTTCACCGCGTCGCTACAATCGAAGGCGACCTGGCGCCTCAACGCGGCTGGCTCGATCTGTTGCGGGCTGCGTTTCCCGGCGGGTCAGTGACCGGTGCCCCGAAAATCCGGGCGATTCAGATCATCGACGAGCTCGAACCGACAACGCGAGGCGTGTACTGCGGCTCGATCGGGCTGATCGGTCTGGACGGCTCGATGTCGCTGAACATCGCGATCCGGACGATGGTCCAGTTGGATGGCGTCGTTCACATGTATGCTGGCGGGGCCATCGTAGCCGACAGCACGCCCGAGGATGAATACGACGAGATTATCGCCAAGGCTACCGGCATGTTCCGAGCGCTGGATTGCCAGGCTCCCTCCATATCAAGATTGCCCGAGGAGGTGACAATACCTTGACAGGAATTGTTTACCTTAACGACCGGTTCGTCAGTGAGCCCGATGCCAGGATAAGCGTGTACGACGGCGGCTGGCTCCACGGAGCCGGTCTGTTCGAGACAATGCGGGCCGAAAACGGCTGTGTCTTTCGTCTGGAGTCACACATCGAGCGGTTGCGCCGATCGGCCTCAAAGCTGTTGATGGCAATCGAGCCCGAGGCGCTGCCGGACCGTAATGTCTTCGCCGAATTGCTGGAGCGAAACAGCCTCAAAGCTGCCCGGGTACGGCTAATGGTCACCGCCGGATCCATGCGCGGCCATAGAACGACAGACAATTCTGACTTTACGGTCTGTGCCACGGTCGCTGACTTATCCCCGTATCCCGCGGATTTCTATGAAAAAGGTGTCCCCGTGATCATCTGTGATTTTCGAATATCACCGAGCGATCCGCTTGCCGGCCACAAGACCACGTGTTATTTGCCGCGTCTTCTGGGTCTCCGCCAGGCGCAGCAAGGGAAATGCGTAGAAGCGCTGTGGTTTACAACGGCAAACCGTCTGGCCGAAGGCTCCATCAGCAATGTCTTCATCATAAAGAACGGCGTCTTGAATACCCCGCCGCTGGACACGCCGGTGCTCCCGGGAATAACCCGGGGGATCGTCTTGGAGATTGCCCGCCAGATCGGAATCGAAGTTCAGGAGTGCCCATTGACGGTCAATGACCTGCTCGATGCCGATGAAGTCCTGCTCACCAATGCCATCATGCAGGTTATGCCCGTCATCCGGGTCGAGAAACATGATATCCACAACGGCCGGGCAGGCCCGCTCGGAAAGAGGTTGCTGCAGGAGTATCGCACACGCGTGAAAGAGGAGTGCATGAGCAAGTGAATGGACAATCTCAGACAAACGCCAAGTGCACCATAGCCGGATTTTGCGCGACAATGGAGTCAATTGTACCGACCGTGCTGGCCCAGAGCTGGGACAACGTTGGTCTGCTCGCCGGCGACCGCCAGGGGCCGGTCGACCGCGTGCTCACGTGCATCGATCTCACTCCGGCAGTGGTTGAGGAGGCCCTGGGCGAGAAGATCGATGTCATCCTGGCCTACCATCCGCCGATCTTCAAGCCCGTCTCCTCCCTTTGTGCGGACGGCACCGGCACGGAAGCAGTTGTGTTTCAATGTATCCGAAACGGCATTGCCATTTACGCCGTGCACACGGCCCTGGACACCGCCGACGGCGGAACAAATGACGTGATTGCGTCACTCTGCGGCATCGACGACACCGAACCGCTGGAATACGTCGATGATCCTACGGTCGAAGTGTGCAAGTTTGTCGTCTTTGTCCCGCCGAACGCTATCAAGAAGGTCTCCAATGCAATGTTCACCGCCGGCGCCGGGCATATCGGGGACTACAGCCGGTGCAGCTACCGGACTTCCGGCCAGGGTACCTTCTTCGGCGGGGAGGCAACGCAACCGATCATAGGCGAGCCGGGTCGTATGGAGTATGTAGACGAGATCCGCCTCGAAACAGTGGTTCCATTGAAATCGCTCCCGGCCGTCGTGACCGCGATGGTCCAAGCCCATCCTTATGAGGAGCCGGCCTTCGACGTCTACCCGCTCAAGCCCCCACCCCTGCGCGGCATCGGGCGGATTGGCAGGTTGCCGCGTCCAGTGCACTTGGCGAGTCTCGCCCGAAAACTGAAGCGCGCTACGGACGCAGCCCATGTCCAGATTGTCGGTCCGCCGGATCGCACGATAGACCGCGCCGTCATCGTCGTCGGGGCTGCAGGCAGCCTCCCGTTTCGCACCTCACTCACGCTGAACGACGTCATCATCACCGGGGAAATCCGCCACCATGACGCTTTGACTATCCAGCGTCGCGGTTGCAGTGCCATCGCACTGGGCCATTGGACAAGCGAACGACCTGTTCTCGCGCCGCTGACACAGCGGCTCCAAGGGGCGCTCCCAGGTGTCACGGTCCAGATAAGCCAATCCGATGAGAATCCCTTCAATTCGTTATGATGGAAATGCCACTCAGGCAAGCACGATGAGCTGGTCGGGGGCGGCGTCTTGCCGGGCACGGGCGGTGCGTTGTTCTTTGAACAGCTTGGCGCACTTCTCCCGTCTGGCCGGGTCGTGGCTGTAACGCCAATGATCGACCAGGCCCAGGGCATCGGCGCAGTTGAGCGCGCTGGCCGGATATTGGCGCCAATGTTCGGCGCCCAAGGCCCTATGGAATGCGGCCGGTCCGCATGCCGGCAGACCTGAGCTGGCACGCAGGACGAAGTTGTAGGCAATCCCGATCGCCGCCACTACGCTGTCGATCACATCCCGGCCATAGCGCCCGCTCAGCACTGTCAGGTGTTCAAGGATTTGCTCGTCCGGGATGGGCAGGAGCTCGTAACGGATGAAGGCCTCCAGGGTTTGGCCCAATCGAGCAGTCCAGCCGTCGATCTGGCGTGAGGCGGCAGCACCGGCACGGTGGGCGAAGGCCTCCAGCGCCGGTTGGCCGTACTGTTCCGTCTCAGCCAGCCAGCGGAGCGTCGTGGTGAGCCTGCGTTTCGGGGAGTAGGTGCAGAAGACGGCTTCGGTGTGGGAACTCTCCCACCCTTTGATCGCCTCGGTCAGCAACCGACGTCCCAACCCGCCCCAGGGCCGCTCGGGAGTGGCCGTGATTTCATAGGCGCAGACATACCCGGCAGGCGGTGCGGAGAGCAACGAGGGTTGTGCGGGGTCTGATAACTTATCGCGGCTCAGGTGAAACTTCTCTGTTGCCTTCCACTTCACGTACGCCAGCAACGCCTCATGCTTCCCGTAGTCGTTGGCATAGAGGACATCGACGTGGTCGCTCTCCAGCTCGGCGATGAAGCGGTCCCGGCTCAGCCGGCCTTCCCACGGTGTGGACCAGGCCCGGCAGTGCAGCTCATAAGCGGCGTCATGCCAATAGACGGGGAACTCCCCCGGGCCGAACCCCACGTGCTGGACTACTTCAACTTGCCTCAGAGCATCGAGCATTCCAGTCAATTATAGGCCCCCAAGAAGCGCGTACGGTGTTCCCCCTCTGCAAATCGGCGGGCCGCGGTGGGCGGTTCAGGAGAATCCGGCGCGTTGCTCCGGGCGTTTCGGACCTTCGCCGGCAGTTCCTTGAAGAAGTTTGTTAGGCAGGCTCTCCAGCCTGTCAGAGCGGCCTTTGTGGTTGGAGCTAGTACCGTGTTTCACAAATACTACGACTATAGATCACGCGCCGAGCCGCAGGCTTTAGCCTGCGCGGAGCACCGCGCGGGCTGAAGCCCGCGGCTCAGATAGTAGCAGGACTTATGAAACACAGTACTAGACCGACTGGAAAGTCGGTTCCACATACAGGCTCCATCTGCCGGCGGGGTGTCAGCGTGCGTGCTGACAGAATTCAGTCAGTACGCCGTTGGTGCTTTGGGGATGGGCGAAGGCGATTTTCATTCCGTGAGCGCCGTCGCGAGGGGCTTCATCAATGAGCCTGACGCCTGCTGACTTTAGTGCCGCCAGCGTGGCGGGCAGATCGTCGACGCGATAGGCAATGTGGTGCAGACCGGGGCCCCTTTTGTCCAGGAACCGTGCTATGGGGCTGTCATCGGCGGTCGGTTCGAGCAGCTCGATGCGAACTTCGCCCAGTTGAAAGAAAACGACGCGAACCTTCTGATCGGGGATCTCTTCGCTTCCCCCACAGTCCAACCCCAATACGTCGCGGTAGAAGCGGCTGGCCTCTTCGAGGGATCGGACAGCGATTCCAATGTGGTCAATCTGCGATGGCACCTGCATGACACAATCCTAAAAGTCAAAACGTCTAAAAGTCTAAAAGTCAAAACGGGGAGTTGGCGAGACTTCTCCTCTTTATTTCGACTTTTTGACGTTTCGACGTTTCGATGTTTCGATGTTTTGACATTTCTAATCTTCGTACTCCCCGAACACCTTCCGCAATCGGTCGCATATCTCACCTACCGAAGCGTAGGCCTCCACGGCGCTGAGGATCAAGGGCATGAGGTTATCATCGCCGCGGGCTCCCGTTTCGAGAGCGTCGAGTGCACGGCCAACGGCGGTCGCGTCGCGCTGGGCGCGGACTGTATTTAACCGATCGATCTGTCGCTGCGTGGTCTCCTCGCTGATTGTCACAATCTCCGGTCGCGACTGCTCATCCGCAGTGTAGCGATTGACACCGACAATGACGCGCTCACCGCGCTCGATCTCCTGCTGATACCGGTATGCGGACTGTTCGATCTCCCCCTGGGGGTAGCGTTGTTCGATGGCTGGCACCATCCCACCCATTTCGTCAATCTTCTTGATGTATGCTTCCGCCTCGGCCTCAATCTCATCGGTGAGCTTCTCGACAAAGTAGCTTCCGGCAAGCGGATCGACGGTATGGGCCACCCCGGATTCGTGGGCGATGATCTGCTGGGTCCTAAGTGCGATCTGGACCGCCTCTTCCGCAGGCAGGGCCAGGGCTTCGTCCCGGCTGCAAGTGTGCAGCGATTGGGTTCCACCGAGCACGGCGGACAGGGCCTGCAGTGTCACCCTGACAACATTATTGTCAATCTGCTGAGCCGTAAGCGTCGCCCCGCAGGTCTGGGTATGGAAGCGCAGCATGCAGCTTCGCGGGTCCTTGGCCCCGAACCGCTCTTTCATGATCCGGGCCCATAGCCGGCGGGCGGCGCGGAACTTGGCCACCTCCTCCAGCACGTCCGTCATGGCCCCGAAGAAAAAGGCCACCCGCGGGGCAAACCGGTCCACGTCCAGCCCGGCATTGCGGGCAGCTTCGACGTATGCGACTCCGTCGGCAAGCGTGAAGCCGACCTCCTGGGCTGCGGTGGAGCCCGCTTCACGAATGTGATACCCGCTGACGCTGATGATGTTGAAGAGGGGCAGGTGCTCGGCAGCATAACCGAAGATATTGGTAATCAGCCGCAGCGACGGAGCGGGCGGAAAGATGTATGTACCCCGGGCAATGTACTCTTTGAGCACATCATTTTGGATCGTACCGGTCAGCTTATCAGCGGGCACACCCTGCTTAGCCCCCACGGCGATATACATTGCCAGCAGCACGGCTGCAGGGGCGTTGATGGTCATCGACGTTGAGACCTTGTCCAGCGGGATGGAGTCGAAAAGGATCTCCATGTCAGCCAGCGTGTCGATGGCTACGCCCACCTTGCCGACTTCACCTGCTGCCAGCGGGTGGTCACTGTCGTAACCGATTTGGGTCGGTAGATCGAAGGCCACGCTCAGCCCGGTCTGCCCGCTTTCAAGCAGGAAACGATAGCGCTCATTGGTCTTTTCCGCCGTAGCGAAGCCGGCATACTGGCGCATGGTCCACAATCGCGAGCGATACATGGTCGGCTGCACACCGCGCGTGAATGGATACTCCCCAGGAAAGCCGAGCTGGTCGAGGTATCTCTCGCAGGCCAACCGGTCTTGCGTATAGCCAGGCAGATAGACCGTATCCACCGGCCGACCGGACACGGTGACTGTCCGTTCCGCCTGCTCCGGCATCTTGGCGACGGACTTCGCCAGCGTTTCGGACTTCCACCGCTCGAAGCGTTCTTCCAGAAGACTATCCATAGTCGGGTTCTCACGAATTCAGTTGTCAGTTATCAGTTATCAGTTCTCAGTTGTCAGTCATCAGTTTTCAGTCGCAAGACTCTGGCGGTCCCTCCTCTACTGATAACTGACGACTGATGACTGATGACTGATGACCGATGACTGACAACTCCCTTGCCACTTGATCCAGCGAGAGCTCGCCCCGCTCGAGTCTTGCAATCAACTCCTTCGTCGCGGGTGCAGCCAGCCTGTCCTCCAACGCCTGCTTACAGACGAGCATCGTACTGTGCCTGATCTCGCCCAGCACCTGCCTTTGTCTGTGACGCTGTCGTTGCTGGGGCTGGCGGGCAGCACGATCCAACTCCAGCAGCTTATCGAGCAACTGATCCACACCCTTCCCGGACTTCGCTTCGACTCCGACGACTTCGGGAGGCACGCCTTCTTGCCCCGCCTCATCCACGAGCGACATAGCGTAAGCCAGTGACCGCCGATCGCCCCGGCGTATCTTGTCAATGAGTGCGTCGAGTGCGTCCATGTGGATTAGGTCGTTACGGCGCTGCCCGCGGACTGGCTATTGGTCAGCGCTTCCTCCAAAGCGGAGAGGATTTCCGACAGAGCAGCGCCGGGCGTGAACACCCAATTAAAGCCGAGAGACCTCAGATACGGAATGTCCTGGTCGGGAATCGTTCCACCGGCGAAGAGGACGATGTTCTCAGCGCCTTCCTCTTTGAGCAGCTCGGCCACGCGGGCGAAAAGCTCTTTGTGAGCTCCGCTCAAGAGGCTCAAGCCGATGGCCTCAACGTCTTCGTCGATGGCCGTGCGAACGATCTGCTCCGGCGTTTTGCGGATGCCGGTGTAGATGACTTCATATCCGGCATTGCGCAGGGCCCGGACGATGAACTTGGCCCCTCGGTCGTGTCCGTCGAGGCCGACCTTACCGATGAGAATCCGTTTCGGTCTTCTGGCATTCACAGCGCGGCTCTTCGCTACCACCTGAGATTGTATGCACGGGTCGTGAGGCTGTATGTCAATCTTCAGCAACAGCTTATACCCCATTGTCCCGCAGGCGTCGAGAGACGGTAAGGCGCCTGGACGCACCCGGCACTGTCGACCGGCGGCCCACTTTGCACATCGCGGGCGAACCGGGCAAACGCCCCGGCCACTCGTCGGGCCGTTCAAGAGGGTCCCGTTTGCCGCCGCTTTCCGGTAGACTACCTCCGCGGATCAGACCTTTTTGCAGAGGAGCGCGTTATGAGAATACTTGCCTTGCAGGGCAGCCCCAGGCCCAACGGCAATACCCAGGCTGTTTTGGATATCGTACTGGCTTCAGCCAAGCAGGCCGGTGCTGAAACCGAAACCATACAACTGATCGACCTGAAGAATCTGAAGGGTTGCATGGAATGTCTGGCATGCAACAAGAACCTGGACGAACCTGCTTGTGCCGTTGACGACGATATGCAGGCAATCCTGGAAAGGGCGATAAAGGCCGACGTAATCGTCTGGGCGACGCCGGTTTTCTGCTGGTCACCCTCGTGGCTGCTCAAGATGGCCATGGACCGCTTCTACTGTATGTTCAAGTTCGACGAGAGCGGCGACTACAGGTGCCTCCTCGCGGGGCGGAAGATGGCGGCGGTCATTAGCGCCGGCGGAGGGGAGAATGACGGAGCCGATTTGATCCAGGAGACCTGTCGGCGCATGGCTCAGTTTGCCGAGGCAGAATGGCTCGGCGCGTTTATAGCCGGCAAGGTGACGGACCCGGATTCCATCCGCGCCGATACCGCCCTCGTCGAGCGGGCCCGTGCCTTCGGCCGGCAGTTGGCAGCGCAGGGTACCGTGTGACATGGGCCGGCCTTTAGGAGACTTGCCCGTATTCTTTATCTCATCAGGCGTCCTGCTGATGCCCTCACGGATAGGACAACATGTGGAGATCAAACATGAACGTACTCGAAGCCATCAAGACAAGACGTAGTGTGCGGTCGTATTCGTCCCAGCCGATTCCGGAAGAAGTTCTCGATCGCATGCGCCAGGCGTTGCGCTACGCACCCTCGGCCTGCAATCTCCAGCCGTGGCGCTTCATCTTCGTGGTCGACCCGGAGCTTCGCCGGAAGGTGGCCCAGGCCGCCTACGATCAATTGTGGATAGCCGAGGCCCCGGTGATTGTCATCGGCTGCGGCCTACCCGAACAGGCGTTTAAGGGCATGGGTGGTTACGGCAGCAGCGCCGACATCGACGTGACCATCGCCCTGGACCACCTCACCCTGGCCGCGGTGGCCGAGGGCCTGGGAACCTGCTGGATCGGGGCTTTCGATGAGGAGAAGGTCAAGCGTTTGCTGGAGGTTCCACGGCAGGCGAAGGTTGTCGCAATAATACCTCTGGGCTACCCGGCCTCACCGGGCTTGAACGCGCCGCTGGAGGAATCCCAGCGCAAACCGACCGCCGAGGTCTTCAGTACCGACCGCTATGGATAGGGTTAATCGAAAGAGCAGCGATGGACGACAGTCCGTGGTGTGAAGGACTGACGCCTGCGGCGGGTCTTCAATACCGAGCAGGACGGTCAATCCCCCTCTGGCGCGGGATCAGGGGCAGCGCCATCCTCATCGGGCGGGCTGGCAATGATGGGAATCGCGGGTGTCAATCGCAGCACGGTGTTGCCGTCCTCGCCAAAATCCTCGCTTATTAGTGTCTGAATGCTTTCCGCGCACCACTTGCGTTCGGAAGCGGCGTTTGATCCGGTAAGACGACCATACCAGTCGGCCATGATCTGGATTCTGACCAACTGAGCTGAGCGTAGGGCGTCACCTCGCTCCGTATCAGTCGTCAGCCATTCGTTGCAACGTTCTTCGATCTGCATCAACAGGGCCAGTGCCGCGGCGGGGTGGCCACGATCAGTCAGCAGTCGGCACCGCAATAACCTGGCGAAGAAGGCGTAAGGCATCGACTCAGGCACCGGATCGGAAAGCGCCAGGTCAAGCGCCGCCAACGCAGGACCCTGATCGCTCTCCAGGTTCCGCAGACATGCTTGCCACAAAGACGCGGCTGATGCCACCGGCTGGTTCCTATCCTCCCGCAACGGCGCTAGTCCCGAGGCAGCTCGTCGGGCGCTGCGGACCGCTTCGGCCCCTTTCTCCGGCGACAGAAAGGCGCGCAGCCCCGCAGCAAAGGCCGCAAGCGTCTCTAGTCGATGTGTGGACTCCTGCAATCCGTCAGCCGGTTGATCCTCCCGGTTGTGTAATTCCTTCAGCGCAGCTCCGGCTCGTTCGATCAATCCGTCAGCGCGACCAAGCGCGCCACGAAGGTCCGCTTCGCCGTGCTCATCAACGTTGCCGTTAACGTGCAGGAGCTTCCTCGTACAAGTCGGTTCGAGCTGATGAGCGAGAATCAGATTAGCTGCAGCCAGCGCGGACTCGGCCTGTTTCATCGGGTTGCCCGCTTCCCCGGCCTGGGCCTCGAGTTCCGTCACCCGGGCGGCGATTGACCGCAGGTAGGCGGCATCATCCTCAAAACCCGGCATTGGTCTAAGGCGCACCTGTGGCGAATCCGGAAGCGGTGGGACCGCTGCTGGGACGGTCTTGGGGGTACCGGGCACATCTACCTGCACCTCGTCTGTGATTTCCTGCCACATACCGGCGCACACTGGCATCGCAGCCAGTGCAAGCACCACCAGACTCAGGACATATTGCCTTGGGATCACGACCAGCTCCCCAGCGTCAAACGCATTTTTCGAGTATATTGAACATATCTGTAATCTGATACAGCCCGTATCGATTAAACGCGATTCTACCTACACAGTTTGGCGTCATACAGGGCGTGGGGCTGCGTCGCGTTGACCCGTGTGCCTTAGGTGGCTAGAGTATGTTGAGTACTCATCGGAGGGCACGCTGGGTGTGACGTTATCCGATGATTTTCCGCCTGCCCACTGCTCCGACTTACCGCGGAATCCTCCTTGACCGGTTTGCAGGGCAGACCCAATGACGCAGCCCAACACTCCTGAACATTATAATGCCCCGCAGCCTCTATCGGGGCACACGGGATCAGCGTCCTTCAATCTTTCCGGGCGGGCGGTGCTGGCGGCGTGGATGGTCTCCGTGGCCGTACACGCCACCCTTTTTTCCGGCATGCTGGTGCTGGTGTTTCCATTTGCCCCCGGCGAGAAGAAGGATCTGCCGGTGGTCTTTGCTGAAATCGTCGGGTCGGCGGAGGCGGCGTCGTTGGTGCCCTCTCCGCTGCCGGATCTGGCCAAGCACATCAAGGTTCCCGACCCACGGCAGATGCATCTGACGCCTAAAGAATCTTCCGAACTCTCAGAACTCACCGCCATGAAGAAACCCGAGCTGTCGATCATCGGCATAGGCGCCGGGGGCGGTGATTTCGACAAATACAGGCTGCCCATGGACATCGGAGTCAGCACGGAATTCTTCGGGCTGGGGAGTTCCGCCCGCGGCGCCAGGAAGATCGTTTATGTCGTAGATCGAAGCGGCTCCATGATCGACAGCTTCATCTACGTTCAGGCAGAGCTGAAACGGTCAGTCTCGGCACTTCGCCGCAACCAGAAGTTTCACGTGCTGTTTTTCAACTCCGGTCCGCCGTTGGAGAATCCACCCAAGCGACTGGTCAGTGCTATCGAGGCCCACAAGGTGCAGTTCTACGAGTTTCTCGATAAGGTGCTCCCCAGGGGAGACACCAAACCGGAACGGGCCATGCATCGGGCGCTATCCCTGGAACCCGACCTGATATATCTTCTCTCAGATGGGATCGACTTCCAGCCGAGCCTGCTTCGCAGACTTAACGAATGGAATAGGGACCGGCGATCCAGAGTCTATACGATCGCGTACCTCGACCAGACCGGCAGCGGACTGTTGGAACGGATCGCCCGCGAACACAACGGCGAGTTCAAGTTTGTTACCGAAGATGACCTGCCCTGATAATCCTCCCGTGCATACATCCGGGGCGTACCACGATCCTGGATCCCGAGCCGCAGGCTTCAGCCTGCGCGGAGAATCCCGAGCCGCAGGCTTCAGCCTGCGCGGAGAATCCCGAGCCGCAGGCTTCAGCCTGCGCGGAGAATACCCAGCCGCAGACTTCAGCCTGCGCGGAGAATCCCGAGCCGCAGACTTCAGCCTGCGCGGAGTTCCGCGCGGGCTAAAGCCCGCGGCTCTGAGGGTCATGGTGCGGTCTACGATGATCGCGTGCATGCTCGGGCTCGCCCCCACGACATCGGTTCGGGCCGATCAAATTGTCATGAACAAGACCAATTATCCCGGCGCCAAGATCGTTGGCCTTCAAGAGGGGCGGCTACAATTCCGCAGCGCCGACGGGAACCTACAGACCGCTTGGCTCCACGACCTTAAGCTGATCAACGTTGATCGTGGGGGCATCTTCGACGACTTCAACCAGGCCGAGCGCTTCTTTGCCGGTGACGAACCCGACCGGGCCATACTGCGCTATCGTCGCACACTGCGGTTGAGCGAGGACTTCTGGACCGACTTGATCGCAGCCCGATTGACACTGGCCTGTGATGCGGCCAAACAGCTTGACACGGCTGTGCTGAACTTGACTCGCGTAGCCAATGGGCGTTTTGCGGGTCCGCCCGCTGCCGCCCGGCTAATCCCGAAGGAGATTCCGGCCAAGGGCGGCAAAAGGGTGGTGCGGGCCCTGGAGCAACTCCATGCCGCGCTCGCTAAAGACCCCGATGCCCCCCAACAGGCCTTGCTGAAGCTGGTCCGCTATGAAATCCTGCAGCGCACCGGCGACAGGCGGGCGATCCAGGCCGCGCCGGAAATCGCCGCAATGTCGATACCGCCAAGCGCCAGGTCACAACGTGTCTACGCGATTCAGCTCCCTGCTCTTCAGGAAGTGCTTTCCGACGACGTCGAACCGGCGGAGCTTTCCAGCCTGGATCACGCCATCAGGGATTGTCCGGACGAGGTTCTGCCGAGTTTCCTATTGCTAAAGGGGCAAACGCTCCTGCGGACGGCTGCCACGCGAGAGGAGATCATTCGTGCCTCGTGGCCGTTCCTGCGCGTGGCCATCCATTTCCGCAACGATTCCCGGGCTGCAAAAGGCCTGTATGGTGCCGCACTGGCTCTCGAGCGACTGGGGCGCCCGGACAAAGCCGTGGAGTTGCTCCAAGAGTGTCTGGGGCACAAGTTGTTGACGCCACAGACCCAGTCGTTGGCGGAGACTGCCCGGGCGCGATTGCATGCAGCCGGAGCATCGCCGGACTAGATCAGGAGGGCTGCCTTGCGGAGCTTTTACGTCTCGAATAGGAGGATCGGGCCTTGACACGAGTAGTCTGTCTTGTCGGTTTCGCTGGACCGAGAATCCCTTCTCGGTCCTCTGGCAGGTGCCGAGAATCCCGATGTACATCGGGACTCGGCACAGCGTACGCAGCCGGAGCATCGCCGGACTAGATCAGGAGGGCTGCCTTGCGGAGCTTTTACGTCTCGAATAGGAGGATCGGGCCTTGGCACGAGTAGTCTGTCTTGTCGGTTTTTTGATCGTTATTGGGGCGATGATGGCTGTACTGCCGGCATTGGCCCAGACGGAATCCACTGTTGATAGCGGACCTGCCGCGGAGGTCAAGTATTTTGACTTCTTTGTGGTTAAGGGCGGGCCGATCGCGTTCGGCCTGATCATCCTGTCGATCGTGACGATCGCCCTGACCATCGAGCACTGCCTCTCAATCCGTCGGGCCACTGTGGTTCCATCGGAGGCCGCTCAGCATGCCAAGGCTCTGATCGAAGAGAAGAACTACCTCGAAGCCATCAGGTTCACCGCCGAGGACCCGAGCATGCTCGGGTACGTGCTCAATGCCTGTCTGGTCGAGGCGTCCAACGGCTTCGTCGCCATGGAGCGAGCCTTGGAGGAGACCCTGGAGGAGCGCTCCGCAAGACTGTTTCGCAAAACGGAGTACCTCAACATCATCGGCAATATCTCCCCGATGATAGGTCTGTTGGGAACGGTAACCGGGATGATCCTGCTGTTTGCGGAGATTCATGCCGCGGATACGTTCCCCGGCGCGCGGATCGTGGCCGATCGAATCGCCGTCGCCCTGATCACCACGTTCTGGGGACTGGCCGTCGCCATTCCTGCGCTTAGTATCTCCGCGATCTTCCGGAACCGGATAGACGTATTGACTGCCGAGTGCGCCCTGGGAGCAGAGCATATCCTGTCGGTGTTCAAGCCGGGCGGGGCTTCGCAGGCGGACGAACCAACACAGACCACCCGGCAAGAAACGTAAGAAAGGACGCAATGCGATACGGACGTGATCATCGCCGAGCGTCGGGCGCGATGGGCTTCAATGCCACGCCTCTGGTCGACGTGTTCTTTCTATTAACCATCTTCTTCATGTTAGTGGCCCGCTTCTCATCCGCGGAGCAGGTGGCGATGGAGCTGCCCAAGCCGGAGGACAGCCGGGCGGAAGTCACCAGGATTCCGCAGCGGGTGGTGATAAACTGCCGCTTGGCCGACCCCGACGATCCGTTGGGGCGGTCGGTGCTGTATCACATCGGGCCCAACCTTCCGGAGCCGCTCGCGGTGATTTCCGATCGCCTGGCGACGATGAAGCGCGAAACCCCCAAGTTGATGGCGTTGGTGCGGGCGGATCGTCGGCTCCGCTATGCGGACGTGCGGGTGGTGATGCGTATAATCGCGGAAAACGGCATCAAGATGTTGAATGTTGCAGCCCATGTCGCGGAGGAGGAGTGACATGCTGTTGACACGAAGATCCCAAGGTAAGAAGCGGCGTTTCGCAGATGATAAGGAGACCCGATACTCCCAGCGGCGCAGGCGCCGTTACGCCGCAAGGGGCCTCCCGATCGCGGTGAACATCGCCCCAATGATCGACGTAAGCTTCCTTCTGCTCATCTTTTTTCTAGTTACGACCACCTTTGAGCGGGCCGAGGGGATTCTCGCTTCGGATCTTCCCCAGTTAGGGGCCGTGCCGGCGGTCCCCTTGCCGGTCAGCCCGATCGTCGTCCGCCTTACCCAGACAGGCCCCGGCCACGCCGACTACACGATCGCCGTAGATCGCTTTCAGAACGTGCCGCAAGACTTCGGCGCATTGCCGGATTTTCTTCAACAAATTCACCAGCAGCCCGGCTTCGACAAGCAAACGCCGGTCGTAATCGTTGCGGAAAACAACGTCCGCTGGGACCATGTGGTTAATTGCTGGAATGCAGCATTGCGGGCAGGGTGTGAGCGCATTGCCTTTGGGGAACCGTAGTATCCGATTGTCCTTTTCGGCACTGGCCCTTGTCGTTGCGATAGCCGTTGGGACTTCCGCCGATCCGCCCCCTGCGGGTGCACGGGAAAGGCACCCGGAGGAATCGCGTCTGAGCACGGCGGTGTTCCGGGCGGGTTTGAAAAGGCGTGGCCTCACCGAGCTACTCGAACTGCATCTACGTGACTTCCCGCCGACCAGCGAAACCGAGCGGCTGATCATGATGCGCGAGGTGAAGCTGGCAGAGTTCGCCGACCCGACCCTCCCGCTGGAACAACAACGGGCTGCAATCGCTGAAGCCAATCGCATACTGGGACAGTTGATCGAGGCAAGCTTTGGCGACCTGCGGCGGTTCGAGTGGCGATTCTCTCTGGCCCACTCGCTTGTCTACGATGAGGCGGAACCCTTCCTGACAAGCATTTTGTATAGAGGTGGCAGCAAAGAAGACCGCCAGCGGTTGCGTTCGCTGTCGACCCGGGCGGTGGCCGCTTTGACCGTGCTTGTAAAAGAGCTTGCCGAGGAATACGACCGCATCGATAGGATGTCCATCCGTGAATTCGAGAAGCTTGAGGCTGCCGGCTACATCGAGCAGCTTGATCGCCTCGCTCCTCGATCGGAGTATCTGCTGCTTTGGGCGCTATTCTATAATTCGCTGCCCCGCGAGGACATCGATCCCACCCGGGCCCGTCAGCTTAACGAAATCCTCGAGCGAGTAGCCGGGAATCCCACGCTCGTCAACACGCCTCATACGACTAGCCAGGTCCAGGTTCAGGCCCTGCTGCTGACCGGCATGACCCACCGTTTGCTAAACAACCACCAACCCGCCCGCGAGCACCTGGATCGTGCCTTTGCTGTCGCCGCGGGCCTTAACGACCCCGCCGAGCGGCGGCGCATTGACTGGTCGGTGACCTTGGCCTGGCTGGAGGCCATCCGCAACGAGGCAGATGACGGCCGGTTCGACGACGCCTTGCGCCGGCTTACTCAGTTTCGCACTACGTTCACCTCAAAGGGCAGCAACGAGTTTGGCTTAAAGGTTGCGGCTGCCCTGCTGGAGCGGTCGGTGCTGAAGCGTCGTGCGACCGCTGCGGGCCGGGCCGGGCGGGCGGACGACGCTCAACGATACCGCCAAGAGGCATGGCAACCGCTCGCTCGATTGGCCCGGCAAGAACCCGACCGTCGTGATGAACTCTACGCGACGCTTTACGACATGATCGGGCCGGAGGCCGACCCTGCGCAGCTTGATCCGTTTGAGCGATGCGCGTTGATCGCGGGGCTGTTGTTTGACGCCGACCAGTTAACCGAGACTTCGGATGTGCTCCTGGATCGGGCCATTGCGGTGGGCGGGCGCTTTGTTGCTGACATCACCCCGACCGCCGAATCGCTGCTTCCCGAGGTGCTCTACAACGTCGCCGTTGCCCAGTATCGTCGTGGTCGCACGGCCCCTGCCGCCCAGCGGTTCCTTGAAGTGGCAAGGGATCACGCCGCATTCGGCAATGCCCGGCAAGCCGCCACATTCGCCGTGCAACTGGCTGCTGAGCTGTACGGCGATACATCAGCAGGTTCTCATCCCGACGTACAACGGCTCTATCGGGACGCCCTCGAGGTTCTTGAAACCCGCTATCGCGACACGGCTGCGGCACGCTATTGGCGGTTCTACTATGCCCAGTTGCTGGATGAGCTTGGGGAGTACGCCGGCGCCGCCGCCCGGTATGCCTTGGTTGATCGTGCCCACGAGCACTACCTTGAAAGTGTGTTTTTCCGGGCCCGCTGCCTCGTATTGGACTTGCAGCAGCGGGCGGCCGAAGACCCGCCGCATCGGCTTTATCTCCTGCACCGGACTGACGACTTTCTTGCGGTTCAACAGGAGTTTGTTGCCCTGGCCACCAGCGAGCTGAACCGCCAGAGGGACACGCAGCGTGTCTCCACAGTGCGAGACCTGCTGGCCCGGGCCCGTCTGCTTGCCGCTGAAGTGTACGTGCTACCGCATGCGGCTAAACCCGCCAAGGCCCTCGAGACGCTCACCGGTTTTGAGGATGACTATCCCGGTAAGGAAGCACTGGCCGGCCGTGTGTGGCGCGTACGCCTGCTGGCCTACGAGAAGCTGGGACGGATCGAGGACGCCAGGCGGGTAATTCCCACCTACATCGCCGCGGACCCGGAAAATGCCGCTCCGGTCCTGCAATCACTCTATCACAGCGTGGTCGAAGACTTCCAAGACCTCCAAAAAGGGCGTGACAATACCTCGGCACAGCGAAAAGCCGAGATGGCCTTGGTGATCGCCCGGCAGATCCACGAATGGGCAATCCGCTCCGATGCCGTCTCGCCCCTGCCTGATCACCGGACGTCCGTCCAGCTTGCCGAGGCCAACTTACGTGCCGGTCACTACCAGCGCGCTCGTGAGCTGTTTGAACCCCTGCTTACAGCGAACGATGGTTCGGCGGCGCCCCAGTCTTCGACCGATGTCCGCGTTGTGCTGGGGCACGCGGAGGCCTTGTTTCAGCTTGGCGAATTCGTCTCAGCCCTGCCCGGGTTCAACCGGCTGGCGATGGGGCTGCCTCCGACTGATCCGATTCGCTGGAAGGCCTTGCTCCGAGACCTTCAATGCCGCACCGCCTTGGGACACGCACCGCAGGGCATCATCAAAGTGATTCAACAACACAAGCAGTTGTATCCCGAGCTGGGCGGTCCTGCTCTCGCCCCGCAATTTGAAAAGCTGCAACGCGAAAACGAACGCCGCCTCGATCAGGGATCATAGTACCGTGTTTCGCAAGTAATACGAATATATGCTGTGCCGAGAATCCCTTCTCGGCACACCACGCCAGAGGACCGAGAAGGGATTCTCGGTCCAGCAAGGACAACGAACGCCGCCTCGATCAGGGATCATAAGCTAACTCATTGCCAAGCCCGGAGCACAGGTTCGCCGTTGACCCGGTGACTACGTGTTCGTAGACTCCGCTAGACCTTTGGAGTAAACTGTGATCTTGCGTGCCAACCAGCTCGATGTTGACCGCGCGTTTGTGCTGGTGGTCGATCTTCAAGAAAAGCTCGTGCCGTTGGTTCGTCACCGCGAGCGGGTGATCGCAGCCGGTCGAAAGCTGCTCGAGGGTACGCGCATCTTCAAGCTGCCCGTACTGGCCACGGAACAGTATCCCCAAGGCCTCGGGCCAACCCATGAGACGATCAGGCATTGCCTGGAACTAAACGGGGCTACTATCCTGGAAAAGCCCACGTTTAGCGCTTGGGCACAAGCCGCCGTGCGTGAGGCGATCCTGGGGATCGACCGGCACCAGGTTATCATGGTCGGCGTCGAAGCCCACGTGTGCATCCAACAAACTGCGCTCGATTTGATCAGCCGCGATTATGACGTCTTCGTGTGCGCCGACGGTGTAAGCTCGCGTAGCCGGTTTGACTATGAACGGTCGCTGGAGCGCATGCGGCAGGAGGGTGCGTTTGTCACCACCGTCGAAAGTGTGCTGTTCGAGCTGTGCCACCGCTGCGACACGCCGGAGTTCAAGGCCATGCTCGAAGTGGTCAAGGAGACGCCACCAGCCGACGATTGACCTGCACACCGACCGATTCTGTGCAATCGAACGTTTGCTTGGGCGGGTTGAATCACCGCCATGCAATATGACGATGACTATGTGGATGAAGAATGGGTCGACGACGAGGGCGATACCGAAGACGACCTTCTGGTCTGCCCATCCTGCAAACAGGCGGTGCATGAGGATGCGCAGCAATGCCCTCACTGCGGTGATTGGATCACTCCTGTATGGCCCAAAGGGCGCTCCAAACGGCTGATTTGGATCGTGGCCGCCGTGCTGGCCATCCTGGGCCTGCTTATGATCACATTGCGCTAAGACGAATCCCAACCGGCGGTGAAACCGGCCGCTTATCCGCCAGTGCTTCCGCAAGGCAAGACCTGTTCAGATCGATGAGAAAACCCGGCTGGTGGGCCGATCCAAGTCGACCGTCACCACCACGGCTGCATACACTTCCGCGGCGCCGCCCCGTCGCAGGACCTTGGCGCACTCGTTGATCGTCGCGCCCGTTGTCTTGACGTCGTCAATCAGAAGCAAGCGAGCATCGTTCAAGGTCGCCCCGCGGCGGATAGCAAACGCACCGCGAACATTATCGGACCGGTCCGTGTAGCTTAGCCCCATCTGATGACGGCCGGCCTTCACACGCGTCAGGACCTGTGCTTGGGGCAGACCCGTTCGCTTCACCACGATAGCGGTGAGAGTCTCGGCTGCGTACAATGGTCGGGTCAGCCGATGCTTCCAATGAGTCGGCACAGCCACGATTGCCTCAACGCGATCAAGCCAGGGTGCGCCGGCCACGACCTGCGCCAACCAACCTCCCAGGATGGGGCCGGATTCTTCACGCCCGGAGTATTTGTACGATCGAAGCAGTCTTCCGAGAGTGGACACATTGTCGCGTTCACGGTCTCCATTATTCGCCTCAACGCGGTAGGGGCCCACGCGGACCGTCTTTGCGATCCACGGTCGGCGGTTGCGACACTTCCGGCATCGTTCGTCCGATATTTCGAATGGTCCGACGGTCGCCGCGCAGGTGGGGCAGGCGGGCTGCCGGCGCTCGCGCTCGAGGAGGGTCGCACAGCCCGGGCAAAAGGGTGCCGTTTCACCCTCGGGCAATCCGCCGCATAGGATGCAGCGCGGTGGAAACAGCAGATCGACCGTGGTCCGTACGAGACGCCTGACGGTCTGCACAGGGGTAGATACCGGTGCCCCTACGGTGCGAAATGGCTTCCTATTCAAAATAGTCATCGGATAGGTATAATACACCGATCGAAACGTTTTTTGCGTTCCGCCGGATGTGAATTGTCGCGTTGCCGTCGTTTTTTCTGGGTTTATATGATAAGAACAATGCTCCGCACAATCCTGGTTGCATCGACCCTGGTCGCACTGGCGGCTCGGGACACACAGACTTTCGGGCAAATGCCAGTCACAAAGGTAGTTGTGGCCGAGGCCCGGGAGGTAGAGGCCCCGCGCACCATCACCGTGGTGGGTACCGTCGAACCGGCACGGCGAAGCCGGGTCTGCTCGGAAATACCGGGTCTGGTCGCGGAGATGCCCGGGCGAGAGGGTGACCTCATTCCGACACGAGGCAGAATCTGCGTGCTCGACACCGACACGTTGACCCTACAGCTCGCGGAGGAGCAGGCGAAACTGGCAGCTTTACAGGCATACCACCAGGAGCTGCTGGCCGGCACTCGCAAGGAAGAGTTGACTCGCCTGAAGGCCCTTATGGATGAAGCGGCGGCCCGCTACCAGCGGTGGGAATTCGAAATGGAGCGGATTGAGAAGCTCTACGCGGGCCGCGACTCCAACGACAAGGAGTACTACGACACCAGGGCGGAGTTTCTTGCCGCGGAACGGCGTAAGATCGCCGCTGAGGCTGCCTATAACCTCGGTGTGGAAGGACCCCGCAAAGAGACCATCGCCCGGGCCGCTCACGAGGTAACCGAGCAGAAGGCCGCGGTCCTCCGCGTTGAAACGGCGATCAAGAAAGCGACCATTCGCGCCCCTTTTAACGGTTACATCGTCGAGCGGATGGCGGAAGTCGGTGAGTGGATCCCCGTCGGCGGGCCGGTGGCGGAGATGGTCGACCTGAGTTCCGTGCTTGTCCGTGTCGACGTGCCGGAGTCGGCGCTGCCTTATCTTGTGGTCGGCGATCCCGTGCTTGTCAAAGTGGATGCCCTGAAACGGTCGTTTAGGGGTCGAGTCAAGCACATCATGCGGCAGGCAGACCCCAGTGCCCGAACGTTCCCGGTCGAGATCGAGGTCAACAACGCCGAGGGGCTCCTGGCCGGCGGCATGTTCGCTCGGGCAACGGTTGCATCCGGGCCCGCCGAACGGGCTGTCGCGGTGCCCAAAGACGCAATCGTGGAAAAGCAAGGCGTCATCTATGTTGCCTTGGTCATGCCGGGTAACAACGGGGGAATGGCCGGTGTTCTGTCCCCGGTGACCGTCGGTGCCGACGTGGGTGACTGGATTGCGATCACATCAGCAAACATTCGCCCGGGCATGCAAGTGATCACACGGGGCACCGAACGCTTTCTACCCTTCCCGACACCCATCCAGATTGTGGATGAGAAGGGCACGCCGGTGGCCATGCCGGCAGGCGGGAAATCAACGCAACGCAAGGAAGGCACGTAGATGGGAATAATCCGCTTCGCCATCAACAATCCCGTCAAGGTCACTGTCGGCGTGATCCTATTGGTGCTGTTCGGGTTGCTGAGCGTCTTCCAGATTCGAGTCCAACTGACCCCCGAGGTGGACCGGCCGGTCATCACCGTGAGCACTCACTGGACCGGGGCCAGCCCCCAGGAAATCGAAACCGAGATCGTCGACCGCCAGGAACAGAAGCTCAAGAACGTCAGCAGTTTGAAGAAGATGCTCTCCACCTGCTCGCAGAATCGAGGGGAGATCCGGCTGGAGTTCCCGGTGGGTGTCAATAAGGACACCGCATTTCGCGACGTATCCGACAAGCTGCGTCAGGTCACCGGATATCCCGAAGAGGTTGATGAGCCGGTGGTCACCGCAACTGACAGCAACATGGAACACACGATCGCCTGGCTGATTCTCTATTCGCAGGCCGGGGAGGACGTTTCCCGTCTCAAGACGTTCATCGAGGATAACGTCAAACCGATTCTGGAGCGTGCCGAGGGCATTAGCGACGTGGCCGTCTACGGCGGCCGCGAACGTGAGGTCCAGATCGAAATCGACCCGTACCTGCTCGCTGCCAGAGGCCTGACCTATCGGGATGTGGAGCGCGCCTTGCGGGGGCAAAACAAGAACATATCAGCCGGCACGATCACCCAGAGCAAGCTCGATTACAGCTACCGCACGATCGGTGAATACCGCACGGTGGAAGACGTGGAGAGCACCATTATCGCCTACCAGCCGGGTGGTCCGGTGTTGGTGCGGGACGTCGCCACCGTGATCGACGGCTTCAAAAAGACCCTCAGCTTCGTCCGCAGCAAGGGGCGACCCGTCATGGCGCTTCCCGCCCGACGTGAGACCGGCGCCAATGTCCTTGTGGCCATGGCCAACCTCAAGAAGCAGATCGAACTGGTCAATCGCGAGATTCTCGCGCCGCGCGGGCTGGGGTTGGAGCTGACCCAGGTCTACGACGAGACGACTTACATCAAAAGTGCCATTTGGCTGGTGGTCAAGAACCTCTTTATTGGCGGGTCTTTGGCCATTCTGGCGCTGGTCATCTTCCTGCGGAGCAGCAGCGCCGTGGGCATCATCGCCGCAGCCATCCCCATCTCGGTTATCGGTACGTTCCTGGTTATCACCCTGCTCGGGCGTAGCCTCAACGTGGTGTTGCTGGCGGGGATGGCCTTTGCCGTTGGAATGGTGGTGGATAACGCCATCGTCGTTTTGGAGAACATCTACCGCCATCGTTCGATGGGCAAGAGCAAGGTCGAAGCGGCGTTGGATGGCGCCCGGGAAGTATGGGGTGCGGTGCTGGCCAGCACACTCACCACCATGGCTGTTTTCCTGCCGGTCATCACCATTCAGGAAGAGGCCGGGCAATTATTCAAGGATATCGCGATCGCCATTGCCTCGGCTGTCGGTCTGTCGCTGATCGTTTCCGTGCTGGTGATTCCACCGCTCGCTTCTCGCTTCTTTCATGCCTCAAAGGCGGTCGAGGCCGGCGACAAACCGTGGCGATTCGCAGTCTGGGTGTCGTCCATGGTGGCGACAATCAACCAGCGAGTCAGCCGGCGGTTTGCGATTGTCGTGGGTCTTTCCGGAGCAGCCATTATCGGTAGCTTGCTGCTGATGCCGGCCGCCGAGTACCTTCCCGCCGGAAACAGGAACATGGTTTTCGGCTTCCTCTTCTCGCCGCCCGGCTATTCCATCGACGAGTTCCGCCGGATGGCGACCATCGTTGAGGAGGGCGACCCCGACGATCCCTACGACGGGGTCCGCCCGATGTGGGAGGCGGAATTAGGATCGCCTCTGGCCCAGAGCCTCCCTCCTGTGGAGATCAGGCTCGGCAGGGACGGCAGCACGATACGGACGGTCATACCACCGCCGCTCGAGAACTTCTTCTACGTGTCGTGGGGCGGAGGGGCGTTTATGGGTTCTACATCCAAGGTGCCGACGAATGTCCGCCCTCTGGAAGACGCTATGAATCGCGCCGGTGCGCGCATTCCGGGCGTGTTCCCAATGTTCAGCCAGGCTTCCCTGTTTCGCTCCGGCGGGCACCGCGGGGGCAACACCATTGACGTGGAGATACGGGGCGACGATCGCGAGGAAGTCGTCCGTGCAGCTAGCGCGATCCGCAGCCGGATTATGGAATTGGGTTACGATTGGCCCGCAGCCACGCCGGCGAACTTTGATCTAGGCCGGCCTGAGGTGCAGCTTGTTCCAGACCGTGCCAGAGCCGCCGACCTGGGCCTCGATGTGCGCGACGTTGGCTTCATACTCCGGGCCTGTATCGACGGAGCCTTTGTGGGAGAGTTCAACGACAAGGGTGACAAGATCGACATGGCCCTCACCGTGGTCGGTACGAAAGGCGCAACCCTTCAGGAGATCGGTCAGATTCCGATCTATAGCCCTTCGGGGCATATTGTTCCGATTGCCTCCGCCGCCGAGTTCCGCCGCACCACCGCACCCCAGGAGATCACCCACATCGAAGAGATGGGTTCGGTCGCCATATCGGTCAAGCCCAAGACAGGCGTGCCCTTGCAGGAGACCATGCAGGAGCTGGAGGATCAAGTGATCGCCCCGCTTCGGGCAAACGGAATGATCCCACCGACGGTCATTACGGCGCTGGCCGGAACAGCAGACAAGCTCACCCAAACGCAACAGGCTCTGATCGGGGATTTCACAGGGATCGTGCAGCGACCGCGGCTGTTCGGGCTGTCCGTACCGCTGTCGATCGCCGTGCTCGCTGGGATCGTGGTCTTGATCGTAGCGGCGGCCCGATTGGTCGCCGGACCTCGGATCGCGGTTTGGACTGCCGTCGTCGGTGTCATCCTGATTTTGCTTGGATTTATGGTTCTCAACCCAGAGTTGCCCCTTATGCTGTTTCAGTCCCGGGCGATCCTGGCCTTGCTGATTACGTACCTGTTGATGGCTGCCCTGTTTGAGTCGTTCGCCTATCCGTTTGTCATCATGCTCAGTGTGCCCCTGGCGGCGGTCGGCGGGTTCGTGGCCTTGCGCATCGTGCACGAGGTCAGCTTGTACGACATCACCTCCCCGATCCAGCAGCTTGACGTGCTGACCATGTTGGGATTCGTGATCCTGATCGGAATAGTCGTAAACAACGCCATCCTGATCGTGCACCAGGCACTAAACAACATGCGCCGTGACGGGATGGAGCCGGCGGCGGCCGTAGCGTTATCTGTGCAAACGCGTACCCGGCCGATATTCATGAGCGCCATGACGTCGATCTTCGGTATGTGTCCGCTGGTCATCATGCCTGGTGCCGGCAGCGAACTATACCGCGGGCTGGGCAGTGTGGTTCTCGGCGGGCTCCTGGTCTCGACCGTCTTTACCCTCGTTGTCGTGCCGGCCATGTTTACACTCTTCCTCGATTTCCAGCGGTGGTTGTCTGCGGTGCTCCACTTAACGGAGGTCGCCGAACTCGGACCGGTCGCTGCCCCGGCCGCACCCGCTTCGCGAGGCTCGAAACCGTAATTAGCCCGCGCTAAAGATCAGCCAGCCTACCCCTCGAATGTGCGACCAGGATGATTCCCGCGCATAGGGCTAACCCAGAGCTTGCCCGGTTGTCTAGATCGGTGAAGATCTACATCCGGGCAAAGCGCGCCGCTCGTACGGCGGTGGGGATGCCGCTCGGAGCCGATTCGGAGGCAAAACTATGCGTAGGGTAGCCTTACTCGCGGTGCTGGCCGGCCTGGCACTGGCCAATCTTGGGTGTATCGTAGTCTTAGGTTCCTGGGACCTTCCGAAGTGCAAATATGTCGTCGAGATCGACGGAGAACTCTACACCGCCGACCTCAAGACCCACCGCCTGCAAAAGATCGACGCAGAGTGGATAACCGAGACCGAGTCAGTCACCGAAACCGAAACAGAAGCCGGCGGCGACTAGCGCCGATGGGCAACCGCTGACGCGGCGTCCTGCGACCGGGCAGCAGCCTGACCGCAGGGCCGCTCGACATCCTATGGCCGCAACAGTAGTCTGGGGCCGAACGGGTACCCGGACTGCTTGAATTGACCGACCAATGGATGACGCCAAAGACGCTGCCAAGGAAGCCAAAAAGGCCGCCAAGACCCAGGCCAAGCTACAGAAGAAACTAGCTAATAAAGGTGCGGAGTCGGCACGCGCCGACGCACCCTAGGTCCCGGCCTCATTGGATGCCACCGTCGAGTCGGGGACAACGCCTGCCGAACGATCAGCGGCTGCCGCGGAGCGGCAGATCACCCTCCAACGGTACCGGGTATGGATCTCCCTGCTCATAGCCTTGCTTGCACTGGTCACTTTCCTGGTTGCCGCCAAACCATGGACCCTCCTTGACGGCTCCACCCGCCATCCTGACGTCCCCACGACCGCTGCCAACGATTCCTCGTGAGCGAGATTGCCCGTATGGCTGGCGGCATACCACCAGCCACCATTGACCGACATCACCGGCAAGCTCAGGAGCATGAATATGATGGACTCGACGCTCGGCATCATCGGAACCGGAATCATGGGCGAGCCGATGGCCCGCAATCTCTTGCGAGCCGGCTATACGGTGTGCGTGTACAACCGCACGCGGGCCAAGGCCGAGGCACTGCTGACCGAGGGAGCCACCTGGAGGGACTGTCCCGCCGCCCTGGCGAAGGATGTTGACGTGGTGATCTCGATCGTGAGTGATTCACCGGACGTCGAGTCCGTCTATCTCGGACCCCACGGGGTGTGCGAGACCCTGCGCAACGGGATGTTGTGCATCGACATGTCCACGATTGCGCCGGAGGTCACGCGGACGATTGCGGATGAAGTCAGAAAACGCGGTAGCTCCTTCGTCGATGCTCCGGTCTCTGGAGGGAAGACCGGAGCTGAGGCGGGAACACTTTCGATCATGGTCGGCGGTGACAGCCGCGATGTTGCGCGAGCCAAGGCGATCTTCGACGTGCTCGGAAAGTTGACGGTGCACTGCGGCCCGGTGGGCAACGGCCAGCTCACCAAGCTCTGCAACCAGCTACTGTGCGGGCTGAATCTTCTCGGCGTTTGTGAGGCCGTAATCTTTGCCAAACGGGTTGGACTTGATCCCGGCACGATGCTTGAAGCGGTGTCGAAAGGGGCGGCTGGTTCCTGGGCCCTGGATAACCTCGGTCCTCGAATGCTGGCCAGGGACTTTGCCCCCATGTTCATGATCGACTTGCAGCAGAAAGATCTCCGGATTGCGCTTTTGACCGCCTTGGGAAACGGCATTCCCCTGCCGGGTACGTCCCTGGTCTCGCAACTCCTTACAGCGAACCAGGCGGCTGGCGAGGGACGCGAAGGAACCCAGGCAATGGTGAAGACTCTGGAACGCCTCGCCCGTCTCGAATGAAGGCCCGGCGAGAACGCCACAATTCGGTCGGCGGCTTTTTCTGGGTTATTCACCCGGTCGGTATCGTGGCCGGTGACATTGCCACTCGAGACTGGTCGGTCACCAGTTAGATGGTTTGAGAGTTTTAACAGGTGTGATGCCGGATATATACAAACATCCGGCTCCGCCACCCCGGCCCAGGCGCGTCGCCGGATGTTTCTCCCCCTCCACAATATCTCACAGGCTCCTGGGTGTTCGCCACGATTGATTGGCTTAACCAAGTCGCCCGGCAGGGAAAGTCTTGCCCTGCGCACACCCCGCACATATTAGATTCTTTCCCCTCCTAGCTTGTCCCCTCGTTATCCGGATCCGAATATGACAACTAGCTGACGCTCCGCCCGCGAACGGACTTCCTCAATCAGCCACTTGAACATCCCGCATATTACCCGGATACTCCGATCATTGTCAAACCTATATTTCCCACATTCTCATTTTTTTCTAGTTGCTCATCTTGAACAACCCCGTGCTAAACGCGTCAACGGACTACGCTGAGGCAGCAATACAAGAAACTCACAGGCGCCGCCGCGCAACCCAGAGTCCAGTCACAATGTCAACCAGCGCTTGCTAGGGCACTGATCCAGCGTTATTCTTGCCACCCGCCGAGCCATGGCCGTTGAACGCAAGGATTTGTGAGTTTCCGGATGCTGTGCTCCGAATGCGTCCAGTCCACTCTCGCCGCTGCCAAGCGGAACAATGCCGGCCTAGCCCTTCGACGGTCGTGATCGGCAGCTCTGTGACGAGCTCCACGTCCTATCTGGTAAAATAGTTAAACTAAGCCCATCTTCACCCTGGAGACGTGAGGGTGCAGCCTCCAGCCCGCGCTCGTTACGGTGCATTGCCGCCGGGCTGCCATTGGCTATGCAGAGCCCGATGTCCGTCCTCACATGGTTTGGCGGTCCAGTTCCTCCTGGTAGCGGCGCATAACGGCCTGACGGGTGATCAGGCCTTCGACGTGCGTACTGTCGGTCGGATCAGCCACGGGCAGCGACTCGACGTCGCTGCGGGCGAACTTGTCCAGGACTACGTCGAGGGTCTCACGAGTCGTGACAGTGGGTACACCCGAACGGAGCAGCTCGCCAACGAGCAACAGCGAGACCGCCTCCGGCTGCAAAAGGGCCGTACGCACGTCCTGGCCCGTCACCATTCCCTGGTAGATGCCTCGTTCGTCGACGACCACGAAGTCGACGGCGTCGGTCTTCCCGGCCACCTCGATCAGAGTCTGCAGCGGATCCTCGGGATGGACGCACTGGGCACTTAGCCGTTCCACCTCATCGACCGTGATGCGCCGAAGGATGGTGAGGTCCGTAACCGTCCCTACACGTACGCCTCGGCGTCGCAGCTTCAGCGTGTAGATGCTGTCACGAAGCAGGAACTGCGCCCCTGCTGTCGCGATAATCGCGGCGAACATTACGGGTAGAATAACCTTTGGTTCGCGGGTCATCTCGTACAGCATGACGATGGCGGTCAGCGGGGCGTGCGTCGTGCCTGCCACCAGGGCTGCCGCTCCGACCAGCGCGTAGGCATTCGCGCTGGACACGTGGATCACACCCAGCTTGGCTAGCGTCAGACCGAAGGCGCCCCCCAAAGTGGCCCCCAAGAGCAACGACGGGGCGAAGACGCCGCCCGACCCTCCGCTGCCAAGCGTGAAGCAGGTGGCAAGAAGCTTCACGGCGAACAGCACCAGCAATCCGATTATGGTCATCTGGAACAGGTCTCGACCGAGGGTGGCTTGAATCGCCGGATAGCCGTTACCGAAGAACCCCGGCATCTGATGGGAGCCGGCCGCCCACACGTACACCATCCCGGTGATTCCCAGGCCGATCGCCCCAAGAGCCGGCTTGTACTGCTCGGGGAACTTGATCCGGTCAGCCAAGTCCTCGGTAAGGTAGAGCCCACGAATGAACACGACCGCCGCCAAGGCACTGAGAACGCCCAGGATCAGGAACAATGGGAGCTCGACACCGACGAACTCATAACCGACGTCGCGCAGGACCTGGACCTCGAAGATAGCCGCATCTTCCAAGCGCAGGGCGTGCATGACCGAGCAACTGATCACGCTGCTGAAAACGACGGGTGAGAACGTCCGAAACGAGAAATCCTTGAGGAAAATCTCCAGCGCAAAAAGCACGCCGGCAATCGGAGCGTTGAAGATAGCGGCGATACCCGCAGAGACCCCGCAGGCCACCACGATGCCCCGCTGCCGCCGCTGGATTCGAAGGGCTTGCCCGACACTGCTCCCGATGGCCGCTCCGATTTGGATGATGGGCCCTTCCGTCCCCGCCGATCCCCCTGACCCGATGGTCAAGGCGCTGGCGACCGCCTTGGCCGCTGCCACTCGGGGGCGAATCTCGCCCCCCTTGCGATAAAGGGCGTCCATCACCTCGGGAACGCCGTGGCCTTTGGCCTCACGAGCGAAGAAGTAGGTGATGTGGCCAACCACAACGGCTCCGATCGTGGGCAGCAGAACGAGCATCCACGCCCGGCCCGCGTATAGCCCGCCGTATTCCCCGTGACCGTACGCATACTCCCGTGCGATCTCGATCAAGTAGAAAAACAGGTGGGCAAAGATCCCCGTTGCAGCCCCGATAAGGATCGAGACCAGGATCAGGAACGTCTCGTCGGCAACACCGATTCTCGTGATGGCCTGGCGGAAGCGGATACGAAGCCGCTGGCTGCGAACCGCAAATCTCTTCAACTGACGGGTCATAGCACTTGGTATTGACTCTCGACCACAAACGAACCGAGCACCGTAACAACCGGCGTCTACCGCCGCAAGAAGACATGCAGGCATCAACGAGATTTGTATTGCGACCCGCTCCTCTCACCTGGACCCGCGCTCGCTACGGCATGGGGCTCGCCGTCCGGCTGTTGAACGTCTATAATGGCTTCGTGGGCCGGATGATCCAACCGTCACAGGGGCGTGATGTCTACATCGCTCCGACTGCATACGTAGGCGGTGACGTGCGTTTGGGCGATCAATCAACAGTGATGCACTTCGTCGTCATCCGCGGTGATATTGCACCGATCCGTATCGGGGCGCGCGTCAACGTTCAGGACGGCGCCGTTCTGCACACCGCGGATGGGACTCCCTTGGACATTGCCGACGACGTCAGCATCGGTCACCGGGCCGTCGTGCATTGCCGAAAGGTCGGCCCGCGAACACTCATCGGGATCGGGGCGATCCTATTGGATGATTGCCAGATCGGCGCCTGCTGCATTATCGCCGCTGGGACCGTGGTAGCTCCGGGCACTACGATTCCAGACGGTTCGGTGGTGATGGGGGTGCCTGGCCAAATCGTCCGGGAGACCAGCGAAAGCGACCTGAACACGATCGACCAGGCCGTACAAAGCTATATCAAGATCGGCCGTGTTCATGGCACAGGGCGATACCCCAATATTGCCGCGTCGTGACCGAATCCAGACCGGGTGGTGGTGTCGCCGTCCACTAGCGTCCCGTATAGCCCGCTGGGCGGACCGCAGCAGGTGATCCAGGGCCGGATCTTGCCATAACCTTAGGTTCGCTGCGTGGTTATAAATAGCGGGTGAAATTGCAATGGCCGAGGCAACGCTTATGGGACACACTACACAGGGACGACCCACCCCCGGGGATGGCGGGCCTCCCCGTACCGCCCTGTGTGAAACTCGGAGTTTATTGCAAACTCCATCCAGCCTGGAACGTCTGTAAAGATAGGCAGAAGGCGTAACTGCCAGTTCGTTGGAGGCCCTCGGGTGGGCGTCAGCCCGATAGGAAAAGCCGTCACCGGTGAGCCAGGGATCTGACAATCAATCTGCAGGCGACGGCGGGCATGCGCCGGACGCGTCGACGCCCCAGCCGACCATCCTGGGCGATTTCGAGCTTCGTGGGGAGATCGGCCGGGGCGGGATGGGTACGGTGTACGAGGCCTGGCAGCGGTCGCTCAAGCGCACCGTGGCCGTGAAAGTCCTGGGCCATCAGGTCAGCTCCTCACCTGCGGCTGTGCTGCGTTTTCAGCGTGAGGCGCAGGCGGCCGCCAGGCTACGTCACCCCAACATCATCCCGATCTTCGCCCTTGGTGAGGAGGAGGGAACCTACTATTACTCCATGGAGCTTATTGACGGGCGTGGCCTTAACGCGATCATCGCCGAGAGCCGCGATCGCCAGGTTGCTGATACCGCCACTTCCGATCTCGCCGAGACGCTTCCGCTGGGCACCGCTGCCAAAAGCGGGGACCGCGCCGTGGGGTCTACCGATGGGCAACCCGTGGCCGACCGCTCGGATCTCGAAAAGGATACGGAGGCTGCGCCGAGTTCCTATTCCGAGGCTCACACCTCGGAGGAATACTTCACTACCGTCGCGCAACACATCGCTGCGATTGCCGACGCGTTGGGTTATGCCCATCAACAGGGCGTGATCCATCGTGACATCAAGCCGCACAATTTGATTCTAGGTAGTGACGGCAAAATGAGTATCTCTGATTTTGGCCTGGCGCGGCTCGCGGAGCAGCCCGGCGTCACGATCACCGGTGAGCTGATCGGTTCGCCGCTCTACATGTCGCCGGAGCAGGTCAAGGGTGACCCCACCAAGGTGGATCATCGCACCGATATCTGCTCACTCGGTGCGACAATGTACGAATGGCTTACGCTCACGCCGCCATACCCTGGAAAGACACGTGAGCAGGTCATCAGCAAGATCCTAACGTCGGAGCCCGCACCACTGCGGGCGCACAACCCAACTATCCCTATAGACCTGGAGACCATCTGCCTGAAGGCGATTGAGCGGGATCGTCACCGGCGCTACCAGAAGGCCGAGGAGCTGCGTGACGATCTTACGCGGTTCATTGGCAACCAACCCATCAGGGCAAGACGGGCCGGCCTGGGGACAAGGGTGACGAGGTTCATCGCCCGTCATCAACTCGCGTCACTCGGTACGGCAGCGGCACTAGTTGCGCTGACCCTCGGGTTGGCGTTGTTGTCCAAACATCGTGAGGTTGCGTCGCAGACGGCAGCCGCCGAACAGGCCGATAGAGTCCTCGATGTGTTCAGCAAGCTCCCGCTCGAGATCGGCGGTCCCCTTCGCGTAGCGGAGGCCGCCGTTCCAATGCTTGAAGGCGTCATTCAAAGCAGGCAGGACATGCTGGGCCCAGAAGGCGAGGCTCAGCCCGAAGGGGCCAACCCTGCCGCCGTGAGTACGCCGCTGGGGATTGCCCGACGGGCTGTGGGCGAGTTCTACCGGGCCGTTGCCCCCGAGGGTTGGCCGGCCTCGGCCGGGGGTCAGCCGGCCGAATCTTCGGCCCTCGTGAGGCTGGCGGTCGAACGTTGGGAGGCAGAGCCCGCTGTGGCTGCCGAGCTTTTGGATGCCCATTTGGAGCGGCAGCCGATCGATTTTCCGGCTAGGCAACTGCGTACGGCCCTGCGTGGCCGGCTCGGGCGGTACCAGGAGATGCTGGAGGATGCAGAGGGCCTGGTTCGGCTACGACCCGATCAGCCAAATGCCTTTGCGTGGCGGGGGCTCGCCAATCTGCTCCTCAGGCACAACACACAAAGCCTGTCCGACCTGGACCGAGCAGCTGAGCTTGGCGGATTCCCGCCCTGGACCGCGACACTTCAAGGGCTTACCCTGGCTCAGGCCAACCGGTGGATCGAAGCCATTTCGGCTTTCGACGACGCTCTGGAGGCTGAGCCTGATCTTGTCGTGGCACTTCTTGGGCGGGCGAGCGCCCGAGCGAGCCTGGGCAATACAGTCGGAGCCGTAACCGACCTCACGCGCGTCATCGAACTCGAGCCCGAAAACGCCGACACGTTGGCACTGCGCGGCGATCGTAACGTCGAGCTGCAAGACTATAAGGCTGCAGAACGCGACTACGAACGAGCCATGGAGATCGCCGGGCAGACCCCCTCGATGGTGGTCCGATATCTGTTCGCTCTCTCTCGCAGCAGGGACTTGATGCAACGAAGCGGGGAGGAGCCCCAGCCTCTCGGAGACCGCGATCTGGAGACCGAGCCGGTCGGGTCGCCCGACAGGTCATCCTCGGCCAGCCCGGTGTTTGACTGGTTGTCCCGCCTGTTGTCACCACATCATCCGTGGCAGCCGAGGGTAACGCAGACAGCGGCAGGATCGAGGCACATCAGCTTTCGCCTCGGCGGTCGCAGACCGCTGGCAGCACGGTGAGTCCGTGGTCAGGCCAGAGAAAGAACCGTGCGGTCCGATAGACGCTCTCAGGCGGTGCATCCCCGTCGGACAGCTCTCGTTCCGGTTTGCGCGCAGCCGCGGCCCCGGCGGGCAAAACGTCAACAAGGTGAGCACTCGTGTTACCCTGCGATTCGATCTTGCCGGAAGTGATGCACTGAGCGAGAGTGAAAAACGACGGATCCGCGCGAAGCTGTCCGGAAGGGTGACAAAGGACGGTCACCTTCGCGTCGTCTCCATGCGTCATCGCAGCCAAGGGGCTAATCGCCACGCCGCTATAGACCGGTTCTACGAGTTGCTTGCACAAGCCCTTTCCCGACCGAAACCCCGCAAGCCGACCCGAGTGCCACCCGCCGCTCGCCGGCGGCGTTTAAGCGACAAACGTCTTCGAAGTCGCCGTAAGCGGCAGCGCTCGGCCCGATCTGGCGACGATGCCGAAATGTGAGGTGGTCGCCCTTTTACCACCGTACCTCGGCCCGCGGCAGCAAACGGTCACGAACCGGCTGTGGCTCAGAGTTGATCGCGGGCCTTAGGTGGCTGACTGGTGACGGCTTCTCTTCGCGGCGTTGTCCTGCGAATATCCTTGTGCAGAACGAACAGCTCCTTGAAAGCGCGGAGAATCACCCGGATATTCGCACCTGTCTGCTCACCGGCCGTGCGCGGATAGTGATGAACACCGATTTGCCCGATCGTGTACCCCAGCCGTTTGGCCCGCGCGAGAACCTCGGCGTCGATCAGGGCGCTGCGCGATTTCATCTCGATCTCATCGAAGAGCTTGCCCGGGTAGATCTTGAAGGCGCAGTCAATGTCGCGAAGCCGCATTCCGAAGAGGAGATTTACCAGCATCGTCCAACAGAAAGCGTTTACTTTCCGAATTAGCGGATCCTGGCGATTCAGGCGGTAGGCACTGACGATATCATACCGATCGAGCAGTGGGAACAACTTTTCAATTTCTTCGAGATCGAATTGCCCGTCCCCGTCGGTGTAGAACACCCAGGGTTTGCCCGCCTCACGAAAGCCCCGCTGTAAGGCGCCGCCGTAACCAAGGTTTGGGTGATTGTGGACGGCGCGCACTTCCGGGTGCCGGTCGGCAAGGACATCGGCTATTTCGCCCGTGCGATCGGTGCTGCCGTCGTCGACGATGATGATCTCGAAATCATCGCTGATCCGCCGGAGCACCCGCAAAGCCTTTTCGGTCAGCGCCTCGACAATGATCTCTTCGTTGTAGCACGGGAAGAAGACGCTGATTGATAGTGGTATTCGCATCGACGGATCAACCAAAGGACACCGTCTCACCCATGCGTGGGTGGAAACCGAAAGCCGTCATGGGCGGGCTTGTCGGCCGTCAACATCCAGGCAGTCACACGCAAACGTCTTGCAATCGTAGCGATCGATCGCGGGCCCTTCAACTCATGGCGGATGCGATCGGTCCTGCGTGACTGTGCTACGGAAAGACCGCGATGTGGCGGCGTTCATGCCGCTTGGTGAGCTACGACGGCGCTTTTGCCTTTCTGTTTGGCCGCGTAGAGCGCCGCATCGGCCTTGGCGACCAGCTCGTGTCCGGTTTCGAAGTTTTCTGTTGCAAGGGATGCAACACCGGCACTGATGGAGACATTGTGATCTGGGCCCAGGCTTGCGGTGTGTTGGCCGAAGAGCTTCACCAACCGTTCGGCGATGGCCCCGGCCTGCTCCGGCGTCGTCTCGGCAAGCAGAAGCAGGAATTCATCGCCGCCGTAACGGATCGCACTATCGGTCGGTCGAATACCTCCGCGCAGGAGCCCGCCGAAAAACCGCAGTACAACGTCACCGGCCTGATGCCCCTTCGTGTCGTTGTACCGCTTGAAGTTGTCGACATCGAACATGATCGCGGAGAGGTCCTTGCGCTTCCGCCGATGCCGCTGGAAAAGGGGTTCAAGGTCTTCATCAAGGAAGCTGCGGTTTCGCAACCCGGTAAGGGGGTCAATGGCGGCCTGGTCTTTTACACGTCGAAGCTCCCGGTCAAAGCCCAGCTCGCGGTTGCGGATCCGGCGCAACGATTGACACTCGGTCGAACGGGCGAGCGCCTCCCTTTCAGCGACAGCTTCCAGAAGTCTGCGGAACTGGACCGCGATCTGTGTTGTCTCGTGCCACTCGCCGGGGTCCAGTTCCGGCACGCGGCCGGGCTCCCTTAGTGGATCTCGGACGGCGCCGGCCATGCTGCGCAGCGGCCCGGTGATCCGGTGATCGAACCATCGCCTTAATCGGTAAGTACTGAGCAAGATCATAAGCCCAAGTAGCAAGGCAAAGACCCCGGTCGCGTAGGCCCAGTCATTGCCGTATAGATCGTTGCGGAGAAGGATGATCACTTTTTGGGCGACCGGCGAAGGGATGCCATTGAGTGGCACTACGGCCCCTGAGACGGATATCAGCTCGCCCTCCGGCGCCGCGGGTGCCAAAACGGGATGGCGGTCACCCGCCAGAAAAGCTCGAACCGCCGTACGGTGTGAGGGGCGCTGGGGGTGGACGGTGTGCAAATGGCCGAGGGCGTCGAGCGTGGCCACCGCTATCAGTCTGTCGTAGCGGTCCTGTAAGCGGTCGACCGACTCAGACAAGTCACCATTTCGGCCCGGTACCAATGCCGCTGCACAGAGTCTGGCCTGCTCGACGAGCATGCGCCGGGTGCGCGAGTGCGAAACCTGCCGGGTCGCGATGATCAGCGCGAGCACCGCAACCGCGACGATTAGCAGATTGGCACTGAACAGCCGGCGGGCAAACGTCGGCGTTAGCGGTCTTGGACAACCGGTCTGCATGTCCTGGGTTCACTGATCCGGCTCACGGAAAGTCTACGATACCACTGAATCGGGCCGACACTGGGTTATAAGACCGAGGGTGTTTAGCCCTGCTCGTTGCCGGTGTGCTCGGCGTTGATCTTGGGCGTTGCATTGTCTGCCGGCCCAACCGGTGCCGATATGTCGGCCGACGTTCACATTCCAGCGTCAGTCACTCCGCCTGCCCGGGAACTGTCACGACTCCGTGCATGGCCGCTGCCGCGCACACCGCCACCGCTGCCGTTTCGGTTCGTAAGACCATAGGGCCCAGCGTCGTGGGAACCGCGCCGGCTTTGACCGCCAGGTCACGTTCGATGTCGGACCAACCTCCCTCCGGCCCGACCCAAACGAGCAATGAGGCCCCATCGATCTGAGCACTGAGGAATGTGTTGAAGGGTACCAGGGCGGAGTCCGCGTGGGTGATGCTCGAAGCGTTAAAGTCGCCGAGCCGTTTGAGGCATTCCGAAAACGTCCGCGGCGCGGTGATTGTGGGAACCCAGGATCGGTTGGACTGCTTGGCTGCCTCAATAGCCCGACGTGACCACCTCTCGACAGCAGCTGCGTCAGGTCGGCTAACGCTGCGATCCGCGATGATTGGCCAGATCGCCGCAACGCCCAGCTCGGTGGATTTCTCGATCAAATACCCCTGGCGGTGCGTCTTGGTCATGGCGACAGCCAGCGTGATTCTATGTCGAAGCTCGAAAGGCCGATGCGTTACCTGCGTCACGTCAACGTATACACGCCGGCGCTCGATCCGAACAATCAATCCGACGCCCTCCCCTCCGACGCCGTCAAACAGAATGACCTCGTGCCCCACTTTGGCGCGCAGCGAGGCGATCACATGGTGTGATTCCTCCGGGGAGAGCATCACCGAACCCGTGGATAGTGCCGGGCAGAATAGGCGGTGCCGGCGCATGACGGGCGATTATCAGCGCCGCGCTCTGGCCGGCAACCTTCAGGTCGTGGCTGAGACGGACCGATAAGAGACTGGCCCAGGTGTGATCCGCAGGCTGGCGGCGGAAGGCGGGTCTGCTGGTCTTGTCCAGCGTTGCCTCCTGGCGAACCGCACTGCATAGATTGGATCACGGACTGACACGTATCGGCATGCCAAGCGCACCAAATGACTGACGAGCAACGGCCAAACCATGCGTCACCGGAACCGCCGGAAGGCCCGGACTCGGGTGTCGCCTCCGAGAATGAACTCGACGAGGTTCTTGCGCAGGCCTCTTCACTGGCGGCTGAACTCTCTGAGGAGATCGGCGCTGCAGACGAGCCGACTGTCTCTAAAGACGCTCGCCGAGCGCCTGAGCAGGCTGGGAATCTTGCCACGGCGGAGCTCGATGCGCAGCTAAACGAACTCGACCGGCTCGTGGCGGAAACAAATAGCGAGGTTGACGACGCATCGGGTAGTCCCGACGAACACGCCCTGCCACCCAGCGAGCCTCCCGCGTCCCCAAGTACACCTCCTGTTCCAGAGTTCATGGAGGAATTCACACGTTCGGAACGACCCGGCGATGCTGCTCAGCCCGGAGCGCAAGCTCCCGCTTCAGGTGCTTCGACCGGTGATGCCTGCCCGAAGCCCGGTGTGGTCGGCACCGGCATGCTGGGGGTGGTGGGCGCCGCCCCGCCGGCACCGGAAGAGGCCAAAAAGCCGCCACCTTCGGAAGCCGGTGAGTCCGGGAATGAGCTGCCGAAAGAGATGTCCGCGGCGTCGAAGACCGGGAAGCTTGCCGACCTGGTGCACTGGGCCGCTGCCCGATCTTCGCCCGTCGTCCTGGCTGTATGCGACCGCGCTTTGACGCTGCTCGAAGTGATCAACCGGCCGGTCGCCGACAAGCTGGGCGATTCTACTCTCCGTGTCATTGGATGGATCGCCCTGGCGACTTTGGGAACTTCCGTCATTGTCTACCTGTTCTCACTCCTCTAGAATAAACTGAGTGTAGAGCGACGGTTTCGATATCTCCTTCAGGCACATATCGGCCGCGCTTCGGCGCAGGATATTGGCGAGCGGGGATGGGTGGTTCCTTACAGTCCGGGCAAGATCCCAGAACGAGTGTAGCCCAGTCAGTGCGCCGGTTTGTCATCTTTGTGCTGGTCTTTACGATTCGTTGTTACCAGGCTTCGTTGCGGCCGCTGTTGTTTGGCTCCTGCAAGTTCTATCCGACATGCAGCGAATACGCGATCGAGGCGTTTCAAACGCACGGCCTTTGGCGTGGGTTGGTACTGGCGGTGCGCCGGGTAGCTCGTTGCCATCCCTTCTCTCCCGGCGGTATCGATCCGGTCCCCGACCCGACTAAGCCGCCTTCGTCCAGCCGGCCGGATTAACCTCACATCGCCCGTTTTAGCGTTCGATAAAAACACCGGAGGCTAGCTCTGAAGCGGCTTGTGCGGCTGTCTTGTGACGGCCCGTTTCGCTAACCCTGGCGGGCGCAGTAGCTAGAAACGTGACTGACACAGCGGACGACACAGTTGGGATCGCGGTTGCGCATCCAAACATCGGATCGCCTGTGCCAGGTTTCGCGCAGCCGGCGGATCACCGAACCGACGCTCCATCCGCGTCTCCCGACAGATTGGTGTATTTCGACGCGGCCCGTGCTTTACTTCCCCGGTGGGTGAAGATCATCGGACGCACGCCGTGGTTTCTTGATAGTGCGCCCTGGAGACCGCGCTCGCTGCGTTGTGCATCAGCGCTCTACCGGCAGCAGGCGGCCGCCCTGGCGATCGCAATTCTGTGCGAACTCGACCGGCGGCGGCCGGATCGTTCTTACTTGCGTGAACATGTGCGGGCTTCGTTGATTCACTGGCAACTGTCTTTGCGTGGTGACGGTCGTCCCGGCCACAGGCGGTTGCTTCGAGGTCCGCTCCACGTGGCAACTGCGGGACATGTTGTCCAGCTTCTGAGCGAAACCGCCGGTTTTCAAACCATCATGCTATTGGGTGACCTGGAACGGCATCTTCAGTGGCTGATCCACCGTCCCCCGCGGACTCCCTGGGTGGAAGCCGCCCTGGTCTGTGCCATTGCTGACGGTGGTGTGATTGTACGCGACACTGCGCTGCTGAAACATGCGCGGAGCCGGCTTGAAGCCTTGCTAGCCCGGCAGAACGAGGAGGGCTGGTTCCCGGAGCGCGGCGGTGCTGATGTCGGGAGGCTGTCACTCACCGTTGATGCTCTTGCTCGCTTGTACCGGCAGAACGAGTGGCAGGAGCTGAAGGAACCGCTGGGGCGGGCAGTGAGATTCCTCACTCACTTCGTGCACCCGGACGGCAGCGTCGGCGGATGTTACAGTTCATGTGACACGGAGTTTATCAGTCCTTACGGTGTGGAGTTGCTTGCCCCGACCTTTGCGGACGCAGCCGCTTTGGCCCTATTGTGTCGGCGGCGTTGGGCGGCGCCGGTTTTTGATGAGCATTACGGCGGCGATGACGATCTGTGTGCCGTGCTCGGTGCAAGTGTGGCCTTGGCTGCTGCCAACGCCGCTCCACTTCCTATCGAACGATGCGCTTTGCCTTTCGAAACGCTGGGGCAAACGCGATTTCCACGTGCTGGTTTGACCATCTTCTCTACCGAGGCATATCACGCGGTTGTGGCCGGCCGAAAGGGCGGCGCCTTGAAGGTCACATGGCGAAATGGCGCCACCGGGATCGAGGACCCCGGCGTTGTTGTCGTCTATCCCCGTGGGACACGCACCGCCGCAGCGCCAAACGTCCGCGGACGTCAGCATGTAAGCGGATCGTCGGTGACTTGCGGTGGCATTCTTCAGCGTACCGGGCTAATGCGGGACCGTCCACGGCCTTGGATCAAGCGCTTGGCCCACAAGATAGGAGTGGGAAGGTGGACATCGACCGCGCTGTCAATGCCGGATCCAGCAGCGACGAACGGGCATCGGTCTCGTCACACCGATTACGGCCGACTCACCCGCGATCAATATAGCCGTCAGATCACTTTCGGTGAGGATTGGATCAGGATTCGTGACCGTGTTCATTGTCGCCTGCCCTGCGAGACGATCGTGTGTCAGTCACCGTCTCCGGTGCCGGTGAGACCTTTCGGCGACGGTTCCGTCAGCCGGAACGCCCGCCCTCCAATCTTTGTGAAGGGCGGCAGAAACGTGGAGATCATCCGCGTCTATCGCAACGGCGAACTCGTCAATGAGCATCCCGCTTGACGGCGTGAATCCTGCCGTACAGCACCGGCCATCGGTTGAGGTGGAGCCTCAATTCGGAGCATCGAGCTTTTGAGGATGAAGACAAGCCGGGGATGGCGAACGACCTATCGTCTCGGAACCGCGCCGGTGGCATAGGCGTCGAGATCAAGGCCGGCTACGTCACCGCTGACAAGCAGGTGGTAGCCCAGGGCGGCGATCATCGCGGCGTTGTCGGTACAATAGGCCATCTTGGCCGCATGGAAGTCAAGATCTCGCTCGCTGCATGCGGTCGCCAGGGCACTGCGCAGCACGCGGTTGGCAGCCACACCTCCGCCGAGGACGACGGTCGGCAGACCGGTCTGGCAAATCGCCAGCATCGTCTTGCGCACCAGCACGTCGATAACCGCTCGCTGAAAGCTCGCCGCGATGTCCGCAATGTCTTGCGGCGATAGCTTCTCCAACCCACCGGTCGTCCGCCCCTGCCCATGAACGTGATAGAGAACGGCCGTCTTGATCCCGGAGAACGAGAAGTCCAGCGAGTTAGGGGCGAGCATCGTTCGCGGAAAGTCGACTGCCATAGGATCGCCGTTTTGGGCAATTCGCTCGATCTCGGGTCCGCCTGGATAACTCAGGCCGAGAATGGCAGCCACCTTGTCGAACGCCTCGCCGGCAGCGTCGTCTGTGGTTGCACCGAGCAGGGTAATCGATGTGGGCTGATCAATGCGAAAAAGTGAGGTGTGCCCACCGGATACGATCAGCCCGACCGCCGGCCAGGGTGGCTGGTCGAGCCCCATCGCGGGGCTACAGGCGTGGGCTTCGATGTGGTCGACAGCGACCAGCGGCTTGCCCCAGACCCAGCTCAACGTTTTGGCAGCCGTAACGCCGATCAGCAGTGCCCCGACCAGGCCGGGCCGGTTGGTTACCGCTATCGCATCGATGTGGCCGTGGGAGCAGCCAGCCGCGTCAAACGCTTCTTCGATGACCGCGTCAAGCCGCTCGATGTGGGCCCGCGAGGCGATCTCCGGCACCACGCCGCCGTACTTGCGGTGCAGGTCCACCTGTGACGCCACGATATTGCTGCGCACATCCTTCCCGTCGACGACAACAGCCGCCGCCGTTTCGTCACAGGATGTCTCGATGCCGAGGATGGTTGTCATCTTCCACACAGGTGTATAGCAGTGTACCGGGCCAGGTTCAATATTGGGCGGTGTTCACAAATCGAATATGATGGGCTCTGTGACGTTGGAAAGGCCCTGAGTGATGGCCGCGAGCCCATGAATCGATCAGCCGTTATTTTTGACATGGATGGGACGCTGACTGAGCCCTACCTGGATTTCGACGCCCTTCGCGCCGAGGTCGGAGTCGAGGGGCCGGTCCTTGAGGCGATGGGTCAGATGGACCCAGCTTCCCGGGAACGGGCGGAGGCGGCCCTGCTGCGGTACGAGCGCGAGGCGGCTGAGAATGCCACATTGCAGGATGGGGCTGTCGAGGTCATCGATGCTTTGCGGGCCAAGGGACATCCGATTGCCATCCTGACGCGCAATGCCCGGGCGACCGTCGATCTTGTCCTGAAGAACCACGGCATAACCGTGGATGCTCTGCGTACGCGAGAAGATGGTGCCATCAAGCCGTCACCAGAGCCGGTGCTTTCCATCTGCAAGGAGCTATGCGCCGACCCGCGGCGGAGCTGGATGGTCGGGGATTACCTGTTCGATATCATGTCCGGTCGGGCGGCCGGAACGGGCACCGTTTTGATGGTCGGGGACAAACCGATGCCGAAGTTCACCGACCAGGCGGACTACGTCATCCGCCGACTGGCGGAGTTGCTTACGATCGTCGAGGAGAACCGAATTGTGAATGGCAAATAGCTAATGGCGTGTGTGCCACTGCTCTTGAGCAGTGCTAAAATGCCCTCAATGAAGAATCGCCCACGCAAGACGCGTCGAAGCTGGGATGAGCCGGGGCATGCTCACTATCTCACGTATTCGTGCCACCGTCGGTTGCCTCTGCTGTCGCGCGACCGCGTTCGACGATGGGTGGTCGATGCGCTCGAGCGCACAAGGCAGGAGCTCAATGTTGCCCTCTGGGCTTACGTCGTCATGCCGGAACACGTGCACGTGCTCTTGCATCCGCGCGCACCTCACTACGAAATGCGGCGGATTCTGGCCATGCTCAAACAACCGGTCGCGAAAGCGGCTCGAAAATGGCTGGAGGATAATCGACAGACCACGTGGTTGGAGCGCCTAACCGTGGCGTACCCTTCGCGTAAGGTCTTCCGGTTCTGGCAGCCCGGCGGCGGATTCGATCACAATGTTTTTCGGGAGAAGACGGTGTCAGCAATAGTCGATTACATTCACGCGAACCCCGTTCGGCGCAAGCTTGTGGATGAGCCGACACACTGGGAGTGGTCGAGCGCGCGCTTCTGGGAGGGGGACCCCAAGGTACCTCTCCAGATGGACGACCCGTTCTGATTGAAGAAACACTGCTCAAGAGCAGTGGCACACATTCAGGTCCCGTCACAACCCCAACAGTGCCACCCCGCCCGATGTCGAAGTTCGCCGACCAGGCGGATTTCGTCATTCGCCGACTGATGGAATTGCTGCCCATCATCGACCGATGCTCGAATGGCGAATGATGAATAGCGACTGAAGAATGGCGAGAAGCCAGTGCTTGATTCAGATACGGTCCCGCCCGGATGCTCTTGACCGCAATCGTCCTACTGGACGATTTCGTGGGTGATAACGTCCTTTATTTAGCACTAAACGGGGGAGCTGTAAAGCAGCGAACAGACGTGTGACGACCGAGCGCTTACGGCTGCCAGCACATCGGACGAAGACCGCGATACCATCTATCCGTGTGATTACTACAACAATCCGGGCAGTAGGGAGCATGAATAGAACTGATACAGAACGAACAACGTGACTGCCGTACCAGCAACCCACACGATGATTGCACCAAGGCCGATAGCGGTCTTACCAACGGACTCCGCCAAGTAATCTCGCTCGTCGCCAAGATGAAGTCCGCAGCTGCCGCATTCCTCGGCGTCCGGTTCATTGGCGCATCCGCACTTCCGGCATTTCCTGGGGTGCATTGCTGACCTCCTGCTACTCCGAACAAGTCACGTCGATCTTCCCCGTTTCTTACGCGTCAATTGGTTAACGTACCCAGCCACCTGACTTGAGATTGCCAGTGGTGGTGCCTCCATCGCTACTCTGCGCGGCTTGCCGTCCTATTCTCTGATCAGGAGACCCGAACGATGACAACAAGAAAGCCATAGCACACGCATCGAATCGCCCATTTTGGCTCAAGAAATTGGGTGTCCTTACCTCACCTCAAGGGCGACGACCAGTACGACGAAGCATCACGTCAAGATTGTGTCGTGCTTCCGTTGAACCATTTGCAGCCGCTTTTCTGTACCATTCGATTGCCTTGGCATCGTCTCGCGGAACACCTCGGCCTTCACGATACATTGTTCCGAGGTTGTGCATCGCACGTGCATCGCCTTTGCTGGCGGCACGCTCGTACCAGATCATGGCTTGTTGAATATCCTTTGCGGTTCCCGGTCCACCATTCGCCAGCAGGACACCATACGCATACATGGCACCTGGTACTTCCCCTTCGGCAGCCAATCGAATCCACTTATGTGCCGCAGAATGATTCTGGATGACACCTCGTCCAGCCGAGAACATTAAGCCCAGTTTGTACATGGCTTCCGGATGGCCGTTTTCTGCGCTCTTTCGAATCAAATCGGCACCCTTTGATTCGTCCTTATGAATGCCACGTCCCGCGAAATACAGTTGCCCCAGATTGTACATACTCTGGGGATGGTCATTGGCAGCAGCTCTCTCGAACCAGTCAATAGCCTTCGAATAGTCCTGCGAAACGCCACGCCCTTCCAGGTGGAGAACGCCCATACGATTCATCGCGTCTGGATCGCCGAGCATCGCGGCCTTTTGATACCATTCTATTGCCTGTGTCATGCTCTGTGGAACACCTTGCCCATCGCGGTACATGTTTCCCAAATTGAACATTGCCTCTGGCACTTCGAGCTTTGCGGCTTTGCGAAACCAATCGACAGCCTGTCGAACATCCGGCTTAACAGAGAGGCCTTCACGGTAGATGAGTCCCAACGCAAGCATCGCCTCTGGGCTTTCTTGCTCGGCACCCTTCTCAAACCAGCTTCTTGCCTTGACATAGTCCTGTTGAAGGCCCCCCGCGCCAAAATAGAGAAAACCCAGGGCGGTCATTGCATCGACATTCCCGCTCGCGGCTTGTGCTTGCAATGCGCTTAGTGCATCCTCGCTTGGGTCGGCAAGAAGCGTCTGCAAGGACAAACATACGGCTACGAGACAAGTTAGGACTGATACACGTTTACCAATAGGATCGGCCTTCATAATCTCTTCTCCGCTCGCTGATGTGCGGTCTTATTGAATTCGTAAAGTACGGGGCGGTTTCTTTTCGTCAAGTCTTGTGCTGGCCCTAGTCGGCCGGTCAAGCCGACAACCCGCATTCCCGGTGAATGACGGTCCCCGGAATCAATAAGCAGCGATCTGAGTTGTCATCATACCGCGGAACGCCCAACATGCAAGTGGCCAAGCCGGATCGAGCCGGGATCTTCCCCAGTGAATCCGAAGTCGAGCAGAGCGAATGCAAAGACGACCAGGGGGTGCGATGTTCGCCGCACCACGTGCCAGTTCTCGCTGTCCGTCGTGTATTGTGACAGAGGAAGCCCGTGCCGCAAACGGTGGAACTGTCGGGAAAACTGAGTGCAACGCAATGCCCGGATAGCGGGCCTGCCGGGCTGGTTCCGAAGGGCCCAACTCTCTGGCGCGCGGCGTTTGCGAGCGTGGTTTGCGCCTGCGCCCCGGGGACTTCTGAATTCGCCATTCACCCGCGCTATTCATCCTTCGCCATTTGCTTTCCCGCTTCTGCTCGCTGTGTGGCCGTGGGGATCGGTTCGGCACGGCGCCTGAGTTCCTTGAACATGTCATCTATCGGGCCGTAGAGCTCGGTGAGCTGTTTCTTGAGGTCGGCTAGATCTTCTTCGGCGCCGGTGAAGGTTTCGATGCGACGTTCGAGCCTCACGATGTCATCCCGGTGACGGTCTCGGTGGGCGAGGGCACGTCCCTTTAACTCGGACAGAACCGACAAGACAGCCGTGCGTTGCCCTTCGTCGAGCTTGTAGATGCGGATGAACTCTTTGACGTACTTGTCCCAGGCTTTAAGCTCGAGGGCAATCTGATCAGTCTCTTGCGACTGTGGTGCGCTCTCGGTGGTCTTTCGGGCCTGCTCCATCCGGCGGCGGCGTCTTTCGGCGCGGCGCTGACGGCGCTCGGCACCTGTCGGCTCCCAGAATTCGTATTTCTCGAATTCCCCCTTTTGCCACTGCTTGAGCTTCTGCTCGGCGACTTGCATGCCAACGCCGAATTGCAAGGCCTCCAGTTCAAACTCCGCCCTCTGGAGAGGATTTAGTATCTCGCGAAACTCGGAGGTTCCCTGGTTGACCTGCTGGCGAAACTGCCCGAACACCGGCATCGCCCGCTTGGCCCACGCCTGCACCTGCTCTTTCGCGGGCGGCTCCAACTCCATCCGCATCTCGACAAACTCGTTGGCCAGCGGCTGAATCGTTGAGCGATTCTCGTTGAGAAAGGTGCCCCAGCGTTCGACCACGGCCTGGCGCACCTTGGCCCGCTGGTTCTCTTCCAGATCGTACTTGCGACTGATCTGATCCGCCCACCGTGTGAGCATCAGGTTCATGAGCTTCTTGGAAGGCCAAAGCCCTTCGGGCAAAGTGGGGGGCTGAGCCTGTGTCTCCCGTCGAGCGGGCGCAGGAGTATCTTTCACCTCCGGGGGCACGGATTCGCCGGATCCCGGCGGGGAAATGAAAGCAACGAGGATGAGGGCTAGCTTGAACAACATCGCGTTCTCCCCACTTGTGCGAATCGGACACCGGTTGAAAACCGGTGCCACTTTCCGGTTGAAAACCGGTACCACATTCCGGTGCCATACCTGGTAATGGGCCGCAGAGTCCGGCACCCACCGGCCGATAAAAGTCCCAGCGGCGGTCGATCGAGGAGGACCAGGTGGGTGCACCTCATATTGTCTCCATAGTTGTTCCAACGTTCAACCGCTTCGAGGGACTGAGACGCTGCATCGACGAAATCCGACACAACATTACACATCCCAATGAGGTCATTATCGTGGATGGCGGCTCCACCGACGGCACGCGCGAGTGGCTGGCCACGCGGGACGATCTACGAATCATCCTCGAATCGCAGCGTGAAGGGGCGGTCAAGGCCTTCAACAAGGGATTCCGGGCGGCGACCGGGCACTATGTGATGTGGCTTAACGACGACGCCTACCCTCTGCCTGGCAGCGTCGAGGCCGCGATAGTGATGATCGAGAGGCCGGACCTGACCGATGTGGGGATAGTCGCGTTCTACCACAACTGGCACAATGAGCGGAACATCCTCGACCGCGTCGAGCACGAGGGTGAGACCTATGAACTGTGCCACGTGCGAGGATACCCCTATGCGAACTTCGGATTGCTCCGCAGAAGCCTGCTGGAACGGATCGGCTTTGCAGATGAGCGTTATTACTTCTTGGGGTTCGATCCGGACCTGTCACTGAAGGTACAGCTAGGCGAGGGGCTTAAGGTCATTGGCTGCCGCGACGCGCTTATCCGCCACGACGAGTGCCCCGACGATCGCAAGCTGGCCGATCTGTCTATCGGCGAGGAGGATAACGCCAGGCTGTTTGCCAAATGGAACCTTCCGGAACGGAACAGCTACCCGGACCCGGTTCCGGTGTATCGCCGGATGCTCATCGACCGCGGGCTGCTGCACCGACCTTGACATTCCTGGTGGGAACCCGTGGAAAACCGTGGACGCCTCGTCTTTGCGGCACTTTGTCTTGCAGTAAACGACAGTTCGAGGTTGTGAACGAGGGGTGAGCTGCTTCCGCTCGAAAAGAGAGCAGGATCGATTACACTGCAAGGTATGTGGCTAAAGAGCCGGCCTGCTTGGCAACTGCTCATCGTCAGCGTGGCGGTACACGCGGTTGTGCTTCTCGTAGCGCTGGGGCGCACGGGCAGCATCGACGGCTATGCGTTCAGTTCGCTGGACTGCGGCGAATTCTACAAAATAGCGCAAAACGTGGCTGAGCGCGGGGTGTTCAGCCAGGACGAAGCACCGCCGCTGAAGTCGGACACATGGCGGACGCCGGGATATCCATTGTTTCTGGCGGTGTTCATGTTCCTGCTCGGTGATTCAACGGCGATGCTCGTCGTAGTGCAGCAGGCGCTTTCGATTCTCAACATGCTGTTACTCTTTTGGATCGCCAGCCCGTTGCTGAACACGCGGCGCGCGATGATTGCCGCAGTTCTGTTTCTGCTGGAGCCGTATCATCTCTACTATTCGCTGTGGCTGATGTCCGCGACGCTGTTCGTAACCGTCCTGCTGCTTACTTGGCTTGCCTGGACGCGGGCATGTCGGACCGGGCGGCTGGGATGGTTCGCGCTTCTCGGGGCTCTGAGCGGGTTCCTTGTTCTGGTTCGGCCGGTGGGCAGCTTGATTCCGATTGTGGTCGTGGTCGGGTTGCTCATTGTGGTCCTACGCTTAAGGCCTGGCCGATTGGACCGGCGGCGAGGAAAGGCTGCTTGGCTTGTTCTTACGACCTTCGTGATTGCGTGCGCCGTTGTGGCTGGTTCGTGGATGGTCCGCAATCAGGTGGTGGCAGGACACTTGGCGCTATCAGACCAGGGCGGGGTCGTGCTGGCCTACTTCAAAGCAACGGAGGTGGTGCTATGGCAACAGGGTCGAACAGCAGAGCGATACCTGGAGACGACGCTCGACCCGGCCAAGGCGGAGTTGCCCCATACCGTGTGGGAACAGATAGACACACGTCTGCGGGGCAAGTTTAAGTCGATACCGGAAGATCAACGCGCGGCTCTGCGATGGCAGAACCTTGCGCAGGGCAACAAGACCACGGTCGATTCTTTTGCGTTATCGTCAGCGCTGGGCGAGATTGGCTGGTCGTACCTTACATCTTCTCCGTTAACGACGGCCGTGTGTTGTCTGGCTCGGTGCGGCTCCATTCTGACATTCCCACTCAATCTTGCGCTAAAACCGCCAACCGGTGTCGAGGTGAGTCGTTTGGAGTCTGCGGCCAAGGGTATCCTTTATCTGCTGCTTTGCGTATGGATTCTCGTGAGACTCTTTCGAGGCGGCTTTGACTTTACCCGGCTATATTTCCCACTTGCCTGTACGATTGCCCTTCTGCTTGCCACTACTCCACAAATAGATCCGCGATTTCGCGTCCCGATCATCCCGCTGTTGCTGGTGGTGGCCCTGTTGCCAAGACGCACCAACTCGTCGCACGCATGACCGCTCTCTCAAGGTGATTCCCACCGGAGCCGATAACCCTGTGCCGGCTGACTCGAGGCCGGGCGGTTCCGTTACGCGCAGCAGTGGGGCAGATGAGTGGCTCGTAAGCTTAGCATTCTGGTTCCGGTCTATAACGAGGCGGCGACTGTTGAACAAGTGCTTCGCCGCGTGGCCGTGGTACCCTTTCCAATCGCCCGCGAGATCATCGTCGTGGATGACGGGTCGTCGGACGGTTCGCAGGAAACGCTCCAGCGTCTGGCCGGAACAGATCTGATCAAGCTGATCGTGCATGAGGTCAACCGGGGGAAAGGAGCTGCGGTTCAAACAGCGTTGAAGCACGCCGCCGGAGATATTGTTGTCATTCAAGACGCCGACCTGGAACTAGACCCTTATGATCTGCCCAAGTTACTCGAACCGATTCTCTCGGGTGAGGCGCAGATATGCTACGGCTCGCGTTTCTTGAACGGTGTGCCCTGGTCCGTTCGTCTCCGGGCGACCTACCTGGCCAATCGGATGCTGAACGGGCTTAGCAACCTGGTAAACGGCATCAAGATCACCGACTTCAACACCTGCTACAAGATGATGACCACCAGCGTCGTGTCGCGGTTTTCGATTACGCAGAGCGGATTCGCCGTGGAGCCGGAAATTACCGGCAAGATCGCCCGTTTGGGTTATCGGATTGTCGAACGACCGGTGTACTACCAGCCGCGTACGTTCGGCGCGGGCAAGAAGATCCGCTTCGTCGATCTATTCAAGTATCTGCTGGCGATGGTCCGGTATCGGTTCTTCTGGTCGGGAGATGATTCGGGTGTTGCGGAGGTTCCCTCGGTTAAGCCGGATCTGGCGTCCGTCTGAGCGCCAATCAAGAATAATCCATTCGTGGCGACGCGGCCGGGCAGAGGGTATTAGGGTATGTCGGATTGTTGCTTGAAGACAGAGGTCGCCTTGTCCGGACGACTGCCGTTCGGCAAGCGAGTCCTGTTCAGCCTGTTCGTAGCTGCAATCATAACCGGCCTGGTTGCTGCCGCGGGGGAACTCCGTCTGCGCTGGTCTATTCCCGCCCCGCCCTTCTCCGCGTCCCTCAACCTACATACCCATCTGAAAATTACCAGTGAATCCAACCTCCACGGGGTATCCTCACCGATCCGGCATTCGACCAACAAGTGGGGCATGCGGGGCTCCGACCCGCCAGAGGGTCACGCCTGGGACGAGACCACAACCATCGTCACCGTCGGAGGCAGTACCACGCAGTGCTTCTATCTGGACGATACCCGCACCTGGGCCTACATCATGGAACAAAAGCTGCTTAGCGGTGGGCATAACGTGTGGGTGGGCAACGTAGGACAGGACGGCCACTCGACCCGCGGCAATGTGTTGGTGATTGACAAGGTTGTCTCGGCCATCAGGCCGGATTATGCCCTCTTCCTGGTCGGCGTGAATGACCTTGCCCTTTCACTAGATGGGACGTGGGAGACCGGCAACCCGTTTGACGGTAACATGACCGAGCTGGCGCTGGGACCGGCGCGAAGCGCGGCGCTTAACCGCTTGCTGGATCACTCTCGTCTGGCGCACCGGCTTTACCAGCTTAAGAGAGGCTATCTTGATGGCATTACGATCCGAGCGGTACGGTATCAAGCCTCGATCCCCACCGAACCGCTCACCGAGCTGGAAGCTCCTCTCCCGGCAAAGGTTGATGACATACTTCCATCGCTCCCACTGTTTCGCAGCAATGTGCTGCGTCTGATCCGCATGGCGCGGGCGATCGGGGTAACACCGGTGTTTTTGACCCAACCGTTGCTATTTGAGGACAACGAACGATGGCGGGGAATCAGGGCCCGGATGTTCTGGATCGGGAAGGAACACCGGCTCCTCAGCGGAGCCACCTATGCCCACCTGCTTGACCGTTTCAACCACGAGCTTCTGGCGATCTGTGCCGAAAACGATGTCGCGTGTTTCGATCTAGCACGCGAGATTCCACACTCGGACGACTTCTTCTACGACATGGTGCACTTCAATGATGCCGGGGCGCAACTTGTCGGGGCCAAAGTAGCCATGTTCCTGGCTGAGCATAGTCTTCCTGCCCCGCTGACCGCACCCTAGTCTCGCGACTATCTGAGCCGCAGGCTTGAAGCCTGCGCGGACGTCCGCGCGGGCTTTGAGCCCGCGGTTCGGTGTAGGATCATCGTCGCACCATTTATGAAACACGACACTAGGATGGACTATCGTACCTTCCCGCCGAAAGAGCTGGGCTCTGGCGGCCGACCGTCCGATATGCAATTATGTCCGCAATACAATCCAGTTCGTCGCGCCATATCCCTGGCCGGCTGGGTCATCCGCTCGTGTGGTTTACGTTCTTGCTCTTGTGCCTGGCCTGTTACCGGTTCTCGTTGATCGACAGAGGCCACTTCTACTGGTCGGACGAACGGTGCTACCTGCCGGCGGCCAAGCTCGTCGACGCAGTAATGGGAGGTGATTATCGCGTCGCCACCGAGCACCTATTCGAGGCCCGCAGGAACGTTCCTCCGGCGCGCCCGGGGTTTGTGCTTGTCAGCGTGTTGCCGGTCCTGGGGCAACGCCTGGTCGGGACACTTGCGGGGATTGATCCTCAAACGCCGCGGTATTACGACGTTGCCTGCGCGTTCAACGTCCTCGTAACGCTTGGTGTCACGTGTTGTCTCTTTGCTCTCGGGCGGCTTTGGACCGGGTCCGCGTGGTTCGCCTTGTTGATAGCGGTGGTGTACTCGCTGCTCTGCGGTGCGAACGTGTGGATTAGACACCTGGTTCCATATCAGACGTCGCTGCTGTTCTACCTGTTAGCACTGTGGCTTTTGTCATCGAAGCAGGAATCGGGTAAGCAAGGCATCGCCCGCGTGGTGATCGCAGGTTTGCTGACGGCGCTGGGTTATTCGTGCTATCCCGGTCACTACGCCTTTGTAGTCATCAACGCCGCAGTGGCCTTGACACCGTCTCAGCGGCGTACCCTTTCAGTTGTGGTCTTCGGGCTGTGCTTGGCAACTGTGATCGGTGTATTCGAGCTGCTTGCGCGTCTAGGCGGCAGCTCTTATATCCAAGACCTAAAATCGCTCTCTGAATCAGTGACCATGGGCTATCCCAAGGAGGGATACACTTTTGTATGGCATTACTTGCGGGATGTGGAAGGTGCGGTCGGCGTCATACTGTTCGCGCTGTTCTGGGGATTTGTTGCGTTTGTGTTATGGCGCCGTAGGGTAAAGGTCCCTCTGGTAGCCCGCGCCGCGATATGCGCTGCGATCGGTTGTTACCTCTTCCATGCGTCAATGGGTGTGTTTTTGGGGAAGATGGTGTTTTACGGACGGGTGTTGATGGTCTATCTGCCGTTTATGGTCGGTGGAGCGGTACTCGCCCTGATTCATATTCGGTTTCGCACGCTAAGGCGAGTCTGTGTCTGTAGTCTACTCATTGCGTCCGTGTACTCGTTTGTGGGCTTCGCATCGGAGTACAGCCGGATCGTCTACCCGGCTGAGTTTCTCCAGAACACGATGACAGGTCTGGGTCGTGAGCTTACCTACCCTGCAAACGTGCTTTGGGGTCTGGTTGACGGTAATCAAGATGACACGGTCGAGTCGTTCGATCCTATGTTGACCACGGTGGCGGACTCGCGCCCCGACGGCTGCGACCAGTACGTCTTGCTTGCCTCCCACCCAGCCGCCCGGGAGAGTGATACGCGCTTCATCTGTGTGAACCTGAAGTACATGTGGTATATCCGCCAGCGATATGACCGTTTTGCACCTCCCGCGGGGTACACGCTTGTTGCGGAAGCGCTTCACCCGGAGGTGCTCCCAGCCACCGGCTACGAGGGGAGGAAGCCGTGGGAGCGAAAGCGGATCCGGCAACGACGGTACACGATGCGAATCTATGAGCGTCTCAGCAATGTGCGAAATGCCACATAGACCGTAGGCGGCAAGAGAGCAGGAGAGCGACCCACCGGCGGGATGGGCGCCGAAGTGATGCCATTATCAGGTAGCAAAAGAGTCAGGCGTGCGATTCTAAGCTGGACGACTATTGATGTCCTCCTCATTGCGGCCATCAGCTTCGTTGCCGAGGGGACGCACTTTTCGTACAAGCAGGGCCGGGCGCTGATCTGCGGCGACTCGGCGCAATACGTAGCCTCCGCCGAGGCCCTTCTCAGTCCGGGCAAAACCCCTCACTTCGAAATGCGCAAGCCAGGTTACATACTATACCTGGCGGGTGTGTCGCTTGCGTTTGGCAACACGGGGTGGGCGGCGGTCACCGGTCATCATATCTTTATGGGTCTACTTCCTCTGGCGGCTTACGCCTTGGGGAGGCATCTTCGATCCCGGTGGGTTGGCTGGCTTGCTGCCATATTGACGATTGCCCGGCTCCAGTCGGTCGTGTGGGGCGAGCGGATGATGTCGGAGACATTGTTCACTTGTCTGTTCTCATTCGGCCTGGTTTTGTTTCTTGTTGCTCTGTCTCGGGCTGGTTCACGGCGTTGGATGGTCGGAGCCGGTGTGCTGCTGGGGATGGCCTGGCTGACACGGGGAGCCGCCTTGCCCATTATCGCTGTGGGAGTCGTGGCTATTCTGGTGACGATGGCACGCGACTGGAGAAGGGCGTTAGCATCATGTGTATCCTTTATATCGCCGGTCCTATTCTGCGTAGTGCTGGAATGTAGCCTGAACTTGGCTTACGCCGGTCAATTCCTAACTTCCAACAACACAGTTGGTGCAACAGCACTTCTGCGGGCACGACACTTCGACGGCCTGGAATTGCCCGACACGCCCGAGGCTGCACAGGTGCTTGCCCTGCTGCCGGAACGCAGTCGGGAAGAGGCCTATGTCGCCAGCCATCTGGACGTATGGGTAGCGAGGTATCACGCCGTGCACGATAAAGGGATGGACGAATGGGAGTATGACAATCTGATGAGACGGGTGGGGTGGGATGCACTGGCCGGTCACCTTCAGTCATACCTCAAGTCCAGCCTGCAGTTGACCCTTTGCCACCTCTTTCGGCAAGCGGACGGGCAGGGGCTGTCGCCGGTGCCTGAGGACCGCCGCACGGGGCCGTTGATCCACCCGGCTGCGCCCGGCGATGCCGAGTGGGACACCACCTGGTTTGCCTATTACGGGTTGCCTCACATGACACTTGCAGAGTCAGTGGCGCTGGTCGATCGCATGAAGACAGCCGCCGCACAGCGCGCCCCGTTCGGGAAAGCAAGGATTTGGAAGGCCTTCCGCTACTGGAAGACAAAGCCGGTTGCCCAATGGCCACTTGCCGGCTTGGCCCGGCTTTCATCGTTGTGGCCTGCCGTGGCGCTGCTTGGTTGCTTTCTGCTCGGTCTGAATCGCAAGACATGTGCGGTTTTGGCGGCGGCCTATCTCCTTGACGCCCTTTTCATCGGCTTGTTGACACCGACGAATGCGCGGCTTCAGTTCATCTGGATTGTGATTGACACATCATTGGCGGCCGGGGCAGTCGTCGGTGCGCTCTATGTCGTTGTCCACGCCGCCACCCCCGCTGGTCAAGCGATTCCTCGACCCGGTCTACGACCTCTGCGCCGCACCGCCGCCTTCAAGTAGCCAAATTATGCACGACATCGGGTATTCCAAATGCGAGACCGGTGTTGCCCCCGGCAAAAAGCATAGTCTTGGATAGGTGTGCGGCGGGCGAGTTGACTCCAACGCCTTCCCCGTGGATACTGTATATTACACAACCACCGGAGCCCGATTGGAGACGGAAGATGTCGGTGACACATGATCTTCACAAGGGTATGGTGATCCGCCACGAGGGGCAGCTTTATACCGTTCTCGATTTTAGAATGGCCCAGACCGGCAAGCAGAAAGCGACCGTGCATGTGAAGCTGCGTGCAGTGAAGACCGGGCATACCGGTGAACGCACGTTGGACGAGCTGGGTAAGATCGAGGAGGTGCCTACGGAAGTGAGGCAGATGCAATACCTCTACACGTCCGGGCACGAGTGGGTGTTCATGGACACCGAGACATATGAGCAATACCCGCTCACCGAGGACTTGCTCGGTGATGCCGTTCATTTCATGGTCGGGGAAGATCCATACCGGGTCCAAATGATCGAGGGGCAGCCGATATCGCTGCAACTCCCACCCATCGTGGTCTTGGAGGTCGTCGACACCGCCGCGGTCGAACATGCCGGCGGCAGCACCAACGTCTACAAGGAGGCCAGGCTCAACAGCGGAATCACGATTCAAGTCCCGCTCTTTATCAAGAATGGCGACAAGATCCGCGTCAAAACCGAGAACCACGAATATCAGGGCAAGGAGCATTAAACGAGCCGCAGGCTTTTGCCTGCGCGGATGCATCGCACCACTTAAAGGCTGCGGCTCGCTCTTAACGCTTTGCGGTATATGTCGCGCGAGTTGCCTGGTGGCGTAACATTGCGGAACTTGAACTTCTCAAAGAGGCGGGGAAGACCGGTCCAGGCGAACGCTGCCGGTATCTTGGCTCTTTCGGTCTTGGGGCGAATCGGATAGGCTTCGAGCTCCTTGGCGCCGTTGTCGCGAGCCACCTTCACCGCTTCCTTCAACAGCGCGGTTGCGACACCGCGTTGACGCCACGGGGCAGGAATGTAGAAGCAGGTCACCGACCAGGTGCGCTGGTTCCAATCGGTCTGCAGAGCTTTGGTCCGTTGCAAGCGCGGGAAATCGCCGCGCGGGCCCACGCAGCACCACCCGACGGGCTGATCCCCCGAAAACGCCAAGCAACCGCACACCCATCCCGTGGTAACCAGCTTTTTGAACGCCCGTTTGTTCCTGGCGCCTTTGGATTCCTCCCAGAGCTTCCCGCCCCTGGGCAGACGCCACCACATACACCAACAGCCGCCGCAGGCGCCCTTCTCACCGAACAAAGCCTCTATGTTGGACCAGTCATCGGGGCGCAGCGGACGGACCCTCAGGCCCTTCGGACGGTTTGTCGGCGGTCGTTGAGTGACGTTCGACTTGCTCATACACAGATCCCGCGTGAGTCAGCCCTTCAGAACCGGAATCGGCCTGCCCTGGGCGTCAACCGAAACGAAGACCACTTCACCTTCCGTTACCTCGACAACCTGCTCGGGGTCACTGCGGCGACGAGCACAGACGCGTATGTAAATCTTGATGGATGTGCGGCCGATACTCAACGTCTCACCGTAAAGGCTAAGCACGTCACCGACATATACCGGTCTGTGGAACTCGACCTCCTTGAACGAAATGGTGACGTAGCGGTGATAAGCCTGCCGCACCGCTTCGACGTAGGCGGCCTGGTCGATCAAGGAAAGAATCACGCCGCCGAAGATCGTTCCTTCGGGGTTGGTATCACGCGGCATCATCACAACACGGATGGCCGGCTCGGAAGTCGGCGGTTTAGGCTTATGAGACTTGGCCATGTTCGCTCCAATCACGCAATCGCAGGATACTACCCATGTCAGGGACTGTAACACACACATTCACAGCGTGCGCACGTCTTTAGTGTCATGTCCGGCTCACCACAGGGCACGCACAGCCAGCAGCGCAATCGCACCCGTGCCAGCCACCACAACGAACAGCAGGATTGCCGTCAACAACGGGAATCGAAACCGGTATAATCTACCCAGGTGCCGCAGATAGCGAACCTGCTCCCTGATAATCAGTTTGCTTTTGCCGGCGGTACGGGTGGCGAAGTGGATGGGCACCTCGGCCGGGCCCGAGCACCGGCTCTTGACGTAGAGCTCCAAGGCAATCTTGTACCCGATCGGATTCAGCGTTTCCGCCCGCTCCCAGACCCCACGGTGAAGTGCGAAAAACCCGGACATGGGATCGCTCACCGGCATAAGCGGCTTGGCAAATAGCGTAGCGACCCGGCTCCCGAGGCGCCGTAACAACGGCCAGTGGTCGACGATGCTGCCTTCACCACCATAGCGCGTGCCGATGACGAAATCACAGCCACCTTCCTCCAGGCGGTCCAGCATCACGGGGATCATCTCGGGAGGGTGCTGGAGGTCGGCGTCCAGCACGACAAACCGGTCAAACCGGGCCTCCCGGAAGCCGGTCAGGACCGCGCTCGACAGGCCGCGCGCGTCGCGCCGCACGATCAAACGCACCGGGTATTGAGCACGCAACGATTCCACGATTGCCTCGGAGCCGTCCTTTGAGTTGTCGTCGACGAGTATCAGCTCCGCCTGGCGATCCGTTTGTGCCAGGGCTGCGAAGACACGTTCGACGAGCGGCCCGATGTTCGGTGCCTCGCGAAACGTGGGGACAATAATCGACACAGCCGATAAAGAGGATGGCATAGACATAGATGATAACCACCGGACCAGCCCGGGCAACGCGACTGTCGTGGTTTGACAGGGCGCTCTTAGATCGGTACATACGCGTCTGCGGGCTGTAGCTTTAAGCCTGCACCATTGCTCGCACTCGACATTTCACACCTTGCAGGGCGAGCCGTAATGGGTGAGCGCCCACGTGAAATGTCCTGGAGGTTGAAACATGCCGTCTGCTTGGCGGATTGACGGATCATAGCTTTGCTAACAGCGATCGGCTCCAAGACGGTTTCGTCAGTGGCGGCCCTTGGCCAGTGGGGCGTCTTTTCATGGCAGATGCTGCGCTGGCTCCTGCCGGGGCTGGTGCAGTGGCGGACCTGGGTCCGAGCGATGCCCCTTTTCTTTGAAGTGGGCAATCGGACGTTGCCCGTGATTATGATTACGGGCACCTTTGTGGGGCTTGTGCTGGCTGTACAGAGCTACGACCAGTTGCGGGCAGCCGGCTTCGAGAATCGGATGGGCGTTCTGGTAACGCTGAGCCTGGTTCAAGAGCTGGGGCCGGTGCTGGCGGGCGTGATGGTGGCCGGCCGGGTCGGCGGAGCGTTGACCGCCGAGCTGGGCACCATGCGCGTTACCGAGCAAATTAGCGCTTTAAGCGCCATGGGCGTCGACCCAATTCGCCAGTTGGTGGTTCCTCGCTTCCTGGCGTGCCTGCTTCTGACGCCGCTGCTGACCTTTTTTTGTGACATGTGCGGCTCGCTCGCCGGTTGGTTCGTGGCGGTCGTGCTCAAGGGCATTCCCTCCACCCAGTACTGGTACCATATCGCCTACGCGATCGAGACATGGGACGTGATGGTCGGCTTCGTGAAGAGTGTCATGTTTGGCGGGGCGCTGGCCCTGATCGCTTGCTACAAGGGATTCCACTGCCGCCCCGGAGCGGAAGGGGTCGGCCGGGCCTGCACGGAGTCGTTTGTATTCAGCTTCATTATCATTCTCATTACCGACTTCTTCGTGGGGACTTTTTTCTCGGGTCTGTTCCGGAGTATTTACGGATTCAAGTCGCTCGTTTGATCATGGATCGACCAACCGCTGCCATCGGCGATGCACCAGCCAACCACGAGTCGATCGTGCGACTGGTCGGCGTACACAAGCGGTTTGGAAACCTTGTTGTTCTCGCGGGAATCAGCCTCGACCTGCGTGCCGGTCAGACTACCGTGATCATCGGGGAGTCCGGAGTCGGCAAGAGCGTCATCCTGAAGCACATCGTCCGGTTGCTCAGGCCCGACAGTGGCGAGGTCCACTATCGCGATCAGCGCATCGACAACCTGCCCGAGCGGGATCTGGCGGCGATCCGGCCTCGGTTCGGCTTCCTATTTCAACTCGGTGCGCTTTTTGACTCGATGTCCGTCGCCCAGAACGTCGCCTTTCCGATTCGCGAGCATACCCGGCGCAAGCAGCACGAGATCGACAGCATCGTGAAAGAAAAGCTCAGTATGGTCGGGCTCGATGGGATTCAAGCTCAGTGGCCCGCGGAGCTTTCCGGCGGCCAGAGGAAACGGGTTGCGCTGGCCCGGGCGATCGCCCTCGATCCGGAGATCATCCTGTATGACGAACCAACAACGGGGCTCGATCCCCCTCGCGCTGACGTCATCAACGAGTTGATAATCAAGCTCCAGCGCGAACTCGGCGTCACAAGCGTGGTGGTCACACATGATATGACCAGTGCCGGCAAGGTGTCCGATCGCATCCTCATGTTGCATGAGGGACAGTTTATTTTCGACGGAACGCCTGATGAGATCATCCACTGCCAAGACCCGCGCGTTCGGTGTTTCGTCGAGGGCCGCTGCCATGAGGAGGACCTCAAGAGCCTGCAGGTTAAAGGATAGGCTATGAAGGAATCAACGCGGAATCTTCTTGTCGGTCTGTTTGTGGTGGGGGCGCTTGCCGTGCTCGGCGTGTTGATGGTCTGGTTCGGCGAGGCTCCCACCTGGCTGGGTGGCAGTGAGTGGACCCTCCGAATCACCGGGGTGCAGGAGCTAAGCGGCGTTGGCGAGGGAACCACTGTCAATCTCAACGGAGTGGAAATTGGGCGTGTCGAAGCCCTGGAATTCGAGAACCCGGAGCGCCCCGATCAAGGGGTGGCGATCGTCGTAGGGATCAAGAACCGCTATTCAATCCCGCGAGGCGCACACGCTAGGATCTATGGTGCAACCTTGGGTTTTGGCACGGGCCGGATCGACATATGTGTACGGCCCGGCGTACCGGTCGAACCGCTCGAGAGAGAGGGTGCCGCGATTCCCGGCGAGATGCACTACGTCCTTCGCGAGCTGATCAGCGAGCAACTGACCAGCACTGTAGAGCGAACCATTGCCCACATCGGTGACCTGGCTGCCGCGGCAACGCCGGTAGCTGACAAACTTGCGGAGTTGATCGAGCAGCGGGCCGTGGCCGACGTGAGCAAACCCGGAGCGGCGGAAAGGGGCTTCACCGCGAACCTGTCCACGGTGGCCGAGCGGATCGATAACCTGGTTGCTAATATCAATGCGGTTCTTGGGGATGAGACCGTACAGGACGACGTGAAGGCCGCGGTCAGCGACTTGAAGAGCGCCACAACGGAGCTGAAGGATACGGTCGCGCTTTGGAAAACCGAGAGCCGGAAGATCAGCGACAATTTCAACACGGGGATAGACCGGACGGAGGAGAACCTGGATGAGTCATTCGTCAAGCTCAATGACGTTCTGGACAACCTCGATGATGCTACAAAAAGCCTGGCCGGGATGCTCCGCCAGGTGTCCGAAGGAGAGGGGACGGCCGGACTGCTCGCCCATGATGAGCGACTGTATGAAGCCGCTGTTCTCACATTCGAACGTTTTGGTGAACTGATCGGTACGCTGCAGCGGATTGCGGGGAAGATTGAACGGGACGGCCACATAACGATCGGCCGGCCCACCTCGGTCGGGACCTTCACAAAAGATTTTCCTCTTGAACGGCAATCGACGAAGCTCCCCGATTCCCCCTGAGCGAGACAGTGGTATGGTGGATCATTGGCCCACCTTTCTGCTGACCACGCGATCTAGCGCTCGTTATTGAAGCGCCCTTGCCCATCAAGAATTGCTGTCGCTCTCCAGTGGCGTTGAAACTCATTCTGGGCGTGTACAGGGTGTTTTCACATTCTTGTCTTGCAATTCCAGGAAGGATCAGTTATAAGATTTCTAGCTTACCGGGCCTGTACCGGTAGAGGGGACCGGGTTACAGGATTGTGTCCCTCGCATCACGAGTGTTGTGTAATAGTAGAAACTGCGGGATGACCGTAGGTGGCATGGGTCCCGACGTACGTCGGGATTTGCCCGTGCGGATCAAGTCAGGCCACGGGCGAGCTGACGCTTGCCCTGCCACCCGCCCGCAGACGTTCAGCTTTTGGTTTCGAGTCGCCCGCTGGTGCGAGAATCCGTTCTCGCACCCACGATCATGGGAATCCCTCTCCACGAATCGCAGGAAAGGATTCCCTCAGCGCTGGGACGAGATGGGAATCTCGTCCCAGCGGGAGTCGTATCGTTCACAACATTTTTGACAGGAAGAAGAACCATGCACGCGACAAGAGCATTTGGATTGGTGCTTGCTGCAGCCCTGCTGGCGTCCGCAGGGACAGCAAGCGGACAAACTCCGATGGGCACTGCGTTTACCTATCAGGGACACATGGAGAGAGACGGGGGCCCAGTCAACGACAGGTGTGACTTTAGGTTCATCTTGTGGGACGCAGAGTCTGACGGGAGTCAGGTGGGGACCACGCAAACGGCGGCGCCCGACGTGATCGATGGAATATTCTTCGTTGTGTTGGACTTCGGCGAGGATGCGATCACTGGCGACGCCCGCTGGCTGGAGATCGAGGTCCAATGTCCGGGCGACGCAGACTTTGTAACCTTGACGCCGCGTCAGGAGCTGACACCGACCCCGCATGCACTCTTCGGGTCCAGCGCTCCATGGGACGGGCTCGTCGATGTGCCGCCCGACTTCGCCGATGGTACCGACGATGACACATTGGCAGGATTGTCCTGCATCAATGGGGAGATTGCCAAGTGGAACGGAGCGTTTTGGCAGTGCGCGGGCGACGATACTGGGGCGGGCGACTACTGGAACCTGACCGGGAACGCCGGAACCACGGCTGGGCCGAACTTCGTGGGGACGACGGACAATCAGGCGCTCGAACTGAAGGTCTATAGCACACGCGCCTTGCGCATCGAGCCCCACCCCACCAGCCCCGACCTTATTGGTCCCAACCTGATCGGCGGTTACAGTGGCAACAGTGTAACCGCTGGCGTCGTCGGGGCGACGATCGGCGGCGGCGGGCAGTACGACGACACCAACCGCGTAACCGACCACTTTGGAACTGTGGGTGGCGGCAGCAACAACCATGCGGGCGACAACGCCGGTAACACGTCGGACCGCATGTCTGCGACGGTGTCCGGCGGCATCGACAACTCCGCGACGGGAAAGTCATCGACCGTCGGTGGCGGCGAGGGTAACTCCGCCTCGGGGACCTCATCAATTGTCGCTGGGGGCCGGATGAACGCAGCCGGTTACGACTACGCGACTGTGGGCGGGGGCGAGACGAACGCAGCTAGCGCGACGTATGCCACCGTCAGCGGGGGGGACACAAACACTGCTAGCTGGGCTTGGTCAACCGTCGGTGGTGGGCGTATCAACATCGCTAGCGCGGATTATGCCACTGTCGCCGGGGGGTCTAACAATGAAGCCAACCATCTGGGGAGCACGGTCGCCGGGGGGCATGACAACTGCGCCTGCGGAACAACTACTACCGTCACGGGTGGGCATGATAACAACGCCAGCGGGTCGAGCGCTACTGTCGGCGGCGGGTCGCACAATAACGCGAGCGCCTACCTATCTACCGTCGCCGGAGGAGGGGACAACGAGGCGACCGCGAGCCACGCTACGGTCCCTGGGGGGTACGGGAACACTGCTGGGGGCGTCAACAGCTTTGCCGCCGGACTGAATGCTAAGGCCAACAATGATGGGTGCTTCGTCTGGGGTGACTTTTGCCCTGTTGAGGTGGTCACGTGCAGTAACGATAATCGCTGGGTCGCCCGGTCCAGCGGTGGTGTCTACTTCTATACCAGCTGCGATCTCTCAACGGGTTCATATCTCCCTGCCGGGGGCAACTCCTGGAACTCGATCAGTGACCGTGGGACGAAGGAGAACTTCACTCCGGTCGATAAGCAGGCCCTATTGGAGCAGCTGGCCAACATACCCGTTCAAGCATACAACCTGAAAAGCCAGGATCCCTCGATTCGTCACATCGGTCCAGTGGCCCAGGACTTCGCCGCCTTTGGATATGGGGAAAGCAAGAAGGCAATCAACATGGAGGACGCCGACGGCGTGGCACTGGCTGCCATTCAGGGGCTCTACGAGATCGTCAAAGAGAAGGAGGCCAAGATCGAAGCACTTCGGGCGCAGAATGATGCTCAAGTTGCGGAACTCGAAGCACGTCTGGCTGCGCTGGAGAATCTCGTGAAGCAGGCGGATGCCGGGCAGCAAGGAGGTGACCGATGAACTTCAGACCGTGCAACATAACTCCCCGAGCCGCGGGCTTTATCCCGCGCGGAGCACCGATTGTCATCGGTGCGTTGCAGCGGATTGGAACACCGCGCAAGCTAAAGCATGCGGCTCGTGAGATCGGCAAAGAGAAGGAGGACAAGATCGAAGCGCTTCACGCACAGAAGGATGCGCAAATTGAGGCATTGAAGAAACGTAACGGTCAGATCGAGGAACGTCTGGCCGCTTTGGGAAGGATAGTGGGCCAACTGGCCCGGCAGCAAGAAGGAGGTACGCGATGAATCGGAAACAAGCGTTGTTGTTTAGTGTAGGGGTCGTCCTTCTACCTATCGCGGCAACCTATGGACAGCCTTACGCAATGGGTACGGCTTTTACGTATCAGGGGCAGCTCAAGGAAGGAGGGGACCCGGTCACGGACACGTGCGACTTCGTGTTTAGCCTCTGGAATGACCCGGACAGCACCGATATGGGCGATCAAGTTGGCGAGACGCCGATGCCAAGCGATGTCGACGTGGCCGAGGGCCTGTTCACCGTGCTGCTGGATTTCGGCAGCGGCGCGTTTGACGGTGACGCCCGGTGGCTGGAGATGGCTGTGAAGTGTTCCGGCGACGTCGGCTATATTGTGCTAAGCCCGCGCCAGGAGGTGACGCCGGCGCCCTATTCTCTTCACGCGGCGTCCGTGTCTCCGGCCGTGCTGGCCGACCTCGATGGCGACGGCGTTCCCAACGCCACGGACAACTGTCCGTTCACAGCCAACCCCGGTCAGGAAGACACCGACAATGACGCGATCGGCGACGCCTGCGATAACTGTCCGGGCGTGTTCAACCCCTGGCAGATCGACACGGACGGCGACGGCGTGGGCGACGACTGTGACAACTGCGTCACGGTCTCCAACCCGAACCAGACGGACACGGACAGTGATACCTGGGGTGACGCATGCGACTGTGGCCCCGGTGACGCGACGATTTACCCGGGCGCAACCGAGGTGCCTGCGGACGGGACCGACCAGGATTGCGACGGCGCCGATGACTGCTACCAGGACCTCGACAGCGATTACTATGGTACCGCGATCGTCATTACGGACAACAACATGGACTGCGCCGACGCTTCTACGCCCAACACAGCAGGAATGAGCGGCGACTGCGACGATTCTGACGCCAGCATCTACCCCGGCGCGAGTGAGGTGGTTGCGGACGGGATCGACCAGGATTGCGACGGCGTCGACGACTGCTACCAGGACCTCGACCACGATCACTATGGTAGCATGACCGTGATTACGGACAACAACCTGGATTGCCTCGACCATTCTACGCCATACACGGCGGGAACGAGCGGCGACTGCGACGATTCCAACGCCTTGGTCAACCCCGGCATTGCTGAAATCTGGACCGCGTTCAACTGTCTCGACACCCTGGATAACGACTGCGATGGGGACGCCGATGGGAATGACTCGGGTTGCTGGGTCTGCCCAAACGGCATCTGCGATCTCAACGAGGACACGTGCAACTGCTGGCAGGATTGCGGCAGAGTCTGCGGCGACGGGTGCTGCAACGGAGGCGAAAACACGTGCAGTTGCTACCCGGACTGCGGGACGGGCTGCGGCGACGGGTGCTGCAACGGAGGCGAAAACACGTGCAACTGCTGTACGGACTGCGGTAAGCACTGCGGCGATGGGTGCTGTAATTGCGGCGAAAACGCGCTTTTCTGCCCCGCGGACTGTGGTTAGTCATGATGTGGCAATGGCGTGTGCGCGCCAGAGGAAAACAAGTGAAACTGCACACAGGATTGCTACTAATGTCTACTGCATCAGCAATGATGAAACCAGGAGGTGTGCAATGAAAAATGAAATCTCGATAGTCGTTGCGCATATGTCCCACCGTTTCAAGTGTGGGAGCCTTGGCCTAGGAGTGAAGAGGAGAAGAACAATGAATGCAAGACGAATGTTATGGATTCCTGCGCTGGTGACGCTGGTGCCCGTGGTAACGGCGAACGGGCAGACGCCGATGGGTACAGCTTTTACGTACCAGGGGCAGCTTGAGCAGAACGGCACCCCTGCAGACGGCCAGGACTGTGATTTCGATTTCAGCCTGTGGGACGCCCCGTCAGACGGTATCCAAAAGGCCTCGACACAGTCGGTGACGACATCGGTGAGCGAAGGCCTGTTCACCGTAGAGCTGGATTTCGGGCAGCAGTACAACGGGGAGGCTCGCTGGCTTCAGATGGCCGCTTGCTGCCCGTCGAGCTGCACGCCCGTGACACTCGATGGACGGCAGGAGCTGACGCCTACGCCGTATGCGCTTTATGCAGACACCGCCCGCACTGCTGATGACGTGGACGATGCCATAGCCTCTTGCGCTGATGTGGATGCCTGCAACTACACCGGCAGTATCAGGCACTTTGAGTATCTAGGATCGGTTCTTGGGAGTGGGAACATCTACGACAATGGCTACGTCAGGATTCAACAGACCCTGACTGGCAATACCTTCCAATTGTATTGCGGGCATCCGTCCAATTGCACCTATGTTTACTACTTAAACGGTGTAAGAACGGCCGGAGTCCTCGGCTATACGGCGACCATTAACAAAAGCGTGGCGCCTGTCGGAGACGCCAGGTTGCTGTTCGCGAAGAGGATGAACGGGATGGACATGCTGGTATGTGACGTCATGAATACCCTCGGCAACAACTTCATGCACTTCATCTGCCACGATACGAAGTAAAGGGAGCCAAGCGATGAGAAGCAAAACACACACGACAATTCCACGATTGGCGATATTCGTCATTACTATGTACGCCGGCGCCGCCGCAGCCGCCGACTACGCGGTCGACTGGTACACCATCGACGGCGGTGGTGTGATGAAAGCAAGTGGTGGCGTGTATGAGGTCAGCGGTACCATCGGCCAGCCGGATGCCGGAACGCTTAGCGGTGGTGAATACACCGTCATGGGCGGATTCTGGGTCCTCGGGCCGGCGTGTCCGCCCACCGATCCGCCGACACAGCCTGCGGGAGAGGCGGGTTATCCGAAAATCCGCTACATCTCCATGGAGCCGGGCAATCCGGGGCGGCTGACCGCTTTGAGGGTGCACCTCAAGAGTCTCCCGCCGCCGTTCGCTGGATTTAATAGTACCAAGTGTTGGGTCGGCGAGCCGCAGCAAGTCAGTGAGAACTCCGGCAAGATTGCCCACGAACCGGGCTGGCCGGACTTCATGAGCGCTCACCTGCAGGGTAGCCCGCTCTGTATGGACTGGAGCA
>JAUWWQ010000062.1 GCA_030616775.1 Planctomycetota bacterium
AAACGGGCCGGGTGGCCGACTTCCACAGCCTACGCAGCACGTTTGCGAGTCTGTTGCTGCGGGCGGGCGTGGACGTGCGGACGGCGAAAGAGCTGATGCGCCATTCGACGATCGCAATGACCGCCGACGTGTATGCCTGCACGTTCCGAGGATCGCTCGGCGAAGCGGTTAAACGGCTGCCCGACCTGACCCGGCGACCGTCCGAACGGTTGCAGGCTACGGGCACCGATTCTGTCTTGCCGCTCTGCTTGCCGGAAAACCGCGCACTCACAGGCAATTCGATGCACGGAGCTGCGCCGGAGCATGATGATCCCACTGATGCGCAACCTCCCGTAAAGACAGGTACTTACGGTGAATGTGAGGGCATAGAAACGCGGGGCAGCGCATCGAGCACTACCCCGCGAAACGCACCCCCAAGGGGACTCGAACCCCTGTCTCCAGGATGAGAACCTGATATCCTAGGCCGCTAGACGATGGGGGCTCTCACACCAAGAGCGTACGGCAAAACGTGCCCCCGCGTCAACTTTTCCTGGCGGCCTGGCCGCACTATATGGGGTTGCCACCTTCTTCGGGATGCGCCCCCCTATTCGAGGTTCCGGGCATGCGGAATTGAGATGGAACGGGTGCGCCGATAAGATGATGTCTCCGGCTTGTGTCCGCCCAGGAGCGCAACTTTGGACCGTTTTGAGCTTGTCAGCCCATTCGAGCCGCGCGGCGATCAGCCTGAGGCCATCGAGAAGCTGGCCGGCGCCTACATGGCCGGCGCCAAACATCAATGTCTGCTGGGAGTGACCGGCTCGGGCAAGACCTTCACCATGGCCAACGTGATCGCCAGGCTGAACAAGCCGACGCTGATCATCTCGCACAACAAGACGCTGGCGGCCCAGCTCTACGAGGAGTTTCGGGAGCTCTTTCCCACCGGCGCCGTCGAGTATTTCGTCAGCTACTACGATTACTATCAGCCCGAGGCCTACATCCCGCAGCGCGATATCTACATCGAGAAGGACGCGTCGCGCAATGACGATCTCGACCGGCTTCGACTCAGCACCACCAGCGCACTGGTGTCGCGGAGCGACGTGGTCATCGTGGCGAGTGTCTCATGCATCTTCGGCCTGGGATCCCCCGAGGACTACAAGGCCAGCGTGCTCACGCTTCGTACAGGCGACACGATCGACCGTGATGAGCTGCTCAGACGCTTAGTCGATCTACAATACACCCGCAACGACCTGGACTTCAAACGCGGCACCTTCCGCGTGCGCGGTGATGTCGTCGAGTTGTATCCCGCCTACGAAGAGATCGGCTATCGCATCGAACTGTTCGGCGATGAGATCGACAACCTCGATGCGATCAACCTACTTACCTCCGAATCGCTCGGGAAGATGGAGAAGCTGTTTGTATACCCGGCCGTGCACTATGTGATACCCGAGGACCGGATCGCAATTGCCACGGGGAGTATCCTCGAGGAACTCGACCTGCGGGTGAAGGAGTTTCGCCGCCAGGGCAAGCTGCTGGAAGCACAGCGGCTGCTGGCCAGAACAAAGTATGACGTGGAAATGCTCCGTGAGGTGGGATACTGCTCCGGTATCGAGAACTATTCGAGACATCTCAATGGCACGGCGGCCGGTGCCAAGCCGTATACGCTCGTCGATTACTTCCCGAAGGATTTCTTCCTGGTGATTGACGAGTCCCACGCCACGATCCCGCAGGTTCGGGCCATGTACAGCGGCGACCGGTCGCGCAAGGAAACCCTGGTCGAGCACGGCTTCCGCCTGCCGAGCTGTCTCGACAACCGCCCGATGCGCTTCGATGAATTCGAGGGCATGTGGAGTCAGGTGCTATTCGTCTCGGCAACGCCGAGCCCCTATGAACTCCGATTGTGCGGCGGTGAGGTGGTCGAGCAGGTCATCCGGCCGACGGGGCTGGTGGACCCGGCCGTCGAGGTGCTGCCCGCGCGTGGGCAGGTGCCCGATCTGCTGCAGCGCATCGCTCAGCGGGCCGCTGCCAGCGAACGAACATTGGTAACCACGCTCACCAAGCGCATGGCGGAGGATCTCTCCCAGTATATCCAGCAGGAAGGCCTCCGCGGCCGATACATGCACGCCGACATCGACACGCTCGAACGTGTCAGCATCCTGAGGGAGCTGCGTGAGGGCAAGTTTGACGTGCTCGTCGGTGTCAACCTGCTGCGCGAGGGTCTGGACCTGCCCGAGGTGTCGCTGGTTTGCATTCTGGATGCGGACAAGGAAGGCTTTTTGCGCAGCGAAACGTCGCTCATCCAGACCATTGGCCGGACCGCCCGGAACGTCAATGCCGAGGTCAAGCTCTATGCCGACAAGGTGACACCGAGCATGCAGCGGGCCATTGATGAGACCGACCGGCGGCGCAAGCTGCAGCTCGAATACAACGAAAAGCACGGCATCACCCCGGAGACGATCAAGAAGGAGATTCGCTCCAGCTTAGAGCAGGTGGTCAAGGCCCACAAAGTGGCGGCCGACGCGATCCGCGCCTCCGAAGATCAGCTCGACAAGACCGAGCTGATCGCCATGCTGGAAAAGGAAATGCTCGAAGCCGCCGAAGCCCTGGACTTCGAAAGGGCCGCTCAACTGCGCGACCGGATCAGGGAACTCAAAGAGGCCCCGGAGCTGGTCGTCCGCAGCTCGACCGACGCAGACTGTGAAACGGAGCGCACCACGAGGTGCACTCGCCGCGGGCGAGGATAGCGCTGATGAGCTAGTCTCAACGTGTTTCGTGCTGGGCCGAGAATTCGTGCTGGGCCGAGAATCCCTTCTCGGCCCTGTAAGCATCGTGTGATGCTGTGCCAAGAATCCTTTCTCGGCACCTGCAAGAGGACCGAGAAGGGATTCGTGATGCTGTGCCGAGAATCCTTTCTCGGCACCTGCAAGAGTACCGAGAAGGGATTCTCGGTCCAGCGATGTAGGAGCGCTAGACACGAAGACAGTCGCGTGTTGCGCCTGCTCGGACTATACTCACATGCTGCATAGACGTCATTAGAACCTTATTCCGAGACTTCTGTGCCTTTTGCGCGCGTCTTTTGGCGGCGGTGTAGGCGCGCCTTGGGTAGCGGCCGGCGTCTCGCCGGCCGGGGGCCAGGACGGCCTGCGGGGACGCAGGCCGCTACTTGGGTTGCGGGTCCGCCCGAATTAGGAGAATGGCCGTGAACCTTCGAAGTGTCGGCACGGTAGCACTGCTCTGCTGTGCCATCGTCCTGCCCCTGGGTTGCCGCGATCGAGATGGGCGTCGGGCGAAAGCCGGTCGTCCTGCTCCGCCGCTCGGGCTTAAGAAACTGCTGCAAGCGCCGCAGGGCGCCGTGGCGGGTTGGGAGGCTCTTAAAGGAAAGGTCGTTGTGCTCGAGTTCTGGGCGACGTGGTGCGGTCCGTGTGTAGCGGCCATACCGCACTTCAACGAACTCGTTGAGAAGTACAAGGACAAAGCCGTTCAGTTCATATCGATCACCGACGAAGAGGCATCAGTGATCGAACCGTTCCTGAAGAAAAGTCCGATCCGCGGATGGGTAGGGCTGGATCCCGATCGGTCGTCGTTCAAGGCCTACGGTCTGTTAGGAGTGCCTCACACCGTCCTGGTGGATCGGGAGGGCATCGTGGCAGGAGTCGTGCACTCGGCTGACTCGATGGAGGCGATACTCGATGACCTGCTAGCCGGCAAATCTCCTTCCCTGCCGCAGCTTGCCTCCGCGGAGTCTACGGGGACGCGTCCGGAGCTGCATGCACTAGATGAGCATGAAGGTGACGATGCGGGCAAAGTGCCGCCTCTCCTTGAGGTCCGAATCGAGCCCACACGCAGGGACAATTCTGGTCACGCGTCGAGCCCCGGACGACTCGAGGGTTATGCGTGGTCGGTCAAAGATGCACTCGCCCAGGCCTATGATGTCCCCGAGGGACGCATCGCCATCTCACCGTCCTTTACGGATAGCCGGTATGATCTGTTCGTTGCAGTCCCCCAGCACCAGAAAAGCTCTCTCAAGCCGCTTCTTCAGGCGGCTTTGGAAGCGGGCTTCGGGTTGACCATCCGTTCCGAGAAACGTGAGACCGACGTATACGTATTAAGCACCGGGCCTGGCGGTCCCTCGGCCGGCTTGCGCCCAACCGCATCAACCGGTGGAGCCGGCACAATCGTGCGCCCCGGTTGGATCTCGTTCGCCAACTTCGGAGTCCAGGCTCTCTGCGATCATCTGGAAAAAGGGCTTGGTCGGCCCGTGCTGGATGAGACCAATCTTGAAGGGCACTACGACTGGGAACTGAAGTACGATCCTGAGAAGCCCCAGTCGCTAATCCCCGCAGTCCGAGATCAGCTCGGGCTCGAATTGACACCCGCCAGGCGTTCTATCGAGTGGTATGTCGTGGAGAAAAAGCAAGCGCCGGAGGATAAGTGACCGCCTGCACTGCTTCCGTCAGCGCGTTGGCGACCGCGGAAGCGGCCGGGCCTGATACGGTAAGCGACGGTGTCCGATTGTCCGAGCCTCGCCGGCCATGCTTTGGGGCTCGCGGGGCGCTCAAGACCCCTTCTTTCCGCAGCACTGCTTGTATTTCTTCCCGCTCCCGCAAGGGCAGGGGTCGTTGCGCTTCAGCTTGGCATCGGCGCGGATCGGCTCAACGGGCGGCGGGAGCGGTTCTCCGTCTACGCCGGGGAGTTGTCCCCGATGCTCCTTCTCTCGCCTCTCCCGTTCGCGGAACCGCTCCGTGCCTAGATCGTCCTGCTTGCCCATACTTCGTTGCCCTTGTCGGAGCCGAGTGTGACACCGGGCGCCCCGGCGGCCGTGATCGCTACGGCTCGCGCTGGCATCCCACAACCCACCAATATCCTGCTATTCTACCACAGAATGCCCAACAGCGAATCACCCTTGGTTGACGATTATGGAATGTCGATCGAGTGGGCGTATCTGCCTGCAAGAGCCGTGATTATCGTTAGGGAGAATCGACAATCCGTACTCGACAATCCACAATATCGCCGGGCATGCGTTCCCGTAGTAGGAGGTCTCGTCAGTGCCAGCCCGCTTAAGGTTGATCCTCTCGATTCTAGCCGTGCTTGCCGTGCTCTTCGTGGGTGCTGCCGGCTACATGATCGTCGAGATGGAACATCACCCCAGCTTTCTCGACGCCCTCTATATGATGGTGATCACCATCTCCACCGTGGGGTATGGCGAGGTGTTTCCGCTCAGCCATGGTGGACAACTGTGGACCATCGTAGTGATCACCATCGGTATCGTCACGGTCTCTTATGCGTTCACCTCGCTTCTGACCTTAGTCGTCGGTGGTGAGCTGCGCTTCTTACGCGAGAGGAAGAAAATGGACAAGACCATCGAGCATTTGAGCGGCCACGTGATCCTGTGCGGTTACGGCCGGATGGGAGCCCTGATCATTCGGGAACTGCGGGAACGCGGCGTACCCGTCGTCGTCGTCGAGAAGGAGCGTACGCTCGAGCCGGATCTGCGCGATGCCCAGGTTCCGTTTGTCATCGGTGATGCAACAGAGGAGGATACACTCCTGCAGGCCGGCTTGCAGCGGGCCAGCGCCTTGGTAGTCGTACTCCCTAGCGACGCCGACAACGTATATATCACCTTAACGGCGCACACCCTCTGCCCCGACCTGATCATCGTTCCCCGGGCCGAGCAGCCCACAACAGAGCCCAAGCTCACGCGCGCGGGTGCTACGCGGGTGGTCTGCCCGCAGGTGATAGGGGCCACCAAGGTGGCGAACATTCTGACCCGTCCGACGGTGGTCGACTTCGTGGAGGTGGCCAATAAAGGGGTCGATCTGGAACTTGATGAGTATGAGGTCTCAGATCAGTCTCCGCTGGTGGGACGGTCGCTGCGCGACTCCCACGTAGGCCGAAAGACGGGTGCAATTGTCGTGGCCATCAAACGGGCCGATGGCGAGGCCCTGGTTAATCCGGACCCGGACGCTCACTTGGAAGCCAGAGATACGCTGATCCTTGTAGGCCCCGCAGGTGTTTCCAGCCGCCTTGACGAGATAGAGCACGACGGATGACGAATTCAGTATAGCGAGTGGCGAATTCAGAATTCGCTGTTGCGCGTTCGCTGTACACCTACAAACTCGATCTCGCCCACGTCCGGTATGAGGCCGGCGTTGTGTCCGCGGCGCAGGAGTTCGCGCACTGCCCGCCGGCCGACGTCTCCGTAGTCGATGGTCCACTTGTTGACGTACATTCCGACGAACTTGTCGGCGAGGTGTTCTCCCATGTCGCGGGCGTATTGTAGGGCGTACTCGACGGCTTCCCGACGGTGCTGAAGGCCATATTCGATGCTGCGCTTGAGGATACCCGTGATCTCGTTCATAGCGTCATGGCCAAGGGCACGCCGGATGCAGTTGCCGCCCAGAGGGAGCGGCAGATCCGTCGTTTCCTTCCACCATTTACCCAGGTCAACGACCTGGTGCAGCTCATGGTCCATATAGGTAAGCTGCCCCTCGTGAATGATGAGGCCGGCGTCAGCCTTCCCAGCAGCCACGTAGTCGAGAATCCTGTCAAACATCACCACGGTACGCTTGAACGTACCCGGCCCCAGCAGCAGGCTGAGAGCCAGGAATGCCGTGGTCTTCTCTCCGGGTATGGCAATCGTCTTCCCGCGAAGCTCCTCCACGCCCATAGGCTCTCGCGTGACGACCAACGGGCCGTACCCGTCCCCCATGCTCGCCCCGCACGTGGTCAGGGCGTACTTGTCGGCGACAAAAGGGTAGGCGTGGATGCTAATGGCCGTGATATCCAGCTCACCCCTCAGGGCCCGTTCGTTGAGCGTTTGGATATCCTGTAGCACGTGCCGGAAGCTCCAACCGCCCGCATCGATCTTGCCTCTGGCCAGCGCATAGAACATGAAGGCGTCGTCCGGATCGGGACTATGGCCGAGCGTCAAATGCTTGGTTGTCATTTGTACTTATCAGGGCAGCGCGGCGGCCACATCGTGGCACAAGTCTTGTTCGGGTTATACAATCCTTCCCACGCCTGGCAGCACTGCTCGGTGGTGTCGACGCACTGCCCACGTCCAAACTCATCCACGACGCAACAGGCGTGTTCTTCCCCGGGCTCACAATAACCTTCAGGGCCCAGAAACGCCCCACCTCCCTCCAAGCAGCACACCTCGGCGACATCGCCCTCGTCGTCGCATCCCCCATCGCCCATGCAGCACGTACCCTTGGGCGTGCAACTGGTCTGCGCACCAATGAAGGCTCCGGCGGCGTTGTCACAACAACTTTGCGCCGTATCCATGCACGAGTCGTCCGGAAGACAGCACGCCCCCAGCGACTCGCCAACCATCCACCCGGTCAAAGCGTTACATGCCCAGCAATGCATCCGACGCCCTTGTTGGTTGCTGAACGCATCGCGGCAGGGAGGAATGTCTACGTCACTCGCATATCCGAGGAAGTTGTCGTACCAAGTCATCCCCCAGTTCTCCCAGGGCTCGCAGGGCTCCTGCCCGCCAGGTGCAGCACACTCGTGGTTCGGGGGGGTGGACGGAGTGTCAGAACAGAAGTCACCCAAAATGTCACGACCCGGGGTCGCAGCCCCTGCAGGTTCGTAGCACACGCACGGGCAAATCACCTCCTCGGCAATATCCGAACCGCAGCCTCCACCATGGAAATCAAGTTCAATGAGAGTTGCCCCGTGGTGGGTGTGCCAAAGGGCAAAGACATGACCGATTTCGTGGGTCAAGGTTGTCTTGTGCTCCCCGAAGGCCCCGCCGTCGATAATGATCCCTCCCTGGGTACCGGTAGCGTTGTCGTCCCACGCGAAGGTGGCTCGCCCCAGGTAATCCGGGATCCCGTTATCGTCCTCGTCGATCTGGATGTCGGTCACATAGATGTTGAGCTGCTCACTCGGATTGTCCGCGTAGGCGCTCTTCATATTGGACACGTCAGCGTTGTTGTAGACCACGCTGTAGTCGGGATCGGGATCGTTAAACTTCTCCCAGCTAACGTCCAAGTCAATGTTCCAATCGTAGAAATGGTCCCAGATCACACTCACTTGCCCAAGAATGATCTGGTCCGCGTTAAGGTGATCCACGACCTCCTGATCAAGCACGTTGATCTTCACCCGGATCGTGATGTCGGTGGGGTTTTGTGCTTGTTCTCCAACATCCCACAGATCCCGGGTGTCCGGGCAGTCACAGACTCCCTTTCCCGGGCAGTCTCCCGTACACCGATCGGCTCGATCCGTTTCGATCGTCGAGGTCGTGGCACACTCCTCGTCCACTGAAACGGCGATCGCAAGCCCCCCAAACCACATCGAGCCGGTAACACCGACCACAATTCCAATCATTGCACACCTCATGATCAATCCTCCTTAGTAAACCGGGTCACAATCCTGTGTTGCGCCATTCGCAACATGGCAATCCCCTATGGTCCGCAGAGCGGACCCGGCATTTCCTTGACATTCCGTGCCCTCCGCCGGGTGATGACTATGGAACCTGCCAAAAGCAGCAGCAACGTCATGCTCACTACCCCCCAGTCCGACACCGTGGGAATCGGGCCGCGGTTGGGATCGAGGGCCCACAGCTCGCGCCCGTTCACGCCGTCATCGGCGGGGAAAATCAGTACCCCGTCGATCTGAAGGCCCAGACCGGGCCAGGACCCCTCGGGACCGGGGAAAATGTCGTGAGCCAGCATGGTTCCCTCTTCGGTACCGTCGGTGATCCAGATCTCTTTACCGCGCGTCCCGTCGTCGGCGACGAAGTAGATCGTCCCGCTGACCTTGGGCCATCCGCCGGCGCCCGAGTCCCCGAAGGGGTTGATGTCCTTGAGCATGACCGTCCCTTCCTCGGTGCCATCGCTGATCCACGGCTCCCGCCCGTGGGTCCCGTCGTCGGCCGTAAAGTAGAGCATTCCGTCTACGTTCCCGTTGTCGTACATTACCGGAAGCGAGCTCCCGGAGGGATTGATGTCCTTGACTCGGACGGTTCCCTCCTCCGTCCCGTCACTTTTCCACAGCTCCAGGTCGTCATTTTGGTCATAGGCCGCAAAGAACAGGGTCCCGTCCACGTTCGTCAAGCACGACGGCTCGGATTGAAACGACGGATCGATGTCCTTTACCATGACCGTCCCTTCTGCCGTTCCGTCACTTTTCCACAGTTCTCGGTTGTAGAATGCGTCGCGGGCCGAGAAGAAAACCAGGCCATTGACGTTGGTCAGACGGCTCGGTCCGGAGCCCTGGCCGCCGGGATAAATGTCCTTGACAAGAACGGTGCCTTCCACCGTCCCGTCGCTCTTCCAGAGTTCGTACCCATGGATGCCGTCGCTGGCCGAGAAGAACAGCATCGCACCCAGCGTTGTCAGGTACATAGCCCCGCTCCCCCGGAGGCCGGGATAGATGTCCTTCACCATCACCGTTCCCTCCTCCGTCCCGTCGCTGATCCACAGCTCCCGGCCGTGTACGCCGTCGTCGGCAGCGAAGGCGGCGATGCCGTTCCAATCGGTCATAGGACCGTTCCTCGAATTGACATCGCCAGGCTCGGAGTCCGAGGTCGGATGGATGTCCTTCACCAGGAACGTGCCCGCCGCGGTCCCATTACTGACCCACAGCTCGTCACCGTGGACCTCATCGTCGGCCTGGAAGAATAGCCTTCCGGCTACGGCGGTCATGGCGTCCGGGTACGTGTACTCGGCCCCGGGATAGATGTCCTTGACCATGAACGTACCCCACGTGGTGCCATTGGTGACCCACAGCTCCCGGCCGTGGACCCCGTCGTCGGCGTTGAAGAAGATCTTTCCGTCGACGACCCTGCCCAACATGGGGGACCCGCTGGCCCCCGGGGCGGGGTTAATGTCCTTGACCATGTACGGCTGTGGGTACGGCTCCGAGGCGTCTGTGGTAACAGCCATGGCGCTGACCAGGAACCAGCCGGCAAGCCCAAAACTCACTGATACAGGTCGGTGCCTTGACACGGCAAGTCCTCCTCACTGCGCAGCCAAACAGAGTGGACACACTTGGCGCGCCTGACGCGAATCGAAAGCAATCTGACCATCTCTATTATACACTATTCGGACCTAAATGCCCAATGCAGTCAGGTGCAGACCGCAGCCACGGACCAAGAGAACCTAGGGCCCCTTTTGCGGGAACGCGCGGGGTTTTCTGTGTCTCCTTCAGCGCGTCGCGTGATCCTCCAGACTCCGACAGTCAGGAGCAGACACGACAACACAATGACACCCCATTCCGAGAGTGTTGGAATCGGAGGCGGAATGACAAACTCGAAGACTCCACCGGTGATCTCGCCGGTAAAAGCACGCCACGTTTCGTCCACGGGAAATTCTGGGGGGAAGTCCTCTGTGTCAATTCGTGCGCCGAGCCACTCGTCTGACTCGCCGGGGTTCAGAGCGTCGAGGTGGTACGTACCCCCCGCGGTCGGGAGTGTGACGCCGAGGCTCCCTATGTGGAGCGATTCAGCGCCGGGGAGCGGGAGGAATGCCTGCGGACACACGCACCCCCAAAGGTTTGCCGCTCGTGGGACTGGGAGTTCGGTGGACGTAAAACCCTCATTGTACCCGCCACCATCGTCTGGAATAGCGCTGAAGTCAAACGTAAAGGTAGCGCTGAGTGAGACCCCGGGATGCGACTGCGAAAAATCCAGTTGCACGACGGGGAGCACGACGTCCCAGGATATCTCGCTGTGGAGTCAGACATCAACGGTGAGGGATTCGCCGCCCGCGTACGGCCCGGGATTGTCCGGGACTAGGTCCACGACAACCTCACCCGCCACGATCCTCACGAGCGACATGATAGCGGCGATGGTCAAGATTATGCCCGTTCGATGCATGGGAAGTCCTCCCATTTGTGTGTCCCCACGACGATGAAAGGTCCTATATTCAAAGTAGACACTAATGGATTATTGAGGCAATCCTATCTCCCCCGGCGCACGATGAACAGAGATCCAGCACCCACCAGGAGGACGCTCAACCCGACCATTCCACATTCGGAGAGCGTGGGGATCGGCGGTCTGACCCACCTCGATGGGGCAGCAAGCCTGCAGCTTGCGAGATGCTCCCATAACCGGCCCGGGGACGCTGGTAGCCAGGTTCAACCCCGGTACTTCTGTTTGTCGATGATGTGAATGATATCGGAGTATTGTCAGGACGTGCCCTCGCGACCTTTGCAGCGGTAATACTGCCGACATGTAACAATTCCGTCACGGCTGACAGCGGGCGTTGACGAGCTTGTTGGACCGCCGGCTAGCGTGTAGAATGATTGGTGTTGCGTCGTTAAATGAGTCTTGTTCCCGAGTAGGCGAGCTTCGTTGTTGAATCTTCGACCGCTAATAATCACCGGCGAGGTTCTGGTCTTGTCGGCCGTGTGTACGGGGTGTTTCTCAGCCGCCCCGGCTGACGAACAGCAGTATGATGCCATGCGTGTTCGTGAGCCGGAGCCGTGCATCACTCCACAGGATGCTGAGCGGATGGCGGATCAGGTGCTCCAGCTCATCAATCTGGAGCGGGCCGAACGGAATCTGCAACCGGTCTTGGTCAGCGAGACGCTCACCAAGATCGCCGAGGACTACGCCTGCCGGATGGTCGATGGGAAGTTCTTCGGACACCGGAGCCCGCTTACGGGTCACGGGCCCGCTGAGCGAGCCGCCGCGGGCAAATATACATTCTACGCAGTCGGAGAGAACCTAGCCGCAGGCCCGGAAAGCCCCGCCGAAGTAATGAAGCTCTGGATGGACAGTCCTCCCCATCACGACATCATCCTCGATCCCACCTGGAAGGAAGTGGGTATTGCGGTTCGCGCCGGCGGCGAGTACTCCACCTATTGGGTGCAGGAGTTTGGTGATCCAGCCGACTTCTAACCATCATTCATCAAGGCTATGACTAACGGTCCGACGCCTGGGCGTTCGCTGCTTAACAGAAAACTGCGCCAGGGACGCAAAGGCGTTCGCGCGATCGTCACGGGCCAGGTCGGTCTCGACAAGAAGCCGTTCCTTGAGCAGGTCGTTCAGATCGCCCGCCGCAACGGCCACGAGGTCGCCTTGTTCAACGTCGGCGAACGAATGTACGCCGAGGCACCGGACATCGTTCCCCGACGGATTCTGGATCTGCCTCGACAGCGGCTGACAGCCCTCAGGCGAAGTGTCTTTAAGGACATCATTGCCGAGGCGTCGACCGGGTCCAACGTGATAATCAACACCCATGCGACGTTTCGGTGGAAGCATGGCTTGTTCCACGCGTACGATCACAGCCAGATGGCCGAGCTCGACGCTGATCTGTACGTGACGCTGGTCGACGACATCGACGCGGTTCACGAACGGCTGCAGCGCGAGCATGAAATACACCACACCCTTAAGGACATCCTGGTCTGGCGCGAGGAGGAAATGGTCGTCACTGAGGCCATGGCCGAGGCCGTCTCCGGTTACGGCCGTGCACTGGTGATTTCACGCAGCAACCCCAAGATCAACGCGCTGTCGCTATATCGCCTGATGTTCGAGCCGGATCGGAAACGAGTATATCCGTCGTTCCCGATGACCCACGTGCTCGATCTTCCGGAAACACTTGCCGAGATCAACCACTTCCGCAACGTACTTGCCGAGCACTTTATTACGTTCGATCCGGGTGATCTGGACGAAAAGAGATTGCTGTTCGAGGCCGGTGAAGCCACGAAACGCGGTAAGGAGCACGTCGCCATCGAGGTTCACGGCAAAGAGGTGATGCTGAGTGTCGCCGAGATCACACAGGTCGCCCGCGACATCGATGCTCAGATATACGCCCGGGATTTCAAGCTCATCGAGCAATCCGACATGATCGTTAGCTACATCCCCGTATTGCCGAGCGGCCGGCCGGCCATATCCTCCGGCGTGGAGCGCGAACTCCAACACGCCTTTGAATGCACCAAGGATGTATTCGTCATCTGGCGACCTGACGACGAACCCTCCCCGTTCGTCACCGAGACTGCTACGGCGGTTTTCAAAGCGATCGAGGAGCTGTTCGCCTACTGTCAGGAACGAGGGCACATCAGGGATAGCCGGCCATCGCATCCTTAGATGCGGTCCGGCGCCCCGCCAAACGCAGAACGTCACATCCCCGTAATGGCCATATAACTACTTGCCTGATAATAGGTTGCGGCGGCGGCGATAGCTCGCCTCGTCCGGCTGTAGCGTTTTCTTTCGGTTGATTGACATGCGGCCCTGTCGAGACTCCGTATCGCGGCAGGGTCGTCTCTTGCGCCCGCATGATCAGCCCTCTTTGAGAAAACCAACACTCGAGGCGAACATGCGTTCCGTATCGGCCGGCGTGCGATCGTCTTCCTCGGCTTCGAGATCGGCTAGATTGGCCAGGCACATGGGGCATCCGACCACATCAAGATGGAACTGTGTATAGCTGTGCCACGGCTCATCGAGAACACCGAGCAGGTATGATCCGAGAGTGCTTCGCTTAAGGCAGGTGAGCCGCTGCTCCCGCCAGACTCGGGCCACGGTGACGTCTGCGTTGGCTTCGTCGAGACAGGCGAGCGATGCCGGGTCGCGCTGTCCAAGGTACTTCTGCAGCTTCTGAATTGCCCGAAACTTGATGCCTGCGACGGCTTTTTGGTCAATGTCCAGGAGATCGGCGATCTCCAGGTTGCGCTTGCCGGCGAAGAAGGTCAGCTCGATCACCTGCAAATCGCCGAACGCATCGCGATCTCGCAACTCATGGATGAGCTGTATGAGCATTTCGCTAAGAAGCTGTTCTTGTTGCCGCTGTGCCTCGGCGGTCACGGCGATTCCGCTCGGGGTTTCCGTAGACCCGGGTACGATCTGCTCCCACCACCCCTCGGCATCGGCCGGCTCCGCCAGGACGGTCGCCTTGCGCTGTCGGAGCAGGTCGTAGAGCTTGTAGCGGAGGATGGTGAACAGGTATGTCTCCAAAGAGCGCGACGGGTCGTAGTGGGTCCGGGATTGGAGGAATCCGACAAACGTTTCCTGGACGAGGTCCTCCGCATCGCTGAGACTTGCAGTCCGCGCCCGGGCAAATGCCAGCAGCCTTCCGGTGTAGCGGTCGATCAACTGCCGCCATGCGTGCTCCTTGCCCTTGCGAATCTGCTCGACCAGAAACTGGTCCGCGTTGCCGCCAGGATCCATTGCCCTATCCCATGGCGCGCTAGCTTGCACGCACTGATCACAGGCGCGAACTGGCCACATCGACGCACCGTCAATCGGCCCGCGTTTAATACTACGTGGAGACGGACCCGCAGGCTATAGGCGGTGACGCAGGGCCGCCATCGCGATACAGATTGCTACAAATGCGAAGGCCGACAGGATGCGCAGCGTCCAGGTGAAGTGGCCTCGGGTGCCGGCGTCGAGGAAGAGATACCCTACATAGAGGAACGCGGCGATTGCGAAGGCGGTCATGACACTCCAGACCACACTCTCGCGGAGTATTCCCTTGCTAAAAGCAGACCGTTCCGTCTCGTGATGCTTACGGGCGTACCTTAGCCGCTCTCTGTCAGGGATCCCTGCGGCAACCGCAGGAACTTGGGGGTTCGGCGGAAGTACCAGAAGCGACGTTCCGTCAGGTGCGACCACGGCTTCGACCACCGAGTGCACCGCCTTATTCGCTCCGCGTGCTGCCACCTCTTGGGCACATCGCATTTTTTCACCGACGCGCTCCTGGACCTGCACACGACGTCGGTCGATTTCCGCAAAACGACGACTCACCCCGTTGCCCTCAGTCCATAGAGGCGGCACCGGGGCAGTGACACCCGGCCCGTAGGGTGGAGCGAAGACATGCCGGCTCCGGGTTATCACGTCGGAGCGAGACAGCCCGAATGCGCCCATTATCGCCAGTACCGGTAGGGCGACTCCTAGACCCACTACCCACCGGACGACCGGTCTTCTCTTTGGTGTACGACTCCCTAAAAAAGCGTGCAGCAGCCCGGCCAAAACCAACGCCAAGATGAGCAACGCCCCTATGAACACAACATGGTCTCCCAGCTCCGTCACGCCTGTCCTCATCGACCAGCTCATCGGTCCTCCCCGAAAAGTGCCGTCTTGACTGACCGTGTTTCACGACAGCCGAAGGCCGAATATTCCCTCCGTGACCTTGTCCGGCGGCTCAGCGAATCAGTGAATTACAATTACACCTGTGGCCATCGCGCAAAGTACGATCAGACCGACGATCGCACCGAGACACACCAGCAGCACGCTGATCATCCCGCAGATTTTGCCAGCCGCTGTGATGCCTCTACCGCTCGGGTCCATACGTCCGGCGCCCATCTCCTGCAGGTCGTGGTGCCCCATGACCCAGGCGGCGATCCCGAGCGGGAAAAGGTTAATGCCCAAGATTCCGAGTACGAGCACGGCAACGCCACGGTGCTGCGCTAGGGCCACAAGCGGCGCGGTATGTGCGCCTGGATTATCAGGTTGGCTGACCGGTCTGGGATTGTATTCGTCCGGCTCGTCTTCCTCGGGGACCTCTGTGACCGGCGTGCTCGCATCAGGCGTGCTTTCACGACCCTCATCTTCCAGCACGAACGGCTTGGGGGGACGCCGCTTACGCCCGGTAAACAGGGTAAGCCAGAGGAACAATAGCGAACACATCACCAGCCCGGTGATCAGGGCGATGCGTCCCTCGTCCGGCACACAACGGACATACTGCTCGCTCCAACCGCAGGACGCCTTATGGCTCCACTCGCGTGCGATGCCGGTGATGGTTCCGCCGATGCCGAGCATGCTCAGCACAATCAGGAAAGGTCGCACGGTCTCTCGCCAGAAGCCCTCTCGCTTTAGCGGCGTTGTTTTCCGAAGAGCGAAAATCGTGAAGGATGCGAAGCCCGTGCAAGCGATGATCGACACGGTGATTTCGTGCGGCTCGAACATCCCCACCAACGGGATCAGGAAGGTCACGATGGCACCACCCATCAGGATGAACGCGACCAGCCCCCAGAACGCCCGCGTGATACCCCAACGCAATCGCAGGTGTGGTGCCATGGTCGCGGCTACCGCGGGGCGATATCCCTCGCCGGTCGGGGTGAAGGGCTCCGCCGCGGGCTGTAGACCCGGCGCTTCCGTGTATGGCGGCGGCGTTTCCACACCAGCGGACGGCTGCGGCGGTGCCGGCGGTGTTGCCACCCCTCCAGCTTCTGCGTCTACGTGGTCACCAACGCCCAAATGCTTAAACGCGCGGGTGGTTTGTGCAGGAAGCCACCAGGAAGTTGCCTGGATAATAAGCGACACCGCACCGGCCACTCCGGCCCCCATGAGCACAAACGCGTCGGGATCCTGGTTAACGACCAAACCGGCGATCATCGTGAAGAACAGTCCGCAAAGCGCAGTCCAAAGGGCTGCCCCGAAGGACATCTCACCGCCGGAGGCTTTGTCCAGGGTCTTCTCCCAGTTGGCAAAGACCGCCAGGAAGAGCAGTCCCAGCCAGACGGCAAGTCCCACGTCGGAGTCTTTGTCCAGCAACGGAGCTGCTCCTATTGCCGTCAGCGGAGTGCAGCAGCAAGCCCGGATCAGTCGCTGCGTCCACTTGGGACCGTGCTGGACTCCGAACCAGCCGACCGCGCTGCGCGACAGCACGATGCCACCGGACATTGCCACCACTAGAAGCCCGGCTGATGCCCCTGCCTGCTCGCCTTGCGTGCTGCCGATCAAAACGCCGAGGCCGACGGCCAGCCCGATCGACAGCAAACCCGACAGAGCTATTCGCTTCCTTCGGTCAGCCAGAGCGATCCGCGGCGCCGCCGGTGTGCCTATGGGTTGGCCGGGTGCTGGCGGAGTTGGTCGCGGTCGCTTACCCCCCAGCTTGGTCATCTTCGCCTCTATTTTGCGGGAGATGCGGTCCATCTTCTTGGCAAGCCGGTCGGGGAGCGGACCACCCACCCCTACGGGTTTTGCATAGGGCGGTTGACCTTGGGGGCCGACGCCACGCTGCCCGAAATCCACCGCATAACCGGGCACGGGATTGGGCGACGGTATCGGCGAGTCGACACGCTCCGGTGCGCCGCGGCGAACCGCGCCTTCCAGGCTTTTCGTGCTGAAGCCGGCCAGACTCTCCCTTACCGTCTCGGCTTCCAGCAGCTCGTCGACCATTTCGTCCGCAGACTGATAACGGTCGTTGGGATCTTTCTGCAGGGCCTTTCTGATCACTTTGGTGAACGGGTGAGGCAGATCATCGACCTCCGGCTGGGTGGTCAGGTGCTTCATGAGCACCTCGGCCATCGTTGATCCCTCAAAGGGCACCTTGCCCAGCAGCATCTCGTACAGGATCACACCGAGGGCATAGATGTCGACGCCTTTCGAGTAGTTCCCGCTGCCGATCTCCGGGGCCATGTAATGAACCGTGCCGACACTGGCCGTCTGCCCGCTGTGCCTGGATATGGAGATGAACTTGCTCAGCCCATAGTCACCGATCTTCACATACCCGTCGTCATAGAAGATGTTGCCGGGCTTGAGGTCGCGGTGGACGATGCCGCGGTCGTGCAGGTAGCTCAGTCCCTTAACGATCTCCCGCAGGAAGAACACGGACTTTTGGGGCTCGAACCCGTTCGGCTCGGCGATCAGCAGATCGCGCAGCGACGGCCCGGAGCAGTACTCCATGATGATGGCGTACTCGCCGGTGGTGGTCTTTCTCACGTCGAAGATCGAGACCAAGTGCGGGCTTTTCAGGTTGATGCAGTTGCTTACGCCGCGCAGTTCCACCTGCGGATTATCACGAAGGTATTTGATGGCTACTTCACGTCCGCCGTCGCTGATAGCATAGTACACCTCGCCGAAACCGCCCCTGCCGACGGCGCGTTGAATCGTGTAACCCTCGATCGGTCGGTCGCCGTGTTTGAAGGTGTATGCCATGGTTGTGTCTTTCGACTGGCCCGAGTCCGGGCCGGATTCCGTCTCAACTCCAGTACGGTATCAGTTCCGCTTCCTCCCTCGCGAACGTCTCCCTTATCATTGAACGGCGTATACGTGCAGCGTGCCCGCAATATGGTCGTGCAACCCTTGTTTGCGTTGACCGAACGCCACCATGAGGTACGTCAAGCCCAAGGTAAACATATTGAGCCAACATGCGAGCGCCCGGGCAAACGCTCGCCACAAACTGCACTGACACCCGTCTGCTGCAATTACTTTTATACCGAGTGTTTTCTTCCCGAGGGTCTGGCCGTTCCACTTCCCAATCAGGAAACCGTCATAGAGGATCATCAGGATGGGAAACGCCGGATTATCGTTCCCACCAGCTCCGAAGAACATGGCAAGGACTCCTGCTGCCGAACCCACAACGATAAGGTCAATTAGGGCCGCCAGGACTCGAATCCAGAACCCGGCATAATAGAGACGTCCCGAGGCCGCCTCCGGAGACATCTCAGCGACAGTAACAGCCGGTCCGGGACGGAACCCGGCTGCCGCCGGCATCGGAAAGAGGCCGGGAACGGCTGGCTGAGCCATAGGTGGTACCGGGCTTCGACGCGGTGGCGGAGGCGAGACCGGGCGGGCATGAGCCGCACGACGAACGGCCTGGCTCAGGCTTTTCGCGTCGAATCCTGCCGCTGACTCACGGATGGCATCGACACCCATGACGGTCGCCACCATTTCGTCAGCGGTCTGGTAACGGTCCTTGGGGTCTTTGGCCAGAGCTTTGCGGATCACCTGCCCGAACGGCTCGGGCAGACCGTCCACCTCGGGCTGGGTGGTCAGATGCTTCATGAGCACCTCACCCATGCTGGAACCCTGGAACGGCACCTTGCCCAGCAACATCTCGTACAGGATCACGCCCAGGGCGTAGATGTCGACGCCGCGCGAGTAGTTGCCGGTGCCGATTTCCGGGGCCATGTAGTGCACGGTCCCGACACTCGAGGTCTGGGCACTATGCCGTGAGACGGAGATAAACTTGCTCAGGCCATAGTCGCCGATCTTCACATACCCGTCATCGTAGAAGATGTTGCCCGGCTTCATGTCGCGGTGAACGATGCCGCGATCGTGCAGGTAGGTCAGTCCCTTGGCGATTTCACGCACGAAGAAGGCAGCCTTTTGCGGTCCCAGTCCGTTCGGTTCGGCAATGAGCACATCGCGCAGCGACGGGCCGGACACGTATTCCATGACCACGAAGTAATCGCCCTCGGTGTCTTGGCGCACGTCCATGATGGTGACCAGGTGCGGGCTCTTGAGGTTCATGCAATGGGCGACGCCCCGCAGCTCGATCTCCGGATTGTCGCGGAGGTACTTCAACGCCACCTCGCGGCCGCCGTCGGTGACCGCGTAATACACCTCGCCAAACCCGCCGCTGCCGACAGCGCGCTGAATGGTGCAATCATTCAGCGGTCGATCGCCATGTTTGAATCGGTAGGCCATGTCTCGCCAACTCTATCGTGCGATTGATCGTTCGCTGTCGCCTGCCCTCGATACCGGATTGCCGTATGGTACAAGCACTAAACTACTCGTCCGCCGGGCGTGCGGAGCTGCCAGGGCTCGATTACCAGGCTGACACCAGCGATTTCGATCGGCTCGCCCAGGGACAGTTGCACCGGTTCGGTGTCCACATGCCCGTCGCTTTTCCGACGCATCCAAAGGGCCCCGTTCCTCTCGAACAACACCAACGGCGTGCCCGCGTGCTGGCAGCGAATATGGGCGTTGGGGCCTGCTCCCACGGTGGCATGCTGGTGGAAAAGAACCACCCGTCGCACGTCATTGGGCATCTTGGTGGTATCACTCAGATCCAACACTGCCGTCGGGCTCTTGCGGCTGGGCAGGCGGAACGTGAACTTGGCCTTCCGGCCAAGCAAGATCCGATCGCCATCCCGGAGTAACTGGTGCTTTGTCCTGTGGCCCGCCACTTCCACGTCTTTTGCACTGAACAGGAAGTAGTCGTCGTCGACACGGGCGATGTTGGCGTGTCGCTCGGCCACGTCGCTGAACACCGGCACATCGGCCGGGTGGCTTGAAGCAACCCGCCCGACAGAAGCCTGACTGGAGCGTAGCAGGAGGTAGCTTCCGCCGCCGTCCACCAACACGAGCAGCCGCTCCGGCAGCGCCCCCGCGGACGGCATGCGGTGGGGGAGGGCAACCGTGTCATCCAGTCTACCCGCCGGACTCTGTCCGTCCTCTTCATGCCCTGCGCCCGTCCGTTGATGGGCGGCAGCTATCCCGCGGCCGCTTGGAACAACATACTCAATGCGATCACCCAGCGGCCCGGCGCATAGTGCCGTGATAATGTCATCAATGTGTCGCAATTGCTCTGCCATGGTCCGGACCCACTCGGCTTTTGGGGCCAAGCGGGCCAGGCTCATTGCATGACGCCGCCCTTCCGCATATTTGCCCGCTTGCACGCATCGGGCCGCCTCCTGGGCGACCGCCAGCAGATCGGTCAGTTCACGCTTCTCGGGCAGGGCGTCGCCCAACTTGCCAAGGCAGGTCAGCTCGTCCGCCGCACGGCTCAGCTTCCCCTGCAGGATGGCGCTACGTGCATTCTCCAACGCCTTGTCGCACAGATGTGCCTCAGCGCGGGCAGCAGGCTCGTGGTGGGCGTCGATGGCTCGAGCCCGGCGGAGGCGCTGGGCTGCTGCCGCCAGTTGACCTTGGTCGATCAGCCGCTGGGCCTGCTCGACAGTGCTGGCGGCATCTTCGGCTCGCTCATCCACCGCTCGGCGGAGCTGTCGAGCGTCAAGGTCGTTGTCGCCGGTCTGCTCCAGGATTCTCCGCCCCGCCGCCAGAGACCCACCCTCGATCCGTTTCCTGGCCGCCTCGACCCGGCCCGCTCGTGATTGATCCCGGCGCTGCTGCTCGGCCATCACCGTCCGCACATACCCTCGAAGCTCGGCGATTTCCTCCTTCTTGACCTCGCCGGCCTCGGCCCGGTCCAGGTCCATCAAAGCCTCGGTGAACCGGTCGGCCCGAAAGTGGTTGCGTGCCCGCTCGATGAATCGTTCGGTGAGGTCCGCCAAGACGGCGGCGCCGCGCCGGTGCTCACGGATGTCCGGGGCGGTGGCCAGGCGATAGGCCTCGTCCAACCTTCCGTCTCGGAGTGCATTCTCCGCGGCTTTGAGTCGCACGAATAACAACCGGCTGAGCATTTTGGACTCCTCGTCAGATTGGCCGCTCTATACTGATGATACGCAACCTGAGCCCGGGCTCAAAACGGCCCTGGCTGGGGTCGAGGCGTATGGTTGCGGCCAGGCATTGCTCGGTCACCCTTGGATTCGGCCGGCAAGGGTGATTATTCGCGGTGGGGCTTCTCGACGCAGTATCAACCTGCGCTGGAAAACTGGCTACTATGGGTGGATATCGTATCGGTGGAGCAGGCACGGGCGCCCTGAGGAGGTGGGACGCGGAGGGGCCGCGGACCCGTTGCAATTCGTGACAAGTCAGAAGCCGCGGCTATTCAGCGAGCTCAGATGTGGGAGGCGACGGAGCGGTGAACTCCGCTCCTACCAGGTAGCCCTTAATCCCCACCGTGCAGTGAGTGACCTTGGCTGGTATCCAGGGCGCCGAGTTGTCAGCCGAGAATTCGCGTACCCAAATATCACCACCGTTGCGGAGTTGCCGCTTGGACCAGAAGGCAAAGCCTTGATCCGAAATGTTGTGCATGATCACGGGCCGGGAACATGACGGGACCGCGGGGTCCGTGGTAACGTCCAATTGCATGCCGACCGCAAAGCGGGTCGAATTCCGCTTTCCCGTGTACTCATCGGGCTCCCCATCCTCACCGGCCGTGGTCACCAGCCGCCGGATCTCGTCCTCGTCGATTGCTGGTATATTGTCAGTCGGGCTGGGCATGTGGTTACTCTAGGCCGGCCCGGAGCGCCGGCTGGCCTCCTCCAGGCAAGTATGGCGATCCACGTAGTCGACGCAGCCACTCGAACGCCGCTCGACACCGCAACATCGCTGTTCCGTTGCATGAGCCTGGCTGCTCACAATACATATGTCGGATCGGGGTGGCAGAACATTTGGCTATTGATCCGCTGCTTGTTGGCTTATGAGACCTCTGTTGAGATTCCGGCGCTTGCGGTGCCAGGCTGGATTGATACCCTGGCTAAACCACTTCAGGAGACAGCGCTCCACACAGCCCCCGGGAGGATTGACCGTTTGTGAGCGCGCCCTATAATTCTGGCACCCAAATTGAAGGGTGGTTTCTCGCGATGCATCCGGGTTGGATCTTGGCGCGGTACGCCTGTAATCCGCAGAAAGGTACGGTTGGCAGTGGCTGACGTGACAACGCACACGGACACGTTTGGTGAGCGGTATCATTTCCTGGTCCGGCGGCTTCACTCGCTTACCGGGATCATTCCGGTGGGTGTCTTTCTGTGCATTCACCTCTCGATAAACGCCGCGTTCATGGCCGGTCCCGGGGCATTCCAGTTTGCCGTGGACAAAATTCACAGCCTCAACAACCTGGGCATCCTCAAGGCCGTTGAGCTGGTTTTCATAATCATACCCATCGCCTTTCACGCCATCGTTGGGATCGTGATCTGGCTTACGAGCATGCCTAACCCGCTGCAATACCGCTACGGCGGCAACATCCGGTACACGCTGCAACGATGGGCGGGGCTTGCTGCCGTAGCGTTCATCCTGGTGCACCTCTGGCACGTGCACTGGGTCATCCCCGGTGGCGCCGAGTTTGATCCCCATGCGGCGGCGGAGACCACGCTGGCTGCTATGAGCGCCTGGTGGACTGGTCCCGTATACGCGATCGGTGTTCTATGTGCCGTCTACCATCTGGCCAACGGCGTATGGACGTTCCTGATCACGTGGGGAATCACCATCGGCCCTGAATCTCAAAAACGAAGCGGATATGTGTGCGTGATCATCGGTATCGTGCTGGGCCTGCTTGGGATGGGCTCGCTGATTACGCTCAAGACCATGGATGCCTCGACCCTGCCACCAACCGGGGTGGAGAGTCACACGACCGGCGTCGGCATCGGAGCCGACCTGTACGCGTGACCGGAGGGCCGGCACCGGTGGAGACCTGAAGCAGGCGATCTTCTTCAAGGAAGTTTTTTTCTATGGCAACGAAACCACGCATCATTGTAGTCGGTGGCGGGCTGGGAGGTCTGTGGGCGGCCATGCGTATCGCCGAGAGGGGCATGCACTCAGACCTGTTCTCCCTGTTCCCGGTGAAGCGGTCCCATTCCTGCTGTGCCCAAGGCGGCATCAACGCGGTGCTCGATGTGAAAGGCCAGGACGACTCCATCTGGCAGCACATCGTGGACACCATCAAAGGCGGCGACTATCTGGCCGACCAGCCGCCGATCAGGAATCTCTGCGAGGAAGCCCCCGGCATCATCCGAACATACGACCGAATGGGGGTGACGTTCAGCCGGACGCCTGAAGGCATCATGGACCAGCGTCTTTTCGGCGGCGTGAAGAACCGCCGGACGGCATTCGCCGGCGCTACCACCGGCCAGCAATTGCTTTACGCCGCCGACGAGCAGGTTCGCAGCCACGAGGCAAGCGGTGCGGTCACCAAATACGAGAGCTGGGATTTTCTCTCGCTGGTGCTTGACGATGAGGGCGTCTGCCGAGGGATCACGGCCATGGACTTGAGCAGCATGAAAGTCCAAGCCTTCCGCAGCGACGCGGTGATCGTGGCCACCGGCGGCCTGGCACTGGTTTACGGGCGCTCCACAATGTCCAGCAACTCCACCGGGGCGCCGGCAGCTCGCGTCTACCAGCAAGGCGCCAAGTTCGCCAACGGAGAGTTCATCCAGTTTCACCCCACGGGCATGCCGGGCCACGACAAGAACAGACTCATGTCCGAAGCCTGTCGCGGCGAAGGAGGGCGAATTTGGGTACCACGTAACCAGGGCGACGCCCGTGATCCACTGGACATCCCCGAGGAGGAGCGATTCTACTTTCTGGAGGAGTGGTACCCGGCCTACGGCAACAACGTACCGCGGGATGTAGCCTCGCGGGCGATCTGCCGTGTGGTTCGCCACATGGGCCTGGGGATCGGCGGAAAAGACCTCGTATACCTGGACCTGACTCACTTGCCCAAGGAGTTCTTGGAGACGAGACTCGGCGGCATTCTGGAGATGTACCGGACCTTCTTTGGTGAAGATCCCTGCACTCGGCCGATGCAAATCTTCCCGGCCACGCATTACTCGATGGGCGGACTGTGGGTCAGCTACCAGAAGGATGAGCAGACCGGCGGGATGGCTCGTATCCATCCGAAAAATCACGCCACCAGCATTCCCGGCCTGTACGCCGCGGGAGAGTGTGACTTCGCTTACCACGGTGCCAACCGCCTGGGTGCCAACTCCCTGCTGAGCGCCTCATACAGCGGGCTAGTTGCGGGTGAGGCGGCGGTGGCCTATGTGAAGGGGCTTGGCAAGAGTAATGGCGAGCTTCCCGAAAGCACCTACAACAGTGAGTGCAGGCGCCAGGCGGAGGTCAATCAGGCAATCATGTCTTCGGGTGGCGGTGAAAATCCCTTTGCCCTCCATCGCGAGCTGGGCGATCTGATGCGCGAGCATGTCTTCGTGGAACGAAGCAACGAGGGACTCGACAAGGCGCTTGAGGGCATCGGCAAACTCAAAGAGCGGTCCCATAAGGTCTCACTCGATGATACGGAGACATGGGCCAATCAGTCTCTATCGTGGGCCCGCCAGGTACAGGACATGATCGTATTGGCGGAGGCGATCGCCAAAGGGGCCCGGCTGCGCGATGAATGCCGTGGTTCGCACTACAAGGCCGAGTTCGAGCTGAAGGTACCCGAAGGCAAGTTCGAAGGCGACCCGGAGTACGAGGAGTACAAGGCTAGGTGGAAGGCCAACAACGAGAAATGGCTGAAGCACACGATCGTCACCCATTCGGAGGACGGCCCGCAGATCGAGTACAAGCCCGTCGATCTGTCCGTGCTTGCACCGGAGAAGCCCAGAGACTACCGCTAGTGCCGCGTTTGATGAATAGTGCCACGATGATCCTACCCCGAGCCGCGGGCTTTAGCCCTTGCTATTACCCACATTTTGTCTGTGTGGTAAGGTCGTGGCAAGTGGACGTGAGCCAGGTTTGTGGTGTTGACAGGAGGTTGGCGCGACAGC
>JAUWWQ010000085.1 GCA_030616775.1 Planctomycetota bacterium
CCAGAGCTCGTCCGTGAGCAGCGGCTTGGCCATTGGTTCGTCCTCCATGACAACCAAGGAATCGAAATCGCTGCGCACTCATCGGTTCACCTGCTCATCGAACATGACGTTTTGTTAGACGGTCTTAGGAAAGAAGTGCCGATTCGTGAGACCCACGTTTCCGCACGTAAACTCAAAGACAGCTTTCTAGAGAGCCTCAATCATTATTGTGATGTCCAGGCAAAGGCGAAGTCCGCAAAGAAAGGCGACTACAAAAGCGCTCTCGACATGTGTGTCGCACGCCTGTTAGTCGAGGAGTCGCTTCGGCCACTACGCACCCAGATCGAGCAAATGCGCGCGCCTTCCACGCCAGATCAGGGGATGGCCTTGGCCGAAACAGTGCGCAAGGAAGGCGAGTGCCTGTTGCAGCGAGCAACTAAGCGAAAGCTCGTTGGCAATTTGCTGTCATCCTATTTGGCTGCAATTGAAGTGTTTCGACTTAAGGTGACGTATAGAAAGGCTGCGCAGGATGCGAAACGACGCGTCGATGACGTAATCCAAAAGATCGGAAAAGCGTGCGATTCGCGTAGAAGCAGAGTTCCTTGGCGCGCTGTGTCGAAAGACGAGTTTCATGAAGTTCTCGATGGAATACTAAATACCGTGGATCTTTCCAATGATGCGTTGCGTGGAGAGCTAGATAACATTGTACAACAGGAGGAGCACCTACCGAAACTTCTTGTGAAACGGCTGGAGGAAGCTGCGGCGGTCATTCGCGAACGTTGCGAATATGTGGCGGAACGGCGTAAGCTGGGACCTCGCGAAACCCCTGTGGTCAACGTCAGAGTTGATATTGGCGCTCTTGCAGCGAAAATGAATTCGGAGAAGAAATGGGTTATAGAAGGCATTAAGAGGAATAACAAGAAACTCTCAAATGCGAGCGAGTTCAGGGCATTTGTGCGTAGGTGTCACTCGTTGTTTGATCTCGTCAAAGTGGTGTTTGGTGTCGCACAACTTCGAGAGAAGATCGGGAATTCGCGCAACGGGGGACTTAGGCGTGAGGATTTCCGGTTGAGCGTACCAATTCAAAGAATGTTCGATAGTGGCCTTAACATCCTAGTCCTCGGTATAGCTGGCGCTGGCAAGACCACAAGCCTTCAGATGTATACTCAAGAAAAGCTGTTGAAGGGATCCGGGAAGCGAATCTACATCTACGCCCCCATTAGCAGGATTTGTCGAGTGTGGTCACGCGGCAGAACGAGAGCGTTGGCGGGACTGAAGTACGAGAATCTGGTGTACGGGCTTACGTCTTATCTCGTCTCGATAGGAATTGACATCGATCCCGCGGGGCTTCTACAGACTTTGCAGGCCCGGGATGTTGTTCTCCTCCTGGATGGGCTGGACGAGGGGATTAGCCACGCTCGGTGGTTGGGCCAGGAGATTACTGCCTTGACCAGAGATCTGAATCGGGTGCGTGTAATAGCGTCATCACGTATTTCTCCGGGACACGATGAAATCGAAGGGTTCTTGTCGCTTGTATTGCTCCCATTCACGGAAACGCAACGTGACACGTTTTTGCGGAAGTGGTTTGGCCCAAATCGGAAAAGGCTCGGGCAGCATGTGATAAAGCACCTTAAGGAATACACCGCGCTTGCTGAAATAGTCAACAATCCTCTTCATGCAACGATCTTGGCAATACTGGCGGTAAACGAACTGGAGTTGCCGAGCACGGAGACAACGCTTTATGAAGAGCGCATGCGCTTACTGTTGGGTTACTACGATGCAGTCAAAGGTGTGCGTAGGCGTGTTAGTACACACCAGAGACTCTTGGCGTACATTGTTCGGAAGCTGGCGTTTCGTATGCACAGCAATGAGGAAAGAGAGAGAGCCAGTGAGGATCTCATCAGGTGGGCGCATCGGGCAGGACAGCGCATGAAGAGTAGTTTTTCCATGGACGAGGCCCGGCATGCAGTTTCCGAGTTACTTGATCCATGCAATGTGTTATTCCGAATGAGCCAAGACGGGCAGGTAGGATTTGGGCATTTGCGTTTTCAGGAGCATTTAGCCGCAGTAGAACTGAAGGAGGATCCGGGGATTGGCGTCTTGCCATTTTTGCAGAAGAAATGGTGGCGGGCGTCTTTGGTGCTCTATTCACAGATGTCGGAAAGCATTGATCACGTCATCCGCGAAGTGGCTGAGTATGGTATTGGGCGCGAGGCACGCGAGACATTGCAGGCGATGATCGCAGGCAGGAAGAAAGAAGAACGGAAAGACTTGCTGGCAGCATTGAGGGAGGCGGAGCAAATTCGTAGTGAATATTTGACTCAGTTTGACCAATACAGTATTGGCCATGACTTGGCGCTCAGCGAATTTGAGGAAGGTGACGAATGATCTGCGACTTGTTCTCGTCGACTTCGTTTGCTGAACGGCGGCAGATGGGTTGAGGGCCATCGCGCGGGTCCACGAGAGCTAGTCCAAAAGGTCGAGGTCCCGTCGAATCGTCTGCATGAACCTGCTTTCGACCGATTCGTGACGGCAGCGTGTTAAGGGTCGAACGTGTAGCAAGCTCGGCCGGCACCGAAGCACGCGGCAGCATTATACGTGGTTGCGGTCGACGATGCGCTTCGCGCGTTGAAAGTCGTCGACAACCACACCCCGCAAGCCAACCGCGCACGCTCGTGGGCGGAAGTAGCACACCAAGTTCGCTGCGCGCCCCGGTCCACTGCCTGGCAATACGCCATGTCGCTACTCCCCTGCTGGAACAAGAGACCCTTGTCATATCTCCGGGCCGTTGGGGCTGATCATGCGCACGGCGGAGATGTCCGACGCGAACATGCGGGCGGCGTCCAAGGCACAGAACCGGATGTTCGGGAAGGTCGGCAAGCGGGTGGTGGCGGCATCATGAATCGGGCGAGAGGTCCACTGGAGTTCCACTGGCAGGTCAAATCGCACCCTTTTTGCGCCTACCCGAATTGCCGTAACCTCTTATCTGACACGACTACCGACGGCTGGACTCGAACCAGCGACATCCTGCTCCACAGGCAGGCGCTCTAACCAACTGAGCTACGTCGGCCCATCGCTGTAAGTCATTACAATATCCCAACTTGCGCCTGTCAATGCTCCCGTCCGCTACGTCCGTTCGCTGGTGGCGGTGATTGGATCGAATCTTGTTGGGACTCGCTTAGGAAGGGACCATCCTGCGAGACGGTCGGCGATACAGCATTTGCCACGAGCTCCGCGTCCGCCGAGGCGCTACTCTTGCGCCAGATGGTGCCGTCGGTGCGGTCTTCCAGGGTGATATTATGCTCAGCCAGCAGGTCGCGGATCATGTCGGCTGACTCGAAGTCTTTCTTCGTGCGCAGATGCCGACGGGCCTTGGTGAGGACTTCCATGGCCCTTTCGTCGAGGCCGTCACTCACGACAGCTTTCTTCTTGGGCGGGTCTATGAACAGGCCGATCACACGTACCACGGCGATCAGGTGGGCATAGCGGTGAGGACATCCTGAACCGAAGTTGGGGGGCGGGAGTCCGCGCGGGCTGAAGCCCGCGGCTCAGCGCTGTCTAGTTTTTACTGCTCGATCAAGCGATTGACCGTACCGGCAAAATCAAAGAGCGCCGCGATCGCGCCGGCTGTGTTGAAGTCGTCGTCCATGGCCTGCTTGAATCGGGCGAGGAGACCTTCGCAAGCGGCGGCGAGGGATTCGGATTGGATCACGGAGGGAGGCTCAACCCCCCTCGGTCCTATCTTGGCAAGGGGGGAAGTTGAAGCCCGCGGCCCCAATCTTGCTCGCGCACGGCGTTGGTGATGCGCTCAGCCATCTCCACCGCGGCATAACCTTCCTCGGCGCTGACTGCGGCGGCGGAGCCGGTGCGAACCGAATCCAGAAATGACTCTATCTCGGCACGAAGGGGCTCCACGTCGTCGACCTGTAGTGGTTCGATGTTGACCATTGAGCCGAAGTCCAGACTGGCCATTTGTGAGAGGTCTTCGAAGTCGCGCTCCTTGGCCATTCGGATCAGGTCGAGGTTGTCGGCCAGCTTGATGGCTACGCCCGACTTCTTCTGATAGTCCATCGACACATAGCCGGTCGGGGCGAAGACGCGAATCTTGCGTTCCGTCTTGAGTGCCAGTCGCGAAGCGGTCAGGTTCACGACCGCCCCGTTGGCGAACCTGACCCGGGCATTGGCCACGTCTTCGCAAGAACCGAGCACGCTGACACCGACCGCATCGATAGTGTAATCGCGGTCCTTGACCAGATGCAGCACGATGTCGATGTCGTGGATCATCATGTCAAATACAACGCCGATGTCAGCGCTTCGGAACGTAAACGGGCTGATGCGGTGCGATTCAATGAACCGCGGCGTCAGCTCCATGCGCAGCATTACCTGAACGACCGGGTTGAACCGTTCGGAGTGACCGACCTGCAGCAGGCAGTTGCATCTGCGACATGCCTCCAGCAGGTGCTTTGCGTTCCGGCTGTCCGGCGCAAGCGGCTTTTCGACAAGAACCGCAACTCCCCGCTCCATCAGGGGGATGGCCACTTCCGCATGATAGACTGTGGGAACCGCGACACTCACGGCGTCGAGTTCGTGGGCCACGTCGGCCATGCTCGTGTGAGCTTCACCGCCGAATTGCGAGGCGATCTGTCGGGCCCGGTCGGGCTCCTTGTCGACAACCGCGACCAGCTCGCAACCATCCAGTTCGCTATAGATGCGGGCGTGATGCCGCCCCATATGTCCTGCGCCGATTACGGCGACGCGCAAGGATCGGTTCATAACGATCAGCCTTCCCCTCTCACGATGCCTGCACAGTGGCACCTTTCGCGAAGGTTGCGGTGACGAACTTGTCGCTGTTAAGAACGATGCTCGCGGGGTTATCACGTCCGGTCAGGTTCCCGTTCCATCCGGTGAACCCCCACCCAGGTTCGGCCCTGGCCATCAATTCAAACGCTTCGTGCATCAAATCAACGGAGCGACTGCAGGTCTTCTCGACCCGGCCACGACCGACCACACTCACCGTCAAGGTATACTCGTTCTGGAGCTTCCAGGAACCGCGATGGACGGGATCGGCCCGCAGCGATTCCAGGTACCGCCCGTGCCGCCCATGTGCGAACGAGCGCATCAAAAACTCGCACAGATATTTTACGTGCGGATTGAGAGGTTCTTCCTGCAAGACCGCCTGCACGCGGTCACGGATCCCAACGCCGCTGAGGCGGGCCCGTCGGGAAAAGAGCCTCATATACGTGGTCTTCAAAGCGGCGATGTCTTCTTGCCCGTAGCCGCTGCGCTCCAGGCCCACACCGTTGACCATGCGGACCTCCGCGCGGCTGCCCCGGGCGGCGACGACAACCACATACGGCGGCACATCCGCCGACACCCTGGTCATCCCGCCGACAAACGCGTGCTTGCCGACTGTCACAAAGTGATGCACAGCGCAATGCCCGCCCATGTTAACGTTGTCTTCCACGTGCACGTGTCCGGCGAATTGGACGTAGTTGGCTATGATGCAGTTATTGCCAATGTGACAGTCGTGGGCGATATGCGCGCCGATCAGAATGAGGTTCCCATCGCCGATACGGGTCAGGCCACCGCCGTTTCCGGTACCGGGATGTGCCGTGACCATCTCGCGAAACACGTTACGCCTGCCGATTTGCAGGTAGGTGCGCTCCCCGCCGTACTTCACGTCCTGCGGCGGCGTCCCCAAGACAGCCTGCGGATAGACCTCGCAGCCCTCGCCGAGCGTCGTATAACCCTCGATGGTAGCGTGGTGGTGCAGCTTACAGCCGTCATTCAGGACGACATGCGGCCCGACCACACAGTACGCCCCAATGTCGACGTCGCGTCCTATCTCGACGCCGGGACTGACAATGGCGGTCGGATGTATGCTCACTGCCTGAACCTTCTCCAATCTGCGTCAGTGCGATTCCGTATCCGTCAGAATAAACTTGATCTCCGCTTCCGCGACCAGTTCGCCGGCAACCCGTGCCCGTCCCTTGACGTGCCCGGTGTTCGAACGGACGCGAACGGTCTCTGCCTCCAAGGTCAGTTGATCGCCGGGACGGACCGAACGACGGAACTTCACCTTGTCCAGGCTCAGCAGGACCGCCACCTTCCCCTTGTGTTTAAGCTCCTGGCTGAGCAGCACGCCACCGATCTGAGCCAACGCCTCGATGATCAACACCCCGGGCATGATCGGGTCGCCTGGATAGTGGCCCTGGAAGTAAGGCTCGTTGATGGTTACGTTCTTCACGCCCACCACGCGCTTCGTACCGTCGATCTCAATAATGCGGTCGATCATCAAAAACGGGTAACGATGCGGCAAGATACGCTGAACGCTGTGTATGTCTAGTACCGGCGCTCTGGCGGAAAACAGCTCACGCTGCCGGGTTTCGTAGCGCTCGTGCAGTGTCCGTACCAGCTCGTGATTGAGCGAATGTCCGCTTTTGCGAGCATATATGCGTCCAACGATCGGCCGACCGAAAAGTGCCAGATCCCCGACCAGGTCAAGAATCTTGTGGCGCACGCACTCATCGGGAAACCGCAACCGGTTCTGAATAGGCCCTTCTTCGCCAATCACCAGAATGTCTTGATATGTCAGATGCCCGCCCAAACCGGCTGCACGCAGTTCCTTCGCTTCTTCCTCCAGCAAAAACGTACGCGCGGGCGCAATGTTGGCTTCAAAACTCTCCGGCGTGATGCCCACCCGGTACATCTGCCGGGCAATTGGTGCGTCCGGGCCGTAGTCGAGATCATAAGAAATCTCCAGCGTCTCGGACTCTGCATCGAACGGAGGCAGCGCCACCAGCTCCGAGTCCCCCTCCACCACGCGAACCGCATCGTCGATGATATATGGCTCCCGGTGGGCTTCTTGTGCGCAAACACCGCTGGCCCGAAGCTTCTCGACAAACGGAAGGCTGCTACCGTCAAGAGCGGGCACCTCGTGGGCCGTCAGCTCGATTTGAAGGTTGTCGATCCCCAACCCCACGCATGCACTCAGGCAGTGTTCGACGGTCTCGATGGCCACCATCCCGTTGCGCAGGGAGGTTCGCCTGGCCCGCTTCGATATGTTCTCGACGCAAGCTGCGATTCGAATCGGCGGCGTCTGATCGGTGCGTACGAACCATATCCCGCTGTGGGGCTCACCGGGGCGCACGCGCATGGTGACCGGCTCGCCGGTGAACATACCCCGCCCCTCGAACTCGACTTCACGGTTGATGGTCTGCTGATGCTTCAAGTCGCTGCACCCGCGCCATAAGGCCCTTGAGCTGCTCGCCAAAAACAGAGTGCCGACCGACCCGGGCATTATCGGCGAACTTGGTGAGATTATCAAACGCGCTGCCCCACCCGGCGGGTGGGCGTACGATTCGCGGTTCGGGGGCATCCACGACGCCGGTCAAGACCACCGCCCAGTGCCGTCTCCAACAGGAGAGTCTCGCACCGCATGTAACGGCCGGCCCCTGTGCCGGCCGTAGCCGGTCGCGACGTTTCCGTGATACTACGGCCAGCAGGGGCGTCGGCCGCTACGGAAAAACAAAGCCTGCGGTAAAGCCCTGGCTGAACTTCACGGTTGCGGCGACATACCCGCTGGCGCATGATCCTCATCGCAGAGGGGTGGCCGCGCTGCACCCGCCGGTGAGTTCAAGCGTTGGGCTCTGTATTCGGCGTTGAGTCGTGTCACGACATCATCGGTCAGGTCCAATCGCGCGCTCCAATAGACCACCTTTTGCAGCACGATCTGCTGCCGAACCTGGGTGGTCGATTGGGGCGCTTCGTTGGGGAGCTGATCCGCGGCCAACACCAGGTCGATGCCCTTCTCCTCCGCCACAGCCCGAACCGCCGCTTGAATATCGCTATAGATGCTACGCAGAGAACCTGCCAGGCCTTGTTCGACCTTTTGGCCCTCCGTCTCGATGAACCACTGCAGCTCGGCTTCGAGCATGACCAGTTGCTTGCGACGCTCCTCAAACTCCTTGGTCCCGGGCTTCAACTCCTCCTGGAGCGATCGGCCGGTGCGCTCAATTCTCTCCTGCATCGCGTCGCGTTGCTGGTTGAGCTTGACCCGCCGCTCTTCGAACTGAGCTTCAAGGTCACTCGTTCGCAGGTATCGTTCGGAGACCGCCGGTACGTTGACGACCGCCACCTTGGGCGGTGTGAATCCGCCTGCGGCCGGCTGCCCAACCGTCATAAACGCCGCTGCCATGCCCCATGCAAGAACCGCCATATCGATCTCCTCACAATTTCAAACAGCTAACCGTCCAATTCCGGGACTATTGTCACCGCCCCAGCCGGGACAACAACCCTGACACGATCCTCAGCGTCCAAAGGCAGCCGAAGCGCCGCACGCATGGGCATGGCGTCGCACCGGGAGGGGTGCCCGCTAACTTCCAAATGGCCCGTCCTGCTCGTCCGAAATCCCCGCTCCACCTCAGCCAAGTCACTGGTCGTGAACCACTTGCTTGTCTGCCATTGGCTCTGGCAGATCAGGTATGGGCGAGAGACTCACCCGGCTCGAAACGACCGGCCTCGAATTGTACGACAGGGTGTCGGCCGGTGCTCCCGTCTCGTGGACAGTAATACTTGATGAATTACCTTCTTGGTTAACAGGATTATTGTTTTTTGGACTTTGTGTGTTGCTCTATGCGCCAAGATGGAGTAAATTAACGCTACCGAACGGGTGCTGGAGAGAGACCTGCGACTAGAGACCTGCAAGTGGGAGGTAGCTATGCTCGCTAGGCGGTGGGGTACGAGGGATCAGCGGTGTCGGTCTTGGCTACAAGCTTCGCCGACGGATGTCAACATCTCTTCCGAAAGATCCTTACCCAGAATAAGTGTTTCGGTGACGCGAGGTGGCATTGTGGTGGCATCGCCCATCGAACGGGTTATGGGGCGCAAGTCCGCCTGGGGTCAGGTTTCTGAGTGAACGGAGGATTCGCGCGAAAGAGCATTCGACCTGTCGTTTGAAATACGTTTGTAATCGTATGCGCTAATAAGTTTAAACCGGGGCAAACATGACACGGACACGGAGAGGTATCATGAATGGAGCACAAAAGAAGTCTTCCCGAAACGACTCGTTTTGGCATGGTTATTCGGATTCGACGGCGCCGCACGTAAGGCGTTTTTGGCGGAGGCATGTCCCCGCCTTGCTTAGTGCCGTGGTCATGCTGGGTTTTCTCCCAGGGGCTGCTGTCCCTATGCGCGAAGGGGTGCGCGCCCAGTCCGACAAGCCTGTCGCTGCGGTGGACTCAATGCAGGTCGCCCAGGTTAAGCAGGTTCCTGCGAACACGCCGATGCGGCGCTTTGGCGATGCCGGCCGTGTGGCTGCGCCAACGCGGGCGGATCAACTGGTGTACAGCAATACGGTTGACCCAATTTCTTGGTACTTCAAGCCTGGGTCGGCCGGTCACAATTGCTTTCTGGCTGACGATATAGCGCTCATCGTTGCCGGGTGCAACATGACCTCCTACGAGTTGGTCGTGTATGGCGGTGGCGGCGGTGCATTCGATGTGAACGTCGTGCTGTATGACGGCGACCCGTGTCTCGCTGCTAGCCTGCCGATTCCGGGCACCGCAAAGACCTGGAACGGGGTCCCTGACGGAAACAATTACATACTACCCTTCTCGTTCGATCCTCCGGTGGCTATTCCCGGGGCCCTCTACATGCTGGTGACCTTCTCAACGGATTTAGCAGGTTGGATCATCGCCGAAGTAGCCGAAGTCGGGGTTTCCGCCGACGACTATGTCTGGAAATCCGATACGGATGTGCCTCCTGATGGTATTTGCGACACGTGCGCCCATGGGCACTTCCCTTACAACGACCCCCAGGCCTCGTTCTGGGCGGGCATCTACTGCGAGGCTCCTGAGGCCTGCTGTCTGCCGCCGGATGAGACCTGCGAGGTAATGCCTCCGGAGGACTGCCGACGGGCGGATGGTGCGCCGCTTGGTCCGGGCAGCGAGTGCGACCCGGATCCGTGCCCGCTCAATGAGCCCTGTGAGGATTGCGGCCCGGGCGATCACTGGGTGGATCAGTGTTTTGAAGGCTACGACCGCATGCCCACCGCGGCCTTGGCGGGAATCGACCTTAATAACGACTGCGTAGCGGACACCAATCTAATCCTGCACGGTCCGGCGACGATTCATCGCTCCGATCCGTTGGATGACTCGGCCAACTTCCCTGGGCTTAGGCCGGTTGACGGCCATACTGACGTCATGGATACCGAGATCGTCCAGATGATCCTCACCGGCGGCGGGGTAACCTTGCGAGCCGGGGGCGGCGGCGGTTCAGGCGGCTCGATCGCACCCTCGCTCGGCGCCATCGCGGAGCAGTACCCGCAGCCGCCGGGCAGTCCTGCACTGGCGGAGAGCTTCTTCGATGTCTACTTCGAGGTGGACCTCGGCTTTGGGCAACTGGTCTACAACCTGGTTCCGCTTAGGGTGGCGAACACCATCGACTGTGTGCCTCCGGACACCACGAATTACATCCATGTGACCAGGTGCGTCCGGCTGTACGACTCACCGTTTGGCGGGAACCATGTGGCCAATCTGGTGGCGCCGAACCACATCACCTATCCGAAGGAGGAGGTGGACTACTTCCCGAGGACCCGTGCCAAGGTGGAGATCCATACCGGTTTGGGTAACGAAACGATCCAGCTCGTCGGGCCTTCAACGGTGGTCGTCGATCTGGACGGCCTGGGGGATCAGAATGAGAATGATCTGGAGGAGGTCCCCACCGAGATCATTGACCTGGACCTGAGAGGTTACAGCGAGCTTCTTAGCAGCCCGGTCAGCGTCAAGGTCCGCCCATACACCAGTCCGCCGTATCAGCGGTCCACCGGCGAGATCGAGGAAGAGAATAATAATACGGACGGCGTTTTGGACCTTCCACCGTTCACTGCGGCCGGCAGCGCATTTAGCTTCTTCGACGTCTTCTTCGAGATCACGGTGGCCGGAGAGGTATATCACAACGTCGAGCCTCACCGCATAGAAGCCCGGATTACTCACAAGCCGCCCAACCCGGGCGAGGTGTACCTGAATCCCGGCACGATCGACCTGTACTACGAAAACGGCGAGCTGGCGGGGATCCAGATCGTGTCTGCGTCCCACACTCCGCGCCCGGACTACGAAGTGGACGAATTCCCGGACACCAAGGCGACTGTCGAGATACACAGCCCTTTGGGGACGGAGGAGGTTACAGTAACCGGACCGACAACGGTGCTCGTGGATCTTGGAAGTCTGGCGGATGAGGACGCCGATGGGAAAGAGGAGGTCCAGACAGAGATCGTCTCGATGAATCTGACCGGCAATAGCAGCCTGTTCGGGCCTGTGGTCGTCAGGGTCCGTTCCGACACCAAACCGCCCTATAGGCCATCGACCGGCGAGATCGAGGAAAACGAGAACAACACGGAAGGCACTTTAGACCTTCCTCCCTTCACGGAAACCGGAACGGCAACGAGCTTCTTCGACGTGTTCTTCGAGATCGAAGTTGCCGGAGAGGTATTACACAACAACGAGCCCAAGCGCCAGGAGACCACAATCACCGAGAAACCGCCGGCGGAGGGTGAGAAGTACGAAAGCCCCGATGTCATCCCGCTGTACAACGAGGATGGCACCCAATCGGGGATCGAGCTTGCGTCCGCCTCTCACACTCCGCGGCCGGGATGTGAGCTGGAACCGGATGGGTTGAGTTGCAAGGTTGTGGACTGCCCGGACTGGACTGAAGTGTGCATCCCGACCAAGATCAGCCGCTACACTCCCCCTGTGGTCTTCCCGCCGGGAGGTATTGACTACCTGACTGGGACGGGCGGTTATATCATGCTTCAGGACCCCTCTGGCGACACAGAGACTTACGATATCGAGGGTGAGCCGAACATCACGGTTATCCAGCGCCAAAACCCGATCGTGGGGGAGGGCGGCAACATCATTGAGATGGAAATCATCGAGATGAACTTGGTCGCCACCGGCTCGGACGGAGGAGTAGTAGTAGAGGTCCATCAGTCGGAGTACGAGCCCAGCGAGGGGGCAGTCTATGGCGGTACGTCGGATGACTTCCCGGCCGAGAGCTTCTTCGACGTTTATGTGACCATCGACATTCCCGAATATGAGGTACATGGCTTCCGGAATGCGGTCCCGATACCGATCTGGGCAGACGGCATTGTGAATATCCCGCCTGGGAAAGCCTGGTACGAGCCGAGTGCCGACTTCTATCCAGTCATGCTGTATGACAAGATTGGCAACCCCACCGACTGGCGGATCACCTGGGTGTATCACTGGCTACCGCAGCCGCCGCCGTGGAAAATCCTCGAGTGCGAGTGTCTCCCGACCGACTACTGCCACATCGTGTACAGCGCGAACGACCCGACGGCCGACCCCTGGTGCGAAGGCGGCTGCCCGCCGGACCAGAACCAGGAGTGCAAGATGATCGCCACCGATACCGATGGTGACGGGATCGACGACGAGTTCGAGTGCCGCTGTGAGGACCGGCCGCTCGATCAGGTAATCTGCGAACCACAGGCGCGCAGCAATCAGACGCATCCGCCCAACTACTGGTACGACGTGACACCGGGCGTCGCCGGGCGGTGCGACTTCCACGTGCGGGTCTACGACGCCAATCCGGCCAACTATACGTCATGGAGCATCAGCCCGTGGCCGGGTACTGACTCGGTGTGCCAGCCGACGTCACCGTGGAGGTTCGGTGTTCACGAGGCGCTCCCCGGCGAGTGGTGGGCTTCCTGGTGGGACACAACCCCGGGTTGCAAGTGCGCGTTCTACGGGACGACCCGCTTCCAGTTTACCAACACCAACCCGAGCGTGTGGGGAGACTGGACAACCACCACGTCTAACACCTGGGATCCGCACCAGCAGGTGTTTGATTCCTCGGCGAACCACACTGCGGAACCGAATGGATCTGGGTATCTAGTCCACGTGCCCGAGGCCCCGCCGCCTAAGTGGTCCCAGCCGCCGATGTACAACGCCGACTCCGAGCACCCCTCCGACAACCCCGAGTGCTTCTGGGGTTGGGATAGCCAGTCGGTGTACGGCTGGTCCGTAATCGTGGCCGACGACTTCCCCTGCGACGACGAGAAACCCATCACCGACATTCACTGGTGGGGTTCGTATCCTGGCTGGCCCGAGCAGGTGCCGCCGACGCCGGGGCCCATCGGGTTCCACATCGGCATCTGGACGAACGTGCCGGCCAATCCCCAGGATCCGAGTTCGTTCAGCCACCCGGACAGGATGATCCACCAGTGGACCGTTCAGCTATCGAATCTGAACGAGACCCTCGTCGGATGCGACTACCATGATCGCTGGCCTTCCGTCTATGATTACTGCTACCGCTACGACTATATCATTCCGGAGGACCAGTGGTTCCATCAGGAATCTGCCTGCAGCATCTACTGGATCAGCATCGCGGCCATTTATGGTCCGGGGGGTCCCGAGGCCTACGAGTGGGGTTGGAAGACCCGCCAGCATTACTTCGAGGACGATGCGGTACAGATCTGGGCGCCAACGAATCCGGTTATCGGCGACGAGTTCGGCGCCGGCGCCCCCATCGAGTACCCGCAGGATGTCTCTTGGGACATGGCCTTTGTCCTGACCACCGAAGAGTGTCCAATTGCCGATCCACCAACACAGCCTGTGGGAGAGGCGGGTTATCCGAAAATCCGCTACATCTCCATGGAGCCGGGCAATCCGGGGCGGCTGACCGCTTTGAGGGTGCACCTCAAGGATCTCCCGGCGCCGTTCGATGTACTTA
>JAUWWQ010000066.1 GCA_030616775.1 Planctomycetota bacterium
GCCGTTGCCCGCCTGGGTCCGACGATGGGAGCGCGTGCACCGATGGGTGACGGCCAAGCTCATTCTTTACCATGCGCGCCTGGTCCTCAGGAGGAAGGCAGCATGAAGCTTCGTGCGCATTCCTACTACTGCTCTGGGAGTGGTGGACGTAGACTTTAGCACTGCTGACACAGCAATGGCGCCGGTCCCGACTCAACGGGACCCATCATAAGTGGCACGTCCTGATCCCCCTGCCAGAACCACGCACTGGACCAATACTACTCTGTCGGATGATCGACCCGACCCCACCGTGCCGGGTTCGCATGAGGTAGTCGACCACCTGCATCAGTATCTTGTGGTGCCGGACGTTGTGATCGTAGCCTCCACCGGGCTGCCGGAAGCGGAATACACTACGCGAAGGATAGCGCACGTTGGGCCGCTCCAGCCAGCGGGATTGACCGGTGGCAATCAGGTGATTCCACGCCTGATCGGACATGTTGCGGTGGGTTCTCCGGGGCGCCTTCGGTGTTTACAGTCCCGGTCGCATATTTCTGGTGCGGCTCCAACGGGTCCGGCTCGAAGAGAGTGCCCTGGTCTCTGGAGAATCCCTCGGCTACCAGGCCAAGATCAAGACCGGCCACCTCAAACGTTTGGGCTTCGGTGCCGTTGATAGTCAGCTTTCCGTTAGCCCAGTTGAACAGGCTCGGGTAAATGCTCCGATTGTCGAAATCGCCGGCCAACGACATCCCGACCGTCGAATCGTTTGTCGTCTCGGCAGCTCCCGTCATAATAAAGTGTCCGACACCCGTCGGTCCGGCAGCGGCCACCGCACAAAGGGTTCCAACGCCAACCGATGAGGATTGACCCATCCGCAGTTTCGGCGGCGGCCTGATCCCTCGGAGTGTCAAAACCTCACCATTCCGGCGGCTGGCGCCCCAGGGAGGTGGCACAAGGATCGGCGAGGCGACCAACTCCCTGCCGGGGGTCCCCGGCAGAGGCTGCCCCCAGCCCCCTTCGTGTTCACTGGACTTACTGAGCATGGACGGTAGAGTGTCGGCTATGGCGCGGTCCGACCCGTCTGGTCGGTGAACAGCGATGGCGAAAGGGTCGGCTCGGAAGGTTGCTTCGTCTTACCGGGTAATGCGGCCTGCAATGATTCCGGGCTTCAGCGCAGGTCGGTTCTTGCAGACACAAAGGAGTACGTGCACGTGGAGCTACCCACACGTCCGAGGGGCGATGAGCATACGAAGTCGGGCGAGTATCCGGCGCTGCGCCGGCGAATCAGGGCTACGGCGGCGGGCCTGAGTATCCCGACGGTCGTGGTTTATGCGTTCGACGGGCGAACACGGCTGCTGCCTTACTTTTTCAGCAGCCATCACATGGCCCCGGCAGGGCCGCGTGCAGTGGGTGCTGCGTTGTACGATTCGGGGCTGACCAAGACGCGGGTCGTTTTGCAGCAGTGGAACCCGAACTTCCTCCCCAGCCGTGCCAAGCTTGATGGTGAGCCGATCGAGATGCTGCTCATTTCGAGCATGCAAATCCACGCCGAGCGCGCCTACCGGCTAGTTGCCAACGCCTACGCCAACAACGTCGCGTCTCGCCCGCTGATCATCGTCGGCGGCCCCAAAGTAATCTACGAGCCCTGGGATCTGTTCGGGATCGGCGGCGACCCGAATGTCGGCGCCGATGTCGTTGTGACCGGAGAAGAATTCGTCCTGATGCAGCTCATCGAGGTGTTGCTCGAGTACCGGGGGACGCGAGGAACAATGCTAGATGCCTTCCTCCGCGCTCGCCGCGATCAAGCACTGGTGGGCATCCCCGGATTAGTGTACCGCAAGGACGAGAACATCGACGCCCCCCTGGTGACGACGGGAGTCCAGCGGCTCGTAAAGGATTTGGACGAGATGCCGCACCCGATCATCGGGTTCCGCCTGCTGGAGCGTCCCCATCGCCATCGCCGATTAGAATCACAGCCGCTGCCTGCCTCGCGTGTCGCCCGATATTCACCGAGCGGGTCATTGATCATTTCACACGGCTGCAAGTTCAACTGCGAGTACTGCGCGATACCGCTATACAACCAGCGTACCTTCCGTTACAAAAGCGGTGAGCGGATTGTCGATGAGATGCGCCGGCTGCACGAGCAGCTCGGCATCCGGTATTTCTTCGGTACGGACGACAACTTCTTCAACAGTCGCCCGGCGGCCGAGCAGATGTTCGAGGCCATGTCGCGCGCTACGATCGCGGGCAGGCCCCTTCGGAAGGCGGTTCGATGGGGCACGGAGGCAACCGAATTCGACACCTGGAAGAACCGTGACCTGTTGAGGCCTGCGAGGAGGTCCGGCTTGCGGGCACTATGGCTGGGGATCGAGGACCTCACCGCCACACTCATCAGAAAGGGCCAGTCCGTCAGCAAAACGGCTGAACTGTTCGCGTTTATGAACAAAACCGGCATCTGCCCGATGCCCATGCTGATGCACCACGACGGCCAGCCGCTTTACACACGGAAGGGCTTGTATGGGCTGCTGAACCAGGTGGAGTTCCTGCGCAAAGCCGGGGCGCAGAGCATGCAGGTGACGATCCTGGGGCCGGCGGCGGGCACGCGGTCATACGAGTCGAGCTTCGAGAAGGGGTTGGTCTTCGATACCGTGGGCGGCAAACCGGTCCTCCAGTACCAGTACGACGGGAATCACGTGATCGCCTCCTCGTTGCCCAAGCCGTGGCAGGTGCAGCTCAACGTGCTACTCGCCTACACTTTGTACTACAACCCCATCAACCTTGGCCGCACGCTGGCGCGACCAGCTAGCAAGCTGTACCTGGCCGGAGCTTACGACCAGCTCATAGGCATGATAGGTCTCGTCAAGACTGCGATCTGCTCCGCCAAGTGGTCGTGCCGCTTGTGGCGAGGCCCCATCGGGTACAAAGCAACCCCGCCCGGACCGAAATCGCCGCTGATTGAGGTGGCTCCGAGGCGCGACCAATCCGCCGAGCACGTGTCTAGCGTCCTCGCTGGATGGCATGGGCAAGCGAATCAGGCTTTACTCGCCTGAGATGAGAGCATACCTCGGTATACCGTGTTCGGGCGGGACGATGAAAGACGGAGCTTGCCCCTGGGGCTGGCGAACTCCTGCCGTGCACGGGCAAGGACCGCCCCGAAAGCGCTTCCGGATCAATAGGGAGGTTGGTGGGGGCGGCCCTTGCCCATGCCACGCTTGCTACGGACGAAGCCCGCCAAAGGTGGCCCGGCGGGGCGGAGGCTTTGGCCTGCGCGGTCATTCGCGCGGGGTGAACCCTGCGGCTGGCCGAGGTCGCGGAGCATAACGAGTATGGACGACCGGACAAGAGTATTGAAGTTGCTGGCCAACCGGCCGGAGAACGCGGCTGAGCTTGCAAGGAAGCTCGGTATATCCCGAAACCCGCTGTTTTCTTTGCTCATGAAGATGGAAAAGGAAGATCTGATCGTGTGGACGGACCGGGAGTGGGCACTGAAGCCGTCGTCGGATTCGAAGCAGAGCCCTGCTCCCGATTCAAGCCATCCGTCCGAAGGGGCCTCATATGCCTGAATGCGAAGGGTGCCCCATGGACGTGAAGCGAATCAGCAAGTACGAAACGACCGGACAGTGGTTGTGCGTGGCCTGTGTGCCTGCAACGGAGAAGCTGTAAAGGGGCGACCCGCGTCGCCCACCATCCCCGAGGATAGCACGGGCGTACAGACCGTTGGAACCGTAGGCGTCCGGGCGGGCTTTCCGATGGTCACGGTAAGGTTGCCATCCGATGCGGCGTGTTGACGTATGCGGGCCAAACGGCAGTGCATGGAAGTCAACATCGAAGTGCCCGATCTTGCGACTATTCGTGTCCCTACTGCCAAGGTGCAAGAAAAACGCTTGATCTCTTGCGCGACTATTACCGACCTGTACTTCGAGGAGAGCGATAAGATCGAAGAGGGTGAGCTTTTTGCCGTGCTCTTCGTCGAGAATGGCACTTGTGAGATTGTGGCGCCCGTTTCAGGGCGCTCGTCTCCTTGCCGTGCGAGGTAGGCGACTCGCTCATCTCGGAGGAGGTGTTGGCTACAATCGAGATGGATCGATTAGATGATCGGAACGGGGTCTTTGCGATTCGCCGGGGCGGGCGATGTTGCTTCTTAGAGAGGCGGTAATGAATGACCCAAGATGAAAAGGACAGGCTGCTGGACCTGCTGGACAATGAAGCCAAGTGGTGTCAGGAAGCCGATGCGCGGGATGGTCAAGGGAACCCCGTCCACTATGACGGCGAAACGGCCGTGGCGTGGGACATCGTCGGCGGCATGTGCCGCCTGTTCGGATGGGACCGATCCTGCGAACTCTTCGCGACCGTCGCCCAACATGTCGCCGGACCTCGACCGGAGCATCCCCACCAGGACCAGGGGATGAGGGCCATGGCCGCTGTACAGGACTTCAACGACGACCCCAACACGACCTACGAGAGCGTCATTGCAAAGCTTCGCGACATACCGACCTCCCAAGGGAGCCCGTTCCCAACCGCGCTCCCACCGGACGAGTCCGCCACTCTAGAAGAGGGCACGTCCACATAAGCCTCCAAGGGGAAAAGGGGACATTCTACTTTTCTCTACTGGCCCCGAGAAAGCAGAACGTCTGCTTTCCCCTCCTCCGGTTCAGGTGCCGCCGGACGTGTCCTGGTCAGGCCGTGTGAGAAGACCGCCAGCCCACTGCCAGCAGCGCGGCCGAGCCCAGCTTGATTCCGGCCAGCAGGTAGGCCGCGGCGGCTGTCCCGAATACAGGTACGAGCAAGATTCCACAGAGCAGGGCTCCGAGGCACGCACCGGCATGATCGGCCCCGACGATGGTACCGGCGGCGGCACCGGCCCGACCTGTGACCTCAAACTGCAAGCCACCGGCCAGGGCAAAGCCGGCTCCGCAAAACACGCCGGTCAAAGCCACCATGATTGATACGCACCATTCAACGAGCATCAAGGCACCTGGGCTACTCTGTAGCCCGCCAAGTGCAGGCAGCACGAATGGAACCACAAGGGCGAACAAGGCCAGCAGTACGTCAAGGGCGATAAGCCGCCCCCAAAGATACCTCCGGCGCTTATCCATTGTTCCCACACGCTCATACCGGCGGTGAAACCACCCGCACCCGATTACCAGCCCGCCCATAAAAAGAGCTATGATCCAGCCGATCCGCTGATAGACATAGCCATAGAGATTCTGAAACGCGAAAAGCCAGATGATGCTCAGGGCCATGGTTGCAAAGCCGGTGGTGCCGATTGACATGATAATGGCACTGCCCGAGAGCCAGGACACTCTTCCGCGTGAATCGCCCGCCGGGCCCGGAGGACTCTTCGTCAAGCGGGCGCGCCCATAGCACACCAGCAATGTAACGCCCGCAATCACCAGTAGGGCTGCCGCAAGCTCGTACCACCGGACTGATCGCAGCCAGTCGATCACACCGCCCGCCCGCCCGCTGGTCATCCGCTCCCAAAGGGCCAGCCGCTGCATGTAGACCACCGGTCGAAGATCGGTGCTGACGTCGACTTGACCGGCAGCCGTAAGTTCCGCGGCACGTTGTCGCAGCTTGGCCGGATCGAGCCAGTCCGTGGCACCCTCAAACCAGTCGGGATGAAACCACTCAGAGAGTACGCCGCGTTGCGAATAGCGTTTGGCCAGTTCCAGCGAGTCCGTTGTGACCAGCCCTTCACCAGTGGCGACAAGGACCTGAGCCGGGTTGCCCCAGCCGAACGTTACGTGAGGGAAATGTGGTCGCAGCGTGGATCGGATCGAAGCCAGATACTCGGCCGAGGCCGGAGTGAGGCTGCCCGGAGTCGCAGCGGCGGTCATGCATAGTACCGATCGCGAGGTCATCGCCCGGCGCAGCTCGCGGTAGAACTCATCGGTAAAAAGACGAGCACGCAACGCGGACATCGGCTCCGGCAGCCGGGCTATGACCAGGTCAAATCGATCGGCCTGCGTCTTGATGTAGTAACGCGGGTCGAGATGGTGTACGGTGACGCGCTGGTCCTGCAACGCCGCCCGGTCCACATCGGCCAGGTAAGGCTCGATCAGCTCGATCTGGCGTGGGTCGGTTTCGACGTAGTCGACATGCTCGACCGGGTGCCGCAGTATCTCTGCAAGCAGCCCTTCAGCACCCCCACCTAACACCAGCACTCTGCGCGGCGAGGGATGTTGGCACAACCAGAAATGGGCGAGCGGTACGAAGCTGTACGGATCGGGGAAGTCAGCCGATACCTGCCCGTTACTGTACAAAGTGAACTGTTCCGCCCGCCGACCGACAGCGAGGTTTTGGTACTTCGACTCCGCCTCGGCGCAAAGCTCATAACCCGGGGCGATGGTCTGCCACCGGCGATCGACAAGCCGGCGGTTCAGCACATCACCGGCGAAGATCGATGCCAGAAGCGCAGCCACGGCGACTATTGCCAGACTGACCGCACCGTATGGCTTTCGGGCGACGGTGCCGAGCAATCCTGCCGAGGCCGCCGCCGTAATGGCCCCGCAGGTCAAGACCGTTTGGATGGCGGTGAGGTGCTCGACGGCCCAGAAGCTGAACACTGCCCCACCGACCAGACTTCCAGCCGACTCCAGGGCGTAGACATTGCCGAGACGCAGGAGTCCACCGGCGGCGGGCTTCACATCACCGGGTTGCTCGGCGCAGGCTGAGGTCTGGGGCTCGCGGGAGCTTCTGATGCAGCAAGCCAGCGGAAAAGCCATTCCTATCAGGGCGCTGGCCGGTGAGACAAACAGCAGTGCTGCAAGGGCGGTTGTCGGTAGTGGCAGCAGCTCGCCCGGCTCCACACCCAGCCACGCCCGCGCACCTCGAAAAATCCACAGCTCGGCGCAGCCCGCGAGGGTTAAAGCGAAGAGTACGACCACAAGCGACACGTCCGCTCGCGAGACGCGTTCTGCCGCCCAGCCGCCAATCCCTGCCCCAACCGCTACGCCGAACAGCCACGCGAAAAGGATGACGCCCCACGCAAATTCACTGCCGAACATCGGCACGAGGGCCTCACGCAGCAAAAGCGATTGAGTGACAATTGCCTGAATGCCCCAAGCCACCGCCAGCACGCCGAGCCGGATGCGACCACGGCTAGCGGCACGCCGTGATGTGTCAGGCTCAGAGCGTTCGTTCATCGCTGGGTCCCGTTTCAAGACTGATCGCACATGATATAGTTATGGACTGGTTCTGGGAGATGATCCATGCCTACATTCTTCGGTCGGCGGTACATGCGTGGGGTCGAGGCCGTCGGAACGACTGAGAAGGCGTTGGGGCTGTTGATTCTTGTCCTTCTGGCTGGAATCGTTGCCGCCTTCGTCATCCAGACGGGCACCAATACGGACTACCTGTTCGAGGTGGACAAGGCGGCCTATCAGGCACAGCCCGATTGGCCGGCAGCGAGCGCTGGTGCCATCGGACAAGGCGACAACCCCTTCCCTCCTCCTGGCATCGAGGGCTGGCGGCGGCCCAGGCGGGTGTTTAGCTACACTCCGGATACGCTGTATGAGAAGATCGATGGACGGGCGGATGCATATTTGCAGTTTCATGTTGTAGGACTGACGTTCGGCACCTACCACCACCAGAGCGAAACAGAGCGAATGATCGACGTCTATTGGTATGACATGGGTAAACCCGAAAACGCCCTGGGCATCTACCGCACCGAGGCGTCGCCCGAGGGGACGCCGGTCTCCTTCGGCCGCGACGGTTACCAGATTGGCGGGGCGGTCTTCTTCTGGAAAGGTCCCAGCTACCTTCATGTATTGCCGTCCACTACCGATTTGGATGACGCAATGGCGTCACTAGAGATCGCCATGTGCCTGGCTGAGCGTATTAAGGACACCGGCGAAGAGTCGTGGGCCTTGGCCGTCCTGCCCCAATCACGGCGGGCCCCGGATTCGTTCAAATACATCGCCAAAGACGCGTTCGGTCTGGACTTCTTGAAGGACGTGTACACGGCTGACTATGATCTCGACGGTGAACTGATCACACTGTTTATCCATCGGGCCGATGATGCCGCGTCAGCGAGAGCCTTGTTCGATAAGTACGTACGGTTCTTTGACGACTATGGTCGGGTGGTCTGGAAGGAGCCGGACGGTTCACGACCGATCGTGGCCGGAGACGTGGCGGGAATGATCGACGTGGTCTTCGTGAAGGGCCGTTACCTGGGTGGGGTCGCCAGTGCAAGCAACGCCGAAGCCGCCAGGAAGGCGGGCGTTACCTTCTACCAAGAACTGACCCTGCCGTAGCCGACCTGGAGGCGGACGAAACGTGAGTGACAAAGGTTTGACACGACGAGAGGTGTTGACCCGTGGTGCCGGCGCGGTTATGGCCACCGGTGTGGCTGCAGTGGGAGGGTATATGCTCTACGACCCCAAAGGCGATGCCGGGCTCCGCAAGCCGTCCGACGTGAAACTCCGGCTGAAGAACTACTTCGCCGACGTTGACTTCCCCGATGCGAACCCGCGGATCAGCGTCGCTATCGGAAGTGAAGAACGTATTGGGGATATGGTACGTGCGGCGGTCGGCGGACTTTCTCCATCGCGGGGGATGAAGCAGTTCATCGCTGGCGGCGACACGGTGCTGATCAAGCCGAATGTCGGTTTTGACCGTGCCCCGTACTTGGGTGCCACCACCAACCCGGAGGTGGTCCGATGGGTGATCCGGCTCTGCAGGGAGGCCGGCGCTTTGAAAGTGGTGGTGGCCGACAACCCGATCGAATCGCCGGACGCTTGTTTTGCAAAATCCCGGATCAAGCAGGTGGCACAGGCCGAGGGGGCCAAGATCGTTCTGCCCGCTCAGACGTATTTCGAGACGCTGGTTATTCGGGACACTGCGCCGGATCCAAGCCGGGGTGAGGCACTGGGGCGTTGGCCGGTCTTCTACCGGCCGCTGGCCCAAGCCACCAAGGTCATCGGTGTGGCACCCATAAAAGACCACAACCTGTGCAGCGCGTCGATGAACCTGAAGAACTGGTACGGGCTCTTGGGAGGTCGGCGCAACCAGTTCCACCAGGCCATCCACGACATCATCAGTGACCTGGGGATGATGATGAGCCCCACACTGGTCATCGCCGACGCAACGCGAGTAATGATGAAAAACGGCCCGACCGGCGGGCGGATCAGTGACACCAAGCCCGGCGGCGAACTGGGGCGCCCTGCAATCGTCGCCTCCGTCGATCCAGTCGCCTGCGACGCATGGTGCTATCAACACTTGCTGGGCCGCGACCCGGCGAGACTGGCATACCTTGAACTGACGCACAAGAAAATCACCGCGCAGGTCGCCGAGGGCTCGAAGCGATACGGTGAGCACGACTGGCAAACGTATGAACGACAGGGCAAGATCGTAACCACACGCCTGTAACGACATGACTGCGACACAACCGCAAAAAACGAAAGCGATCGCTGGTGCGAGAATCCCTTCTCGCACCGACTTTACCGGGAATCTCTTCCCCCGCGCCGCCGGGACGGATAACCTACGCCCATGGCTCGATACCGCGCCGATGAACATCTTCCATATTTCTGCACGATCACCGTCCTTGACTGGCTGCCGGTGTTGATCGAAGCACGCTACATCGATCCGATCATTGAGAGCCTGCGCTTCTGTCAGCAGCACAAGGCGTTGGAGGTTTTCGCGTTCGTTGTCATGCCGAATCACCTTCATCTGATCGCGGCGGCGGGAGAGCACCTGCACCCCATTATGCGCGATCTCAAACGGTTTACTTCGCGGACAATCCATGATCGCCTCAGAGAAGATGGCCGCGGTACATGTCTGGCCTGGCTCGAGGCCGCTACGCAGCGCGCCCGGCGACTGCGAAGCGAACTCGGGTTGTGGCAGGACGGATTTCACCCGCAAGCGCTGTACTCAGCCAACGTGTTCGAGCAGAAGCTCAACTATCTTCACGATAATCCCGTTCGCAAGGGACTCGTCCAACGAGCGGACGATTGGTGGTATAGTTCGGCGTCCTTTTATAATCGTCGGAAGGACGTTTGTATGGAGGTCGATTTGCTCGAGTCCTTACAGCGGTAAGCACGCAGGAAAGGACTCCCGCAGCCAAGTTGGGTGCGAGAAGGGATTCTCGCACCAGCAAATGAAGGGACTCCCGCAGACTCGGAGCTGGGTGCGAGAAAGGATTCTCGCACCAGCAAGCACGCGACTGGCAGGCGTATGAACGACAGGGGAAGATCGTAACCACACAACTGTAACGACATGACTGAGAAACAACCGGAAGAAACAAAACCGAAGATCAATAGGTTTCACAGTTCGTGGCAAAATATGATGCGGATCACCACGATACGGATCGTAGTTCAAACGGTGATCTTCGTCCTGTTCCTGTCCTTCGTCTTGTTGACAACGTTCGCAAACCTGGACCGGTTCCCCGGTTTGCGACTGTGGGTCAGCAAGGTGCTGGAGATTGACCCCCTGGTGTCGATTGCCACGGCGATCACGACGCACACCGTGTACAAAGGTCTGCTATGGTCGCTGGTGATCCTGATCCCGACCTTTTTTCTGGGCCGCTTCTTCTGCAACTGGGTCTGCCCGTACGGCAGCCTCCACCATTTCGTGGGGTGGCTGTTCCGCAAGCTGAGCCCCAAACAGACCATCCAGGCGAACCGTTACCGGCAGATCCAGCACATAAAATATTATGTTCTGATCGCCATGCTGGTGGCGGCTCTTTTCGGCACTTTGCAGATCGGCCTGCTCGATCCGATCTGTCTTATCTACCGTTCGCTTACCGGAGCGGTCGTGCCCACCGTGAACATGCCGACACAGGAGCTGTTCGGCGACTATAGGCTTCACCAGGGGGCATGGCTGATCGGCTTGATACTCTTCGGCCTTGTGGCCATGAACCTGGTCATCCCGCGGTTCTTCTGTCGAGCACTATGCCCGCTTGGGGGGTTGTTGGGTCTGCTTAGCCGATTTGCCTGGTGGCGTATTCAGCGTGATCCGGTCAAATGCAACGACTGCGATCTGTGTCGCTTGCACTGTGAGGGGGCCTGCGATCCGCACGCCCAATTGCGTCTTGCCGAATGCTTGGTGTGCTTCAACTGCATCGAGGATTGCCCCCAAGGCGCTCTTAGCTTCGAGTTGATGCCCCCGAAAGAGCACGAGGTGACCGGACCAGATCTGCCGCGGCGTAGAGCCATCTTCGCCGGAATCACCGGCCTGTTGTTTTTCCCGTTTGTCCGAACCTCCGGGGCGAGCACGCGCGACTTCTCCAGCAAGGTCATCCGTCCGCCGGGGACGGTCGAGGAACTGGAGTTTCTGGAGCGCTGCATCAAGTGTGATCAGTGCATTCGCGTTTGCCCGACGAATGTGTTGCAGCCGGCCTGGTTTGAGGCCGGACTGGAAGGATTGTGGACCCCCCTTCTGAATTTCCGAATGGGTCACTGCCAACTGCATTGCACCGCTTGTGGACAGGTGTGTCCAACAGGTGCCATCCAACGCATCTCGGTCGAAGAGAAATTGGGCCTTGGTGAGTTTGCCGAGCAAGGACCCATCAAGCTCGGAACGGCTCACTTCGATACGGGACGATGCCTGCCCTACAGCAAGAACATCCCGTGCGTTGTCTGCGAAGAGGTCTGCCCGACCAGCCCGAAGGCGATCCACACTCAGCGCGAAATGCGGCTGGTGCGGGACGGTAAAAAGGCGGTAGTCGCCTCTACTGACAACACGGTGACCGTCAGCGAGTGGCCCATGCCGGGGCAGGCTGTGGGCGAACCAGTTCTATTCAACTCCGGTCAATGGAAGGGAGATGAAACCACAAGTTATTACATCTCCGTACGGCACGCGGACGGGATGACGGAGACGCACGCAGTCACGGGCAACGATGTCGACACCCTGATGATCGAAGGGCGGTTCGCGCGCCGACCTGAGCCGGGGAGCCCTGTGGCGTTACAGATGGAGTTTAAGGTCCCGAAGATTGACACCAACCTCTGCACCGGTTGCGGTCTGTGTGAACGCGAATGCCCGGTGGTCGGTGATCGCAGGGCCGTTTACGTTACGGCCGAGGGCGAGACCCGGTCCCAGGATTACCCCCAGCGTGATCGCAACCGTTCAGTTCGCTTGATCAAAACAGCCGCTACATCTCGCAGGGGCGATGAACCCCGGGGTTGACCTGCGGCGGTTTCTCACGTAACTAGCGGGCCACAAAGATGGGTTCGACTATCAGAGGAGGCGGGCCAAGGCGTGGACATGCTTCCTTACAGAGTGATTTTGCGGTCGAGGGGACGCACCATTGGACAGAATAAGGAGCAGAAGCGTGGCAGACTCGAATCAGTGTGATGACGTTTCAAGACGGACATTTCTCAGGGCGGGCGTGACTGCGGCAGCCGTGGCCGGTATGCCGTTGGATGCGCTGGGCGAGGATCCGAAGGCTAAGCCCAATGGACCCCTGCCTCGACGTGTGCTCGGTCGTACGGGGAAGAAAGTAACGATTCTCAACCTGGGATGTGGCCGGGAGCCGACTCCGCGAATACTGAACGCGGCCTACGATGGCGGCATTCGCTACCTCGACACCGCCAGCGCCTATGCTCGCGGCGCGTCGGAGAAAGCGATCGCCGAGTGGCTGACCAGCACCGGTCGGCGCAAAGAGTTCTTTATCGTCACCAAGGAGCACCCGTGTAAAACGCCGGAGGCATGGCTCGATGCCGTGGATAAGCGACTGGAGGCGCTTAAGACCGACTACATCGATGCGTTCTTCATCCACAGTGTGGGGGGTGAATATAAGGGCGAGGGTGAGGCGGAAGACCGTGACGTTCCCAAGGCCAAGGAATGGGCCCAGGCGGCGGAGAAGATGAAGAAATCCGGTAAGGTTCACTTCGTCGGTTTCAGCACCCACACGGACGTGACCCTGCGAACCGAATTGCTGAACAAGGCTGCCGAGGGGGGATGGGTCGATGCCATCATGACGGGCTACGACCCGAAGCTCGTGCGTGACAACGCCGAGTTCAACAAGGCATTGGACGCGTGCCACAAGGCCGGTGTCGGCCTGATCTGCATGAAAGAGATGCGCGGCGTGGACGATATGCCGAAAATCCTGCCCAAGTTCAAGGAGATGGGGCTCTCGCCCTACCAGGCCGTGCTGCATGCCGTCTGGACCGACGAGCGGATTGCCAGCATCTGCTCCGACATTGGCAACCTGCACGTCATGAAGGAAAACACCGCCGCCGCCAGGAACTTTAAGCCCATGGACCGTGACAAGATCGGCGCGGTGATCGAACTCTACGAACGGTACGGGACCAGGTATTGCAACGCGTGCGACGGCCGATGTGCACGAGCCGCCGGGACCGCTGCCGCTTTGGGGGACATTACGCGGGCACTCTCCTACTATGAACGCGACGGCTTGCGAGACTCCGGCAGGGAGCTTTACGCTTCCCTGACCCCACAGCAGCGCGACTGGCACGGTGCCGACCTGGACGCAGCCTCGAGGGCCTGCCATTGCAACCTCGATTTCGCCTCGCTGCTCCCGCGAGCCGAGGAAAAGCTTGCCTGATCCGCCGGGCTCCAAAGCCGGCGGACACTGGAAAAACATCCGTAAGGGGGGAGCCTGATGCCACGCGGCAGGCACATCATGGGCGACAGTCTGCCCTGGTCATTACGTCTCCACCGGATCCGGCCGGGGCTGATCGCGGTATGTGGCGCTCTTGTCGTGATGCTCGGGGGTGGCTCGTTTGCTTCCGCGCCTCAGGCCGATCCACCGGTGATGTTGACCGACGTCACCATCGCCGCACGCGTCGATTTCGTCGAGACCCTGGGCGACCGCGAGATGTCCAACATCGTGGAGGCAACCGGCGTCGGCTGCGGGTTTGTGGACTACGACGGCGACGGGTGGATGGACATCTATCTAGTCAGCGGTTGTTGGCTTAAGGGGCTGTCCGATCCTCAGCTCGATTCGCAAGAGCGGGCCAAGCTGGCCTTAGCCACCGATCGGCTCTACCGCAACCGGGGTGACGGCACCTTTGAGGACGTGACCGTTCGGGCGGGCCTGGCGAGGCCGGGCTACGGCATGGGCATGGTGGTGGCCGACTACGACGGTGACGGTGATCCCGACATCTACATCACCAACTATGGCCCCAACTTTCTATACCGCAACAACGGGGACGGCACGTTCAGCGAGGTTGCCAAGGCCGCAGGCGTGGACGACCCGCAGTTCAGTGTGGGCGCGGTGTTCTTTGACTATGACCGTGACGGACGACTTGACCTTTACCTGGGCAATTATTTGACCTATGAACCGGACCCCAAGCGCCAGCACACCGTAGAGGGGGTGCGCAGCCCGCTGGCCTACAAGGGCCAGCAGGACAGGCTGTTCCGCGGCAACGCCGATGGCACCTTCACGGACGTGACCCACAAAGCAGGCATCGAGATCCAACCTGTCGGGCGGGCCATGGGCGTCGGCGCCCTAGACTATGATGGCGACGGCCTGCTTGACGTCTTCGTCTCCAACGACGCTATGGAGAATTTCCTGCTGCACAACAAGGGCGACGGGACTTTTGAGAACGAAGCGTTGCTGGCTGGTGCTGCGTTTGGAGAGGCCGGCGATGCGACAGCAGCTATGGCTGTCGAAGTAGGCGACTACGATGGGGACGGGCGCTTTGACATTCTCGTCCCGGACATGAACCGCTGCTGCCTGTATCACAACCTCGGTGGTGGGATGTTCGAGGACTTGGCCGTCCGGTCGGGGATCTCCGTGACAATGATCCACTCCCACGGTTGGGGTGGAGTCTTAGCGGATTTCGACCTCGACGGCCACCTGGACATCTACATAGCCAATGGCAGCGCCTGCCGCTTTGAAGCCCATAACGACGCCCTCTTCATTAACGACGGCCGTGGTCGCTTCATCCATATCGACAGCCCATCCGGCTCACTAGCGCCGAGCCCGCGTGCCAGGTTCGTCAGCCGGGGTGTGGCCCAGGGCGATTTCGATAATGACGGCGATGTCGACCTGTTGGTGGCCAATCTGAACGATCGCCCGGCGTTGCTGCGGAACGACACACCCCGCCGGGGACGACATTGGCTCAGCATCAAACTCGTAGGGCGATCGCCAAATCGCGATGCCATCGGTGCTCTAGTGAAGATCAGTGTCGGTGGGCAAACGCTGGTCCGGCAACGGCTTTCCGGTGGTAGTTATCTATCGCAGCATGACCCGCGGATTCACTTTGGGTTGGGCAAGCACGACGAGGTCGATCGACTGGAGGTCATCTGGCCGGACAGGTCGCGTCTGACGAGGAAGAACGTGCAGACCGATCGACTGATCACCATACGACAGCAGGCTGTCCACGGAGGAAAAACGAGGTGATCCCCGTGGGATCTGGTATACTACGACAAGAGCGAGAGTAGAGATCGTCCAGCGGCGACGGTGGCTGCTGCGACGACGGTGGCGTGTACCGGCCGGTGCCGGCCCGCCGAGGCGTGCTGACCTGGATTACGAGTAACAAGCTGATGAGTGGGACAGAAAAGACCCGTATCAAGAAAACTCCCATCGAGGACAAGGACGTGCTTTGCGAGGCCTACGACTATGCCAAGAAGGTGTCGTTCGTACGCGGAATGCGCGTTGAGCTGGACAACTGCGTCATGCTCTTCATCTCGGGCACGGCCAGCGTGAACGAAGAGGGCGAGTCCGTCCACCCCGGTGACATCAACGACCAGACTCGCCGTACGTTCAATAACATCACCGGCTTGCTCAACAGCGAAGGTGCCGATTGGCATGACATGGTTCGGACCACGTGCTACCTGGCCGATTTCAGGTATTACGACGAGTTCAACGAGGTCCGAAACGTATTTTACGCCGAGCAGAAGCTTGACCCCCTGCCGGCCAGCACCTGTATCGAGGCCCGCATCTGCCGTCCGGAACTCCTCGTCGAGATCGAGGCCATCGCCATGATCCCCAAGGATCGCCCCCAATAGGCACCCGCACGCCTGTCTACAAGCGTCCTTGGTGCCCGTCTGCGATGGTCGGACTCAGGCTCGCGTAATACAAACCGCGTCTTGGCATCACACCACACAATCCCGGAAAGGGACGCCGATCCACCCGCCGGCGGGCAAATTGTCCGGGCCCGGAGAGGAAACACGACGTTCCTGGAGCTCATGTTCAACGGGAGACCGCCGGCATTTATCAGCTCCACCGAGAGTTGAGGCACCAAGTTATGATAATCGTATCAGCTATAAGTTACTATCGCACAGTGATGCTGTATTGCTGAGTCCCCAAGGGTACTGATCCACCGGAATCAAGGGTGCTCTCTAGGCCTGGTGGGGGCGTGGAGCAGCCCGGGACGCGGGACGGGATCGGGCCCGTGTGCATGGTAGCAGGCGCGCGACCGGTTGGGCAGGTTGTCAAGATCGGGGTGGGGCCGCGCCCCTCGGCGGCACAGGGTGAAAAAAGGGCTTGAAAGTACCCGACAGAGGGCTTATCCTGACGTATACCGTAAAGCGCCTTCGTTATGCCTGTATTGGCATGTTATAAGAACACGGTTGCAGGCCGAGGTGCTGGGTGGTGAACGCGACCTACTTGGGGGATAGGAACAGTATCTCTGCGACTGGGCAGCGCGGTGCAGTAGCCGGCGTGGGGATCGGCGGCCCGGCATAGCCCATGACGGAGGATGGTGTTCCGACCGCGTGGCGGGTCACAATGCTACTCGCGTTCGCGATACGCGGAGGTGGGAAATGATTGTGGTGATGAAGGCAGGGAGCACCACGGAGCACGTCAATTACATCGTGAAGCTCCTTAACCAGATGGGGTTGAACGGCTGGGTGATCGATGGCAACCCTCAGAAAATGATCGAGGTACTTGGGGTGAACGGTCAGACCGACCGTGCGCTTCTCGAAGACGCGCCCATGGTGGACCGCGTGCTCGAGGAGGCTAAGCCGATTCTCGCGGCGAGTCGTCAACCGGGAGAGAAGACGCTTGAGATTCTCCTGGGTAGCGCCGCCAGCATCGGAGCTCGAAAGCTCGGTATCATCGCTGGACCTTGCAGCGTTGAGAGCGAAGGTCAGCTTCTGGAAATCGCCGCCGCGGTGAAGGAAGCCGGCGCTGTGGCACTTCGCGGCGGAGCGTTCAAGCCGCGGACCTCACCTTACTCCTTCCAAGGCCATGGTGAACGAGGGCTGGAATTGTTGGCACGGGCTGGTGAGGAAACCGGGCTGGCCGTTGTGACTGAGGTAATGCGCTGCGACCACGTGGACCTTGTGGCGCGATACGCCGACGTCCTGCAGGTAGGTTCACGGAGCATGCACAACACACACCTGCTTGCTGCGGTGGGGCGGCAGAGCAAGCCCATCCTCCTCAAACGCGGCTGGTGTGCCACCCTCGAAGAGTTCCTTCTAGCGGCTGAGTACGTCATGCTGGAAGGCAACCGTAATGTCATTCTCTGCGAACGGGGTATCCGAACGCACGAAACATACGTCCGCAATACGCTGGCACTTGCCATCGTTCCGGAGATCAAACGCGTCTCGAGACTGCCGATCATCGTGGACCCCTCACACGGAACCGGGCAAAGCCACCTGGTGACCCCGATGAGTAATGCTGCGATCGCCTGCGGGGCGGATGGGCTGCTCGTCGAGGTACACCACAGTCCGCCCCAAGCCTGGACTGACGGGCAGCAGTCGCTGGATCTGGAGCAATTCCGCTCATTCATGAAGGGCCTTAAAGCGTTCGCTGCGGCCGCAGACCGCGAGCTGTAGCACCACCGTTTCGCACCAAGCCTGCCGGACCGTTTGCCCGGAAGTCTGGCTGCTCGAATCTCGTCAATTGGCGATGATATCGCCACGCGACATGCTACGCACGTAGTTGTACGTAGGCCATCAGCTTATACGCCAAACGTGCGGCCAGAAACTCCGTCACCACCTGACCGGGGATGGGGACCACTTCGACAATGTCCGCACCGACGACATTCTTCTCGGCGGCGACGAGCCTCAATAGTCCGGTGACCTGATACCAGTCCAGTCCGCCCGGTTCCGGCGTACCGGTGCCCGGCGCATAGGCGGGATCGAAGGCGTCGATGTCGACGGTGACATATACCGTCTCGCCCAGTGCGTTGAGTGCCCGATCCACCCAGTCATCGTCCATGTGACAGTCATATGCCGTGATCGCCTCGAGGCGTTTGCGCTTCATGAAGCGGTGGTCTTCCGGCGATATGCCACGGACGCCGACTGAAACGGCCAAGGCCCCAAGGTCGAGGATGCGGCGCATGACGCAAGCATGCGAATATGGGCTGTTCTGATAGCTGTCGCGGAGGTCGCAATGAGCATCGATCTGCAAAACCGAAAGCTTCCTGTGCTTTGACACAACCGCCCGGACCAGCGCTGAGCTGATGCTATGATCGCCGCCCAGCCCGAATAGGAATTTGCCGTCCCGCACCACGCGCTTAGCGAACTTGAACAGGTCCTGGTGCATCGCCTCCGGGCCGACGATATTGGGCTCGAGGGGGTCCAGTGTGGCGATGCCACATTTGTAGCACTCCGCCTCCAGCTCTTCGTCGAACCACTCCATATGCTGCGATGCAGAAATGATCGCAGCCGGCCCGTTGCGGGCGCCGGACCGCCAGCTTGCCGCTGAGTCATAGGGAACCGGCAGCACTACGAAACGGGCATCATCGTAGCGGCTGTACTTGTCCTCGAGGCCCAGGAAATTGTTGGGGGTGGTGTCCATTCCACGACGGCCTCGGGTGCTTTGGCGCCTGGGCGTGGTCCTGCCTTCAAGTCCATGCATAACGTGTGTCACACGTCTTTGAATAGTATGGCATGCTCCGCACGCAGCTCTGGGTTGTCACGGGCCATCTTTCGAAGGGCACCGGTTATCTCATCAAGCCGGGGGAACAGGCGGCGGTGTGGTCGGGGTTTCACCCGGGTAAGAACATACCGGGCTATCAGTGGGAACGTTATCGAGGCACATGAATACACCACCACATTGTTCTTCTCGGCGTCCCGGATCTTTCCCCAACTTCGTGCCTCGGACGGAGTTGCCCCGGACAATCCACCCCAGTGCGGCGGATCGGTGGTCAGTTGCAGGCAGTAATCGTGCCCGCCGCTGGCCTTGTCGATTAGCATCTGCTGAAGCATCGGCTGCGTTTGCAGATAGAAGTTCTTGGGCGATCCGCCGCCGATCTCCACCACGCCGTTGACCTTGGCGTCGTGTACAATCGCCGTCGTTTCGATCACGTCGAGCACCGGATCAAGAGGGATCGATTCTGCAAGTAGTTGCCGAACGGCCAGGTTCAGGCCGACCGCCGAATCACCCGGGGACGAGGTGAAGATCGGGACATCGTATTTCGCCGCCGCCGCGACCATTGATTTTTCCGGATGCCGGGCCCTCTCCCAAACCAACTCCCCCAACTTTTGGTGCAGCCCGGCGCTCGAGTACGGCTTCGACGTATCGAGCCCGGCGACGGCCTCATGAACCAGCAGATCGGCGCCGGTCAGCGTGTTGTCGTTGGCAATGAATACGTCGTAAATCCGGGCCACGTCGTCTTCGGCGAGGATGTTGTCATCCACGTTCGGGCTTCCCTGAACGATGGGGAAATCGAACGGTCGTTGCAGATCGTGGTAGACATTCGCGCCTGTCGAGATGATGAAATCGACCAGGCCGTTCTCGATCAGGGGGATAAAGACGCCGCTCATGCCGATCGGAGTCATGGCCCCGGCAAGAGTAATACACACCGTCGCATCGGCTTGCAGCATGCGGGCATACAGCTTGGCACCCTCGGCGAGCCGGCGGGCATTGAACCCGCTCTTGGCGAAGACGTTGTCAATCATGTCCGCAACGCCTTCGTTGCCGGCCAGCACCAGCGGCTCGATCATAGGCCCATCAAGCCAGAAGCTCTGGCCACGAGCTTCGGATTTACGTTCGCCGGTTTCCATGAATAGGTCGTCGATCCTGAGGAGCTAGAGAATGAATACGGCGGCGGCGACGGCCGTGGTCCACAGGCCGTTCTTGTCGCCTTCAATAGTCTGAACGACCGCACGCGTCCTGACGACCAGACCCTTAGCCTGGTAGATCTCTTTGCGTTCGTTGTAGGCCTTGTCCGGATCCAGATCGATACCTTGGGTCGTGGCTAGCATGGTGGCTGCCATGTCTTCAACATAATCGCTACAGATCCGCTGAGTCATGCCGAAGCCATGGTACTCCGCGATGTACCCGTGGTTGGACTTGTCGGCGGGCACAGCCAGCCCAATACCCGCCCCGGCGAGCCGGTTCGGTTCGTTGGTCCGGCAGTCCGCCATCACGCAGAAGACGATCTGGCCTAGGGTAAGCTGGCTTAAGCCCCTGGCGCGGGAGACGATCTTGCAGTTCGAAGGGTAGATGCTGCTGACACGCACCAGATTCAGCCCCGCGATGCCCGCATCACGAAGGGCCTCTTCGAACGATTGAAGGCTCTCCCGGTGCTTACCGGTCCCCTTCGTAAAGAACATCTGCTTGGGAACAAACGATATCTGCAAAAAAGAGACTCCGGGTTCGGGTCGCTGACCACGCAAACGAGAGGAGATTATAAGGGCTGTGTCGGCCCGTACAACCGAACGTTTTCCCCCGCCGCCGTTCCACTGCCGGTCACCTCAGCCGCCGGGTGCCGTGGAGCTCGAATCCGTGAGCAAACGTTCGATCGCCGGTCGTATGGCCCGCAGGGCCTGGCCTCGATGGCTGATCCGGTTCTTCTGCTCTGGTGACATCTCGGCTGTGGTCATCCCATATTCGGGTACGAAGAAGTGCGGGTCATACCCGAAACCGCCCGCGCCGCGGGCCTCATCCACGATTACCCCATTAAGGGCCCCCGAAGCCGTTGCCAGCAGGCCTTTGGGGCTGGCCAACGCGATCACGCATCTGAACCGGGCCATCCGCTGTCCGGGTGATATGTCGGAGAGCTTCCGAATGAGTCTGGCGTTGTTGGCTGCGGCGTCGCAGGCGGGGCCGGCGTACCGGGCGGAATGCACCCCGGGCTCACCGTGTAGGGCGTCAATCTCCAGCCCCGAGTCGTCCGCCAGCGCCCAGCAACCGGTGAGCGCCGCATAATGCAACGCCTTGCGTTTCGCATTCCCCTCAAACGTCTCGGCATCCTCGACGGGCTCGGGTAGGCCGGGATAATCCTCCAGCGTTGTGAGATGGACAGGCAGGCCCACCAGAATCGCCTTTACCTCGCGCAGCTTACCCCGGTTCGCCGTCGCTATAAGGATGGTGGCCGACCTCACCACGGGGCATCCTCTACGCTGTGTGGCACCTTTACCAAACGGGAGGGCACCGCTACTTTCTTCCCGGTATCGCTTCGCACCCGGTAAACCGCGCCATTGAGCAGGTTGTATTTCAGCAGTTCGTCGCGCTGCAGGGCGAGGACCTCCTCGCTGTAGTAGGTTCGCCCGTCGGCCTTGGTGATCACTGCCTCGGGTCCGAATGACCCCACCGTGACCATGCTGCAAGCACTGCCGTGGTAATAGTACGCCTCGTAGCCCTTTTCGCGAAGCAGCGCACAGTATTGAGCCGCGGCCTCCTTGTACTCCCAAAAGTTGTCGGTCGGTTCAAAGACCGCCACTTGAAGCGAATATGTCGCAGGTAGGTTGGCCAGCGCCCACTCCGGATTCCCGACATCGGGTGTCGGCATCCTGACGGGCAAGGCCTGCAAAAAGTAGCGTCTCCCGGAACCATCCCCGAGTTGCCGGATGAGACCCAGATCTTGGCGCATCTTGCCAGTCAACGGTCGCTTGCCGGTCCTGGGACTGGTCCGACAAAAGTACCGCCCATAGTAAAGCCGCGAATAACCGTCCGGCTCATCGCCCACGAAGACATCCTGAGGCCGAATACCGGGCGTGCGCTTCAATGTCTCCGCGAGTTCCTCGATATGCTGGAGGCGGTAGGTGCCTTGAAGTTCCATACAGCGGATGGTCCATGGGGTCCCCTTCGGGCCGAACAGTGAGCCCACTTGGCCGGTCCCTCCCGCGGCGCAGCCCCAGGTCGCAGCCAACGCCACGGCAGAGGCAGCCCATACGACCCGCAGACAAACGCTCTTGACTATGCCCGGCCACATGCTCATCGCATTCGTCTGCGCAGGGCTTTCTCTTGCAGCTCAACAAGCTGCTTGATTCCCCGCGACGCCAGACGCAGCAGCTTGTCGAGTTCCGTGCGTGTAAAGGTCGCCTCTTCGGCCGTACCTTGCACCTCTATGAATCTTCCCGAGCCGGTCATGACCACGTTCATGTCCACCTGGGCGGCCGCGTCTTCCTCATAGTCCACGTCAAGCAGCATCCTGCCATCCACTTTGCCGACGCTCACCGCGGCAACCGGTTCCAGTAGCGGCGACGTTGCAATCCATTTATTGCGAACGGCCCGGCGCACGACGTCACACAACGCTACGTAGGCTCCGGTTATGCCGGCCGTTCGCGTTCCACCGTCCGCCTGAAGCACATCGCAATCAATGAGTATCGAGTTCTCACCGAGCAGGTCCAGGCGTGTAACCGCTCGTAACGAACGCCCGATCAACCGCTGAATCTCCTGTGTCCGCCCGTCGATTCTCATGCGGTTGCGTTGCCGCCGCTGTGTGGTAGACCCGGGCAACATGTCGTACTCGGCCGTCACCCAACCGCTTCCCTGCCCTTCCTTCCAGCGCGGCACACCCGGCTGCCAACAGGCCGTGCACAACACGATCGTCTTCCCCGTACGAATCAGCACGGAACCCGGGGCGTTCTCGGTGTAGCCGCGGGTAATCTCAACCGGTCGAAGCTCCGCAGGTTGTCTTCCGTCGTGCCGTGCCAAGTCATCTCCTCACGAATGCGGGAACCACGTGGAAAGGGACCGAATCGCCGGGTACTTCTCCACAATTGCCATACGACAATTCACAGTGGTGAGCAGGGCCGGGAACACGTGAAGCCGGCGTTGGAAACTACCCTTCTCGCCGACCCGGCAAAGCGTTCCCGATATACGCGCACTGTCCACGCGAATGACCATAGAAACCGTGGGCATTCGTGTCAACGATAAGCCGCCCGGAGGCCCAGGGCAATCGCATCTTGTTCCTGAAAAAGGGGACTGGCTCCGAGCCAAACGGCCTTCACGCCGGCGAGAAAGCCTACTCGCGAGGTGCCCGTCCCTTTTTTCAACCTGGACAAGCTGATCCTCGACCTGGACAGTTCGGTGAGCGAGACCTACGGACGCCGGAAACGACCAAGATCACTGGTGGCTATGGCTGTGTGGCATGGCCACGTCTTCGTGGCCATGATATGCACGGTGCGTGAAACATGCCCACGCAAGCGTGGAAGGCGTAAGCCGGGTAGGTCGGGCTCGGCCCGACATCGGGGGAGTGGATGACGTTCCGTCGGGCAAAGCCCGACCTACCTGTCTTGATGGACGTGCCGGGGAAGTAGATTGATCGCGTTGAAAAAGGGGACCGGCTCCGAGCCAAACGACCTTCACGCCGGCGAGAAAGCCTACTCGCGAGGTGCCCGTCCCTTTTTTCAACCTGTCCCTTTTTTCAACCTGGACAAGCTGATCCTCGACCTGAATCCCGGCGCGCCGGGAGTGAGCCAGACCTACGGACGCCGGGAACGGTAAAGCTCAGCGGCGCGGCTTGTCCGCGTGCGCTGGAGCACCGTGTTCGGCGAGAATTCCTCAAAGAACCTGATACGCTACATAAGCGACGCCGATAGCACCCAATAGGGCGAATACTATTGCGACAGTGACGTTGGACGTAGCCCCTTCAGTCGTAGACTTCACCAGTTCTTCAATGTGCTGGCATTCTTCTTCCGACACATTCTCACCTGGGAGACCTTCTATGTACGCCAATACTGGCGCTCTCTCTTCACTCGCAGTCCATGAGAGTTTCGATCTGACAAGAGTAAGCAAGTGTTCCTTGCTTCGATCTCGCGGAATGATGCTCTTTCCGTGCTTCAGCGCCCTCTTGAACGTGATCTCCGGCCTAATGTCAGTAGAGCATATACCTGCACCCAAAAGACAGAACAAAGAAAGGGCACCTACTATGTAGAGGGACCTACGGGTAGGTTTCGCTGCCCTCTTGGGTTCGCTCACCTCAATTACTATGGACAGTTCCTCAACTCCAACGATCCTTGCTGAAGCATCAAATGACGTAGCCGAGTAGTTCGCGATCAAGAGAGAGAAGGTGATGTTGTCCCCCTGATTCAGGAGTGAGAAACCTAACTGAACACAACTCTCGTTATCTACTGGATTCACCGTCGCCTCAAGATTCCTAGGGTAGACCGCCTCAATCTCCGTATCAAGGATCTTGGCATCACCTTTGAAGTTGATCGTTAGTGGCTTTATGACATCGGCTGCTACGATGGGCGTCGTACCTGTATTCGATAGACGAAACCTGAAGCGAGTCAAGCTATCAAGCTCTTCGTTGCCATACAAGATCTTCAGCTTCTTGAGTTCGTCTTGCTTCTGAATGATCACAGCGCCTTCCAGCTGCCTCAGCTCCAATATTGATCGGCTCTTCAAGAAGTCCCACAGAATGGGAGTAGCGATGCCAGTAACTGCAATGAGCAATCCGAGTATGGCTGGCCACTTCTGCATCGGAAAGTTCTTTGCCATTCCAGGTCCTCCACGCCGAACAACATTTAGCTTGATCCGCATAACATGCGGATCTTTGGTTTCCTGTCCGCATAACACGTCTCTGGATAGTCTGCCAGAGGCGCGCTAA
>JAUWWQ010000021.1 GCA_030616775.1 Planctomycetota bacterium
ACACTAACCTCCATACGTGGCTGCTCATCGTTAACCTCCATGTTCTTGTCCAGGGACTCGGAGGCATAACGTTAGCAGCCACAACTACTTAGCGCAATTCAAGTCGCACTTCGCGCGCATTCCTACTCTGGAGGTGGGGGAGGCGATGATCGTCGCGGATAGCATCGCCATTTTTGACAATGCTGGGACGAGATTCCCATCTCGTCCCCACGCGTGCGGGAATCCTTTCCTGCGGGGCGCGCGTGATTCGCGAAAGCCGAAGACGCGAGAGGGGATTCCCGCGGATGGGGGTGCGAGAAGGGATTCTCGTACCAGCCGATAGAGTCCGCTGTGCGGACCAGGTGGTGTGCGAAAGCGAGCGTATGTCATCGTCTCCCCCATGTCCAAAGGACATAGGCCACCCGGCCTGAACAACACAGCGGTAGACACGCCGTAGGACATATGGCGCGCTTCGCACGTTGGGACCCTTCCTCCGGGCAGAGCCCGACCTACAGGATTTCACTGAGACTATCGAGCGTGTCGATGATACGCTGCGCTTCCGCCGCTTCCGGTGGACAAACGCCGCGGTAGATGCCGTCGGGGCGGGTGATCTGGATGGTGGTCCAGCCAAGGGCGTTAGGGGCGATGAAGTCTTTGGCCGGGTTGTCGGCCACATAGGCACACTGGCCTGGCTCGACATCCAGCCGCTTGGCCATCTGCTCGAACGCGGCCGGATTCGGTTTGGCGTAATCGAGGCCTAAATCACTTGTGATGATGATTTCGTCGAGTCGGGATCGCAACCCCAGTGCATCGATCTTTGCCCACTGGCTTACGGACGGCCCATCCGATATGAGGCCGAGTTTGTACCGGCCCTGCAGGTGTGTCAGGACTCTGTCAGCGTCAGGATGCAACGTGATGGTCGGCCTGTGCGTGCGGTAAGTTTCGATCATCCTATCGATAAGCTGCTGATCTCCCGGAAGCCCGCGCTGAGAAAGAAGCTCGTTGAAAACCCGGCGACGATGTTCTGAGTCGAAAAGCTGTTCCATCTGTTCTGTCGTCTCGGCAGGGTCGCCCAGCAGATCCTTGAACGCAGTGGCGACGGCGGCGAATCCGCTGAAAGCGTAGGCACGCTCCGGGTAGAGCGTATCGTCGAGATCGAAGATCACAGCTTTAATGACGGGCATGACCGTTGGAATGTAAAACCTACAGGCGTTGCCCGGCCTCGCGCTGCCTTACCTCCTGGTAAGCTTCGATGCGTTCGGGACAAACACCGAGTCGTCGAAGCGCAGCATGGCGATATCGTCGCGAAAGCCGGTCGGGTTGATCCGCGGTTTTTTGCCTAGAAGCTCTGAAAGAATCCACTTCGGAAAATCCGCACCGGCATGGATGGCCAGCGGAACGCCCCCGCCGAACCGCGGGTTGATTTCTATAACACGTATACGCCGGTCGGGCGTCACGATGCACTGAACCGTGATTACGCCGCGGCATTCACCGAGCATCTCGGCCACGCGGCATCCCACGGCCATGATCGCAGGGTCTTTGACGATCAGTCCCTTGCTGACCTCTCCGCTGCGGACCTCCAGTCTTCGACGGGGCACAACGCAACGCGGCTTTCCGTCGAAACCGATGTAGACATCTAGGGTGTGCTCCACGCCCTCGACATATTCTTGCACTATGGGATCGCGGACACGCTTACCGAGCGTATCAAGCTCATTGCGGTCCCTGACTACGTAGTTGCCCATCGCGGCGCTGCCCGCCCGGGGCTTTAGGAAGTAGGGAAAGCGGTGGCGTTTGCGTCTGACGGCCTCACTCCATGGCCAGGTTGTTGGTGTGTCGATGCCCGCCGCCTTCAACGCATCGTAGGTGGCAATCTTGTCGCGGCAGGTCTGCACCACTGCCTCGGAGGAGATCAGTGCGCAGCAGCCGACCCCAGTAAGCCTGTCAGCCATCGCCGCCACCAGCGGCAGTTCCAGGTCAATCAGCGGTATCAGCAGATCGATCCGGGTCCGTCGGACGAGGTTGAACAAAGCCTCGGTGTAATCACCGGCGGAGATGGGCGGTAGAACATGAGCCTTGTCCACCTGGTGAAGGGCCGGCGAGAGCCGGCTGGCGTCAGCTCCATGAACCTCAAATCGGATGGTGAGGCTTTTGGCAGCTCGTCGGAAGGCTTGGAGCAGTTCGACCCGCCGCCCGATGCAGGTAAAAAGCACCCGCAGGCGCTCTTTGCCCTCCCGCTTGGCTTGCGGCGATTTACCGCTAGATCGCATACCCCCTGCCCTTTTACCTGCCAATCCGTCCGGTTACAGCCCACGGCCCGGGGCCGCCGGTCGCGACTATATAGCGGTCGCCGCGGGTATGCCACTAAAGACACGCTTGGTGGCCACGCCGCCTCGTGCTACCTTGGTCGGATCATGGATGCCGTCATCCTCAGTATCGGAACGGAGTTGACGACCGGGCAGCAGGTCGACACGAACGCCGCCTGGCTGTCGGCCGAGCTGACACGGATCGGCATACGCGTCGTGGGTCATATCACGACCGGCGACGATCTTGGACACATTCGGGCCGCCATCTCCCCGGTCCTGGACGGACCGCAAGTAGTGATCCTGACAGGCGGGCTTGGGCCCACGCCCGATGATCTGACCCGATATGCTCTGGCCGAGGCGATTGGCGAGCCCTTGGAGGAAAACGCCGAAGCGCTGGGACGGATCCGCGCCCTGTTTGAGCGTCTGCAGCGGCCGATGTCCGAGGCAAATAAGGTTCAAGCAATGATTCCGCGTGGCTGCGATGTGATCCCCAACGAGCGGGGAACGGCCCCGGGAATCTGGTATCACGGCGATGACGCTGACCTCTTTGCCCTACCCGGCGTGCCGGCGGAGATGAAGGCCATGTTCCTGGCCAGCGTGGCACCGGCGCTGGGACCACGTGTCGGTGCCCGATGCGGCCGTGAGGCGCGGCTAATGTGCTTCGGAATCAGCGAGGCAAAGACCGGCGAGTTGCTTGGCGGCCTGATGAGCCGCGATCGCAATCCGCTGATCGGCACAACGGCCTCCCGGGGGATCATAAGCGTACGGATCACGGCGCAGGGGAAGGGCGAGTCCGAGGCCAAGCGGCTGGCCGCCGCGGATTTGGCCGAGGTCCGCCGTCGACTTGGGGCCGCAGTCTTTGGGGAGGGTGATGACTCATTAGAGCTGGCCGTCGCGCGCTTGTTAGAGCGACACGGTCGCACCGTGGCTACGGCTGAGTCGTGCACGGGGGGCCTGTTGGCCAAGCGTTTGACGGATGTCCCAGGAAGCAGCGCGTATTACCTTCGCGGCTACATCAGCTACTCGAACGAAGCCAAGAGTGACCAGCTCGATGTCCCGCCCGAGCTGATCGCCGAGCATGGCGCTGTCAGCGAGCCCGTGGCTCGGGCGATGGCGTCCGGTTGCAGGACAGCCGCAAATGCCGATTTCGCTCTTGCCACGACGGGCATAGCCGGCCCCGGTGGCGGAACACCGCCGGATAAGCCGGTCGGGCTGGTGTATCTTGGATTCGCTGCCCCGGCGACCGTGGAAGTGAAACGGCTACTTCTGGGCGAGCACCTTACCCGTGACGAGATCCGTGACCGGGCGTGCAACGCCGCACTTAACCTGCTACGCCTCCATTTGCTCCGGGCCTATGGGGAATAAGGCCATGCCTTCGGGCTGTTGGTCCAGGGCATCGCGGACAACGCGCCCGTGCACTTCGCTCAGTGAGTTCGCCTTTGGTACGGTTATTGCTAATCGGATCGTGGACGGGTCAAGCTCGACCTAGTACTGTGTTTCACAAGTAATACGACTATACGCTGTGCCGAGAATCCTGTCTCGGCACCTGCCGGAGGACCGAGAAGGGATTCTCGGTCCAGCGATGATAGTCGCGTTTTTTATGAAACACGGTACTAGTAGATCGATGTGGGAATTGGTGCGGGAACCGAGAGCGCGGCGGTAGCTGCGTGGAATTCGGGCATCGAGAGGCATGCAAGACAACGCGATTCGTCGGTACTTTCACAACATCTGGATGACGGTCTACACGATCCTGATAGGGATGCGGACCTCAGCCAAGTACTGCTTCGCCAAGACGGTGACGGTCCAGTACCCCGATGTCGCCCCCACGGTCCAACAAAGGTTCCGGGGGTTTCACTTCTATGAGATCGAGAAGTGTATCGCCTGTGACCAGTGCGCCAAGGCCTGTCCCGTGGACTGCATCTACATCGACAAGACCGGGCCGCGCAAGCTCGACAAGGAGACGGGTCTCGCCCAGGGTGGGGCCATGACCCGCTACGCCATCGACTACGCCAAATGCATGTTCTGCGGACTATGTTGCGACCCATGCCCGACGGGCTGCATCCACATGGGCAACGTGCACGATATGTCCGGCTACACACGGCAAGACATGATCGTCGAGTTCACCGAGCTGGCCAAACAGGGCTTGCAGACGCCGCAACCCCTATGGATGCATAAGGACAGGCTGCCCGAATGGGCCCAAAAGCGCAAGCAGGAGTGGCTGCAGTATGCCTATTCCGACGACAAGCTGACGGGCGATAACGAGTTGCGGCGCGAGAAGATGCTCAAGGCCCTGGAGCCGTCCGGACCGGTAAAGAAAAAGAAAACGAGCGAGGATGCGTTGACAGGTCCGGCGGAGAAACAGTCTTGATATCCATCCTGACATCCACGGTTCACTCGCTGGTTCTTGCCGGCCCGCTTGCGCAGCCCTCGGCCACCCACGGCAACACCAATGTCGAACTGGTGGTGGGCATCTTTCTGTTCGTCATAGCCGGTTTTGTGATCGGGTTCGGGGGATTGACTATCGGCCGGATCGTGCGTCCGACGATGCCGCATCCGGAGAAGGGGAAAGCGTACGAATGTGGTGAGCCGGCCATTGGCGATAGTTGGGTCCAGTTTGACCTGCGCTTCTACACCGTGGCTCTTGTCTTCATCGTGTTCGACGTGGAGGTGGCTCTGCTCTGGCCCTGGGCGGTGGTGTTCAAAGATATGGGAGCCCCGGCGTTTTGGGCATTTATAGTGTTCTTCTTGCTGATCGCGATTCCCTTTTTGTATGAGTGGAAGTCGGGGTACTTGAACTGGGTCCGGGCCAGTACGGCCCAGAAGCGGCGGTCGGTTCTGGAAGAGGGGACGTAGCGACTCGCGGGTTTCGACCCTTACGGGAGGCCGCGCAGACTGAAGCCTGCGGCTCGGAGATAAGAGGATGAGCTGGATCGAGAATCGCTTTGAAGAGGGCTTGATCGTTACATCCCTCGACTGGGCGATCAATTGGGGTCGCAGCAACAGCCTGTGGCCCATGACGTTCGGTCTGGCGTGCTGCGCCATCGAGATGATGGCTACGGGGGCATCGCGTTTTGACCTGGACCGGTTCGGTGCGGGCGCGTTTCGGGCGACCCCAAGGCAGGCTGATCTGATGATCGTGGCTGGTACCGTCACCTACAAGATGGCCAGTCGCCTGAAGCGGCTCTACAACCAGATGCCCGAGCCCAAGTACGTAATGGCCATGGGTGCGTGCACGGTCGGCGGCGGCCCGTATTTCAAGTACGGATACCACGTGGTCAAGGGCGTGGATCTGATAGTGCCGGTGGATATCTACGTTCCGGGTTGTCCGCCGCGGCCCGAGGCCCTGCTGGAAGGGTTGATGCGTTTGCAGGATAAGATTCGGCGTCAGACACGGGCCAAGAGCACGATCCCCAAGGTTCGGGAAGCGGTTCTGAGTTAAGTGATATGGATTGTAGGGAATAAGACAGGTGGTACCGGAAGAGATTAGCAGGCTTCTGCTGTCGCAGTTTGGCAATGCGGTCGTCGACACCGCTCTGCAAGGCGGGCATCCCTACGCGCAGGTTGAAGCCGGGCGTTGGCCCGAGATTGCGTTGTTCTTGCGTGACGATCCGCGCCTGGCGTTCAATTTCCTGCGGTCGATCTCATCGCTCGACCTTGTTGCCGACGGCCGGCTGGCGTGTGTCTACGATTTGATGCACATGCCGACGGACAACCCGACGGAACTGATTACCGAGACTCGTGAGTTTGCAGTCCGTGTAGTGGTGGAGCGGGATGATCCGATTATTCCCTCGGTGGCCCACGTGTGGCCAACGGCTAACTGGCATGAGCGGGAGGCGTATGACCTGATGGGGATTCGCTTTGACGGGCATCCCGACCTGCGGCGAATCCTTTGCCCGGAGGATTGGGAGGGTCATCCGCTGCGCAAGGATTACCAGTTCCCGCTGGAGTACCACGGGATTCCGGCGACGACGGAGTATGAACTGACCAACCCCCGTCACTAGCGGGTGAGACACAGCAAGGAGTGGATAACTGGAGCTTACGGCTGGCTCCGGCAGACGGACAGGTTAATGGCTGAAATCGTTTTACAGTCCGCCCCGGATGTTCTGATCGACATCGATCGCTCCGAGCAGGGCGATCTGCACACCGAAGAGATGCTGGTCAACATGGGGCCTCAGCATCCGGCTACCCACGGTGTGCTGCGGGTGGTTCTTCGTACGGACGGCGAGATGGTGTTGGAGGCCATCCCGCATATCGGGTATCTGCACCGCTGCGCCGAGAAGATCGGCGAGAATCTGCAGCCGTTTCAGTTCATCCCTTATACCGACCGGATGGACTACCTGTCGGGGATAAACAACAATCAGGCCTTTGCAATCGCGGTGGAAAAGCTGTGCGGGATCAAGGTACCGTCGCGAGGGCAGGCGATTCGCGTGATTTTTGCGGAGCTGAACCGCATCGCCTCGCACTTGGTGACTGTGGGTTGCTACGGCCTGGACATGGGCGCCATGACGATGTTTTGGTGGTGCTTCCGTGAGCGGGAGATGATCCTGGACCTGTTCGAGGCGGCTTGCGGGGCGCGGCTAACCTACAGCGCCATCACCGTCGGCGGGGTCCACGACGATCTGCCCGACGGCTGGGTCGAGCGGTGCCGGGAGTTTTTGGACTACTTCGGGCCCAAGATCGACGACTACAACAAGCTGCTGAGCTACAATCACATCTTCCTCAAGCGTACCGGCAACGTTGGGGTCATTTCGCTGGAAGATGCGATCGCCTACGGTCTGACCGGTCCATGTCTTCGAGGAAGCGGAATCCGCTGGGATCTCCGCAAGGTGCGACCCTACGACGGCTATGAGAAGTACGATTTCGACATACCGATCGCTTTGCCGGGCGGCACGGATGGTCGCCCGGAGGGAGTTGTCGTCGGGGACAACTGGTGCCGGTATTTCATGAGAGTGCTCGAGATGGCCCAATCGGTGCGGATCATCCGCCAGGCCCTCGATCAGCTTCCGGACGGCGACGTGCTGGCCAAGAAGATTAAGAACCTTAAGCTGCCCGATGACGAAGTTTACGTGGAGGCCGAGAACCCGCGCGGTCAGCTCGGCTTTTATGTTCGAGGCGACGGATCCACGATACCCTATCGGGTCAAGGCGCGCGGCCCGAGCTTCAACAACTTGTCGATTCTGACCCATATTTGCCGGGATATCCTGATCGCGGACATGCCGGCGTTTATCGCCAGTATCGACATTGTGCTGGGCGAGGTGGATCGCTGAGTTCCTTCGGCGACAGGCGCAGTGTCGTGGCCCCGACATCCGCCGGCTCGGAGAAGGTTTTCTTGAAAGGACGCGGACTGGCATCCGCAGCTAAGTTGGTAAAGCCGCTTACCTGATTTGAGGAGTAAACCGGCGTCGTGACACAGTTTTCCGTACCATGGCTTCCCAGACCGGAGCGAGGCAATTACGGTTTCCCCGCCAAGGCGGTCGTGGCGGCGATAGTACTACTGGTGGTTGCGGCCGTGTTCTATTGGGTCACGAACACGTTTCTCGGCGGACGTCCGGTTGCGATGCTGCTTCTGGTAGCCGCACCGATCCTGGTCGCCATCATGGCCGCTGCCGCAGCATTCGCCGTATCGACCTGGCGGGCGTGGGGCCCGATCCTTTTTAAGACAGCTCCTTTCCTGCTGATCGGGGCGGTGATCGCCTCATGTGTCTGCGTGTGGGCTGCCAATGCGCTGTTCGAGTGGGCGAGAGAAGACCTGGTTGCCGCGGCCGCCAATGATCCTGGGGCCACGACCTGGTTCAACGGGCCGCTTACTCTTGACGAAATCGTAAGTGCATCACCTGCCTTGCTGCCGGCATGGATATCTCCGCTGATCTGGCCGCTGCAATTCCCGCTCTTCCGTGATGTCGTTTCGATGACGACGTTGATCATTTTCTTCACCATCGTTCCGGTGTTTGTGATCTGGTGGGAGCGCAAGGTGGCCGGCCGGATTCAGTCGCGGCTGGGACCGATGCGGGTGGGCGGATGGCACGGTTGGGCGCAATCTCCGGCGGACGGGATCAAACTGGTACTCAAGGAGGATCTTGTTCCGAAGGAGGCCGACAGGATCCTGTTTCGTCTGGCCCCCTACTTTGCGATCATCCCGGCAGCAGCCGCGTACATGGCCTTGCCGTTCGGCGTGACCTACGTGTTCCGCGATCTGGACATTGCGCTGGTCTTTATTCTCGCTTTGCTGGGAATCGGGGTCGTGGCCGTTATCGTCGCCGGGTGGGCTTCCAACAACAAATGGAGCATCTACGGCGCGATGCGCGAGGCCTGCCAGATGGTCTCCTATGAGATTCCCATGGGGATGGCTCTTCTGGTACCGGTGCTCTGCGTCGGGTCGCTGAGCTTGCGGGAAATCGGGGAAGCCCAGGCGGAAGGGTGGTTCAGTTGGCTGGCCTTTAGCAATCCATTCGCGTTTATAGCGTTTGTGTCTTACTTCATCGCCTCGCTGGCGAGCTGTAAGCGGGCTCCCTTCGACCTCCCGGAGGCGGAGAGCGAGCTGGTGGCCGGTTTTCTCACCGAATATTCCGGATTTCGCTGGGCGTTGTTCTTCTTTGCCGAGTATGCGGCCATGTTCGTGATCTGCGGCTTGGCGGTGATTCTGTTTTTGGGTGGTTGGCACTCGCCGCTGCCGGCCTCGTGGGGCGCCGCGTGGGGTGACGGGATCCTGGCACGCGGACTAAAGGGCGTTCTGTTCAGCGGGCCGATCTGGTTCGTCTTGAAGGGTACGTTCTTCCTGTACGTTCAGCTATGGCTGCGGTGGACCTTGCCGCGGATTCGGATCGACCAGGTGCTTTATGCATGCATTCAGGTGCTGCTGCCGCTCACGATGATTCTGGTGCTGGGATCGACGCTGTGGGTCTGGGCGGGGATGTCGGAAAGCGGTGCCTGGACGGTGTTTGACAGGATTGTGACTTGGGTACTGGGTGTTGTGGGCATGATCTTCGCCCTGGGGCTGCCGGCCATTGCTGCGTACGGGTTCTACCATCGGCGGCGGCTGGTGGGCAGTCTGGTGATTGATCCGTTGCCGGGATCGTAGTGGTCGTGGGTTGGCGTCTTTCAGTAGAGTGTGGATGCGGTGATTCGGCATCGAAGAGAACTAACTCGGACGAACCGTGATTTTGACGAGGTGTGGATGTTCGCGCGGGCTAAAGCCCGCGGCTCGGGTGGATTGTCCGCGCAGGCTAAAGCCTGCGGCTCGTTCAGGATTGCAATCCTCCTCGTGCTGACCGGGATGGTCCTGTTGGCGCCGACAGGGTCGGTTGCGTGGGCGACCGACGATGCAGTGACGGCGGAGCAGCAAATAGGCGTGACCGGCGCGGCACCACCGGGCGGCCTCCTCGAACCGATCTTGTTCTATGCGGTGGCGATGACGACGGTGATTGCGGCCCTGGGTGTGTGCATCGCCAAGAACATCGTCCGCATGGCCGTGTGGTTGTTTATCGCCCTTGGTTCGGTGGCGATGCTTTACTTTCTGCTGGCGGCGGACTTCCTTGGGGCGATCCAGTTGATCGTCTATGTCGGCGGTACGTTGATCCTGCTGATCTTCGGGGTGATGCTCACCAGCAAGTCGCCGTGGGTGCGGTTCGAGCCGCCCAAGCTGGAACTGATCGGTGCGGCCGTGGTATGTGGCGCGCTGCTGGTCGCACTGTGCGTAGTCCTTTATAGCGCGGTCTGGCCGGAAACGGAGGGAGTGGTACCCGGTGTGTCCGTCGCCGATCTTGGCCGGCGGCTTCTAACCACGTACCTGGTTCCCTTTGAGGTCGCGGGTGTGTTACTGATGATCGTGATGGTGGGTGCGGCCCACCTGGCCCGACAGGAAAAGTGATCCGATGCTGACGATCGGTTTAACCCATTATCTGTTGGTGGCTGCGGTGCTGTTTTGCAGCGGCATCTTCACCATGATGACCAAGCGAAACGCCATTGGGATTCTGATCGGCGTAGAGCTGGTGCTCAACAGCGCCGGCGTCAATCTGGTGGCGTTCGATCGATACCTCGGTCCCGGGCGCGTCGACGGGCAGATAATGGCCCTGTTCGTGATTGTCCTGGCCGCGGCCGAGGCGGCGTTGGCCGTGGGAATCTGCATCAACCTGTACAAGAACCTGGCGACGGTGGACGTCGACACGGCCGCAACCTTGCGGGGATAGACAGCGATTGCGGATTGGGGATTACGGATTGCGGACTGGAGATTGGGGATTGTCGATTGCTGACTGCTGAAAGCTTATGACGACTTCACACACCTACGAAATCCTGCTGGCACTCGGCATTCTTGCCCCGATGATCAGTTTCTGGGTGCTGGTGCTGTTTGGCCGATATTTGAGGAAACCCGGTGCTGGCTGGTTCGCGGTGCTTCTTGGCATGGGCGTACCGCTGGTGCTTGCCACGGTGGTTCTCATCGGGTGGTCGGGTGAGGACGCGGCGGCGCGGGCGGCCCTGACCGAGAATGCCTATCGCTTCCACTGGGCTAACCTGGGTGCGGTACCAGTCACGATCGGCGTCAAGCTCGATTCACTCACAGTGGCCATGTTCTTCATGGTCGCCATAGTCTCGTTTTTGATCTTCTTCTTCAGCATCGGCTATATGTCCGGTCACAGCGACGAAGTGGACGGGAAAAGCTTGTACAGCCGCTTCTTTGCCTACCTGTCGTTGTTTGGCTTCAGCATGCTGGGATTGGTGGTCAGCAGCAGTCTGCTGTTTCTGTTTATCTGCTGGGAGCTGGTGGGCCTGTGCAGCTATCTGCTGATCGGGTTCTACTTTGATCGGGCCTACGCATCGGCGGCGGGGATCAAGGCGTTCATCACCAATCGGGTGGGCGATTTCGGTTTCATCGTCGGGCTGATGCTGGTCTTCTTCCAGCTCGGTACGTTGGATCTTGACCAGGCGGCCGCAACCTTCGCTGGGCAGCACGCGGCATTTCTGGCGGATCCGACGTCCGCTGCAGCAGGGATCTTTGCCGACCCCTTCACGTTGTTCGGCTGGTCTTTGGCTACGATCATGGGAATCGGGCTGTTTTGCGGAGCGATGGGCAAAAGCGCCCAGTTTCCCCTGCATGTGTGGTTGCCGGACGCGATGGCCGGCCCCACCCCGGTCAGTGCCTTGATCCACGCCGCAACGATGGTGGCCGCCGGTGTGTACCTGGTTGCCCGGGTGTTCAGGCTGATGACGCCCGAGGCGTTGATGTTCATCGCGGTCATCGGCTGTCTGACGCTGACCCTGATGGCCCTGGTCGCCATTGTCCAGGTGGACATAAAGAAGTGCCTGGCATACTCCACGCTTTCGCAGCTTGGCTATATGATCTTCGGGATGGGGTGCGGGGCGTGGATAGCGGCCCTGTTCCATTTGACCACTCACGCGTTCTTCAAGGCCATGCTCTTCCTGTGCTCCGGTCAGGTGATTGAGGGCTGTCACCACGAGCAGGACATGCGGAAGATGGGCGGGCTCTACAAGAAGATGCCCGTCACGTGTTGGACGTTCTTCATCGGTGTGCTGGCGATTTCCGGTGCCGGCATCGCCGGGACCGGCATCGGTCTTGGCGGCTTCTTCAGCAAGGACGAGATCCTGGCCGTCGCCTATACCCGTGCCTACGGGTGGGAGTACGAGAAGCATCAGGAAAGCGCCGGTCACGATTCGCACGCACTGGGCGCACCGCGCTCGAAGACCGAAGTGCGTCTTGTCGCCTTCCAGGACTCCGATCAGGCCGGGCATCGCCCGGATCAGACTCACGACGGGCAACGCGTCGAGCCGGCCGGTAATGAGGACCAGGTCCAGCGCGATCGCCAGCCGATCCTTGAGGATGGTAAGGAACCCTTGCATGCCGGCGCGATTCGCTTGCTCCAGCACCCTGAAGAGCACGGTGCAGGAACCGCTGCCATCTTTCGGGGCATCCCGCCGTTGCCCAAGTGGTTGTTCTGGCTGGCGGTGTTCACCGCGTATGTGACCCCATTCTATATGATGCGGGCGTGGTGGATGACCTTCATGGGCAAGCCGCGTGACGAGCACGTGTACAAACACGCCCATGAGATATGGCTGATGTACGTGCCGCTAATTGCGCTGTCAGTCGGCACTGTCTTTTCCGGTTACCTGCTCTTTAGACCCTTGATCTCCGACGGAGCGGCGGCTGCCACGGCCGCGGCCACGGTGCTGGCGACCGATGGCCATATGCACACCGAAGCCATCAATGCCGCCCACGGCTGGCTGTTCTGGGGTGTCGGCTTCGCGTTCCTCGTCGGCTTCGCAATTGCGTTCGCGATCTATCGGAAGGGATTGGAAACGGCGGACAAGATCAGGCGGGGCGCCGGTATTCTGTACGTGATCCTGGAGCGCAAGTACTTCTTCGACGAGGTATACAACTTCGTCTGGGTCAAGGGTTGCATTCTGGTAGCGAAGATCAGCCGGCTCATCGACACCTATGTGGTCGACTTGCTGTTCGACCTGGCCGCTTTCACAATCCGGCGGCTGGCGGACTTCTCCGGCTGGGTCCTGGACAACCACGGCGTGGACGGCGTCTTCAACGGCGTGGCCAAGACCTCGCAGGATTTCGCCGGCGTGGTTCGCAGCCCGCAGACCGGGCGGATTCGCAATTATTTACTGTTCGCAGCCGCCGTGGCGACTGTGGTGCTGATATGTGTTTTGCTTGCTGGATGGGAGTCGGTGTCGTCGGTCGCAAGGGCCGCTGAAACGACGATTCCATAGGTTCTCTTTAAGAAAGAAGAGGACGCTTCGATGGGTATTCTGACATTGCTCGTGTTTTTGCCGGTGCTGGGCGCCGTGGTGTGTCTGTTCGTTCCCAAGCAGCAGGTGCGGACGGTGGCGGTGGCGTTTGCCTTAGCCACTTTCGTCCTGTCGCTGTCGCTGTTCGGAACGTTCTTCGGTGGTGGGGAGGACTCGACCGAGGCGATATTCGGAACTCAATACGGCAAGCTGCATCACGTCGAACGGGCAACGTGGATTGAAGGGAAGAACTTCACGGTCGAGTACTTCCTGGGGATCGACGGGCTGGGGTTTCCGCTCTTTATCCTGACCACGCTGATAGCGTTTCTGGCCTGCCTGGCAAGCTGGAACTTCGACCGCTGGAAAATCAACAAGGGCGTCCGGGCGTATTTCATCCTGTTTCTGTTGTTAGAGACGGGCATGCTGGGTGTCTTCGTCTCTATGGACTTTTTCCTCTTCTACGTATTTTGGGAAGTGATGCTGCTGCCCATGTACTTCCTGATCGGGGTATGGGGCGGATCGAGGCGCGAATACGCAGCGATAAAGTTCTTCCTGTTTACGCTTGCCGGCTCGGTGCTGATGCTCGTGGTCCTGGTGGCCATGTACTTCTACAGCGACGCCCCGATTACGGCGGAGATGAGCCGCCTGGGCACGGAAGGGATCGCCAGCGGCTACCGTGGTGAGGATGTGCTGATCAGCCACGGTACCTTCGATCTGATCGAGCTGGCTACGAATCCCGTCATACAGAGCTACTTCGCAGCCAAATCGACGCTCTTTTTGGGTCTGAAGTTCGCCCCGGTGATGTTCATGCTGCTTTTCATCGGCTTTGCGATCAAGCTGCCCTGCGTGCCGGTGCACACCTGGTTGCCGGATGCTCACGTGGAAGCCCCGACGCCGATCAGCATGATCCTGGCCGGGGTTTTGCTGAAGATGGGCGGCTACGGATTCCTGCGACTGTGCTACCCGATCTTCCCGACCGGGGGCGAGAGGTGGGCTTTCTTCCTGGCGGTCGTGGGTGTGGTCAGCATCATCTACGGGGCGCTATGCGCCATGGCTCAGACCGATTTCAAGAAGCTGGTCGCCTACAGCTCCGTGTCGCACATGGGTTATGTTTTGCTCGGCATTGCGGTGATGACCCAGGCCGGTTTCCAGGGTGCCATGTTCCAGATGATCGCCCACGGCATAAGCTCACCCATGTGCTTTTATTTAGTCGGCGTGATTTACGATCGGGCCCATCATCGGGAGATCGACCGGTTCGGCGGCTTATGGCTTACCATGCCGAGATACGGCACGCTGGCAACGATCGGGTTCTTCGCGTCGCTGGGCCTGCCCGGGTTGTGCGGGTTCATCGGCGAAATATGGGTATTGCTCGGCACGTTCGGGGCACGTGACAAGTACGTTTGGGCGGTTCCGATGGCGATCATCGCCGCCGGCGGTGTGATCCTGACCGCCGGGTACATTCTCTGGCTGATTCGACGTGTGTATCTTGGCCAGGAGCGCGAAGAGTACGCCGGATTCTCCGACGCCAGCGCCCGGGAGACGTTCGTGCTTATCCCGATGGCCGTGCTGGCCATAGCTATGGGTATCTTCCCAATGCAGACGGTGTTCAATTACACCAACGGCACGCTGGACCTGATGCTGGCCCACGTTGCCAACGCCACGGCGATGATGCCCTGACCAATGAGCCGCAGGCTTCAGCCTGCGCGGGATGCGCAACCTGAGCCGTAGGCTTTAGCCTGCGCGGCTCGGTATGACTCAATGAGGCTTTCTAAGACAACATGTGCTCGCTGGACCGAGAATCCCTTCTCGGTCCCAAGATACGTGCCGAGAACGGATTCTCGGCACAGCAGTATGACTCAGTGAGGCTTTCCAAGGCATTATGTATTTGCTAGCACAAGCAAACGCGTGGGCTGACATTCCGGTGGGCGAGCATCTGTTCTACTTCTCGCCCCTGATCGCCCTGGTATGCACGATGCTGGCCATAGTGGCCTGCCCGATCATTTTGGGCCGTGGGGCGCGCACCGCCGCAGTGGTCGCGTCCTTGGGGGTCGTGGCCACGTTCGTGCTGGCACTCCGAGTGGCAGGTGCCGTCGGTGACGGCGGCGTAAGTGGTCTGTCCACGTGGATCGGTGGAGGTATCCTGATCGCGGATAACCTCTCGGTCTGCTTCCAGATCATTTTGATGCTCTTTGTGGCCGGTGTGATGTGGCTCTGGTGGCTGGGCTCCGCCGAGCAGGAGCGCAATGCACCGGAGTTCTTCATCCTTCTTCTGGGCAGTGCCTTGGGAATGGCACTTATGGTCAGCACGGTGAACCTGCTGATGATCGTGGTAGCCTTCGAGGCGGCCTCGCTGCCCAGCTATGCATTCGTCGGGTTCGACAAGCGCGACCGCCTCGGGGCGGAAGCCTCCCTCAAATACATGGTCTTCGGGGCGATCTGCGCGGCGATCATGTTGTATGGTGCCAGCCTGCTGTACGGCCTGGTGGGCAGCCTGAGTGTGGTTGATGTCGCCAATTACACCGTCCGGCACTTAGCCGGCGGCCAGGCACCGATTCTACTGTGGATCGCTCTTATCTGTTTCCTTTCTGGGATTGCATTCAAGATCTCGGCGGTCCCCTTCCACTTCTGGTGCCCGGACGCCTTCGAGGGTGCCAAGATCGAGGTCACGACCTGGCTGAGCGTGGTGAGTAAGGCGGCTGGTCTGCTGCTGCTGGCCCGGTTGGCGACGGTGTTCTGCACGGCCGTGGATTACCCGGTGGAGATGACACTGGTCAGGCCGCTGGCCTGGACCATCGGAATCATGGCCGCGATCACCTGCACGTTCGGCAACTTCTCGGCCTATAAACAGCAAAGCGTCAAACGCCTGCTGGCCTATTCTTCCATTGCCCATGCCGGCTACATGCTGATGGCCGTGGCCGTGTTCATCCACCCGAGCGTGGAGGGACATGAGGCCGGTCTGACCGCGCTGCTGGTTTACGTCATCATCTACATGTTCATGAACCTCGGGGCCTTCGGGGTGACGGCCCTGGTGGCCTGGGATACGGGCAGTGACAAGATCGAGTCATTTACCGGGCTTGGCCGCCGTGCCCCGTGGCTGGCCGTGCCTATGATCATCTGCCTGATGTCCTTGGTCGGTATTCCACCCCTGGCCGGATTCATCGGGAAGTGGTGGATCCTGGTAGCCTTGGGCAGCCTCCATGATACCGTGGGCGTACAGGGGTGGTTCTCGTTGAGCACTCTGGGCTGGTTCTTGATCATCGTCGCCGTACTTAACACGCTGTTCAGCCTGTACTACTACCTGCGTGTGGTGGTGGAGATGGCCCTGAAAGACGAGGGACAACCGCGCGTCCGAGTGCCTCTGGGCGGCGCCGTCCTGGTCAATCTGTGTGCGCTGGCGCTTTTGGGGCTGTTTGTGCTGGCCAATCCGCTGAAGAGCACGGCGGATCGTTTCTCGCGTGACATTTTCCAGGCAACGGCCACGTTACCTGCCGAGCCTGATTCAATAGCCTCCGCAACGGACGAGACTGATTGATGGAAGACCAGGCGACTGTTGCCGTTCTGAACGAATTACTGGCCCTCGAGCAGCGCAACCTTGCCGGGCGGCTTTTGGAATCGACGGTCTTCGTCTCCCGGCTCTCCGTTGAGAACTTGAACCTGGTAAAGCGTATGGCGCAGGCCAGCGCCGAGCACGGCGCCTGGCTGGCGGAAGCGATCATCGCGCTGGACGGCGTACCCGGTCCGCGCCACGGTGATGTCCACACGGCGGATCTGCACTACCTGGATTTGCGCCACATATTACCGCGTCTTACCACAGATCACGAGAACCTTATCCAGAAGTACACACTCGCCGCGGCGCGGATTACGTCGGAGTCGAAGGCCAACAGCGTGGCTTCGCATATTCTACGGCGTCATCAAGAGGAGCTGGACTCGCTGAGGCAACTCCCCAGTGAGAGCGTAACCGCCGTGAGCTGACTTCTATCGCTGTATCCGGTCGCCACTAGGTCGTTTCTATCGGTTCCGGGGAAGCGGATGCTTCGGCGGCGGGCTCAGCCGTCGGTGTCGACACGCCGGAGGCTTTTGCCTTGGTCGACGGCAGTCGCACCAGAACCGGTGCAGTTGTGCCCAGGCGTGTCTGCTCACGACGGATTCGGGCGAACAGCTCCTCGAGCGGGGGCGCCCATGAAAACCGATCCCGCTCCGGTGCACCCCATCGGGGCTGGTCTATGAACCGGACCTCGTGGTATGGACTCTTCACTAACTCCGCAACGGCGTCTTCGGTCGGGAGATCGTCCACGTACGCATGGCCGACCAGCCACCAACTCGGCGTTACCCGTCGCAACATCTGAAGCTGATGCAGAACAACAGGATGAAGCAACGCGCCGGGCGTTGGCGCGATGTGTACGGTAACAGGACAGTCTGCCCAGCGTTGGATAACCTCAGTCCACCACTCGTCTGCCAACCACGGGGCGATTTCCAGTTTTGTGTTGGTGGCCTCGATGGTCAACTCGACCGGTCCCGTAGCGACATCATTGCCGAGGCCGCCCTCTCCCCTAAAGGTTGCGATCACCTGAACCGGTTCGCGAGGCCCGCGACGACTGCGCTGCGTCGCGCGGCGGATTTCAGCACGTTCTTCGAGGTCCATATTAGTCGCCTCCATGCGATATCGGGCTCCCGCCCTCGACGATGCTATTATCGGAGCGTTTGGGTTTTCCACTTGACGGCAGTGGAGAGATCCGTTCCTCGTTGGGACGTGGGGGGCACAACTGTGATCCCACCCGGCCGGCGAAGCTGTGTTAACCATTTATTCCACAAAGGATTACGGCTGTCATCCTGCGGCTCTGCGGCATGCCAAGGATGCGTTTGACTCGTGGCGACGGATTATCATGGCCCAAAGGCCGATGGCCCTGCCGTGATACCAGCCATGCGAGCGACGTAGCCAGTCGCTTCACGCGTTTCGTATGGCGTCAATTGCAGCCACGGCCAACCGATCGCACTCCTCGTTTTCTGGATGGCCGGCGTGGCCGCGGACGTATTCGTAGGTCATGTCGTGTTGCCCGGCCAGGGCGTGCAGCGTTTGCCACAGGTCGACGTTCTTGACCGGTGGGGAGCCGGGCTTTTTCCCCCGCCGCCAGTTGTTGGCGATCCAACCTTTGATCCACTCAGTCAGACCGTTAATGACATATTGGCTGTCGCTGACCAGATGGACCCGCCAGCGCTTGTTGCCTTTCAGGCTGCGAAGCCCTTCGATGACGGCGGTAAGCTCCATGCGGTTGTTGGTGGTGTCAGGCTGGCCGCCGGAGAGCTTTTTGACGGTCCCGGTGGCGGGATGCTTGAGGATGGCCGCCCAGCCCCCCGGACCGGGATTGCCGCTGCACGCCCCGTCGGTGTACAGAATGACGTCCGGTTGATCGCCCATAGCTGCCCGGCTCGCAAAGATCCGCGATGCGTCGCTACGTTACGTCGGTCCCGCAGGTCACGTTTCGCGGTTCCGGTACCTCGCTTCGCAATTGGCGCGAATATCTGTTGTGCCGAGGATCCTTTCTTGGTACGTACCTTGGGACCGAGAAGGGATTCTCGGTCCAGCGAAGTATATCCACTGCCGCGGTTTCTCGTCACCCGCAACAAATGACCCTACCTAAACCGCAGGTAGCGGGCGTGGGCCGGTGGGAGGTTTTGAAACACGGTCGTCCTGTCGAACTGGTATTGACGAATATTTCGAGACAGATAGGCGGAGACTGATCGGATGCGATGGCGTCGCCGGCCCATTGACAACAGCCAAGACGTCTTGCGCAACCCCACGTATTCGAAGTAGCTGAACACGCCGCCCGGCTTTAGACTCCGGCGGACGATCCCGAACACGTCTTGCACGTCGCACAGCTCGAACGCGGTCAGGGGCAGACCCGAGATGACGAAGTCATACCTGTTCTCGTACCTGAGCTGTTGTACCGGTGATCGCAGGAGCCGGACCCGGCCGGCAGCGACGCTTCGTACGAAACCCGCACCGTTCAGGATATCGTGCTCCAAGATGTCAGCAAAGTCGGTGTGAATCTCGCAAATGTCGAGCTCGTCCTCTTCGCCCAAAAGCGAGCCTAGATGTCGGGTGACCGCACCGGTACCCGCTCCGACTTCCAGGACCTTCGCCGGTCCCCGGAACCGGCGGTAGGGTTCGCAAAGAGCAGCGGCCAAGGCTTGTGAACTTGGCGCAATCGCCCCAACGACGTCCGGTTTGCGCAGATAACTCGTCAGAAATCGCCAATGCTCACGCAGATCCACCTGCATCCCTTTCAGCAAAGTCGGGGAGGCACAAAAGTCCCCTACGGGACGAGCCGGCTACTGCCGCGTCAGTAGCCTTCCGCACCGTGTCGCCTCATCCTAACGTACGGCAGTGAGACCGGCCAGGCCTGCGTTGCCCGCGCCGCCGCCCTGAGGCTCCCTTTTTTCCATTGCGACATCTGTTAGACTCTCACGCCGGCGAGACTTGACCCGGTTGTACCCTGAGATGATGACTACTCCTACACGCGTTGCGTTCGTATCACTTGGCTGTCCCAAGAACCTGGTCGACTCCGAGAAGATGCTCGGGCAGTTGGCCGAGGCGGGCTGCGCCATCACCTTCGACGAGTCCGACGCAGACGCGATCGTCATCAATACGTGCGGTTTCCTCGGCGTCGCGCGGATTGAGGCGGACCAGGTCATCCGGGAGGCGGTGGAGCGGAAAGCAGCCGGGCAGATCAAGCGCGTCGTCGTTGTGGGCTGTCTGGTCCAACGGGACAAGGAGGCCATCCTCACGCGCATCGACGGTATCGACGCTCTGGTCGGCGTGAACAACCGCGACGATATCGTCCGCGCCGTATTAGGAGGCGGCGGGCCGAAACGGGACCGGACGGTCGATGTTTACCTGAGCGACTATCACCCGTTTACTCAGCTCGACACGGCCCGCCTGCGCATCACTCCGCGCCATTACGCGTATCTCAGGATCAGCGAGGGCTGCGACCAGAAATGCACCTTCTGCACGATTCCATCGATCCGCGGACGAATGCACTGCAAGCCGCCGGAGATCATAGCCGCGGAAGCGAGGGAGCTGGTGGGCGACGGGGCGGTCGAGATCAACCTCATAGGCCAGGACACGACCAGCTACGGGCTGGGAGAGCATAAGTGTGGCGACGGTCTGGCGTCTTTGCTGCGCGAGCTTGACACGGTTGCCGGGCTGCTCCGGATTCGTCTCATGTATGCATATCCGTCGGCATTGACCGATGATATGATAGGGGCCATCGCCGACTGTGAGCATGTATGCAAATACGTCGATATCCCCCTTCAGCACATAAGCGACCGTATACTTAGGGCTATGCACCGTGGTATCGACCGGGCCGCCACGGAAATACTGCTTCACAAGATCCGCGATCGTATTCCGGGTGTTGCTATCCGCACGACGTTGATGGCCGGATTCCCCGGCGAGACCGATGAAGAGTTCCAAGAACTCGTGCAATTTGTCAAGGATTTCCGTTTCGATGCTCTGGGTGTGTTCCCCTATTCATGTGAACCTCAGACGCCGGCGGCCCGTATGAAGGGGCAACTGCCCGACACCGTCAAGCAGGAGCGTGTTGACACTTTAATGACCGCGCAACAGGATGTTGCCTTTGCACTGGCAGAGGAACGAGTTGGATCACGGTTCGAGGTTCTTGTTGACCAGCGGCTTGACGACGGTGCAATTGTGGGACGTCACGAGGGTCAGGCACCTACCGTGGACGGTGTTACCTACGTGCGGGAATGCCAGACCTCACCCGGTGAGTTTGTGACGGTGAATTGCATCGGCAGTGATACGTATGACCTGGTGGCGACACCGACCGGAGTCGACCTGCCCGTACTTTAGTGTATGAGACTCTCACTGAATCTTCCCAATCAGATCACCATCTCACGACTGGCACTGGCCATCGTCTTTTTTGTTCTGCTGTCGCAGTACTCGCAGCAAGAGCCCAGCCCGTGGATACTGGACATCGGGGCAGTGATCTTCATTGTCGCAGCGGTGACCGATATCCTGGACGGATATCTGGCCCGCAGGCGTGGGGAGGTCACGCCGCTGGGCCGCGTGCTCGATCCGCTGGTCGATAAGGTGCTGGTCTGCGGGGCGTTTATACTTTTTACGGGTTCGCGGTTCGTCGATGCTACCGGCCACAACGTGACCGAGGTGAGCGCTTGGATGGTGGTGGTCATCGTGGGACGAGAGTTGCTGGTTACCGGTCTGCGAGGCTTCAACGAATCGTTGGGGATATCATTCGGCGCGTCAGTCTACGGGAAGCTCAAAATGTGGATGCAGAGCATTGCGGCGCCGGCCATCCTGTTCATCGTCGCCCATGAGGAGGCGTTGGGCGCAGCGGCCGGACCGGTCAAGAAGACTCTCGTCTGGCTGACCGTCGTTATCACCGCCCTTTCCACCATAGTATACCTGGTTCGTTCGCGGCACATTCTGGAAGATAGTGCGCCGGCGTGAACGAGTTCGACTATCTAACGGCCATGCTGCTCGGCGCGATCCAGGGGCTCACCGAGTTTCTACCCATCAGCAGCAGCGGGCACTTGGCACTGACGCAACGATGGCTGAATCTCGACCCTGATAGTACCCATATGTTGCTGTTCGATGTGTTGGCTCACCTGGGCACCCTGATCGCTGTGGTTATCGTGTTCGTCACACCGGCCAGGCGCTTTGCCAATAGGCTTATCCGTGAGTCAAGCCGTTCGTGGTCCGCCCGGCGGTTTGGGTGGCGCATCGCCGTTCTTGCGGTTGCGGCCACCATCCCCACGGCCGTTATCGGGTTGGCGTTCAAGCAGAACCTCGAGGCGGCGTTCGACAAACCGGTATGGATCGGTATCTGTCTGCTTATAACCGGTGGTCTTCTGGCGGTGCTTGCCAAACTCCGCCGGGGAAGGCGCGGTTGGAAGGAGTTCCACTGGTGGGAAGCGGCGTTAGTTGGGGCCGCCCAGGCTTTGGCCATCTTGCCGGGCATATCGCGCAGCGGCTCAACGATCTGCGTCGCATCTTATTTCGGCTGGCGCCGGCGCTGGGCAGCCGAGTTCAGCTTTCTGATCGCTGTTCCCGCCATCGTCGGCGGCACGCTGCTGAAAATCAGAGACACTCTTGACCTGCCGGGTGAAGAGTTCGCCGCCGTTGCCCTGGGACCGGTGATTGTTGGCAGCATCCTCTCACTTGTCGTCGGCGTGTTCGCTCTGAAGATTCTGCTTCACACGGTCCGCCGTGCGAAGCTTCACTATTTCGCGCTGTATTGTTGGGTAGCGGGAGCCTTGGCTCTCGCGGTGACCTAGGGGATTTCTTCCAGGTCATCGAGGGAAACATCGAAGCGCTGAAGGGAATCGGCGGTCAGGAGGAAAACGCCACTGCGTCCCTCGACGGTTGCGTAGTAGCCCTTGTCCGTGCCGTCGTCGCCTTTCTTGGCCGACACCCATAAGACCTGGCTGCTGCCATCGTCGAGGGTGATCATCACTTCATGAGACGGGGTGGACAAGCCGTAGGCACTCAGGTCCGATTCGGCGTGACGGACATAGCGTTTGGTTCGCAGATCCCTGACCTGCAAGAGCAGGTTGTAGACCTTCTTTGAATCAAGCGGAAGATCGGGTTCCGCCTGATAGACCCACCCACCATCCTCCTTCTTCTCAAATACGTGCGTCTGGTCACCCTTCCGAATCGACAATCGGCGTACATCGCCATCCTCGAAATCCATCACCCGATCGGTGCGGTACTCAGCAACAAGCTGTTTGAAGAAGTCTCCACCCATCTCGTATACCGTGCCACGGTCAGAGCGCTTGGCGTAGTACTTCCCGTCGTGTTTCGCCACCTTAAGCTCGAGAGTCCTGGCGGGAGGCTGGACCTCGATCGGCTCAGCCGGCTTGGTCTTGTCACCTTCCTCGCCTGACTTGTCCGGTTCGCCTTCGCTCGGTTGTTCTATGCGGTATTCGACGGGAGGCTTGTAGGTCAAGGCGACTGTCACAGCCGGGGCATGCAGGCCGTACGCGCTGGGCTCACCGGCTTCCGACACCACCTGTTCGGCGCGCAATCCGCCGAGTGCCTCGACGAGTTTGTCGATCTGCTCCTCCAGGACGCTGGCAACAACAGGCTCCGCCATGCTCCAAGTGTTGTCATGCCGGCTGAGTGTCACCTCGTTGCGCCCTCCGAGAAACCGATTCTCGGTGGATAACCTGATGCGCTCGAAGCGGCTGGGAAGGACTTCCACGACGGTGCGGTCGCGATAGAGCCGCGGGCCTTCGATTAGCTTGACCACGTCCGGCGTGCGCACCTTGGCAATGGAGGCGAGCTCGTTGCGGCGCACGTACACCAGGCGTTTGGCCTTCTCATCGGTGTAACCACCAACTGTGATCCGCTCGAAGCCCTCGACACCGGGGACGGTTAGTCGAATCTCGGCCTGCGGCTCATCCAGGCCGTATAACGCCGGGTCCGTCGGCTCTTCGTCAATGAACACCACGGCGCTTAGGCCTTCAATCGCGCCGAGGAGATCCCCAACGGCCGAATCCTCCGCCCGCCCGCCGTCGGGCTCGAACGACCACTCACCTTCCTTTTTTACCAGCGTTGCGAGACCCTCGGGCGTGGTCAGTTCGATCCGCGTCGCCGCACCGACGTTGACAGGCGTGATCCGCATCTCCCGCCACTCGGACATGACGGGTTTGAACTTGTCGGTGGTAGTCTTCATGACCGTTGCCACGGCGTGCTCATCACCAACTCGCATGTAGGTCTTGGTATCCTCACCGATCGGCGATTGGCCGGAGAGGTGAAGTTCATAGACCGTTACCTTCTTCTCGGTAGTGATCTCAGGCGGTTCCTCGACACCCTCCTCGACTTTGGCCTCCTGTTCTTTCTCGACAGGGATCTCCTCCTCGACAGTGGTGCGCACACTCACGGAGGCCGGCGCCAGACCGTAGGTCACCAGTCTGTCGGGCTCATCGTCGTGCCATTGAACGGCACGGAGGCGACTCATGGCCCGGAGCATGTCATCTACCTTCGAGGTCGCCCTGGCTGTAACCGGTGATTCCATCATCCATCGAGCACCGTCCTTGCTGAAAGCGTAGCGGACGGGGGCATCAGCGTCACCGCGGTCTACGATCTCCACCCGCGTGACGTTTTCCGGCTTGAAGTCCCAAAGCTGTTTATCGCGGTACTGGACCGCCCTGTCCTTGACCAGATCGCGCAGGTTGGACTGGCCGACACATATCTCGTTACTGCCGGCCAGCCGTACGTACGTCTCGCGATCGGATGTAGGCTTACCGATCTCGACTGTCACGGTCCGATCGTCAGCGTCGGTCAAGGTAACAATCACTTCCGGCGGCTGGAGCCCTGCCTGGGCCGCAGTAATTGCCCCCGGCTCCCCGGGCTTGTAGCTCAGCTCGTACTGAAGGTTTCCGAGCCGGTTCCCGAACTTGTCCACCTCCCAACGGACGCACTTCATCTGAAGGGGCGAGGTCATCCGCCAGACACCCTGCCCGGCTTCCGAGGTCTCGGTATCCTTCTCGAACACCCATTCCTCGCCGTCCTTGCGCTTGCAGACCACCTTCACCACGTTGCTGAGCTTGTCCTCCAGCAGGTCCCGTGTTACTGCAGACGCAGCCACGGCCCGCACAGGCGCTGTATCAGCATCAATCGGCTTCGGTCGGGATCGCACAACGTAGTAGAAGGCACCCAAGACGACCAGCACAACCGCCAGAGACAATGTCGTTTTCGTGTTCATAAGGTCTTACCTGCGTCGAACCCACCAGACCACGCCGCCACAGACTAAAGCCAGCGCCGGCCATATGACAATCGCAAACGCCCTGACCATTCTTACCGTGGACTCGCTTTCGACCTCGAGGATGGCGGCGTCGATCGGCTTACCGATGTTCATGAACTCGGTGTTGTCGTTGAGCCAGTGTAACGAGTTGATCAGAAGCGATACGTTGCCGGGATTGCGGGATCGGACGGTGAAGCCGCGGGAGGTCAGGGCCATGTCGCGGGCGAACGCGATGCTGTCAACGGCGAAGTCACTGCTGCTGATGACAACAATCTTGGCGTCATCCTTGGTGGCGGCCACGGCCAGGTCGAAGGGGCCTTCTAGATCGCCTTCCTCCTTGGTCAGGTATTGCCGACGCTGCTGCTGTTCCTGATATTTCATCAGGTTCTTGACACCCCAGATTCCGTCCCGTGGGGGCATATAGACCAAACGGGCATGTTCGACACCCTCAGGCGGCGTTTCCGACAGTTCCAGCGGCGCACATGCCGGCAGGCCCAGCTCGCGAGTCAGGGCGCCGGTCACGATGTCGTGGTCTGAAACGTTGAGGTCCTGCATGTGATGAAACATGCGCCGGCCGACAACGTACCTGCCCGGTGCTATGCTCATGGTCTCGATCAACAGGGCGGAAGTATCGACCTTGATTCCCCACTGGTCATTGAGATAGTCGTTGTACTCGTAGCTCGAGGGGATCGGCCCGAACGGTCCCGGGCTCCAGCCGGCGATGAACAATACCCGACCATTGTCGCCGATGGCGTCAAGCGCAGCCTGGCGATGGCTGCCGCTGAACGGCGGCTCCTGGCTCGGCCGGCCCATGGGCCCGCGCTGCGGCGGGGTCGGCTTGAGCACCACGTAGATGATCCGAGTGGGTGCGGGGTCGATGGTCGGCGGCGTCTGGGACGATTTGAGGTCCCACTCCTCGACGATGAAATTGGCGTCCCCGAGCTGCTCTTTCATTGCAGCATACGGGGCCGGCGGCTGGTTGGGCATGAAGCCCCCCATAAAAAGCGGATTGCCCCCGTAACGGACAAATACAACCGCGGTCTGCTCCTTATGAGTCGCCCGTAAAATGGCCGAGGTCAGCTTCTCTTCACCCTTGAAAGCCCTTTGATGGAACCCGGACCGGACAGCCCTCTCGTGCATCGGGGGCCATACCGAGGGAAAGTCGACGACCAGGGCATCTTCGTCGGTCTCCACCAGGATGGGATTGGTCGTGGGACCCAATTCGTTGAGCAGGTCATCGATATCGAGCGTTTCAAGCTCCTGTAGCAGCGTCGTCTCTTCCTCAATAGTCGCCACCAGATAGGCATACCTGTTGCCAGCCTCGCCAAGAAAATCAGCGTGCTCCGCCGCCAGATCCGGATTACGCTGCGACTGTTCAGAGCCGTACTGGGCAATACTCTTCAAGATCTTGCTGAAATCGCGATACAGGTTTCTAAGTTCGTTTATCCCGGCCGTGTATTGCGGGTTCTCGGCCAGGGCGAAGGCGTCAACTCGCTCCCGCACCGCGTCCAGCATACTGGTCCACCTCATGAGGATGTTCTCGACAGGTGCGATCACGGCCTGGGTGGCCGAGTCACCGATCGACCCGCCCAACTCCTCGATCCGGGCCAGCTCCGACTGGACGATGTCGCGCATTTGCCCATCCAGCTCGTCAGTGTACTTATCGATTCTGGCCTTGTAGCTTTCGATCTGATCCTTAAACGCCGTCTTCTCGCGCAACCTGGCCTGCAGCTTGCGGAATTTCTCATGGTCTTTCAGCGGGTTGATCCATTCGGCGCTGATCTTTGCACGGTTGGTGGCTTCGTACAGATCAAGGAGGTCCTCAGCGGCCCGTCGGTAGCGCGGCTGATCCTCCTCCTCGCGGTCGGTCTCGAAGTACAGAGAAGTCAGCCGAATGTTGGTATCCAGGTTGCGCAAGAGATTCTCGGTGGCGTCGCTCAAGCTGTTTACGCCGGACAGAGTCATGTCCCAGCGACTCGGCATTGAGAAGGCGATCGCCTGAGCGACAACGACAATCGCCACTACCAGGACCGTGGCGATAACAACGTTGGTCCCTACCAGGAAACGTTGACCGGTTGAAGTCTGCGATACGGGTTTTCTGTCCTCGTTTTCTACTGCCATCGCCGCATCTCCACTCGCTTGACGGTCAGGAACAGAAACAAAGCGGTTGTTGTGAGAAAGAAGACCACGTGGTTCATGTCCACCATACCACGCACGAAATCAAAAAAGTGGGTCCGCACAGATAGGTGCTGGAGTACCGCTTTGGGCCAGCCGTCCACCGTTTGGGCAAGACCGTGAGCGGCAAAGGTCATTAGAGCCAGCAACGCAAAACTGAGCAGTACGGAGATGATCTGATGCTTGGTAAAAGCACTGAAGAAAAGCCCCACGGAAATGTACAACGCCCCCAGCAGCAACAGGCCAATGTAATTGCATACCAGAAGCATGGCATCCACGGGCCCGAAGATCGACAGTACGATCGGATACACCAGCAAGGTCGCCAGCAGAATCAGATAAAACACCAGTGCACCAAAGAACTTGCCGAGCACGACTTCGACCTCGGTGATCGGTACGGTCATCAGCGTCTCGATCGTGCCGCTGCGGAGCTCTTCGCTTATAAGCCGCATGGTGAGCATGGGTAATACGAACACCAGAATCACCACAATCCAAAACTCGATCAACGAACGCAGCGACGCTTCCGCCCCGTTTCGGAAGGTTCCGAGAGCAAAGGCCAGACCGGTCGCAAACAGGAAGACCGCACTAACTGCGTAGGCAATCGGTGACAGAAAATAGGCACCGAGTTCACGTTGAACCATGGTGGTAATGTTACGCATAAGCGCCTCCGTCAGTAAGCAATTGTCGATTGCGGATTGACGATTGTCGATTAGACCGGACTGCTGACATATGGCAATCACCAATCGTCAATGACCAACCGTCCTACCGCGTCTGGGTATCCTGCTGCTGCGCGGTAACCTGTACGAAGAAGTCCTCCAGCGTCGCCCCCTCGCGCCGAAGCTCGCGCAGGGACCACCCCTTGGAACTCGTCAGTCGAAAGATATCCTCGCGGACGTCGTGTTCAGGCTTGGGTTCGATGGCCAACCGTACCCAGCCGTCCGACGAAGAAACTTCGACGTTGCGCACGCCATCCAGGGAGCGAGCACTTTTCTCGACCTCTTCGGGCGGCCCGCGCATCTCCGCGATAACCCGTGCCTGGGCGCTTAGCTGATTGCGCAGCTCTTCCGGCGACCCGCTGGCCACGATCCGCCCGGCGGCGATGATGATTGTTCTGTAACAGGTCTGCTCGATCTCATGAAGGATATGCGAGCTGAGCAGAACCGTATGATTCGCGCCCAGCTCCTTGATCAGGTTGCGCGTTTCACGAATCTGCGTCGGGTCGAGCCCGAGGGTCGGCTCGTCCAGAATGAGCACCTCCGGACTGTGCATGATCGCGTCAGCCAGGCCGACACGCTGCTTCATCCCTTTGGAGAGCTGCCCGATCGGCCGATCGATGAAGCCGCCCAGCCAGCAGCGGTCGGAGACGTGCCGGATTGCCTTGGTCCGCTCCGGATAGGACATCCCCCGCAACTTCCCGCGAAAGTGTAGGTACTCGCGAACCCGCATCTCCGGATACAGCGGAGCGGTTTCCGGGAGATAGCCGACGCAGCGACGGACCTCCAACGACTGCTTGAACACGTCGAATCCGCGTATACTCGCCGAGCCGCTGGTCGCCGGCTGATAGCAGGTCAGTATCCGCATCGCCGTGGTCTTACCCGCCCCGTTGGGGCCCAGAAAGCCCACGACCCCGCCCTGCTCCACATCGAACGTAATATCGTCCACGGCCAGGACAGGCCCGTAACGCTTCGTCAGGTTCTTCACACGAATCATGTCACATATCCTGGTTGCACCGTGTCACATCTCCAAAGGACACAATATACAAAGTTAGGATCACTGGCAATGTGACGCGTACGCTCCCGACGCGCCAAGTCGGGAAAATTAACATACAGCCGAAACCGCTGTCAAGACAACTGAACAACCGACTTGACGCCACCCTGCCTACTGGCCACATCTGGATTGGTTCCAACACGTCTGCCGCGTGATCACCTGGCGTGAGAGGGCGACACAGACCTTCGACAAAGCCGCTGCGGCGCTCAACAAGGATTGAGTGCACACGTGGACGACTGATGGGTGACAGGGGTAGGGAAGATCGGTTGTCCCGATCTCCCCTCCCTCCGAACCGTACGAGCGGTTCTCCCGCATACGGCTCTCCAGTCAGTAGTTCACCGCCTTGCGGATTGACGGGGGGGGGAGGTGTCAGGATGATGTTCTCGACGCAAGAAAAGACGCAAGAAAAGAATCCTGACACCTTTTTATTTCCATTTGCTGTGCCGAGAATCCTTTCTCGGCACGCGCGAAAGGACCGAGAGGGGATTCTCGGTCCAGCGAGCGCACAACGTCGGACACACTGGATCCGAGGCGTTGACGCACTGCGGCCTACTCGCCCTCGGGAATCTCCTCGGGGACGACTTCGACCACACCTATGGCGTACTGAATGGTGGGAGCGGAAGGAGATACGGAGTCTCCGGTGGACCCTCCGGTCAATCGCAAAAGGACCTCCTCAGCGGCCGGAGCGGTGAACTCGCTGGTTCCCGGCCTCCCTGCGGATGAGCTGACGTCGATGGCCAGCCCGCCGGCTGTTGCCACCCCGAAGTTGACCTGTCCAAACCGGTCCTCGGCCCCGGAGGTTACGTGGACCGAGTCGGTAGACTCCAGCGTGAGCTGATAGGTCGTATCGGCCTGTACCTGAAACATAAAATAGTCGGCTTCGTCCCCGGGGCTAATGGAGCCGGTTCGCTCGCCCTCTATGCCCACAGCGAGCGTGACCGCGTCCTCAGGGACGGTGCCGTTATCGTCAAATCCCAGATCGGTTACGAGGAGTTCATAGCTAGCGCGCGTAGATCCGCGGATCAGACGGCGAATTGACTCGAGAGCACTGCCCGTCGACTCCGTCGTTTGCGTCGACGCCAAGACAAACTCGATCACGACCTGGCCATCGAGGTCTGGGACGAAGGTATTACTCAGCCCTGAACCATCAAGGCCTGCGCCGCCCGGAGACTCGACGAAGAATTCTACAGGCTCCGCGAGAGGAGCACCCGAGACCACTCCTTCCACCCCATCGAACTCGGTCGAGCCGGCTGTTACCGCGGTCAGACTCGCAGTGATATGGTAAACATGACCGGCCTCCACGGACATCGTAGCGCGAAGTTCCTGTCCGCTGAACAGATCGCCGGCGGCGGTCTCGCCGGGAACCACTTCGATCTGCACCGTCCCGACGGTACTACCGGCGGGCTGCACGCACCCCGGCGGGCCAAGCAAGACCACGACAAGCAGAGAACCCATCAGTGCTCCCTCAACGCTCAGAGAACGAGCTGAGAGTCCAATACCGGTGCGAGCGTGCCACCGGCGGCTTGTCCGCCAGTGGGCACGGGTAGGCGAGCTGCCCGTGGCACCCGGGTGAGGCAAACCACCGGGCACACCAATCCTTGTCAGGTTCCCGCGACAATGCATTGTTATCACTCCGCCTCCCGCCTATGAGAGAATCGTCCACTATGCCGCTATGCTCAAGCAAATCAGTCGGAAGGAATCTGCCTTGGCCCTCTCAGGACTACATAACACCGATGCCCAAGTCAAGCCGGAATGCGAGGCCGCCAGGCTGGACAACTACTCCTGCGCGAAGGAGCCCAGGAGGCTCGAGAAATCCGCAAGGTCCACGTCCTGATCGGCATCGCGGTCGAAGTACCACAGGCAGTCTCTTGCGTCGAGGCCCACCCTGGTGGGCTCCGGCGAGATGTGGGGGCCGGCCAGGCAATCTGTGAAAATAGCGAAGTCGTCCAGGTCCACATCGCCGTCGTCGTCAGCGTCGCCGGGCACGGCGCTGCGAATGATCAGAAGCGGCTTTGTCACCGGATCGGCGTCGAGTGCGTCGATGAACACCTGGTTGGTCACGTGCGGGGTGTTGGGATCGATCTGGAATCGGAATGCTACCGCTTTGTCACCAGCCAGCAAGGCCGACGCCACCAGTTCGGTAACGTCAAGCGTCTCAGCACGCGGTGCCTGGTTGGCCATTACTGTGATCACTCCCTGCAAAGTAGCGGGTCCTGCGGAGAAATCGTTCGGCGATTCGTACAAGTCCGCCGGGTAGGAGTACACGTGGAGGGTCACGTCCGGAAATGGGAAGACGCTGGCGCCGCGGGTTGTGAAGCTGAGTGTGACGGTAAAAGGCGTTGTGAGGTTCGCTCCGCGCAGGTCGTACTCGCATACGATGCGGTGGTCCACTGCGCTTTGCGGCGTCTCCGTTGTGAGCGTCACGGCGCCGGCGAATCCCGCCGGGCCGAAGACCCAGTTCCAACCGTCCACCACCCCGTCGTAATCGCCCAAGCCACCACCGTCCGCCAGTGTGCCGCCGGCCGTGGGGTAGACGATATCGGCGGCACGAGTCGGCAAGGAGATCAATGCCAAGGCAGCCAACGCCAGATACGCCGGGATTCTGGTAAGACGGAGCATCATTCCCTCTCCTCAATCCGGCTACGAGCGCCGCTGGTGGATTTCCCGTCTCGCCCTTCTGCTCGACTGGAAGGCGCGTCGCTGCCGAGTACCGCGGGGCTTGTAGGGAGTGCAGTCTCGCTCGCCGAGGTGCCAAAGGAAGTGGGGCATGACCGGCACGGGCCGAGGGGACAGTGACCTCTCTGGTGACTGTGGCAGAACGTGCATGGGAACCCGTCCGCGACATTGTGCGTGTGATCCCCCTCGGGGCTGTTGCGGTGCCAAGCCGTTGTGGTGTGACACACCTCGCAGATCCCGTCATAGGTGGGTGGATCGTTGTTGCTGTGGATGAAGTCGCTACCTGAGAAGGTTACCGGTGTACCGTCGATCTCGCGCGCGATCAGCGCGGCATTGTCGTTCTCCACGTCGTGAACGTCGTGACACTCCTGGCAGGTCGGCTCCCACTCGTCGCAAACGGCGTGAATTGCCTTGCGCGTGTGGCAGCTCCCGCACAGGGTTTCATCGTTGGCGGTGCGGAGCAGCATTCCATCTCCGTCACCGTCGTTGACGCCGCCGGAATCCGCCCCGTGGGGTGCATGACATGTCATACACTCGACCTTGCCGTCTTTGACAAACAGCGGCTGCAGCTCATCGGGCGGTGGAAACTCGCCCTCACCAGCCGGGTAGGGGTGACCCACCGGATGAGAGCCGCCGTCACCAAGGCCTCTATCACGCTCAGCGTGGCAGTCTTTGCACATAGCGTCCCCGTCATTGCTTACCTGCAAGTACGACGGGCCATAGGTGGTGTCATGCTGGTAATGACAGGTGCAACACTTGATGTTGCCGTTGGCGTCCAGGGACATGCCTTCCAGCGTCGGACCTCCGGAATCCGCCGTTGAATTTACCCCCGAAACACCCCAGGCGTGCGAACGACCGTGACCATCTCGAGCAGCATCGTTCGTCCCAAAAGGGTCGGCCAGGTCGCGCTCATGAACGACTGCCCGCAGGGCTCGCCCGCCGGAACTGTGGCATGACATGCACAATACGATCTGGCCCTCCATGGTGCCCCCAGTTCCGCCCGGCTGACCATTGATCCTATGGCAGGGCTTGCAGATATGCGGCCTGTCCTCAACGAGATGCGGCCCGTCCAGGTAGATTTCGGCGGCCAGCGCCGTTTCTGCCAGGAGAGTCTCGTGCCCAATGTCATGGCCGGCCCCACTGGTGGCCGTCGTGAGCTTGCGCGACTCCGATGCGCCAAACCCTTCAACCGGAAGCGGCACTGCCTGCCCGGCGATGCCGGCACCAGTAAGGTCGTACACCTCCACTCGCGAGCTTCCGCTGCTTACAACGTACAACCGAAATCCGTCGTTGCTCACCTCCAGATCGCACGGGATCCGCAGCTTTCCCGGCTCGTACCCATACTCGACGACCTTACCGAGTTCCGTGCCGTTTGGATCAAACACCCGAACCGTACCCATCAGGGCATCGGTGAGGTAGATGAGTCCTTCGGCGTCAACGGTTAATCCCAGGGGGCGCGGCATCCAGCCTTCCAGCAGGTAGATTCCGATGGACTTCAGTCGATCCCCGAACTGCTGCAGAAACACGCCCGCTGTAGTGAACACCTGGAGACGCGACTTGTCGTGGTCCGCAATAATGATGCGGTTATGCGGTTCATCGACGGTGATCGCACTTGGATATATGAACTCGCCGGGCCAGATTCCCCGGGACCCGAGGATCAACGCCAGGCTGCCGTCGCCTTCAAACCCGTAGATCCTGTCCCCCTCTGCGTCGACCACATAGATCCGCCCGGTATCGGCGGCGATGTCAATGTCCGTGGGACCGACGAACGAAACCAGTGGCTCATCATCACCCAGATACCCCAACAAGCTAAAGGCCCTGTCATAGACCGCGACCTTGGGTACATCGCGTAGGGACACGAAGAGGCGGCCGTCGGGGTGGACAGCCACGCCGATCGGCCCCTCCGGGACGGGCCAGGTGTTCGTCAGAATGCCCGAAGCGTCGAACCGGGCGATGCGCCGGGCAAGCGGATCGGACACGAAAACCGAGTCATCCGGCGCAATGGAAAGTCGGGCCGGGCCACGGAGCTGTTCCGCCAGCGAGCCAAGATGCGGCAACGGCTCCATCTGCCCGACGGACATCAGGCCGACAATCACTGCATTGATTGCGATCACGACGCACTACTTAACAAGCAGATGTTCGGTCCCCCGTGAAGGTGCCCCGAGTACTCCTGCGACCTCCCCGGCTCAGTATAGCACGGAACCTGCGTATGGTCAGGACATCAGGTAGGAAGAGCAGCGATTCTTTTCGGTCCGCCGTCCACCCAGGGCCAAACGGGCCTCATTTATCGGTACCACCCCCTTGCACAGCCGCTGTGGGTCTACAGGTTTGGCCTCAATTCGCCGATCAGCGCTGGGAGCCACATTCGAGGCAGGCGCGAGCCTCACCCGCGGGACCTCCGCGCCGCTGGAATACCCCGATGATGTCACCACTACCCGCGACTCCAACGCCCGGCCCGCGTCCCTCGAGCGCCGCATCAGTTGGCCTGACAGTCGCTCTGTCACTGACTGGCGTGGCGGCAGCCCTGGGCGGTTCATCGACGGTACCCAACACGCTGCAATTCGGTCCGGGAAGTACGAATCATCCGGTCGGCGTCATCCCTTCTACGGCCGTTACCGTGCCTTCCAGTTGGCCGGTGGACAACCGCGGGGCGATCACCTGCTTGACCTGCCACGCGGACATCCCAACCAGCCGGGAAGTATCAGGGCCGCAACTGCGTGATTTCGAGTCACACGCTCCACAAGCGGCCGATTTCTGTGCGAGATGTCACGGTGAGACAGACCAGGGCAGCGCCAGGTCGGTGCATTGGCGTACACTGGGGGTAGCGCATCTCCCCAGCGATCGGACCGATCCTCGCGATGGTGGCGGAGTACTCGATACCCGCACGCGGCAATGCCTCTCCTGCCACGACGGTGTCAGCGCACCCGAATCCACCAACACGACACCGTGGGCCCGTTCCCTGGGTAACATGGGTGACAAGCGCCGCAACCACCCCATCGGCGTCCAATACCGTGACCTTGGCCGCCCGAAGGACCTTTCCCCGCTCCGCCCCGCTAGCCTGTTGCCACGGGAGGTCGCTCTGCCCAACGGGAAAGTGGGCTGTCTTTCGTGTCACAACCTCTTTGCCGGAGGGGAGTATCTGCTGACTGTTCCGACCAAGGGTTCCGAACTATGCCTGACTTGTCACGACATGAGATAAAAGCGAGGCAGTAAGGATGAAATATGAAGGATGAAGGATGAAGGATGAAGGATGAATCGGGACGCTGATGTTTTCATTCTTCATCGGCCAGCAGTTGGTCAAAGACCAGGTCGATGGCGACATCGACGAGCGACACGCGCGCGGCATTGGCGATGGTCCACTCGTCGTCAGTGCCAAGCAGCGCGCTGCGTGTGGCCGTCTCAAACACGCTTACGACGTCGACACGAAATCCCGGACAGCCGCCCATCAGAAGCGGGACCAGGCAACACAAGCCAAACAGCGCTCGACACATTGTCGGCCCGCTAGAGACATTCGTACCCGTCTTCATATCTTGACACTCCGAGGTCCAACACGCCCGTTCAGTAGTATGCCGTCATCTGTCAAACGTCGCAAGGGCGCGAATTGCCCCGGTCACATCTTGGAAACACAGCTCCGGACTCGGGTATTGGCCTCTTACTTCATGGCCAGTCACGCCGGTGCCTTGGCCGTCTCGATGGCATCGAGGAGGGCTCGCATGGCAGTGAGATAATCCGCCAACGCCTTCCGTCCTGCAGGCCTCAGACGGTAGGTTGTCTTGGGCCGGCGGCCGACGAATGCTTTCTTGCTGGCGATGTACCCGGTGTCCTCCAACGTTTGCAGGTGTGACCCCAGGCTGCCATCCGAGACTCGGAGGCGCTTTTTAAGGGTGGTGAAGTCCAGCGGTCCGTCCATCTGGAGGGCCGTCAAAACACCCAAGCGTACCGGTCCATGGACGGCCGTATCCAGCTTGTTGAAATCAATTGGCGGCATGGCCGGCGACGCTTCCTCGAAGCTGATGGGCGGTCAGTAGTGCAGCAGCCGCTCCGCCGACGACGAAGGCGGCGCCTACCAGAATCCAAAGCGAGACCGGGCACAGTGGAATGGCCAGCCCGCACAGAATGAGCGGGACGGCTATACCCAGGTCGGGCATCCGCCCGCGGTCTTTAAGAACGGGCAAGATCATCGACAGTCCCAGAAGGAACAGCGCCGCGCCACCCGCGACGGTCAGTGAGATGCCCAGCTTGGTAGCCCACAGGCGGTAGACAACGGCCAGCCCACCGACCACGACCATGCCGACAAGACCGGCTGTGTACTCGCGACGGCGGATGGGTGACCGTCCCGTGCTGCGGCGGTATCTGGCTCGCATCCGCACTACGTGGACCACGGCCAGCACAATCAGAGGGACCATACCCCACTGGGCCGGCAGCCCATGAGGCACCAGGGCCCAGCCCACGGCCACCGCACCGCCCGCGGCCAGCATGAGATTGGCCCGGACCTCCTCTTGCCCATAGGGCAGCTCGAACCCGGCGGCGCGTTGGACGGCCGCCAAATCCTCCTTCACCCGGTTCAGGTCATCGTCACTCACGGGTTGTACCTCCTCGCGATGCTCCCGGCAGCGCGCTATACTCGGACAATTTGATTACTCTAGATCTTGTAGTATATCGGCGCTGCGGGCAGCCGGTCAAGCTTTTTTCCGAGATTTCCCTTCTTCTAACGCCGCCGTGTCCACGACCCTGCTGAAACAGACCGTCCGATCGCAGGCGAAACCACAGATACGGGCTGAATCCGTTGCTCGTCGCCACTCAATGCCGCCCTCAAAAACCCGGTTGGCCGCCGGGACGGTTCCGACCGAGAGCATCGAGGAGCCCCTGAGACTCACCCGAGTGTCGAAACTCCGGCTTCGCAACCCCGGAGATAACCCGAAATCGCTATTGGCTCCGGTTACAGAACGCGCCCAGGCTCTAGAGTCGCCTGAATAGCGTCGGGTGTGCTCTGGTACTCCCCAAACGGAATCGTGGCGTTTTTGCAGAGTCTTTGCCCGCTGGGCATGGAGCACTTCGGGCATCATCAGGGCTGTCAGCAATAAGGTAAAGATCAGGATTAAGACCAGACCCTGACTCGCCGTCTGAGCACCACCGTGGCCGCCGCCAGGACGAGCAGCGTCATGGCCACCAGAGAGGTCCAGCCAGTTGCACCGGGGCCGGTGGAAGACTCGCCACGACTCTGGTATCCTGGATGGAGTGCCGCAACTCAGGTCGACTCGGAGCGTAGCAGTGCCATACGTTGCTGACATGGACCTTTCATCGGCGGACGTCGGAGCCCTATCCTCCGTTGGCGCTCAGGCGGGGTTCCTAGCCAAGCTGGGCTACCCGACGGGCTGCCGGAAGGAACTCACGGCGTTGGCGCTCGGCCTGAAGGGCGACACCGGTCAGGCCCGCTGAAGGGGTAATGGTGGAATAAAGTGAATGACCAGAGACTTCGCGGGCGTGTAGAAGGTTCCGAATATGGTCAAGGCAAAACTGCCACAACCGTTGCAGCGTGATCCTCAGACCGACATGGAAGTCGAGCGCAGCAAGGCGGATTCATTGTGCTACGTGGCGATCGAGCGAGTCGTGGCCAAGCTCCTTGATGGGTGCGACTCGCATCTACGGATGACGAAGGGGCATCTACTCCGCTCCCTCAAGCTAACCCACCAGTCAATGGTTACCCTTGTCACACGGGGGAAGCAGGAACACATGGGCGACCTCCTGCCGCTGACACGGATGCAGGTTGAGCGAGTACTCATGTGCATGCTGCTCGTGGAGGACCCCGGCAAGTATTTGCCACGATTTCGTAAAGCAGCTTGGAAGGCCACGATCACGCGCGACTGGCGGATGCTGGCAGAGGTGGGATATCTCGATTCGGTACAGGAGTTTAAGAAGAATCTCGATGGGCAGATTTACGACTACGCCAAGGACTTCGACGTGACGCCCGACGAAGTGGAGACGCTGCGCTCGGAGCTTCATGGTACGCCACTCGATGCCAAGTACATGAAAACGACCATCCCGGAAATGCCGAACGCAGGCAATGTGGAGGACATTGTAAAGGACTCCGCGTTAAGACAGGTTGCCCAGCGTCTCTACGTCACGTTCAATGATCTCTGCAACTACTCGCATGGTGGCTTTTTGGGCGTGATGATCGGGGGATTGCTGGGCGGGCACATAAAGAGCGTGGATCAGTCCAAGGCAGACACTTTTTTTGAGAAAAAGGTGGTTGATCCCACGTTTCCTTGCAGCTATGTGTGCATGATGACAGCAGCGACATTGTTCGGATTGCCCTACAAGCGCGATCCGGAAGTGGTGGCTGCGTTGATCAACGGCTGGTCGCCACACCTTTGTGAGGCGACCGCTCTCGGTATCGTCGTGTGGGATGCGTGGGCGAGAGAGGCCCTTGGAGCACTGGGCTGACGACAACGGACAGCGCGAAGGCGCAAAGGTGTACCGGAATGCTCCCCTTTGCCATCGACAACGACCAATACCGTCTTGTAGACGCGCTCGACGAGCTGCTGGGCGCGACTGGGAGCAGGCCGTTCGACGTGGCCACGGCATACTTCGCGATCTCAGGCTACCGCGAGGTCAAGGACGGCCTGCACAGGGTCGGAGCATTTCGCCTGCTCATCGGCTCCGACTGGTCAAACGGCAGCCTGTGCTAGCCAGGAAGAAAATAGCATGCCCGAAGAACTGCGCCCGTTGTATACTACTCCAGAGGCAAATACTCCGGTCCATCTATACACTGGTTCAGTGGAAATCTTCAGAACCGGTGATACGTACCGGAAGGACGCGGAAGTCTCACTCGCTTGGCTCCCGTCGCCGCGCGTCGAAATTCGCGTGGTTGACTTCCTTCCACCGGGGATCTTGGATGGAAGTGACGAATGGCGAGTCTCCATCCCCGGTCGTGCTGTGTCGATCCTCGCGCATTGGACGAGCGCCAACGTGTCGTCCGGGACCGGTGCTGAGCCGGCACGCACCATCGGAAGGCTGTATGACAACGACACGTTCGCTGGGTGCGAGTTGAATTCCGTTGTATTTCACGTCGCAAACGGGACGGAGTACATCGGTGCACCGGTCCACCACCATGATGGACCGGGTGCGAGCGCATCTCGGGCAGTCTTGGAAGCCGCGCCCTGGCGAATAACATTTGACGCGATCCGTCAATGGCAAGGGGACAACACCCGCCGAAGCCTGCGGGCCTTGGGTGGATACGCGATCACTCATGTGGGTCGCCTTGAGCGAATCGACGGGCGACCCTTTACGGGCGAGGACGCTGACCGTCTTATAGAATCCCTCGGATGGCTGCTCTCGCTCTGCCGCGGAGCCTGGACGTTCCCATTGCTGCTTGCGGGTGAAGACACAGACAGCCAGGAGCGCCGGGATATTTGGCGGTGCCTTCGAATCGACGCCGATGCAGCACATCGGAGCTGGTTCAACCAGTTGTCGAGCGAAGGCTTCAGTGCGTTCCCGGGCTTGGTGGCCAGACTCGGCGACCCGACTTGGAACGAACCGGTTCGTCACGCCCTGCACTGGTACATCGTGTGCAACAAGCCGAGGCCGGTCAGCATCGAGGGTGCAATCGTACTGCAGCAGGCCGCGTTTGAGTTATTGGCCTGGACGTTGCTGGTGGAAGATCACAGGGTCCCGAGCGAGGACGGAATTCAGAAGCTCCCGGCGTCAGATCGGATACGGCTAATGCTCTCGACCTGCGACATCCCGCTCGATATTCCTCCGGACCTAAGCGATCTCGTGAACGTCGCAAAGGCCGAGAACTGGCAGGACGGCCCCCGTGCAACCACTGAGATCCGCAACGCAATCGTCCACGCCAGTCCGAAAAAGCGGGCTCGAATCCTCGCACACGGGCCCAACGCTCGGACGGACGCCTGGACACTTGGACAGTGGTATCTTGAACTTGTTCTTTTACACCTATTTGGCTACACGGGACATTACTCAAACCGTCTGCGCCGCAGTGGTTGGCGAGGGACGGAGGTCGAGCCGATCCCGTGGGCGAAGTGACGTTGCAGCCGCCTTATGAATGAGCCGTTTGTCATCGATAATGAGCTATCATGGGAGAAAGTCACCGATTCTTGAAGCAGCGGGATCGTCGCCTTCCGATCCGATGAGCGCGATCTCGACGACAGCGGCACAATCGAGCTGACGGACTTTGCCGAATTCCGAAACAAACTCATGGGACCATAGCCGGGCCGCTAACCCACCGGATCGAGTCTGAACCGGGGACGAAAAGAGTACAACGCTGAGGACAACCACATCGCTGGACCGAGAATCCCTTCTCGGTCCTCTGGCAGGTGCCGAGAATCCCGATGTACATCGGGACTCGGCACAGCAAACAGGTCAACTCGCCGTCGATCCCGGCGCACTTTCTGCACCCCAACGACCAGTAAGCGGCGTTCCGGTAATGTCCAGCCGGCTTGTCGCCGCACTCGCGGCATATCGACCCGGCGGGTTCCCCCGGCCTTGCGGCTTGAGGAAATGCGCCCAACCTGTTATGATAACAGAGCTTACAGCCCATTCTGTTATGGACCGTGTGGGGCTAATGGGGGGTTGACGGGTCGGTACGGTCCGGGTAGTCAGCCGGCAGAGCGAGTATGGGACCCGTGCGAAGCACCAGGATGCCGGTGTTACTCAGTCGTTTCCGGGGCACGGCCACGAGAAATGGCTGCCGCGTTGTGCTAGCATTAGTACAGGCTCCGGGGGTGTGTTGGTCAGGGAGAGCCACATTTGAGTAGGAGGTTGCCATGAGGCAGGCAATATTCATCCCGCTCTCGATCGCGCTGGGCGCTTGCGGTGCGGCCGCGTTTGCAGCCGGGATCATCGGGACCGGGCATGACTTTTCGAGCGAAGCGTGGAGCGACGGGCGAATCTGTCTGCCGTGTCATGCATCGCACAACGCACAGACTGACGACGACGGCAGCAGCATGGTCCTCTGGAACCATGTGATGACCGACGAGACATTCACGATGTACTCCGATTTCGTGATCGAACGAACGGATCGCGACCAGGATGAGCAGCCGGGAGGGTCCAGCAAGCTGTGCCTGAGCTGCCACGATGGTGCAACCGCCGTCGATGCCTTCGGTGGCGGGCCGGAGTCCCCTTCGGTCTTCGCAGAGACCTCCCTGGGCACGGATCTGCGGGATGACCACCCGATCGGAGTGCAATATCCGCCCGACGGCTTCGCCGGGTTCAAGCCGAGGGCCAATCTGCCCCCGGTGAAGCTGGAGGCCTGGGGTGGCAAGACCGACCGCGTTGAGTGCACGTCATGTCATGAACCGCACTCGGACGATTTCGGCATGTTCCTGCGCATGGACAATACCGGCAGCGCCCTGTGTCTGCAGTGTCATGACAAGTAGCCCCGCTTCACTTCGCGGGACGGCCCGACTGCAAAGGTATAGCTAGCGAATGGATGAATGGATGGGGGATCGATGAAATCTACAATGGGGTGGCGAACAGCAGTATTCGTGGCCATACTGACTGGCGCGGCCATTTCACAGGACACGTCCAGGATCGCGAATACGCCGCATAATCTAAACACCGTGGACGTTTGGGGCGTGGTCGTTCCCCAGAACCGTGTGTGCCTGCCCTGTCACACGTCCCATGGTGCCAAGATGGACGATGACCGGGGGGCCTTGGTGTTGTGGAACCACGAGATCACGGAGCAGACGTTCGAGATGTATACCACCTCGGCGGGTCACCAGGGCGGTCAGCCGGAGGGCACCAGTAAACTCTGCCTGAGCTGCCATGATGGGGCCACCGCCATCGACAGCTTCGGCGGCAACAGCGATTTCTTCAACAATGTCAGGATCGCCCCGGATCGTCCCAGCAACCTCGGCACGGACCTGCGGGACGATCACCCCATCGGGATTCAATATCCTCCGCCGGACTTGACAGGTTACAACGACAAGAGCACATTCAGCGGGGTGAAGGTAGTGACGGTCAACGGCATTGACCGGGTGGAATGTACGTCTTGCCACGACCCCCATGACAACTCACTCGGAATGTTCCTTCGACAAACGCTGGACGGCAGTGCGATCTGTCTCGAGTGTCATGACAAATAGTCGCCCCGGGAGAAGATGCGAAAGGCGGAAACGCCGATAACTTCCCATGGACGGACCTGATCGGTGAAGGCGCAATCGGGGCCTCGCTCGATGTCCCGTCGCGGAGCCGATGCCCCAATCCGGGAGGTGTTGCCTTGTGAAAGGAAGCCAGCGACATCCGTGTATTCTGCGATGTTGGCCGATGGTAGGGCGGCGGACACAAGCAAGCGCGACCGGCGTCGTGTTCGTTGCTCTGACCCTGGCCGCGGGGTGCAACGCCCCGCACAAGACACAAGCCCCTTTGCTGCTGTTCCCCTCGCCGCCGGACAAGCCCAGGATCCAGTTCCTGACCTGGGCGAGTGGCGCCGAGGAGGTTGAGGTCCCAAAGAGCAGTTTCGCACAGTTCGTACTCGGCGACGAACCCGAGAACAGTTTGGGTATTCAGAAGCCCTACGGCGTGGCCGCGAGGGACGGCGTTGTGTACGTGTGCGACACGAAGATGCCGGGACTGTGTCGGCTGGACTTCAAGAACCGAACCTTCTCGGTGCTTGGCGTCCGCGGACCGGGGCGGTTGCGCAAACCGATAAACGTCCTCCTTGATGCCGCGGCGTACAAGTTCGTTGCGGACTCGGAACGTGAGCAAATCGTCGTCTTCGGCCCTGATGACCAGTATGTAACGGCGTTTGACGTCCCCAAGCCAAGCCATCCGGTCGACGTAGCCCTGTGGGAAAATGAGCTGTATGTGCTGGACAACGATGATTCCTGCCAGATCGTGGTTATGGATCGGCAGACCGGCGAAGTGCTCCGTACTCTGGGCGGTCCGGGCGAGGAACCGGGGCAGTTCAGAAGACCCAACAGCCTGTGCATCGGTCCCGAAGGGCACCTGTACGTCAGCGACACCTTGAATTGGCGCATCCAGAAACTGACCCGTGACGGAGAGGTCGTCTGGACCACTGGGACGCCGGGCCAGCGCCTGGGACAGTTTATACGCAACCGTGGTCTACGCATCGGACCTGACGGGATCATTTATGTTGCCGACGCCGCTACCGAGATCATCCAGATGTACAACGTGGAAGGCCAGATACTCATGCACTTCGGCGGTCCGGGTTCGGTGCCCGGTGCCCTGGTGCTTCCCGCGACCGTGGCCATCGATGCGAGTTCCATCCCTTATTTCAAGCAGTTCATCCACGAAGATTTCAACGCCGAGTACCTCCTGTTCGTCAGCAGTCAATACGGCGAACACCTGATCAGCGTTTACGCCTTCGGTTCCTTCCCCGAAGGCTATCAGCTTTCGGACGCTCAGATAGCCTCACTCCCACCGGTGGGCGAAGACGAGAGCGAAAAGTCGGCAGCCTCATCGCCAGACGCCGAAGGTAGTCCGAATCAGGCGGGCGAGGCTCAGCAACCCAAGGAGCAGGAATAAGCCATGGATGCCTGCCGGCCCCATCAGTGCCCTGCGCACCAGTTGCCCAAGCGACCAGGAGATTCCCGGACGTATTCACATCGAGCCGGTTGGTGCGCGGCGGCCGTTTTGCCGCTGATGGTAGCAGCTCTGATCGTGGCGGCGGCGTGCTCACCCGAGGCCAAGCATCGGGCGCTGACATTCTTCTTCGATGGCGTTCCCCCACTTGAGGGCGACGTTGCCCATATCGAGGTCCAGGTTCCGGGAGACTTACTGGCCGGTGCGGCACTCAAACCGCCGCGGCGCGTGGAGGCCATGAAGAAGTTCTACAACCATCCACCCTATAAGGACAATCGTTGTGCCGGCTGCCACGACGTTGACGCCGGTGGGCTGCTGAAGACGGCCCGGGAGGGACTGTGCCAGAGCTGCCATCCCGAGAAGCCCGCGAAGAAGAAATATGTCCACGGGCCCGTGGCGGTTAACGGCTGCCTGGCGTGTCATCGTTATCACAGGGCATTGCATCCGAAAGTGCTGATAGACGACGCCCAGACCCTCTGCTTCCATTGCCACGAGACCGGTGAGCTGAGGACCGATGAGCATCACGCGACGATCGAAGAGGAGCCTTGCATCGACTGCCACGACGCGCACGGCGGCGACGATCGGTTTTTCCTCATTCCGAAAGAGGAAACGGTTGATGCTTCATGAAACGTATTGATCGTTGAACGGAAGCAACGAACAGGTTCGTCGCGCGATATGCTGGACCGCTATAGGGGCAGCGGGGCGCGCAGGTTGTTGGATTGTGTGCCTGGCCCTCGGTGCCGCCGGTGCTGCATGTCCGGCCGGTTGCCGCACACAGCCTGGGAGGTCCACCGGCATCGGGGCGCTAAGATTCACCGACTTTGGGGCCCACGCGGACTTCGTTGTCAGGTGGCGGGAAAGGGAGCAAACGTCGAAGACCACAACCAGTGAGACCCGGTCCGAAGAGACAATCTACGAGGAGAGTGTCAGCCTGGAGACGAAAGGCTATGTGTACCATCCTAACCTGCTCGAATTCGCCCTCGGGGGAGTGTTCGGGCTGGTGCAGGAGGATTTTACGGACATCATCGATGGGCGCAGGCGACACGACACCAATACGGGCGATCTTCTCGAGTTCGACGTGGACGCGCGGATGTTCAAGAGGAAGTCTTACCCCATGACGGTGTTTGCCCACCGCCGCCGCGGGCTTGTCCCCCGGCCCTTTCTACCCAGCCTGGAGACCACCACCACAAACCTCGGGTTCACCTGGCAATACGTCAGCAAGAAGACTCCCAGCAGTTTTCAATTCAGCCACACTGATGCCAAGCTGACTCCGCTTTTCGTGACCGGGCGCACCGATGAGGAAGGCCGGCAGAAAAACACCGAACTGAGATTCGAGACCGCCTATCACTTCAGCGACCACCACGTGCTGTCGTTAACTTACGAGCATGAAACGGTCGAAGAAGAACCCTTCGAGCTCGACTATGACGCCGATGAGATCACCCTCACCCATCGCCTGGAGTTTGGCAGCCGGCACCAACACGATCTGCGCTCGGAGCTACATTACCTGAATCAGCGCGGTACGATCGACATTGAGCGTGCCCGCTGGCGCCAAGACCTGCGGTTGAAACACTCGGATACGTTGCAGTCTCTATTCCAATTGGAGTTGCTGGACCGGACCCGCGGAAACCGATTCAGCAATGTGCCGGACGTGGAGGAGCGTTCACTCCTGCTTTCCGGGTCGCTCCGGCACCAGCTTTACCAGAGCCTGACTTCGCAGCTCCGAATGTACGTACGGGAACAGGAATTCGAACCCGACCTAAAGATCACCAGATGGGGTGGTGAGGCCAACTTCAACTACCGCAAGATTAACCGTTGGGGCGTGCTGTATGCCAACTACGGCTTCCGAGCCGAGCGGAACGATCACCGCGGAGAGTCGCGCACGACCGAGGTTGTCGACGAATCGCGGACTTTTCAAGACCCCGATCCGATCAGACTCAACAACCGGAATGCCCATGTCGGCTCCATTTTCATCACCGCGGAAGATCGCGTCACCATATACCAGCGCGGCCGGGACTTTGTGGTGCGGACCTTCGGCAACGTCGTCGAGATTGAGCGCGTGCCGACCGGACACATCGCGGACGGCGAGACGGTTCTAATTGACTACCTGTTCAACCTGGGCGGCAGCTTCGAACTGGACACCATCGCCCACAACTTCGGCATTCGACAGGACTTCGACTTCGGTCTGACACCGTACTACCGATTCGAGTGGCAGGATCAGTCCATCACTCCGACCAGAGCTACCGGGGCAATTGCCGAGGATATCACGGCTCACGTTGTCGGCGTGGAGTACCGGGATGCCCCGCTGAGACTCTTTGCGGAATACGAGGACCATGATTCAACCATAAATCCATTCGTCAGCTCGCGTCTGGGGGCGTCCTATACGCACCGATTCAAGTCCGGTGCGGAGACGAGCCTTCACACCCGCTGGACTGATACCAGCCATGTCGCGCCCGTTGAACGGGATATCAGGCTGCTGACGCTGGAAGGCCGGTACCGACACCGCATCGGGCAAAACCTGACAGTTGAAAGTTCTGTGCTCTACCGCAACGGAGAGGACTCGGTCTCCCGTGACACCGAAGGGATTGACGCATCGCTAGCGGTGGAATGGTCCGTGCGGCAGACGGATGTCAGAATGAGCTTGGAGTACAGCGATTTTGAGGACGAATTCACGGAGAATGACTCTTGCACCCTGTTCGTCCACGTGAGGCGAAGGATCTGGCAACCATGACAACGGAACTGATCGAAAGGGGCGTAAATCCGGTGGCATGGCGTCCCGTCGGGGTGTTCTATATCATCGCGATGGCGGTGCCGCTCCTTGTCGCGTCGGGCTGTCAGCGTCCTTTAAGGCCGATCTTCGACGAGCCTTTATCGCCAATCACCTGGCCTGCCGACCCCGCTCGGGCAAGGATCAGGTATGTGGGGCAACTGACCTCGTCGGCCGACCTCAAGCCGCAGCGAAAGCTCTTCCAGGGAGTCGTGGACTTCCTCGTAGGGATAAAGGCCCCGGAGCAGCTTTACGGACCACGTTCCGTGGTCATCACCAAGGACGGAACCAGAGTGTGGATCGCGGATCCCGGTGGGCGCTGCCTGCACCTGTTTGATTTGCAGGATCGGTCCTACAAGAAGGTCATACGTGCGGGCAACGAGCATTTGTTCAGTCCGTCGGGCTTGTGCGTTGGACCTGACGAAACGATCTTCGTCAGCGATGCCGAGAGCGTCGCTATTTATCAATTGTCTGGACGTACCGGGGCGCTTCGCCGTTCGCTGCGCCTTACTGATGACGTTAAGCGGCCCGTGGCCCTGCACTATGACGGTGATAAAGAGGAGCTCTTCGTCGTCGACGTCGCCGCTCACAACGTCAAGGTTCTAGGTCTTGACGGGCGGCCCATTCGCATTATTGGCAGACGGGGAAAGGGCCCGGGTCAGTTCAACTTTCCGTGTGACATCGCCGACGACGGCACGGTCATCTGGATTGCCGACACCGGCAACCAGCGGGTCCAGGGACTGACCCATACCGGCGATCCGGTCGCCATCTTCGGGGAGGCGGGTGACGCCCCGGGCCAGTTGGCCCTGCCCAAGGGAATCGCCACCGACAGCGATGGAAACATATACGTCGTGGATGCCCGCTTTGAGAACGTGCAGATATTCGACCGTACCGGTAGCCTGCTGCTCGTGATCGGCGAGGAGGGGACCGGGCCGGGGCAGTTCTGGCTGCCTGCCGGGATATTCGTCGATCCAGACGACAGAATCTGGATCTGCGATACGTATAATCGGCGCGTCCAGGTCTTCGAGCGCCTAATAGAGACTCGCGTCGGAGTTCAGCCATGAATCCCGCGTCAAACCGCAGTTTGTTGGGTGTGTTCGTAGTGGCGATCGTGTGCTGTCCCCGGATGGTTGGGGCCCAAGAACGTGTCGTCGAAACGGTGCATAACCTCTCGGTCAGCGGTCCGGGGGAGATTCGCGCTGAGTCGGAAGAGCAAGTCTGCATCTTCTGCCACGCGCCCCACAGCACCGCCGGGTCGATACCGTTGTGGAATCGTGAGTTTCCGGTCGCGAACTACAGGATATACCAGTCATCGACGTTCGATGCCGCCCCGGGCCAACCCACCGGGGCCAGCAAGCTGTGCCTGAGCTGTCATGATGGGACCATCGCACTTGGTCGTGTTCTCAGCCGGGCCGACCGCATTCGCATGGTCGGTGGAGACTTCATACCGGCGGGTCTATCAAACCTTGGGACCGATCTATCTGACGATCACCCGGTCAGTTTTCATTACACGGCCGGACTGGCGGCATCGGACCGCCAGCTCAAAAACCCCAGCACACTGCCGGCCGAGATCACGCTCGATCCATCTGGGCAGCTCCAGTGCACGGCGTGCCACGACCCGCACCGCAACAGACACCGAATGTTCCTGACGTTAAGCGACGAGTTCGGCGTCCTCTGCGCGGTATGTCATGACATGCGCGGTTGGTCATCCGGTTCACACGGCGTCTCCGGGCAGGCGGTGTCTGGCGCGGCCATGGGCGATTGGCCGTTCGGTACCGTGGCCCAGAACGCCTGCCGCAGTTGCCACCGCAGCCATGCCGCAGGCGGCCGTGAGCGGCTGCTTATCTTTGAGAGAGAGGAAGATAACTGTCTGAGCTGTCACGACGGACGAGTCGCACGGTCTGACATCAGCGCTGAAATTGACAAGCAGAGCTCTCACGACCCGCGCTTGTATATTGGCATTCACGACCCTGCGGAGACGGCGGCTGGTTCGCAACCGCATGTCGAGTGCAGCGACTGTCACAATCCACATGCGGCTGCCGCACCGAGCGATCAGGGTTACATCCCCATCGGGGCGACCATGCGCGGGGTATCGGGGGTGACATCGGGCGGCGGCTATGTGCAGGAGGCCCAGTTTGAATATCAGGTCTGCTATCGCTGCCACGGCGACGCGCCGGTTCCGACTACACGCCGCATTGTCCGCCAGGCCGATCAGCCCAACCTGCGTCTGAAGTTCAGCTCGACCAATCCCAGCTTCCACCCGTTGGTAACGGCCTCGCCGGGCACGGATACGGTCAGCCTGGATCCGACCATCCCCCGTGGGACGCTGATCCGCTGCACCGACTGCCACAGTAATGACACCGGGCCCCGAGCAGGCGGCAGCGGGCCTGACGGGCCACACGGCTCCGTGTACGACTTTCTTCTGGAACGCAACTACACCGTGTACGACAATACGCCCGAATCGGACTACGACTACGCACTCTGCTACAAATGCCACAGACGCGCCAGCATCTTGAATAATGAGAGCTTCCCACGGCACGCCGAACACCTGCGAGACCGGGACGCACCATGCAGCGCCTGCCACGACCCCCACGGAGTCAGTACGACCGTAGGCGGCGCCTCGGACCACATTCACCTTATCAACTTCGACATCACCATTGTCCGCCCGTTGACCGGGACCGGGCAGATGGCATTTCGAGACCTCGGACGATTGGCCGGTAGCTGCACCTTGACATGCCACGGCCATGACCACGACAACCAAGAATACGGCAACTGACGTGAGTCGTACGATCGGCTACGGCCGGCAGGGGCGCCGGCCGCTACACAAAGAACGAGAATGCCCTGGGCATCACAACATCTGTCTGTCCGGCGAGCCGGCGGTGTGTCCGGGATGTTCACAGAAGGCCTTCTTGTACAGCACGAGCATGGCAGCTAGGACGAAGAGCAGGCCCGCGGTACCGACGGCGATTCTGGTTTGCCGCTGACGGGCGTCGTGCAACGCCTGAACGAGTTCGTGGTCATAGGCCGTGTGCTTGGCGACGTGCTCGATGGATTTGGCCAGCTCGTTGATCTCCCGGATGTTGCACCCGTGTTGCACTTCGCGGAGGCGGAGCCAGGTGTCGTCCAGGTGCTCGTACATTTCGGTCAGGGCCAGGTTGCGATAGCCCATCCGCTGGAGGTCCTGAAACTGCACGGAGCATTGCTCGATCAGCCCGGCGGCCTGCTCGAAGGTCTCCCGGATCTTGGCGACCACAGTCATGTTGCCCGTCGTGTGGCAGGGTGAACATTTGCCGAGTTCCTCCCGGGAGCGGGCATCCAGGATGTCCGTGGTGGCAAGGGGGATGGCATGACTGCCTTCCCCATGGCAGAACAGACAGGAAGGGACGCCGACTCTCCCGTGGGCACTGGCCAGGTGTTTCTCCGCACTTTTGGCATGGCATATCGCGCACACATACGCGATACCTCGTCCTCGGGTCATGTTGACACCGCCGTCCCGGCTGAACAGGCAGCCGGGGGCCTCCGGGCCCACGTGCGGGTCGCCGAGATGCTTCTCAATATCGCTGCTGTGGCATTCCCTACACGCGAAGGAGATATCTGCTTCGACGGCCATGCCGATTCCAACACGGTCCCGCAAGAACAGAAACTCCGGGTTGAACGCCAGATGAGAGACCTCCTTGAACTCGTCATCCGACGAGAACTCCTCGCGTTTCACCTTCGCGTCACCACCATGGCAGCTCTCGCAGGGAGTGTTCTCCTCATAGTGCACGCTCTTGGCCCACTCCTGGTCGACGATCTCCGCCAATCGCCCGCCGCTTTTGCGGTGGCACTCCATGCAGGCATTGCCGGCGTACCATACCTCGGGAGTTGCATCTTCGGCCGGTGGCACACCCACCGTGTCAGGGGCGCTCGACAAGAGCAGTAAGACAAAAATGGCCGGAAGCAGCATCATCTCGACCAGTCCCATGGCCCGTGCAAAACGCGTTGAATTTTGCGACGCTCGCGGGCCAACAGCACGTAGAACAAAGCCACGACCAGGCACGACATGAAGATCATCGGAATCGACGGCGGCCAGGCAGCCCAAAGCGTAAACGCCACGAACAGCACAATGACCAGCGTGACCAAAAATCGATGAAGCGCACCCGGCGGTCTATGCGACCAACGACGCGCCCACAGCGGAACCAGGACCACGGCAAGTGCAATCAACCCCTGCGAAAGCACACCGATCGTCTTGCCGGACATGCCCAGCAACTCCTGCGGGGGCAGCTTGAGATACTGATAGGCCGCAAGGAAATACCACTCGGGCCGGAGGTGGGCGGGCGTGGCTCGTGGGTTGGCCGGCTCCGACTCCTCGATCCAATGCCCCAGGTCCCAATGATCCAGAATAACGGGAAGAACGGCCAGGACCGTGATGACAGCCAGCGTGCACAGCGTGACAACGGCCATGCGCATGATCTCGTTCGGCCAGAAGGGTTCGAGTTGCTCCGGCGTGTATTGTTTGCGATAGTCAACCGCCACGCTCGTTCACTCCCAATACCGCTTACAGCGGTTTCGAAATCCCGGTCCGACGGATCATGGTAAAATGGATCCCCATAAATATTACGGCAGCACCCGGCAGCACCCAAATGTGCATGGCGAAGAAGAAGCCCAAGGTCTCCCCGGAGATGTTTGGTCCGCGCCGGGCCCAGATCGAAATCTGCTCACCAATAACCGGGATGGCGGTGGGAATTTCAGTCGCCACGCTCGCCCCCCAATAGCTGAGATTGGTCCAGGGAAGCAGATATCCGGTAAACGCCATCCCCGCAGTCAAGGAGAGAAGAATTATGCCCGACAACCAGTGCAACTCGCGCGGGGACCGGTAAATCTTGTAGTAGGCAATGCGGGCCATGTGCATCAAGACCAACACGATCATCACGTCGGCGCCGACGGCATGAACACGCTGAATCAGCCAACCCATCGGAACGTTGCTCTTGATGAAGGTCACCGAGTCCCAGGCCCGGGCGGGATCCGGTTTGTAGTAGATCAGCAGGAGAATGCCCGTGTACACCTGGATCACGAACAGCAGGAACGCCAGTCCTCCGAAACAGCCCGCCCAACCGAGCGTGCGCGGGACCCACTTCCTGGTGATGTTCTTCTCCACGAAGGGCGTGAGTTGATAGCGGTCGTCGAGTCCCTTATAGATGGCCCGTAATAACGCCATTCCTATACCTTTGGCCTCACGCCCTCCCGCCCTGGTCGCGAATCTTGAGCACGTCCTCTTCCACGACGAACTCGACGCGCCTAAGGGGCATGTTCACCGGCCCGGCAATCGGGTTGCCCAGATCGTCGAACGCAGCGTTATGGCAGGGGCATTTGAAACCCTGACTGGCGCTTTCCCACTGGACTATGCAGCCAAGATGTGGACATGTCCCATCAAAGGCCCGGATGTCGTCCTTCAACTTCACGACCACGATCTGACTGCCCCGGTGCTCGCCCCAATAGGCGTAGCCTTCCACCAACTCTTCCAACGGGACCTCCATCAACTCCATAGGACCCAACGATTTCGGCAGCCGGAGAAACGCAACGATCGGGTAGCCGACGGCTGCGGCAGACACAGCGGCCGTTCCGCCGATGGCAACCTGGCAAAACCGCCGGCGATTACCGTCCGCCGGAGAGCCGATCTGATCGGCGTCGTTTTTGTCGTTTGTATCGTTCATGTTCGACCTACCACTCGCCTCGGCGTCTCCCATCATCCTCAACGGTAGGCAAGTGTACACATCCTAAAGTTCCGACAGCCGCTGATATCACTCTTCAAGCTTCTCCGGTTTCAAGCCCGCCCGTGGCGCCTTGGGCATTTCACCTTTACCTCGATCGTAGGAACGCGACTCATGGCAGCCCGGGGCACACCTTCCACCATCAGGTAGTCTCGTGTGGTTAATCTCGATCTGCCACCCGCGCGGGCCGAACGGCACCGTCTCGCGCATATGGAAGGGCCTGGACGATGCGTGCATCTCGTGACAGGCCCGGCAGGTACGGCCCCTAAACTCCTTGTTGACGTGAACGAAATGCAAGTTGCGCTCCTGATCACGAAACTCGGTAACGCCTATGCCCTGCTCTGCGACCACGAGCTGTTCAATGTGACACTCGAAACACAGAGCATATGACTTGACGTCAAACGGAGCGTAGAACGACTCGGGATAATCGCCGGCCAACCGGGCGTAACGCGTCGAGGCGTGTGACTCGTGGCACGGCGTGCACTGTCCCTCACGGATCGGACCATGATGCCGGGGGTTCTCCTTGAGCAGATAGGCCATGTCGGTGAGCACCCGACCGTCGTCCGTGCGTAACAGCTCGTTGTGACACGAAAGACAAAGGGTCTTCTCCAGCTTGGAGAGCAGGCTGGGCAGCACGCTGCCGTGCCCGGCATGACAGGCGTTGCAGGATTCCTCGGTGGTCAAGGCGCCGTGAACGAACGGGGAGGTCTCGACGAGCTTTCGAATATCATCGTGCTCGTGGCACAAATAGCACAGCTTCTGTGGGCCCTCCCGTAGTTGCCCCGGGTGCTCCCTAGTATGGGCGTCATGGCAGTCCAAACAACGTCCATCCATGACCGGGGCGTGCGAACGGCCAATCAGTTCGAGGCGAGAACGGAGGTCCTCGTGGCAATACAGACAGAGTTGCTGCACCTCCTTGGGCAGGAGCATCGGCATCCACGACGAGTGGGATTCGTGACAGACGCTGCAATCGCCGACGACCTCCATACGCCCATCAACGTACCGTATGCCCCCGTACTCCTCCGGCTTGTGACAGGGGAAGCAGAGTGTGCCCGACGGGTCACCGAGCAATTGCAATCGATAATCGCTCCCGTGCGGGTCGTGGCACTTGTCGCACTCCTTATCGGTAACGGGCTTATGGACGACGGTGCGCTCGGACTGCGTGTGGCAGTAGCTGCACAGCTCGGTTTTGGGGACAATCAGCCCGTAGGTGTGCTTTTGCAGATCGGTTACGACATGGCACGCCTCACACTGCTTCTGGGCCGTCGGACCGTGGAGGACCCGGCCGGCCATCTCCTTGGTGTGACACTCGGTGGTCACGCACGATTCAACCGGGCCGGTGGGCCGCTCGACCGAGGTGAGAGGCTGCATGAGTGGGCTGAAAGGTTCGTCGACCGGAACGACAGGCTGCTCAAGGGGGCCGACGGGCTGTTCGACGGGGCCTGTCAGCGGCTCCACGGGCGTCTGCACCGCGGCAGACAGACCCGCCAACAGCCACAGGAAAACCACACAAGAAACATGGCGACGGTTCATCAATGAAAGCCGAGGTTACCGGATCCAACACCTAGGGGCGATACAGCCAGAACTCCGATCTCCAAGGTTCCTTAAACGCGGCTCACCGTGGCAACTCCCGATCCACGCGGCACATGACCACTGAAGGGTGCCCCGGCCACTCGCTCCGATGAGTCTAATCGGCCATCTGCGGTCCGGATCGCTCCAGAAGCCCCTTGATTCTAACGTGCTTCAAGCTGCAGGGCGAACAGTTGCTGCCTCAGATGGCAGCCATTATCGGCCGCTGGCGTCGCAGCCCAGCGCCAACCATGGGACATACAGCACTTGTCAATACACGTACCAGATTAGGAGTTCCCCGATGACCGCCGGTTTAGTGCTCCGACAGCTCTCAATTAATGGGGTGGCATGTCCGTCGAAGACGGACGCCGGCATGTTGTACGCTGCTTACGAGTACTTCGCTGGACCGAGAATCCCTTCACTTCGCTGGACCGAGAATCCCCTCACTTCGCTGGACCGAGAATCCCTTCACTTCGCTGGACCGAGAATCCCTTCTCGGTCCACTTGACAATGGAGGTATGGTGCGAGAAAGGATTCTCGCACCAGCGATGATTCTCGCACCAGCGATGATTCTCGCACCAGCGAAAGGATTCTTGCACCAGAGATCAAGAAGCATGCCTAGCTCATGGCGGCGCCGCGCTTGGTCATGCCACCCGTCGGAGGAAAGCTTAAGCGAGTCAATATGCGCCTGGCGCCCAGATGTACAGAAATTGCGGTGTGGTGTGGTAAGGCCAGCCCGGCACATCGATGTTCAGGAGGTTGATGTCGCCGATGGCGTAGGGCGTTTGCGCATAATAGTTGGGACGGTAGCCGAAAGGGCGCGTGTATGTGACGAAGCGGATCCGTTTTGAGCCGATCCGCTCCTTGACCATGCCGACGGCTTCGCGCAGGTTCGCAATCCGGTCGATCAGGCCTGCCTCCAGCGCTTGTGTCGCCGTATAGATTCGGCCGTCAGCCAGCCGTCGGACGGCGGCTTCATCCAGATCGGACCGTCCTTCGACGACGACATCGACGAACCGTTCATACATGTCGTTGACCACATGTTGAAACAGCTCGCGCTCCTCGGGCCGCATCTTACGCAACGGTGAGCCGATGTCCTTGAACTCGCCGGAGGTGATCGCATCGCTCTTTACGCCGACCAGATTCATCGTGCCGGTTACGTCGAAGGTCTGCATGATGACGCCGATGCTGCCGGTAACGGTTGACGGCTGTGCCAGAATCTCGTCACACGCGCAGGCGATGTAGTAGGCCCCGCTCGTGGCTACGTCCATCATCACCGCGATGATCGGCTTGCCGCTCTTCTTGAAATGGGTGATTTCGTCATGCATCAGCTCGCTGGCCACCACGGTCCCGCCCGGCGAGCTGATACGCAGAACAACGCCCTTGACCAGACGGTCCCGCCGGGCCTTGTCGAGCTGCTCGAGCAACAGGCTTACCGAATGCTCCCCCTCGCCCCAAAGCTGTCGTCTGTGCGTGTTGGTGAGAGTTCCCGTGACGCTGATAAGGGCGATCTTGTCCAACGCCCACCACGACTCCCGCCATAGCTCTGTTTCGACCAAGTCGCGCCGCTTGCTAACCGGTGTGATCAGCAGACTCGGCTGTGCACAGCCAGCCATACCTGCCAGAAGGCCGAAGGCCGTCGCATACACCGTCACCGCCATCAACTGCCTGGAACTTGCGGTATGCATCATACAAACCTCCGCGCCGGTACGCCGGCAACGCGCGGGCGAGCCCGGGGTGAGAGTCAGGTTAACGGGTGACAGGGCGCTCCGCCATAGCCCCCTACAGCCCCTCAGCAAGGGGAAGTGAGGGGGTTGTCGCTCCATCCGTCCACGTATCCGTCAAGGCTGAGGCCCGCATACCGGTGAATCCATAACAGACTATGGTTTCACACCTCGGATTGCTATCCTAAACTGGCCCGAGGGGGATGGCCACTCGGAGCTACAGCCCCGACGCCTACGAACCGGAACCCGTAATGGCCATGCGATTGTCCGAAAGTGAGTTCGCCGATCTGGTCTGCGAAGCACTGGATGTCATCCCGGAACCGCTCGTTGCCTGCATGCGTGAGGTCGCGGTCGACGTTCAGCCCATACCAGACGCCCGCACCTGTAAAGAGGTCGGCATCGGCAATCCCCGAACACTTCTAGGCCTGTATCGGGGGACGCCGCTTACCCGCCGCAGCGTGGAGCACAGCGGGCGTTTGCCCGATCGCATCATAATCTATCAGCACAACATCGAACGCCGCTGCCACACCCACCGGCAGATCATCCAGCAGATTCGCAAGACCGTGTTCCACGAGGTCGGTCACCACTTCGGGTTGTCTGAAGACGATCTCCAGGATTTGGGCTACCAGTGACTCGCCACACCCATTTCGACGTTTCGACGTTTCGACGTTTCTACGTTCCCGACTGCTTCCGCAGGGTCATGTCGAAGTTGCGCACCAGGGACGTATAGACGCGCCAGACGATCACGACATACAGGCCGGCTGCGATGGCACTACCGATCAGCGCGGCAAAACGCACCGCCACGGCCCCATTGGCGAATTCCCTCCGCGAGGTGAAAAGCTCGGATGGATCGACCAGGAACCTGATCGAGGTAAACGGCGCGAATGGCGCGAGGAATGCACCGAATTCGGCACCTGACGCATTGACGAAGGCAAATACCAGCATGGACGTAATGCCGCTACCCAGAATCATCAGCCCCACGCTGTACATCACGGCGGTTACGTTCTTGGTGGCATTTAGTGACACGTATAAACCCAGGAGGCATGCTGCCGCCGTGTAGACCACCAACAACACCGCCAACTCGACGCCGGTTTCCAGCCAGACGGCCGGCGGTGAATCATCACCGGCAAGACCGTAAACCCCAAACATCAACAAGACGATCACGGGACCGGCCAGAAGCGGCATGGCGAAGCTCACCAGTCCCCGCAGCTTGCCCCACAAGATGTACTTGCTGGTCAGCCGCGTGGAGAGCAGCAGGTCCAAAGCCTTGGATTCCTTCTCCTTGGTCATTGACGTGGCGGCTGTATTGGTCGCGATGAGCAGGGCAAGGGCGAACTGAATGATGACCAGTGCAGCCAGCCAGCGAGGAACCTGGTCCACCGTGATACCGTCTCGCAGATAATACAGAAAAAGCGACATCGGCCCGGCAAAGCCGCCGGCGATGATCACCAGACGCATCAGGCGGCCGCCCGATGCGCGGGTCTTGGCCTCTCGCCACGCCACCGGGTTGTTCCAGACATTACGAGGCGGGCGCGTCCGCTCACCCGACGGCCGGCGGCGGAAACGGTCGATCAGGGAACCTATCAACGTGGTCTCGCCGGTCTTTGCCCCGCGACGTACGAAGAAGATGCTCGCCGTAGTAAGCAGCAGTGCTACCCCACTCGTCCAGGCTACATAAACTGCCGACGGGTAAGCCAGCGCATAACGGATCAACGAAGGATGATTGCCCAGACGACTGTACGGCGGGGCATAGACCTTATTGAGGGCGACCTCCAGGGCCAGAAAAGGGTGCAGCGGGGTGAGCCAACTCATCCTCTCCCCGCCGATATTCGCAGGCGAGGCCTCCACCCATGTCCGACTCCACTGCCCTAAGAGATAAGCGCTGAGCAGATACAGCGCGATCACCATGTAGAACGAGAAGATCGTCCGCCGTGTGCCCACTCCGATCATCGCAATGAAAATGGCGATGGCCCCGGTGAGAATCGCCGTCGAGCCGGACAGCGCGAAACTCTGCACAACCTGCGAAGTGGTGACACCACCGTACACCATGGTCGTCAGGAAGATCGGCAGGCCCGCAATCAGCAGCATGATCACAAAGTACAGCCGGCTGATAAGTGAGCCGAACACTATTTGGGCGTTGGAGAGCGGGGTGGCCAGAAGAATGCTGAATGTCTGAGCGTCGCGTTCCTGGGTAATGGCCCCGGCTGTAAAGATCGGAGCCAAAAAACACATTAGGGCGAGCTGGGCCATCGACGCCAGTGCGAACGTTTGCGATGCCCCCTTGGCCAGTTCCGTAAGCGATGCACTCGGCGCGCTCATCGAGATGACCAGCGACGATAGCACCACCAGAAGCAGTATGCTGAGGTAGCCGACGCGAAGATACAGATGCCGCGATCGCCGGGAGGCACCGTACACCACGCGCACCAGAATCGGGTTCGCCGGCAGTAAATGCCAGAGCCAAAGCCACAACTTGGCAAGAACACGATTCATGGGTAACCAATTACAAATTACGAATTACAAATTACAAACCATAGAATCCTGAACACAAGGAGTTACTTGCCGGTATTGCGAATAATCGCTGTCAGAATGCGGACGAGCTGGTCGGCTTCGTCAATGATATCGTTCAGCCTATCACGGGAGACCAGTCCGGCATTCGCAATCCGAAGCAGGAAGTATCGCGCTTCCCGACACTCTTTTCTCGCAATTCTCATCTTGTGAAGGAAATCGGCGGTGCTTTCGCCGCCCTGGGCTTCCTCCACGTTCGCTCCAACACTCGTTCCGGCTCGTACGAGCTGTCTGCCAATCTCCCATCCCGCCACATTGTTCGGAAGTGATAATGACAGCCGAACGACACGATCGGCGAATGACGCTGTCCGTTCCACAATATCGGGCGGTGCAGCGACTCCAGATGACGCTCCCCGAGCTATCGCACGCTTCGTCAAAGCCACTCGACTCCCCCAAGCCACATACGACTCCAGACCCTGTCAGTCACTTCTCGCAAGTCGTAATTCGTAATTTGTAATTCGTAATTCGCACTCGCTACTGCACCATGCCTTTGGTCAGTCGCATGAACGCCGTCTCCAGGTTGACGTCCTCCTCCCTGATCTCGTGGATCTTGAAGTTGTTGTCCAGCAGGACACGGGCAATGCCGCTAAAATCGTGGGTCTGGTGCTCAAGCTCGACCACCAGGGCGCTGTCGCGCTGATCCACGCTCCTCACCCCCTTGGTCCGTTGCAGCAGCAAAGCGGCCAGGTCCTGCTGTTCGGTGACCCGAATATGCAGCTTGGTGCCGGTGCGGGCCCGCCGGATGATCTCTTCGAGCGGGCCGTGGTACAGCAACTCACCCTGTTCAATGATGCCCACCGTGGTGCACAGCTCGGCAAGTTCGTGGAGAATGTGGGAGCTGATGATGATGGTCTTGCCCATCCGGTGCAGTTCCTTGAGCAGCTCACGGATTTCGATGCGGGCCCGCGGATCAAGCCCGCTGGCCGGTTCATCCAGCAAGAGCACCTTGGGGTCGTGCAATAGAACGCGGGAGATGCTCAGCCGTTGCTTCATCCCGCGCGAGAGTGAATCGACCAGCGCGTCGCGTTTGTACACCAGGTCGGTCAGTTCGAGAACGTCGTTCACCACGCGCGTGCGCTGCTTGCCGGTGATGTTGTAGGCACTGGCGAAGAATTCCAGGTATTCCTGGACCACCATGTCCTCATAAGCGCCGAAAAAGTCCGGCACATACCCGATCAGCGGGCGAATCTTGCGGGACTCATAGCCGATGACGTGCCCGCAGATCCGGGCCTCGCCCCAGGTCGGCTGCAGCAGCGTCGCCAGAATCTTGATGGTAGTCGTCTTCCCGGCGCCGTTGGGGCCGATATATCCGAAGCACTCCCCTTCCTGAATCTTGAGGTGCAGATTATTCAGGGCCGTCAGCCTGCCGTAGCGCTTGGTCAGATTGATCGTCTCGACTATCAAAGTATGCGCCCCGATCCGTTTCTACTGGATGCGCTTGTCGATCTCTTCCTCGTACTCGTCCTTCTCCGGCTCCTCGAACACGGTAACTGGAATTCGAATCCGATACATCGTCCACGACCTGTCCGGATCAGGATTGAGTATCTGGTAATCCCGGTCGCCCGTACGGCGGAACAGGCGAATGGGGCCCGGGTCGTCCGCAAACCCGATCAGTATCATCGTGTCACGCCGCAGGTGCTCCCGCATATCCAACTGGCGGAGCCGGTCACGGGACCAGGTCGCCACCCCGAACAAGCCAGCCTCCGCACTCGGATCATGTTCCCCGACCGTCGACAACAGCAACAGCGCGTTCTTCTCCTGCCCCAGCACAAGCTCGCCGCCGGAGCCCCAAGTATAACCGCCACCGGAGAAGACGCTGCGGAATTTGGCTCCCCACCTCTCTTGAGCCTCCTTGAGGGTCGGGCGCGCCTTAACCTCGGTACCGGTCTCCTCGCCTTCCTCAGGGGACTCCCCTGGAGTGAGATCGAATCTCCTGTTGCCGGAGGGAACCGTCCCGATCGGATAGGCATAAATCGCCGTGGCTCGGGGTGCTGCCATGCGGGGGATATCCAACGCTGTCTGGAGCAAGTAGCAGTCCGTCAAGTCCACACCAAGGTTGTTGATGATATAGCTGCCTTCCATGATGTCAGAGCCGCGTACCGTGATGTCGCCGGTCACCATGCCGCCCAGTGCCCCCGCCCATCGCCCTTCGAATCGCTTGAGCGTTGCCCGGACACGCACGTCATCCACTACCGCATTCGCCGGCAGCAGGCGATACTCCTCCGGATCGGCAAAGCTGGAGCTGGCCTCGGCTGGATCGCTTCCCACAGGGATTGGCCTTAGAAAACAGTCCGTCCGACCCGGCTCGGTCGCACCCAGCGGGTCTGAGGGAAGCCAGAAATCGAGTTCCCTGTCCGTTCCCGTCTTGACTCCGAAAAACACCGTGCCGTAGCCGTAAGCCTCCCCCGCCTTGGCATCCAGGATGGATATCTGGTGAAGGGTCTCACCAAAACCTCGCACGGAGTTCACAGCCAGGACGCTCAGAACACTGGCCGCCACCCCCACGACCGCAAATGCGCTCCAACTGTGGTGTCGTCGTCCCCTTGCACCGAGTAACGCCCAGGTCCCGGAGGTGGCGATGAGGACGTATGCAGCGGAGAAAACGCCCGCGATCAGCAGGTAAAAACTGCCCGAGCGGGCGAAACCCACCGCACTGACCACGTACGGGAACAACGGCTTCAGGTCCGGCCGGCCCAAGTCGGACTCTTCCAACACAGTCAGATGGAACAATTTCCGGAAAAAGTCCACGGCGCTGCCCCCGGCACCGAGCAAGTCCTTCAAAGTGACGGCCAAGAACATGACGAATCCCCGGCCAACTTGGCGGCGCGATACGACGTTGGATTGATTGTACTTGTTGTCGGGGATGCGCAAGGCCCCGTCACGCAGCGCACATTGCACGACAGACACAGGGGCGGGGAATGGGGTCTCCCACCAGGTGTCGTCCTCCTCTCCTCTCCTTTTTCTTTCCTTGCGTGCCGACAGTAGCGCTTGTCGCACGTGTGGCAGGTTGTCCACGGGAACGACCTCGCCTAAGTCTACGGGCAAAACCGCGTCTATTGACTTTACGAGCTTGAGCGATCCCGCCGTGCGCGCCGCGGCGATCAACAGCGTCCCGCCTTGCCGAACCCATTCGAGCAGTGCGCCGATCTGTCGGTCAGTGAGCTCCTCTGGGCGAGCATCGTCCCAGACGATGTGGTCCACCGTCTCCAAGCCGATCCAAAGCTCGGGTAGATCGGTCGGGCTCATGTGTCCAATGTGGATTGGGCGGGTGTATAGATCCAGTTGATCCGGGCCCACCAGCTCCTGCACGCGCCCGATTGCCCCGCTTGACAATGAGAGGATCAGGATCGCATCGTCCGAGACTATGGAGGGTTGTCGGGCGGACTCGGCCTGGTAGGTCAACTCGCCCTGGCAGAGGACCTGGACGGCCTCACCATCATCGCTGAACAGTTCGACGACGAATCGACCTTGATTTCGTTGTGGATTGGCCAGGGCATATAGATAAATCCGCTGGGTACCGCCGGTCTCGGCGCGAAGATGCACGCTGACACTGTCGTAGCACTCGTCACCGTCGTTATCGAACTGGCCAACACGCACGTAGCCGTCGAAGCTCTGCTGATCGATCAGTGACAGATCAACAATAATCGACACCCATGCACCACTGCGGACCACCTCCCCGGCCTGCAACGTCGGGAACCCGACCCGCGTGACGTTGACTTCGATCACCCCGTAGGCGGCGTTGGGCCTTGCGAGTACGATCATTGCAGCGCATATCGCCGCCGCAATGCCCACACACCGCCTGACGCCGGGTTGGTACTTGCAGGCCATGAGAATCGCCGAACAGGGATGACCCATCAGCCGGCAAGAGTCAACGCTGACCTCGCACCGACCATCCGAACGCTCGTGCGTTCGGTAGCAATACAATTGTATCTCTGCCAACCGCCCCCGACAACCAGATCGCACCCTTGTACGCGCAATCAGAGGGCATCGCGGAGCACGGCACAACTTCTTACGCGGGCCTGACGCTCACCGATCGAGAGCGTCTACAGCAGGCAGGTCATTAGGAAATGTGACCGATGAGTCTATGTTTCGTCGGGGTGGCCGGCGCCGACTGCCTCGGCTTCGTCAGTTTCTTTGCTTTCGACTAGCACACCTTCAACGAGCAGTGACGGCACTTCATCCTCCGACGCCGCCTCCTTGACCGAGACCATAACCTTGTTCTTGCCGGAAAACTCCCCACGCAGCATCGATTCGGACAGCGGATCTTCGAGGTGATGCCCGATCGCCCGACGTAGCGGCCTGGCGCCGAATTTCTCATCCGTGCCGTGCTCGATAAGGAAATCCTTGGCCTCTCGCGTCACTTCGAGCTCGACTCCCTTGCCCCTCATCCGGCCGGCGAGTTTCTCCAGCTCCAGATCCACAATTTGCACCATATTGTCATGGGTGAGCTTGCGGAACACGATGACCTCATCGAGGCGGTTGAGGAACTCCGGGCGGAAATGGTCGTCCAACTCCGTCTTGAGCATCTCCTTCATCTTCTCATAGGAGACCTCTTCGTCGCGCTTGCCGAACCCGAACTCGTCTTGGTGGGTGATCCTGTGGGCGCCGACGTTGCTGGTCATGATCACGACTACGTTCTTGAAATCGACATGACGCCCGAAGGAATCCGTCAGGCGGCCTTCCTCCATTATCTGCAGCAGCATGTTGAAAACGTCGGGATGGGCCTTCTCGATCTCATCGAGCAGAATCACCGAGTAGGGACGACGACGAATCCGCTCGGTTAGCTGGCCGCCTTCCTCGTACCCGACATAACCCGGCGGCGCACCGATCAGGCGCGAGACATTGTGCTTCTCCATGTACTCGGACATATCCAGCACGAACAATGCCTCCGGATCACCGAACATGAACTCCGCCAGACACTTGGCCAGATATGTCTTGCCCACACCCGAAGGTCCGATGAAAACGAAGCTGCCCATCGGGCGGTTGGGATCCTTCAGTCCGCTGCGGCTGCGACGAACCGCCCGGGCGACTGCGCCGACGGCCTCATCCTGACTGACGACCCGTTTGTGAAGTTCGTCTTCGAGAGCCAGGAGTCGATCGGCCTCGTCCCGGCCCATACGCGTCAGCGGGATACCCGTCATCGTAGCCACTACCTGGGCGATCACCTCTTCGTCGACCACTCCGTCGATCTCCTTGCTGCGGTCCCGCCACTCCTTCTGGAGCTGCCGTTTCTTGAGTTTGATGGAGTCGAACTGATCTCGAATCTGGGCGGCGCGCTCATAGTCGGCGTTCTTGACCGCCTCATCCTTCTCCGCGCTGAGCTTCTCCGCTTCACGCTCGAGCTCGGTCAGGTCCGGCGGCTTGGTCATCGACTTCAAACGGACACGGGCACCGGCCTCGTCCATCACGTCGATGGATTTATCAGGCTGCACATGCGGGATATACCGGGCGGAGAGCTCGACGGCGTGCTCCAGCGCCGTGTCGGTGATCCGCACGCGATGGTGAGCCTCATACCGATCCCGCAATCCCTTGAGGATCTGCATCGTCTCTTCATTCGTCGGCGGCTCAACAATGATCTGCTGGAATCGGCGCTCCAGCGCCGTGTCCTTTTCGACGTACTTGCGATATTCGTCGAGCGTGGTGGCGCCGATACACTGAATCTCTCCGCGGCTTAAGGCCGGTTTGAGAACGTTGGATGCGTCGATCGCCCCCTCCGCGCCGCCGGCACCGACAAGCGTGTGCAGTTCGTCAATGAATAGAATCACATTCCCCGCTCGGCGGACTTCGTTCATCACCGCTTTGATCCGCTCCTCGAATTGGCCGCGATACTTCGTGCCCGCCACCATCATGGCAAGGTCCAGCACGACAATGCGACGATCCGCGAGAAGCTCGGGGATATCATTGCCCACAATGCGCTGTGCCAGGCCCTCGACGATCGCCGTCTTGCCGACACCAGCTTCACCCAAGAGCACCGGATTATTCTTCTGGCGCCGACAGAGGATCTGGATGATGCGTTCGATTTCCTTCATCCGCCCGATGACAGGATCGAGCTTGCCTTGCCGGGCGATCTCGGTCAGATCCCGCCCGAATGAATCCAGCGCCGGCGTCTTGCTCTTGCCCCTTTTCTGCTCACCGGGCATCACCGCCCCGACCTCTTCCGGCTCCTCGCTCGCCCCGAGAAGGTTCAGCACCTCCTCGCGAACGTCTTCCAGCCGGAGGTTGAGGTTCATGAGTACCTGGGCCGCGACACCATCCTGCTCACGAAGCAGACCGAGCAGCAAGTGCTCCGTGCCGACATAGTTGTGGTTGAGGTTGCGGGCCTCTTCGATCGCGTACTCAATCACCTTTTTGGCGCGCGGCGTTTGGGGAAGCTTGCCCATGGTCACCGTCTCAGGGCCGCTCTTGACGAGCTTCTCCACCTCCAGCCGCACCTTGCGCAGATCAACATCAAGGTTCTTGAGCACATTTGCCCCGACGCCCGAACCCTCCTTGACCAGGCCGAGAAGGATGTGCTCCGTGCCAATATACTCGTGGTTGAAACGCTGTGCCTCCTGATTGGCCAGCGCCATGACCTTGCGAGCGCGATCGGTAAACCGCTCAAACATCTACCGCTTATCTCCTGCGTCTACGTAGCAGACCCGCCACATGTGTACTCACCCCCACCGGCCGCGACGCCGGCGGTTACCGGGCCTAGAAAAGCCTGCCCCGCGCGCTGTCAATTCTAGCACCGCTCTACGCGCTCAGCAACTCACGCCGCGCGCCCTGTCACGCTGGTGGTACCCCTGTATCGGCGCGTCGCCCCCGACATTCCACGACTCGCCCTGCAAGTGCCGGGGAGCGCCCACTTGGAACACTAAAGGCAACGAGACAACGGTGCACCTATTGGCTATGGGAATACTAATGCTCCATCTTGAGGCGCTTCCCACCATTAGTCGCTAATTCTCTGGCGGGGTCCTGTCACCTTCCACCTCACGGAGGCGGACGTCACGCCGCCTTATCGGTCATTGCCGACAAGGCGACTTCCTCGTTCCAAGACGATCTGGTCATCCTGCGAATCCGGACTAAGCGCTGTATTCTCAAGAGAGGCCAGACCAGTTCAATGGCCGGAGGCGTCTGCACTACGTGGTTGTTTCGTTGATCGTCGCGGCTTCCGGGGCTGTTGTCAGTACGCCTGCCCTAGTGCTCTGTGACGTGCGAGTTAATGGATCAAATTCGCTGGAGTGGCATGGGAAAACTTATTTGCTCGTGTCCCACGCCCTCAATACACGGGTGGGCTACGCCTGGCCGATGGCACTCAATCCTCAGCGGCGGGCAGCGGAGCACTAGCTTTGGCCCACCTTGCGGCAGGTATCCCTGAAACCATCTCCACGCCACCTTCTTGGGGACGGGCAGATTGGCATCGTGCCGAGCCCTCGACGTCCGTGCACCATCTGTAACTTCCTATGTTGGAATACGTTACGGAAGGTACCTCCGAACCACGACCTCGGCGTACCGGCTGCCGTTGACCTGGGAGGCCTCCTGTCAAGCGCTTTGCAGCTCAGCCGGGCCCATATTCAAGAGGGAAATTACAGCAACACTTGCCGCAGATCCCTCTATGCGCCGCGAAGCCCGCTGCAACGACGACTCTGTTGCCTGGTTGCGTGGCATCATGTGGGGCGCAAGAGACGGTTTCTGCACGCGGATATATGCCGCCCGGGGTGACAGGGCGAGTCTGCTCTCCCCCCGTGCCCGTGAACGTTCCGCGGACCATTGTTGACACTTTGGATTATGCCGATATATTATGTAGTGGGTCTGCGATGATCGCGGCAATGTGCGTTGCCGCACGATTACCGAGTCCCAATGACAACCAAGCTTCCACTCGCTGCGGCACCCTTTGACCGCGCCAAAGTTTTTCGGGGTGCCGCACGCCTTTTATTGTCCCCAGCTTGCCCGTTTCCCCATCTTCAAGGTGACAACCGATGGTTTTGATGAGCGCTCCGTAGTCGGGCGCCCATTTATGGTCTTTATCGAACCGTACACACTGTATCCGGAACCTGATAGGCCTCGAACACGGAGGACGAGTAACATAATCTTGGAGTCTCAATCCGCCGGAGGTCTGCGCTCAGTTCGAGATCAACACTCCCACGCCGGGGGAACGCGTCGAGGCGATGCGCCAATGCGCCGCAGCCGGCGGTCTGCGCGGGAGTGTGCGCCGGGTAGTCGGTCGGCCACGTACGGCGTACGCGTGTCGATCGACGGAAAGCTCAGCTCGCCCGGATCGCTCGTCGGCAGGGCAGCTGTGGTTCTCGGTTCTGCGGCCACTTTGCGCCGCGAACGAGCCGTCAAGGCCCGGAACCGGAGCCTTCTGTTCCGGTTCTGGGACCATCGCCCACGAATACCGTCGCTTGATCGAGGCCTCTCCCGGCTATAAGCTAGATCCGGTCCTTCGAGGAAGGTTGACCCCACGTGGAAGAACTGACAGCTAGCGGCTTCGAGCTTGCATCGTGCCAGGCAACGGTCTTCACCCCAGATGGTGACCTCGCCGTGAGCAAGGTCATGAGGGATCTCTATCCATCGCTAGCCACGCTTTTCGACGGCGAGCCGACCATCTTACCGCCGGTACCCGAGGGCGCTCCACTCGAAGTCCCGCGAATCATCCTCGAAAGCAAATCGCACGAATGGCGATGCGAGTTCTCTCCGGCTCGTGTTAATGTCTATTGGCGTCGGACCAAGTCTACTGCGGCGCCCGTGGCTCTTGGCGACTTTTTCGGAAAGGCCGTCGAGATCCTCCTCCAATACGCTGCTCTGTTGAGTCCCCGGATTGCACGCCTTGCCGCATTGGCAACGCGGTTCTCAGTGCATGAGAGACCCGGACTGTTCCTGGCCCGCCACTTCTGCAAGGATCGATGGGACAAGGCACCACTCAACCGCCCAGAGAACTTCGAGCTGCACGCACATAAGAGATTCACACTCGCAAGTGATTTCATGGTCAACTCCTGGGCGAGGAGCAAGACCGGAAAACTGTCAGGAGACGGGGACGAGAAGCTGATTGTCCTATTCGAGCAAGACCTGAACACTTTGGCAGAGGAAGCGTCTAAGAAAGAGTTTGGCGAGGCAGAGATCAAAAAGTTCTTCCTCGCGGCCGCGGCTGAACTCGATAGTATTCTTGGGCTCTACTTCCCTGGCACCCGATAGCAGGTTGCTGAGCATGGCGAACGTTCTCGAAGCAAAAGCGCGTCCTGGGACGAACACAGTTAAGCGTCCTTGGCCCAACAACACTGAAACGCCGGAGCCGCATCAGGATCGAGGGCAAGATAATCCACCTCCCCCCGATGATCTGGTTCAGTTGGAATCCGGGTCCTACGTCTACACCATCAATTGGGACAGGAAGGTCCAATTCACCGTTCCAGCGTCGGATGACCAAGATAACGCTATCCAGAAGACACACGGCGCCAACCTTTCGTCCCGCCTACAGCGAGTGCTGCCTTTTGTTGCCTCATACGCGCCACTCGCAGGTTCTAGTCTTGCAGAGGTCATAGAGCGGCTCTTGCGTTGCGACGCTCTGATTGCCCCTCAACGCGTTCGAAGTCCCGCGTCGACTCAAATCAAGCTTTCAGCAGACGAATGGATGGCTCAGGTCCGGGCGTGGGCATCGAGCCATCCCCAAAGCGACCGCTTTATCGACGATAGCCGCGAGAGCATTTACGGCGACCGGGGCTAATGAGAGTCCTTACCGATACGAGCGTCCTCATCCGGCTCGCGAAAAAGTCGGACCCGGACCACAACCGCGCAGACGCAGCTCTTTATACGCTCCGCTCCAGGGGGGACGAACCCTGCGTTGTCCCACAAGTCATCTATGAGTACTGGGTAGTCTGCACTCGACCAGTCGAGCAGAACGGGCTGGGCATGACCGTCACCGCCACGACCGCTACGATGACGCGTCTGCAACAGTCCTTTCCCGTCTATCGAGATGAACGCGCCATCTTCGACCGCTGGGAAGAACTCGTCACCCGGCATGAAGTCAAAGGCAAGAACGCTCACGACGCCCGCATTGTTGCCGCCATGTTACATCACCGCCTGACCCACTTGCTGACCTTCAACGATTCCGATTTCAAGCGATTCGCCGAAATAGCTGTGCTCACGCCAGGCGAAGTGGCGGCGTGACCCACAGCATGATCAACCTCCGAGCCGCCGCAACGAGCGGATGGTAGTGGCGCTCCGGGCCACACAAACCCTCTCTCGTAAACCTTTCCCCGCCTGCGGCGGGTCGGCTCTGCCTAAGGCCTATCCCATTTACCCCTGTGGCACCGGTTTCCAACCGGTGAAGTACACGGGATGCAAACCCGTGCCACACTTTTTGGGATAGGCTCTAAACAGTAGTTTCTAAGATTTCAGGCAGCGAGATCGGCCCGTTGGAAGGCGTGGATCGTTACCTGAGGGACTTTTTCAATCTCTTCCAATCGCAGCAAGAGTTTCGAAAACCTCGCGCGGTGGCGC
>JAUWWQ010000074.1 GCA_030616775.1 Planctomycetota bacterium
CCGACCAGCCCGAAAATACACGGCAGTGCCATTCGGGACAGGCACCTCGCCTGGAGCGCTCCTCGATGGTGTGATCGGCCATGAGCTCGGAGCCAGTCCCCTTTTTCCGTTGTCGCGGAGGCGCGGGTTGAAAAAGGGTACAGGCAGAGAGCCGGGGGCGTTTCTCGGTGGCGTGATCGGCCATGAACTCGGAGCCAGTCCCCTTTCCCCGTTTGTCCCGGAAGCGTTAGGAGCCTGTTGAAAAAGGGTACAGGCACCTCGCCGGGGGCGATTCGCGGTGGCGTGACGGGCCATGAGCTCGAGCCAGTCCCCTTTTCCCGGGTGGAAAAAGGGTACAGGCACCTCGCCGGAGGCGTTTCTCGGTGGCGTGATCGGCCATGAGCTCGGAGCCGGTCCCCTTTTTCCCCTTGGAGCGGGCAAATAGGTGCGATTCAGGGCTGTGTGACATGGCCACATCTTCGTGGCCATGATATGCTACGGCGCTTGAAACATGCCCACGCAAGCGTGGAGCATGCCACCCGCCCGAGCCTACGGTGCCAGGTGAAGTTGAATGTTGACGAACTCAAAGTCGTCGATGTCGTTGCTGCTGGGTCTGGCGATGACTTCGAGGGTGTTGGCACCGGCGCGTAGGATTGACGCATCGAACGCGGCGACGAACTCACCGAAGCTCCCGTCGGAAGGTGCATCGTCCAGCCGCCTGTCGAGGACCGTACCGTTTATCCGGATCTTGTGGCTCCGCTGAACGCCTTTAGCTAGCAGCCGCAGTTCGACGTTGTTGAAATACGGAGGCAACTGGGTGTCATTCAGCTCGAACTCGGCCGCAAACACCGCTCCTTCGCTCTTTTTTTGGAACTGGCTGTTGATAGTACCGTCGAAGTTGTCGTCGCCGAGATGGTGGACATCCGGCACAGCCTCGACCGCCACCAGGGCCAGGTCTTCCGGAAGAAGCTGAAAATCCACCGCCAGAGTCGTCCCCTGGACCATGGCCGAGTCGACGTTGGCCGTCGACGGAACGTAACCCTCCTTGGACGCAGACAGGGCGAAGAAATCGGGAACCTGTGGGGCAGTGAGCGTGTATCCGCCGTCCGCGCCCGTGTCGATGGATATGGGTGAGCGATCGGGCAGTACGAGCCGCACCGTGGCGCCGGGCAGCGCCGTGCCAGTGGATGCGTCGCTGACGACTCCACGGATGGCGCCGATGGAATCAGTGACACCGTCCAGCGAATACAACGGCAGATACCGGTAATACACTTCGAGCATCAGGGCGCAAAGGGCCGTCTGATAGATTCGCCCACCGATGTCGGCCCACTCGCCATCCGGATCCCAACTGCCTGCGGCCGCTCCATCCTTGCGTTGATGGGACAGTAGTTGCCCGGTCAGCTCTTCATTCCAGTTATGCCACAGCTCACCCTGATGCTGAAACAAAGCCAGCGTCGCGTAGTACCAGTAATAGGTGTTGGGGCGTGCCTCCCAATCCGGCGGATTCTGAGAGACGAACTCGGCCGACGTCTGCATACGGGGGTCCTCACGACGCAGGCCCAGCAGTTGTTGGGTGAACATGCCCTCTGCGGTCATGGCCGGCGTGTAACGCCGTCTAGGCTGATAAGCGTACAAACCCGGACGCGACGAATTACTGACCAGATCGAGCCACTCGCGAGCGGCTTTGAAAGACGCGGCAGGGGTCGCAATGCCGTTGATGCTTGCGCTTTTCAGTGCCATGACCTGCCACCCGAGTACAGAGGTATCGCCGACCTGTCCCGGGTCATATCGCCATCCACCTACAGAGGTGTTGCGTGCCCGGTCGATGAAACGGACGGCCAATCGAACCGGTTGAGCCAGCGAGGCATCGCCGGTCATGCCGTAGGCTTCGGATAGGGCAATCGTAACGATACCCTGGGTGTACATGGTCTCGTCACCGCGAAGGTCGCCGTCGGGCCGTTGACGGTCGATCAGCCACTGCAACCCGCGCTCGACGTTCTCTTTATAGGAACCGTCGCTGAGGTGCGTATGACCTGCTCCGTAGAAGGAAAGCAACGCCAGTCCCGTCAAGGCGTGATCCACGACGATGTCCGTCTCTCCGCCGCACTCTCCGCACTGTTCGTCGAAGCCCTTGCCATCCCAATGCCCGTCGTCGCTTTGGTGTCTGGCCAGCCATGCCAGGGCGTCGGCTACGGCCCGTTCGGTCTCCTCACTGCCGCCCATGCGCTCGACGATCGACAATCGGTCGGGGGCTGATCGCTGCACGTAGGGGTTGGCGGGCGGGACCACCTCAGTGGGCAGGCTCAAGCCAAGCGCGGGTGTGTCCGGAACGGCAAGCTCGCGAGCCGTCAGGGTGAGAGGGGCACTCTTACGATCGGACAGTTCGAGGTCGTAATCGTTCAGGGCCAGTTGGGGCAGGTCATCCGGCGCCTCTTCCGTGTCATGACGCCACGAAGAAGGTACGTCGAAGATTGCCGGCGATAACGCGTCCTCACTGGACATCATCGGTTCCGCAGGCGATGCCCGCAGGGTCTTCGACGCGAGCCAGGTGGCCTGTGGTGCGACTTCTGTTTGGCGCTGTGTGTTCGGTTGTTCCAACCGTGGTAACGCAAGATCTGCAGCCGGTAGCTCGGATGCTTCGGCAGTGCTCGCTATCGCCTCGTCTCGCGGCGCTCGGCTTGGTGTTGTGTCGGGGGGAAGCCGGTCCAGCCCGCCTCTTACCAACGACTCGTCCGGCGCCGGATCGACTCGTCGCGGGTCGACCGATACGAGTGTTGCCGGCACCACTTCCGATGTCACATTTGCAGACGCCTGGCGGCGCGGTGGGGTCATCGACTGCACTGCCGGCTCTGCCATCGATTCCGTTGTGGCGGCTGCGACCGTCGCTTGGGGATTAGGCAGTGCCAGATCTGTCAGCGGTGGCAAAGCGGGATCGTATCGCCCGGCGTAGGCTGCGTCAGGCGGAGCCGGTGAGACTGACACATCCACGTCTTGAGGGAGCGGCCTGTCGGCGAAGGTCGCCTCGTTGGGCGCTGCGCTCGTGGCTTCCGGGGCGATATGAAAAGGACTGTCGGCAGATGGCAGTGACAGCGTTGTGTCGGGCAACTCGTGTCTTGGGGACGTTGTTGGCTGCGCGGTGATCTGCAGTGTGGATTCAGTCGTCTCGGGCACGCGCTCGATCGGGGTCTCAGGCAGGGATAGATCAGTCAGTGTGGGATAATCAACCATTTCGGGAGTCTGAACCGTTTCTGTGACCACTGATAGTGGTGGGTCAGCTTCGCGCATGGTCAGTACGCCGGCGATACTATCCGCGTCCGGCGGTACATCGTTTGTCTCAAAGCTCGGTGGGATCCGGGTCAACTCGACGGATGCATCGACCGGTCTGCTTGTGTCCACGGCTACCGAGGGGCGCTGTGGCGGTTCGGTCTGTACCGGGCTGGACTGCATCGACGCCTCCGGCTCAGTTGCGGCGACGCGGGCTTGCCCAGTGGGAAGGGCCATCTCGACCGTCATGGGCGCGTAGCTCTCCAGGATTTCTTCGGGCATCTCGGGTCGTTGTGAACGTTGCTCGACCGCAGCGTCAACCGCGGTCAGATCCGTCGCAGGTTCATCCTGTACGTCCATCACACCGCGCTCAACCGTCAGCGCAACCGTCGCAGCCACGGTCTCAACCTCCGTGGACGCTGCATGACGTTGCCGGGGTGTTTCCAATGGGGCCGGCGTCTCGATCTGGGTGAATTGCCCGCGGATCTGACGGGCCAGTGCGTCACCCTTTGCTGGAGACGTGAGCGTGATTTGGATGCGGCCGCTCCGTCGAAACTCCCTGGCCAGCGACGCAGTCACTTCCCAGACATTGAACAACAGCATCAGCAGCAGATGGGCCATCAGTGACGCCAGGAGGCACTTTGCCAGGAGGCTCAGGCGGCGACCTCGCACGTCGCGCAGCAACGCCAGGAACAGTAGCAAAAGCAGCAGGGCCAGCAGAGCCCACAGCAAGTTGGGCCCGATTTGTCGCCACAGACCCGCCCAATCGATCGGCGGCCGCTGCACACGATCCACCTCGGTGAACACCTCGCGCGACGTGGTGTAGTACAGATCGTACTTGCGTGGTGCCTCCGGCGCCGCTTGATCATCCTGGCGATCAGAGGCGAAATACAGGCCATAACCACCCATGGTAAGACCGGGGTCCAGCTCGTTGGCTTCGGTGTTTATGGCCGGTCCGGCGCTGTCGGGTGGTTGGTGCTCGCCGCGCAACCGACGCGAACGATACAGATCGAAGCCGCCTGCTCCGCCGGGGCGATCCGACGCGAAGTACAGGAAATCTCCGAATGAACTGACCGCCGGGGCACCCTCGTTATAGGGCGAGTTCAATGACGCAATCGCTTTCGCCTTGCCGAACCCGCGATCGGTGACAGCGGCCCAATACAGATCATAGTCGCGGTGAAACAGATCCTCGCGGATAGTCGCCGGCCAGGCGTTGGGATCGGGCTCGGTTTCATCGCCCGGCTGCGGGCGGTTGGAGGAAAAGTAGAGCGTCGTTCCGTCGTCACTCAGGGCGGGTCCGTAATCGTTGAACTCGGAATTGACCAACGGGCCGAGGTTGATCGCTGACTGCCAGCCCTGCCGGCCGTGGTGGGCAACCCAGAGGTCATAACCGCCGAGTCCGCCTGGTCGATCGCTGTAGAAGTACAGTGATTGCCCGTCGGGTGAGGGCTCAGGACCTAATTCCTCGTACTCGCTGTTGACACCGACCAGTGGTTTTGGCTCGGTCCAGCCTTCATGCGTGTGTCTTGAAATGTAGATGTCGGCGTTTTCACCGGCTTTGCCGCGCACGAAGAACAGCGTCAGGCCGTCGGCACTTAACCGTGGTTCGTAGTCGTCGGCTGTGGTGTTGATCAGCTCCGCAAGCTTCTTTGGCGGTTGCCAGAGGATGTCGCGTGTCGGCGCGGTCTCAGCGGGCGTTCTGATCATATCGGCGTCCGTGTAGTACCGATGGGTGACGGGGATCAGGCGTACCAGGGCCACACCGATCCCTACAAGCACCGCAAGAACGATCGCAAAGACAAGCCACCGTCCCCATCGTGCGGTATTGCGGACCTCGGTTGCCTGCGTCTCCTCGCTCACGATCCGTCAGTCCGTTAGAACGGTATCAAGATAGGGTTCTTGAATGCCGGACCCTTTGCAGATATCCAGAACCGTGACGATGTTCGCATAAGCCGTCCGGCGGTCGCCGCGTACCGTTACTTTCTGCTGGGGATTGACCGCCACGGCTTCGGAGACCATCGATTGCAGTTGGTCCGGGTCGAGTTTTCGCCCTCCGACGATGATCCGGCCGTCGACGTCGACGTTGACTATCAGTTCCTGGAGCATGGTGCTAATCGGCGCGGAAGAGCTGGCCACCGGCAGCGCGATCTGCATTTCGCGCTCGGTCTGGTGAAACGTTGTCGCGACAAGAAAAAAGATCAGCAGCAGAAAGACCATGTCGATCATCGGCGTCAACTCGATCGAGATACCCGCCTTCTGCTGGTTCGCTTGGATGATCATGGTGTCACTTCCTTCGTTGCGTGCGAGTCCTTACGCGGTGACGGCGGCCGGCTCACTTTCCTCTTCGTCTCTTTCCGCGTCTTGTTCCGACTCGTCGATGGAGTGCAGCTTGGGCGGCGGCTTGTCGACCGCCGGAGGCGCTTGGGCATATTCCTCAACGAACTCGACGGTCACCTGATCCATCTCACTGACCAGTCGATCGATCTTGGCCGACAGCCAGTGGTAGGCGAACAGAACTGGAATGGTGACCAGCAACCCCGCGGCTGTGGTGATCATCGCTTCATAGATGCCCTTGGCCAGCAGTTCGGCTTTGCCCAGGGCCTCACTGGAAGTAGCCACGGTCTGAAACGCCCTAATCATTCCGAACGTCGTACCCAGGATACCCATCAGCGGTGCGGTCGAGGCGATCACCACCAGGACCCGTAAATACTTGCGCAGCTTAAGCACCTCGCGCTGGGCGGCTTCCTGAATGTACTTCTCCACCAGCTCAACAGACTCACCGAGTCTCTTGATGCCGGCTGCGAACAGGTTGGCAATGGGGCTGCCGTTGGTGTGGCAGTATTCCAGCGCTTCATCGCGATCATCATTGCCGTTGCCGAGCACCTTTTTGAGGCCCGGCAGGAAGTCAGCGGGAAGGACGCTCCGCCGGCGCAGGCTGACCATTCGTTCTATGATCACGGTCAGAGCCACCAGCGAGCAAAGACCGATGGGGATCATCATCGGCCCACCCTTGACCACAAAGTCCCAGACGGAGTGGATCTCCACGGAAGCGGCCGTATCTGCGCTAGCGGCGCCGTCTGCGGCAACTTGTCCAAGAAAGGCCAGTGCCCACGTGGTTATCGAGATTGTGTTCACGGGTCATGCTCCTTCGGGTTGATTTCCATCCTCCGTGCCTGCTGTGCTTCTTGATTCTTCACGAAGAGCCACCACCCTCATCGCCCCGGCACCCCGGCACCGGATATCTCGGAGAGTCGTCGTGACGCCAGCTCGGCCCACCGGGTCTTACTGTGCTGCTCGGCCACCTGTTTGAACTGCGCCCGTGCCTCCACCGACTTCCCGAGCTTCTCGAAACATCGCCCTGCTTCGTACAGCGCTGCGGCGCTCCACTCGGGGTATGCGTAGAGAATGTCCACCTTGAGCAACTCGCGCACCGCCTCATCGTACTGCTTCTTGGCGAAGAGGCATTCGCCGATCTGAAACTGCGCCCGGGCGGCCGTGGGACCTTGGTGCCGGGCCACTACCTGTCTGTAGGCACTGATGGCTTCATCGTAGCGCTGCTGATTCTCGCGCGCCCACCCGATCCCGAACCGTGCCTGGAACGCGTGCTGGGAGTCTTTGAAGTGGTCCAGATACTCGCTAAACACCCGCTCGCTCCGTGCCCAGCGCTGCAAGGCTGCCAGAGATTCGCCCAGGCGGAGCAGGCTCGGACCGAACACAGGGTCGTCATCGAAGTTCTCTTTAATCCGTGTCAAGTGCTTGACAGCCTGCTCATGTCGGTCGAGCTTGAACAGGGCCTCACCGCAGAAAAAGCCGGCCGATGCGGTCAGCGGGCTTTGGGGAAAGGCGTCAACGAATTCCTCAAACAGCTCCGCTGCTTCAGGTAAGCGCTCCAGCTCCAGTTCACACACAGCCAACCGATACGTTGCCTGTTCCCAGACCTGGGGCGGGACCTGTGCCGAGTTCGCCTCTTTGACCTTTCGCAACCGCCGCAGCAGCTTGGCGGCCTGCTCAAAGCGATCTGCCGTAAACTCTATCCCGCTCAGCTCCAGGATGGCATGGACGTTGAAATCTCCGGCGGTCTCCTCATCGAGCAGCGTGCGATAGGCCTTCGCGGCTTCGTCCGTACGGCCCAGCTCACGCAAACACCAGGCTTTCTCGTAAGAAAGTGCGGCGCGGAGGGACACATCCAATGTTGCATGGCCGCGCGGGCTAAAGCCCGCGGCTCGCTCGATCTTGTCGATAGCCTCGACCGCGTCAGCGTGGCGATCTTGACGGGCCAGGGCAATCGCCCGCTGAGCACGGGCCTGGGCCGCGCGACCATGCTTGGGGAACCGGTCCAGGAAACCAGCAAACGCAGTCTCGGCGGCTTTGAATCGCTGAGCCGCCATCAACGCCTGCCCGTGTTCAAACATGGCATCGGCTTTGAGCTGGGTACCACGGTCCGCATCTTCGAGGCGTTTGTACAGATCGGCCGCCCCGTCGAAGTCCTTACGCTGCATGGCTATGGCGGCCAGATGGTTGAGGGCATAAGGTCGCAGTCGGGAATCTCCGCCCTCATCGACTACCGCCTCAAAGGCTTCGACCGCGCCGTCAAGCCTTTTGAGTGCCCCCAACACCTGGCCTCGTTCGAAGATCGCCTGCAAGCGGTGCGGACTCTGCTCGAAGCGACCGATCAGCCGGTCGTAGGCATCCAGTGCTTCCTGACCACGTCCCTGCCGTCCACGCGAAAGCCCCAGCTTCAACAGGGCATCGTCCGCCGAGGTGACATTAAGACCCTTCGACAGGTAGTCGGTCAGATATCGCTCAGCCTGCTCCCACTCGCTGCGCTGAAAATGAATGTCGCCCAATGCCAACAGTGCGGGACGGTACACCTCATCCGTCTTAGCCCCGTTGCTGACTTCGCTCAAGAACTCCTCCGCCTCGTCGAATCGCTGTAGACGATACAGGGCGGTTCCGAGCCGGAACTTCGCCTTGGCCTGCTGCGGATCGTCGGGATACTGCGTCAGAAACCGCCGGTAATCTTCTACCGCCTCGTCGTACTGCGCGGCCAGAAACTCATTCTCACACACTAAAAACGCCACCGCCGGTGCGAGCTTGTGCGAGGGGTACTGCTCGAGAAACTCTCGACCGTACGTAAGACTGTTGTCGTAGCGGCGCCGCTGATGCTCGGTTGCTGCGAGCAGTTGGAGCGCGTCAGCGGCAAGCATATGTTCCGGAAACCGGGCTCGAAATGTTTTCAGTGCCTTGATAGCGTCATCGTATGTAGCACCCCGCACCAGCGCTATTGCCCGGTCATATAACATCTCGGCGAGCAGATCGCTCTCGGGAAACGCTTCTATGGCAGCGCTCAGTCTGCGGGCCGCCTCATCGAAGTCGCCCTTGCGCAGGTCGCACTTCGCCGTCCAGTAGGCGGCCTCGTCACCCGGCTCATCCTCATGATCTGCGACTGCCTGGAACATGGATGCGGCCCGGTCGAATTCATCCTGGTCGAACCATGCGCGCCCACGCTGCGACTGTGCCTGGCTGCGCAGGGGGCTTTGAGGGAACTTGTCGAGCAGTTGATCAAGGAGCGATCCCGCTTCACCCGGCTTGCCCTGCTCTCGCAGAAGCGTACCCAGGGCCAGCATCGCCTCGGGAATGTACCGGCTACCGGTTTGCGTAAGAACGTTGCGATACTGGCGGATCGCCTTCTGAATCGCGTTGTCATGGTGATAGCACTGTGCCAGAAGAAGCGATGCCTGTTGGGCGAACGGCCCTTTGGGGTAATGCTCCAGTAGCCCGGCAAATCGCTCAGCCGCTACGGAATAATCGTGCCGGGCCATCTGGGCCAGGCCACGGAAGAACTCCACCCGCTCGCGCAAAGGGCTTGTTGACCAACGTTTCACGAAGCGCCGGCACTGATCCACCGCATCATCGTAGCGGCCGTCCAGGTACAGGGCTTCCACCCAACCGGCGGCGGCGTCATCGGCCAGATCGTGGTCCCGGCTGCCAGTCACCACCTTCTCGAACGCCCCGGCTGCTTCGGCGTAGCGCCCCTGCTGCAGATGGCATTGTCCGAGGATCGTGCCGACCTCGGCCGCATATTGGAATTGTGACCGCTTCTGCAAAGGAGTGAGCTCTTTAACGGCGACGTCACGCTGCCCCAGGCGAAACAGGCAGACCCCCAGGCCATAGCGGGCGACCGGCGCCTTTTCATGATCTTCATGTTCGGAGAGGAACTTGCGATACTCCACAACGGCCAGTTCGTAGAGCCCGCGATTGAGCAACCCATTGGCGCTGAAGTAACTCTGCAGCGCTGGATCGGGCTGGTTGGAGGCTTCGGGGGTGTCTGCCCGGGCTAAAGACGGTGGATCGCAGAGAATGCAGCAGACGGTGCCCAAGCATGTGACTGCCGCAAACGAGCCTAATGTGCGTCGCATGGCTCCTCCTCCCAAGGGTGGATTATTCAGTCGCCTTCGCGCGGGCTCCCGACCGTGTCGGGACAGGTTCCGCCCGCGGCTTGCTGTGGAACGTCGTTAGTCATATCCGCTACGCTGTGCCGAGAATCCTTTCTCGGCACCTGCTAGAGGACCGAGAAGGGATTCTCGGTCCAGCGATGTTTGACGTTTCGACGTTTTGACGTTTAGACGTTTCTATTTGTCCTCCTCGCGGATACCCATACCGCTGCGATCGGGGTAATCCGGCCTCTCGGGCGGTGTGTAGGGATGCCGGGCAAGTTCCGCCAACATGTGCTCGATAGCAGTGTCGAGCTGCGGATCACCGCCATCCACCATCAGCGACGGATCGTCGATCACCTCGATGTCGGGGTCGACGCCGTGGCCCTCAACGCCCCAGGTCCCATCCGTTTCGTAGAAAGCGAAGGTCGGCGCCGAGACCCATCCGCCGTCGATCAGGCGTGGATTCCCGGACATGCCCACCAGTCCACCCCAGGTGCGCGTGCCGATGAGCTTTCCCAGTCTTGCCTGACGGAAGTAGTAGGGGAAGCAGTCGCCGCCGGAGCCGGCCAATCCGTTGATGAGCATGCACTTGGGGCCCTGGTGGCTGTCGGGCGGCCAGGGTGTATCCAGACCGTCTCGGTTGGCCCAATAGTTGGTGACGGGCCTGTTGAGCAACTCGATGAAGCGCGTAGGAACCTGCCCACCGCCGTTCCAGCGTTCATCGATGATCAGGGCCTGTTTGTCAGTCTGTCCGAAGAACTGGCGGACCAGGTCATTTTGCCCGCTGATGCTGGTGTTGGGTACGTAGATGTACCCGACCTTTCCGTCGGTCTTTTCCTCCACATGCCTGCGGTTTTTGGTGATCCATGCTCGATAGCGCAGCTTGCGTTCGCTTGGAAGCGGCTTGACCACCACCTCACGGGCATCGTCATCGAGTGTGGGCTTCTCGCTGACCGTGAGTGTCACGACCTTGTCAGCAAGGCCCTGGAACGCAGCCCAAGGATCCTTGCTCGTATCCAGCGGCACGCCATTGACGGCCAGGAGATAATCACCCTCCTTGACGTCCACATTGGGCTCGCTGAGCGGCCCACGGGCGTCGATGTCCCACGGGGCGCCTTGGTAGATTTTGGCGATTCGGTACGCCCCGCTGTCCAGCTCGTAGTCGGCACCGAGCATACCGACCGAGACCTTCGGTTCCTCCTCAATGTCGCCGGCGCTGCGTACGTAGGCATGACCGACATTGAGTTCCGCGATCATCTCCCCGATCACGTAGGCTACGTCGCGCCGCGATACGCAGTCGTCGAGCATGGCGCCGTATTGCTCGTGGATCGCCGGCCAGTCAACGCCGTGCATGTTGGGGTCATAGAAGAAGTCGCGCTGGATCCGCCATGCCTCTGTGAACACCTGGCGCCATTCGCTGCGCGGATCGATCCGAGCGGTCATGCCTGTTAGTGAGATCGGTTTGTCCAGCTTCTGGTCCGGAGCGGCGTCGACGATGGCCATCTTCTTTTCCTTGCGAACCAGCAGCTTCTTGCCGTTGGCCGACATTGTGAACGCCCCGGCTTCCTTGACGACCGTCTTCTCTTCCCTCTTCTCGTTCTTCTCATCGTCGAGGTCGAATATCTTGATCGAAGGCTTGTCGTCCGAACCTCGAAGGGCGCCGCGAGTGTAAACCAGCTTGCCCTTGTGGTTGACGGCCAGGTTGTAGAAGTTGCCCCGGTCGACCGGTATCTTTAGCGCCCGTTGTTCGAAGCCCTCGAGCTCGATGACCACAGGTTTCACTTCTTCCTCATCCTCGTCGTCTTCGTCATCTTCTTTGCCGTCGTCATCCTCCTCCTTGTCGTCTTCTTTGTCGTCGGAGGAAGCCTCGTCGTTTTCCTTCTGCTTGTCGTTCTCGTCCTCGTCGTTGCCCTCCTGGTCTTCCCCTTCCCCTTTATCCTCGTCGTTGTCCTCATCCTTCTCTTCGTCGTCCCAGGTTTCCTCGTCGCTCTTAGGCGCCCACGGGGAGCCGACTTCATCGCGCAGCGGGACGGCAACAAGAACGTCGGTGTTTGCGTAGATGAAGCTGGTGCCGACGTCTTCGTACATCGGCGAGGAGAAATCTCGATTGCTGGCGAAGAAGAGATAGTCGCCTTTTCGGTCGAACGTAGGCCAGGTGTCGTTGAACATCCCACTGGTGACCTGATGCTTCTCACCACTCTCTACTTTGTAAAGCCAGATTGAGGACAACCGGTTGGCACCGCTCTTGGTATAGGCAATCCATGAGGAGTCGCGCGACCAGTTCAAACGTGTGCGGCCGGCCCGAGGCTCCTTGTCGATGAGCCTCGTCTCCTCTGGCTCGAGGGCGTGCAGGTAAATCGCACCGGTTTTGTCGATAAAGGCAATGTACTTCGAGTCCGGCGACCAGACCGGGCGGTACCGAAATACTTGCCCATCCTTGGTAAGACGGCGGGTTTCACCCTTGCCGTCGGATTGGGTGATATAGAGTTCGTATTCGCCGGTTGCGTCACAGAAGTAAGCGATCCACCGGCCGTCGGGGCTCCAGGCCGGATCGCGCTCCGCCGCCCCGCTCGTTCGGGTCAGATTCCGTGGAGACCCCTTTTTCGCCGGGACGGTCCAGATGTCGCCACGGGCTTGGAGGACGGCCCGCTTGCCGGTGGACGAGATGCCCCAGCGTCTGAGCAACTCGCTCACATCGACGTCGTGCGGGCGGATCGTGGGCCGATCACCGGGTATGGTCACCTTGACGCTCCGTGAGGTACCGGTGCCCAGATCGAGCACGTATAGGCTGGAGCCGTTTTGGAATACGATCTCCCCTTGCCCGGTTGCGCCGGGCCCAATGGACGGCCACTTAACGTCGTAGTCCGCGAACCGGGTGATCTGTCGGCGCTTTTTCGTGGGCAAGTCATAGGACCAGATATTGAGCCTGTGGTTCGGTCCGGCATCCGACATGTGATACACGGTGTTGCCGTGCCACATGGGCAGACTGTCGGTACCCTCCCAGTCGGTGATCCTTCTCGATGTGTGGTCCGTAAGGTTGAATAGCCAGATGTCCGTGGCCATGCCGCCCCGATAGCGCTTCCAGGTGCGGTGGTCGCGCGAATGGGGCGTGTAGGCGAGCCACTGGCCGTCAGGGCTGATTGCCCCGTTGGCGCCGTAGGGGGGCGGCAGTTTCCTTGCCAACCCACCTGACGTCGCAACCGTCATCAGTTGCGTTTGCCGGGCTAGACCGGCGTACCCAAAGGTGTAAAACAGCAACTGTCCGTCCGGCGCGTAGTCGCAGAGCGTTTCCGGGGCTGGATGAGAAGTGACACGGGTTGGCACACCTCCCTGCACGGGGATGGTATACAGGTCTCTATTGCCGTCGTAGTTGCCGACAAACGCAATGATCCCTCCGTCGGGGCTGAACTTGGGAAACGTCTCCAGGCCCGGCGGGCTTGCCAGCGGGACGGCCATCCCGCCTGCGCGCGGCACCAACCACAGGTCGTCGGCGTATACGAACACGATGTGGGTTGTACCGACGTCGGGGTAACGCAGCATGGCAGCATGCGGCTGCGTCTCCGGGCCGGTTACTGGGCGTGTTATCGCGGCAGCTTCGGCGGCAAGGGCTGTTGCAACAGGCCTGTCCTGTGCGCAGGCGGTCAAACAGGACGAGACAAGAACGATCCCGGCAGCTCTCACAGACAGCATCGATTTTCCTCCTCAGGGTTCTTTGGTAATCCGGTGACACCGGCGTTGGCAGGTACGATCCAACTTGGGGCCACACTGCGGAAACTCGGTTTCACACACTGGCCTTAGGTTGTTCGTGTTCGATCCCTTGTCAACGACCAGGACGAGGAGAGTCGTCTGATCCGAACCGCTCTTGACAAGTTTGTACCGAAAGAGGCCCAGCAGAGTAGCTTTTTCCTCCACAGGAGGAACTGGGCTACATGTCGTCGTCGTCGTGCTCGTGCTCCTCTTCCTGCTCCTCTTCGATTTCCTCTTCGAGAGCCTCGACCTCTTCTTCGAGCTCTTCAGCCTGTTCCTCGGCGGTCTCCGCCTGCTCTTCGAGCTGTTCCGCCTGTCGCTCTACTTGTTCCGCCTGCTTCTCAAGGAGGTCCGCCTTCCTGTCTATCAGCCCGGACTCCTTCTCCACGCGATTCGCCTCTCTCTCCATTCGGTTGGCTTCTCTGTCGATCCTGTGGGCGTCCTGCTCGAGGCGCTGGGCATCATCCATCATAGCGTCTGCAGCGGCCTCCTCTGCCGCCGACTCCGCTTTCTCTCGGAGCTCTTCCGCCTTCTCTCTCAGTTCCTCCGCCCGCTCTCTCACTTCATCCGCTTCCTCCCTGATGTCGTCGGCTGAATCTCTCACGGCGTCAGCTTGGTGTCTAAGCGCCTCCACCTCGATTTCGAGCCGCTGCGTCTCCGCTTCCATGCCCTTTTGCTGGGCTTCCAGCATCCTTGCCCGCTCGATGTGTTCGCGGATCGCCTCTCGGATCTGCTGGACGGGCGCAGCCAGAGCAGCGCCGCGGGCCCGACGCGTCCCTCGTTCAACTGAGCGCTCAACCAGTCGCTTGATGAGTTCTTGACGCGGGCGGATGATGAATTTTTCCACTTCCGGCCATGCCTCTGATCGACCGTCACCGGATGGGTGAATCATCTTGACGAAGGCGTGGAAGATGCGCTGCTGGCGTGCGGTGCCGTGGACCTCGATGCCATCGGGCAGTGGACGGACGAGAACCGGAACGTCATCGCGAACCATAAGCTCGGTGAGTGCCTCGCGCTTGCCGTCGGGGAGTCTATAGGTACGGATCAGTGTCTCGCCAGTGTCAGCCTCAGGCATGAAGAAGCCAATATCAGGACCAGGTGGGAGTGGAGCACGCGGCGGGACCGGTGGGCACGGCGGGGACGGTGGGCAAGGACTACACGGTGCGCATGGTTTGCAGGGCTCGCACGGGCTGCGAGGTTCACGTGGGGCACGCGGTTCCCGGACCCTCGAACGCGCCCGTTCACGGCGTTTTTCCCTGACTTTGGCTTCCCTCTTCGCCGGACCGGGGGCCACCGACTCGGTGATCTTGGCCAGCTCATCTGCCAGCCGGTCCAGCTCCCTTTCAAGCTGCTTCAGCCGATCTTCCAGATCGCCGCCTGGAGGACCACCGACAGCCAAACCTAACCCGCCAAGGCCTGTTGCTAGGGCAACGTGGTGCGGAAGCAAGTCGAGCCCGACTCCAGAGCGGCGAACCTCACCGCGCCGAAGATCCATGTGCTCTTCAAAGGTACTCAAAGCTCTCCCCACGCCGCCAGGGCGTTTCTCACAGGGCTTGCCCGCCTTGCACTGCTTGCACTGCTTGCAGGGCGCCCGCGGTCCAGGGGCCTTCACTTTAGCGGCTTTGGCACGCTTCTCTTTGGGTGGGCATGACCAGGCCGGGGTCGCCAGCCAGGCGGTGACAGCCACCACCAAAAGCAATGCTATCCCTGAGGCAGACAGCCTCGGTTTCACGTTCCGTGTCATCACCATGGTAAGTCTCCTAGCAAAACGTCCGGCTCGCCCTCTTGAGATACCGATGCCCACAGCGGGCATCCAACGTGTTTCTTCGCGGATGTATTGTTGTGTCTGGAGCAGTGCTTCAGCGTACGCCCGGCGGCTGCCCGGCAGCAGCGACGTAACCCAGGCATCGCAACAAAGTTCAGCCTCGGCTCGAAGTCGTCGCCGAACCCACCACACCAATGGGTGCCACCAGTAGAGAATGCCGATGATCATTTCGGCCCAGGACACCCAGTGGTCACGCCGCCGCACATGGGCCAATTCGTGAAGAAGCACCGCCCGACGTCCAGCGTCGTCGAGCTGGCACCATAGTTTTGCCGGCAAGAGCAACCGCAGTCGCCGGCCACACCAGATCATCGGCGAGACGTGGCTTTCGATCATCAAGGTCTCAGGTATACGCCGCAGGCCGAACGCCTTCGACTCCTGCGACACCATACGTCTGACCGAACTCGGAGCTGGTGAGGCCGAAGCAATACGTCGCCGGAACCAGATGATGCGAGCGGCACCGCATATCGCCAGCACCACCGCGCCGCATACCCATAGGCTGGTCGGAATCGGTGGCAATCGGCGGATGGCGTCGCCAATGGCCATTGCCCCTGCAATCCACTTGCGCCACGGCCCGACTTGGTTAGTGGTGGGACTCCCGGCCCGCGCCGTGTCGCCAGGCTGGATAAGTGCCTCATTCGCATCGGCAACGAGAGGAGTCTTGCCCGGGGGTGCAGTTAGGTCGTGGTGCACCGCGTTCGGCTCATCACCCCACAACCGCCCAAACTCTCCAGAACCTGAGCCGCGGGCTTCAGCCCGCGCGAAACCCGGATGCTGAGGCGATGGTATGGAGACTAGGTGAGAAGCGTTCTTCGCACGTGTCCTGCTGGGCTTATCGGCTTTCTCGGAAAACAGGCCCAGTGGCCCGCCGGGGTCGGTCGCCTGGGCGAGCGTCTTCGGCGCACGCGACCCCTGACGCCGGGCAAGCGCTACCCGCTCTGGTTCAGCGCTGCCGCCCGGCGCATCAAACCAGCGGGCCATTGGGCTCCACGAAGAAGGAGGTACTGCATCGATTGCGGATTGAGGATTGCGGATTGTCGATTGTATGCTGCCGGTCGGGCCTTCTTTCGTCTCGGTCTGCAAACCACGAGTTACTACCCGCATTGAGTAAACCGGCAACCCAGGTGATTGCGGGAGCAGCGGGGCCGCCACAAGCCACAGCAGCACTATCAACCACAAGCTATGCCGGGTGGCCGGGCGGCAGGGCAGCCAGCGCGTCATCGCTCCGACAAGCAGCGCCAGCGGGATTGCCGCGATAGCGTAGGGCCAAAGCAGATCCGTGGCTTGGGACACCCAGGTGCCCATGTCTTCCCTCCGGCTAACGCTTGGGCTGTTTCGGTTCCCCGTCCAACCGTTCGATCAGCCCTTGGAGTTCTTCGATCTCATCCGGTGTAAACTGCTCCGTGCGAATGAGCTGCATGACCAGTGGGCCCGCCGCTCCGTCGTACAACTGTTTGACCAGCGTCTTGAGCCGCGACCGTGTCACCCGGTCCCGTGTGAGCTTCGCCCGGTACACGTAGGCCAGCTCCGACTTATTGCTGGTGACGTATCCTTTCTGCTCGAGGCGGGTTAGCAGGGTCTGGACGGTCGTGTAGGCCACCCGTCGGCCGCTATCATGCAAGTGGCTCAGCACCTCCCGGACGGTCGCAGGACCGTGGTCCCAAAGCGTCTTGAGGGCCCCCAGCTCGGCGTCGCCCAGATCGTATTGCCTCTCGGCCATGTTTTATTCTTCCGTGAGAAACCGATCTACTACAATTGTCGGAGAGATCCTACTACATCTGTCGGAGGATGTCAACCCCGCCGTTCGATGATTACAGGCAGGTTACAACTTCGTACAAATGCCCACTGGGATGAAGGTGGTGCGGATCACCGGTCACCGCTCAGCGACGAACCTCCGCGCATGCGACGAACAGGCAACTAGCGCGGGCCACGGCTCATTCGCGGGTGTTGCAGTCATCGGCGGTTCTTGGCTCGCCACAGCCAGTATGCTCCCGGGATGCGGGTGCGAACGCCCATCGATCCACCTAACGCCCGCCCTGTAGACGGGTCTACACCTTATGATCCCGAATATTTGGCTGCCTGATCCGAATCCACGGATACGTGGCTATCTGCCTGGTTGATTTTTGTATGCGTTTGCCCGTCGGCATAGGCCTCTTGGGAGAGGCAGCGCCGACCGCATCGTCACTCTTAGCTTATGGGAGGCTTTAAGATGTACTCGATGTCAGTCGTCAAGCACTTATTGGCTGGGTTCCTGATTCTGCTCGCCGGCACCACGGATGTCGTCCCGGCTGGTTCGGCACAGAGCACCTTCTATCAGGCCTATTACACCGAGCAGGCCGAAGGTGATTGGGCCGCTGCGGCCGAGCTGTACGAGCAGGTGGCCACCGACCGCCGTGCGGATGACGGCCTCCGCTCGCAGGCCAAGGCACGGTTGGGCGCCTGTCGCGAGGAGCTGGCCAGTACCGATTTCGCCCAGCTCATGCCGCCGGAAGCCTGGGCCTATGTGGAGATCAAGCGCCCCGGCGACCAACTGGTGAAGCTGCTCGAACAACTCGGCCTGTTGGCACAAGCCGGTCAGGTCCCGGCTGAGGGCGAGAGACGTGTTGCCATCAGCCCCGCCCTGATAAGGGGTCTGAGCATCCGTGGCGCAGCCGTTGCCATAACCGGGTTCAATATGGCCAACCAGATTCCGTACGGTGTCCTGGTGTTTCACCCTGGTGACTTGGAGGTCGTTCGAGGCCTGATCGAGACCGGGCTGCCCGTCGGCGGACAGGTGGTCGAACCCATCGGCGGATTCGCCACTTACCAAATTGAGGGACAGGCATTTGTCACGCTTACGTCTAGACTCGTGGTCGTCAGCACTCAGCGCAGTGAGATCCAGGGAGTCATCGATCGCCTCAGCGGCACCAACAAGCGTTCACTTGCCAACAGCGGCGTCATCGGCGACGTCATCAAGAATCGTGACGACTCGCTGCTGCTCTTTTTCGTCAATGCCAAGGCTTTCATGCCCATGCTCAAAGGCATGCTGGGCGCCGGTGCCATGGCCAACCGTGAGCTGGCGATGGCCCAAGCCGTTCTGGACATCGAGAGCTTCCACTCGTTGATGGGCAATCTCGGTGTCAGTGACGACGGGCTTTTCATCGATGTCGCGTTACGCTTGGACGAGGGCCATCACAACCTGGTATATAACTTCCTCCGCACACCGGCCATCAATCCGGAGACGCTCAAATCCGTGCCCGAAGGCGTGGCCGGCGTATTCGTAGGTGCGCTGAACGAAGGGGTCTCCCACTATGGCACGGCCTCTTCCCGCACCACTGATACACCACCAATCGTCACCGCCTTGGATCTGGGCCGCGAGCTGTTCGCCAATATCACCACCTTCGCGGTCTTCGCTCTGCCGCCGGACGGTTCTCCAAGCAAGAGCGGCCCGCCTATACCGGATGTGGCCGCGGTGATCACCGTCAACGATCCGGCAAAGTCCGAGGCCCTTTGGACGCAAGCGCTCGGCCTGGCCGCCCTGGCGACCGGCGTGCCTGCGGCAGCGGGATCATCCGAAGAGATTGAGGGCGTCACTGTTCACGGCTATCGGTTGCCCGAGAATATCACGGTCTATTTCGCCACGTCGGGCAACGACGTGCTCATTGCCACCAGTAGAAGAGCCATGGTTGACACCCTTGAGGCCAGGGAAAAGGGCAGGTCGATCCTCGACGATGAAGCATTCGCAAGGAGCTTGGGGCGGCTCACCTCGGACAGCACACAGGCGATTTTCGTCCATGCCGGTCGCTGCGCCGCCATCGCCAAGCAGTTCATGTCCGAGCGTGAGCTGGCCGAGGCCGCGCCGCTCTTTGAAATCCTTTCCGACACTTCCCTCTCTGTCGTGGAGGACTATTCCGGCGAAGTGTTCCGCGTGTCGACTATGGTGACCGGGATTCCCGATGTTGGTGACTTCGTGGCCAAGATGCTCACCGCCGAGTTCCACAAAAAGGAAGTTGACAGGCGTCTCACTGGGGCGATGCGCACAGGCAAGTGGGATGAAGCCCTCGGAACCGTCGATGCGCAACTGCGTGAGAATCCAGGCAGCCGCAAGCTGATGGAGACCAAGTTCAAAGTCCTGGCAACCGGGAAGAAGGACCATGATGCGGCCCTGGTGTTCGCCGAGAAAGTCTTCGAGAAAATTCGCGATGACGCCAATACCCTGAACAGCTACGCGTGGCGCTTGCTCACCGAAGACCAATATGGCGACGCCTACAGCAAGCTGGCCTTGAAGTTCTCCGAGAGGTCCAACGAACTAACGGACTACAAGAACTGGATGTACGTGGACACACTGGCCCTGGCGAAATTCGAGACCGGAGACGCGCCCAGCGCCGTCGAGCTGGGGAAAAAGGCCATCGAACTCTGCGACGACTGTTGGGGCCTGAAGGACATGAAGAAAGCGGTGGCCCGGTTCGAGACCGGCGCGGGCGAAGAAGAGTAAAAGTAAAACCGTCTGGCGGAACCTGCGGGATACTGGAAGAAAAAAGGGCCAACTGGACCTTTTTTCTTCCTACTCGAACGCCGCCACGGCTTCGACGAGCGCTCGCGTCTTCCCGGTTCTCCTTCGCTGTGGCCGGGTGGCCCATGTCCTTGGGACATGGGCCACCCGGCCGGCACACACAAGCGAGCCCACGGACCGTAATCCGTGGGCTCGTTGATCGTCACACCTTTGCCCCGTGCAGCCGTTTGACTTTCAAGAACGGCTGCCCGGTCACGTTGAACTCAACACACCACTACG
>JAUWWQ010000029.1 GCA_030616775.1 Planctomycetota bacterium
CCCTGAAAGGGTCGTCTATTCTCTGGGGCGCGTGCAACGTGGCGTTTATACGACCCCTGCAGGGTCGAATGGAACGGGTGTTGGGATTACCGTGGGCGGCGTCCGCCTGTGGCGGACTTGCCCACGGATACTCTCGATCAGCCTTTCAGGCTGCATGAGGGTGCGGCGCTGAAGCCGCCGATACTGTCACGGACCCTACGCGCGGAAGCCCGTCTTGACAGGATTGCGGCGGTGCCATAGCGTCGTGTCCTAAGAATGTAGGCGTTTTGAAGCAACGGGGAGCTATCATGCGAGCAGTCACAATCCTCTGTGCAGTATCGGCAGGCATTATTGCATTCTCCTTCTCGTCGTCCGGGTGCAAGAAGCAAGACAAGCCGAGCACCCCGGCAGGCGATGTTCAGGAGCAACCGTCCCCAGAAGTTTCTGAGCAGCGGACCAGACCATCTGCGCGGCGGGCCGCCTTCACAGCAGAGAATAATCCCACCACGCTCGCCGGCCGGGGCGAACCGAGTCTGGACGACTTTTTCCGGCTTCCAGCCTGGATCTACGTGGACGGCAAGGAGGGCAAGTTCATCGAGCGAGAGGACAAGCCCCAAGTCCAATGGTTGATCGAGGAGCCGGTGGGCTACTCACCGACCTTCCGCGTCGAGGCCTACGAACCGCTCCTGGGCACGCCGAAGGACTTCACCTGCCAGCTTGACACCGTTGACTCGCCCGAGGCTTCGACCATTGCTTATTCCTTCCAGGCCAATCCGGGCACCTTCCGGGTGGGCCACGAATACTCCCTCCTTAAGCCGGGGAACGACTTCACAATCCGCAACCGCGAATCCGGGGATGTCGTCACCGAAATACCGCCACTCGTGCCGGGCACCTATGTGCTGTGGGCGGGCATCAAGAACCTCGAGGCCGGTAAGGAGGGACTAGCCATCACGTACTTCACCGTTGCCGAAGACTCCGGACAGTAGAATCGGTCAACAGCGTTTACATGGTTACTGGTGGAGAGTCCGCCCGGACTGGTCGACTATCCGGAAGCTGATCCGCTGGTGGAAAGCCCGCTCGACAGTGGCCCAAGGATTCAGTCTCCCGGTGGTGGTTGAGATGGTGCCGCGTCAGTGTCACCAGATTCGAGACGCCGGGCTGCTTGCTCGAGCAGTTGGGTCCACGCCTCCCCGAGAGTATCAGCCGGCACCGAAGCCAGATCGGCCAGCAATGTGCGGGCACGCTCCTGGTCCATGGTCAGCTCCGGGGAATTAAGGTACTCGCCGACGGTCTCGATGATTTTAGCCTTGTCAGTGTCATCCGTGGCCGTTGCGGCGAGCTGTTGCACCAACGCAGCCACTTGGAGCTCACCGGGCCTGCGCAGGACCGCCTTGAGCAGCCGCAAGCCGCTGGCCAATGCCTCTGGGTCGGAGCGTGTGCACTGCATGTCAAACAGCGTTCGAAGGTGCCCGACCGCCTCTTGATACCGAGCCTGGGCGATGAGCGTGGTCGCAAGACGGTCAAGCACGGTCTCCAGGTAGGCCGTGTCACCGTTGACCGTGGACAGGGTGTCAGCAAGTTGCTCCAGGTATCTCAGCTCCAGATCCGGCTGATCGCGCAGACGTCGCGCCGCCTCGATACGATCGCGCACCGGGCGGTTGCCGAGCAACTGGCAGAACCCGCGCCACGCCGCTTCCCGGGCAAGCTCATTAGTTTCGATTGTGGGGTTGAGTCTGGTAAGCAGACTCTCCACGTCGGCGTCTTCGCGGCCAAGCTCTCCGACTGCTTCGATGGCCGCCAGTCGTACCAGCGCGTCTGAGTGGGCCATCAGCGTTCGTAGCCGCGGCAGCTTGGATGTATCCCCAATAGCGAGCACCCCGCGAATCGCCGGTCCTAAGATCGTCGGCTCATCCGACTCGACCGCCTCAAGAAACTCCGGGATAAAGGCGCCATCGGCCACGCCGGCCATAGCGGTCAGCAGGGCGGCGCGCATTGCCGGGTCCTTCTCGGCCTCCATACGATAGCGGCTCTTCAAGGCCCCAATGGCATCTTGCAGCGCCTCTTCCTCAGGCCACCTGGCAGCCACCTGCCCCAAGGCAATCGCGGCTTCACGCACGCAATCAGGCAGGCTCTCCGGATTAGCAATCTCTCCGATCAAAGCCGGGATCGCCACAGGGCTGTCGAGCTTCCCCAGGGCCCTGAAAATTGCATGACGTGTTGCCGGATCCTTCTCCTGCTCAAGCCGTGCAAGAACGGCATCAACCACGGCCGGATCGTTCAGGTTCTGAATGATGTCCAATACCTCACATCGTATCTGGGGTGATTCCCCTGCGAGCAACTCCAAAAGGGCGTGAAGTACCTCTCCCTCCGGCCGCTTACCCTCGTCCGCGATGTGGGCCTTGATGATCGACAGCGCGGTGAACTTCACAACCGGGAGCGGATCGTCGAGCCATTCCGCCAGCTTCGCATCCCGATGGTCCCCATTTACAGCCCGGAACAGCTCACGTTGGTAGCTTCGGGTTCGAGCGGTAATTGCTGAGTGCTCATGCCTGGCGCTTTCCCGGAAGGTCTGAAACTCCTCGGCCACTCTCCGGGAACGATCACGGTAAATCTGCAACTGCTCAGCCAGCCACGCCTCCTCACTGAGCTGCGATTTCTGCTCCCACCACTGCCGCCAGCGCTGCAGATCGGGCCCGAACGTGGCTTGCGTTGCCGACTCCAGGGCATTCAATGCGCGTTCGGTGATCTCCGGTACGCCGACGTCGAGCAGGTTGACGAGTTGACCTACGACCTCACGGCGATGTGTGTTAGGCGCGAGGGCGTCGATCGCGGCTAACCGCTTGGTCAACGGCACGTCCGCTTGCGCCGCCAGGGCTCCGAGCCTCGTGGGCACCTCCACTCCCGGGAACTCGGCGAGTGCTTCGCCGGCCAGGGCACGCAAATCTCCGGCCTCCGCCCCCAGAAGGTCGGCCAGCGGCCCGACGAACGTCGCATCGAGTCGCTCGGGAGCCTCCCTGGCACGCTCGGCTATCACCCTACAAAGCGCACCCTGGACCTCGGCGTTCTCCGCGAGACCGAGCAGCTCCACAACAAGGGTCCGTGCGTGGGTTGAGCCGTAAGAGAGGAGCAGTTCGACCCAACGTCGCCTATCCTCCGGGCGAGCCTGGGGATCTACGATGCCCTCACGTATGCTTTGCAACTGGGCAAGGTGATCCCGGGTCGCTTGATCCGGAGGCCCTTCGGTCGTCTGTGAGTGGGCGAACGGGGCACCCAGTCCGATCAGAGATGTCAATGTAATCCAGACAACGTTCCGCAGCACAAATGTGCTCCGCAGGCCGATCATCGCGGCGTTACCAGAGAGGGCCCAAACAGAGGTCTGATCCCGTGCAAACCGGCACAAGTCCGCCTCAGCGAACTCCATCCTAGTTGTACAGGTGCTAAGACCGGTTTGCAACGGCTCAGCCGCCTGCCGGCAAGGCGGCCCATATTCTAATTTGTCGGCACGATGGCCTATCTGGATGAGCCGCCCACACAGTCACCCGCAAGCAGTTCAGCTACGTTGAGCGTCACCGGCTCGCACTGCGGTGCCGGTCTCCCGTTCTTGGAGAACGCCACGTGCATCCGCCGTTTGTTCGGCTCGAAGACCACACTGTGGTAGGTCACCAGGTGGAACACAACACCGCTCGGGCGAGCCACGGACCGAAGAATCTTCCACGCCCCGTCGATATCCAACGTCTGGGCACGAATTCCGAGGTCACCAAGCCGTGCGTGGATGGTCTTGAATCTATCGCACGCGACGGGCTCAGCCCGCTTGCGATAGTGGTTGGTGCAGAGTTGGTGTGGCTGCGCGCTGGGCGTGCGCAGCGTCACGCCGTCGGTACGGGATAGGAATCCGTCATACTCGAAGACGACCGACCCTGTTGACTTTGCCTTGTGGGGGATCGTGACCGGGACATTGTTGCCGACGACACAAGTGTGACTGCGGAGGACTCGGCCGATGTCTTCCACCGCTGAGGCCGCCCGGGCCGACTCAATAGCAGATCGCAGCGCCAGCCCACGGGGCGTAAAGCCGGTCGCCACGGTCGGCGGCCTGGCGCGCACGTCGTGCATGCACACGGTAACGCCCTGGGCATTCATACCGGTCAGACACCCGATGTAGCCGGGCCAGGTGATCGAGACCCAGCCCAGGCTGTCCTGCTCGGGCTGCGGCGGGTACACCACTACAAGCTGAGACCCGTCCAGAGCGTCCAATCGGCGCCAATCGAGGTTTCGCCCGGCCAACGTGCTGCCGTCGGCTGTCATCGGCCCCCATACCGCAAACGAGGAACACCCGAACATAGCCAGATCCGGTATGCAGTTGATAGCCACTAGATCGTCGTAACCCAGCGCCCGACCCAGCGAGGCAACTTGTGCGGGCCCACCGGTTCGGGCTTCGATCCCGGCAAGCATTCCGCGCAACTCGGCGTCATACGCTGGTGAAATCCGCATCAACTTTGTCATCGGGAGCGCGATCGTGCGGTAGCTGGCGACGCCGCCGATGGGTCCGGGGGAGAGGTATTGGTCGAACAATTCGATAATGTCACGGGCCAGCAGAAACCCATGGGCATAACCACGCTGGGAAGGAGTCCCCCATACCCGCAACACTCGAACGCCGTGGACCTCGCTTAGCGCACCGTGGATCTGCTCGGTGGGCTCGGTGCCGGCGCGTGTCACCGCCGCAACCAGTGACAATAACGCTAACACACGTGCTAAAAGGTGGGCACAGGACAGCGGCTCGCGCATCAATCGACTCCGTGGTTATGGCTTTCACGCCTTCGCAAGGACCTAACCTCTAGAGTGATAGCGTTTGGCGGGTACGGCCGGCCGGGCATTGGGGCTATCGCTTCGTGGTCAGTCCCAGATCACGATCTCTTCGTAGTAATAATCGTCGTAGTAGTAGCAGTCGTCCCAGTAGTAGCAGTCGTCGTAGAACCAGTCGTCGATGATCACGTCGAAGAAACCGCGATCGTAGTAGTCATCGTTGCGGTAGATGCCCAGCGTTCCGCGATACGGATCACACGATGCAGTGGTGATCAGGGGTATGCCGGCAAACGCCAGCCCAACGAGCAGCCTCTTTGCCTTTGTCCAACTCATGATCTGGCCTCCTCATCAGCCCGTACCTAAGAGTCTAACCCATCAGGGTGAGATAACCAAGCCTACGAAATAATTGACAACATGAAATTAAACCGGTTAGCAACCGGGTTCAGATTACGTAACCTACTTCCTACAAAGAACCTACGTGTAATCCCGAGCGTGGCTTACCTCGCCGGCGCCGAACCTCAGGGTGTCGTGATGGCGGACCTGGACGGCCATTCGAGAGTGTGGTTAAAGCCGCACTTGTCTAGGGTGCGTGCGTCGGGCTCGGGAGACACCCGAAAAGGCTCAGTTTTTCTGGATTTTTCTTGCGGCGGCAACCGGGAAGGTATATCTTGTTTCTCACTTATCGGGCAGGCCCCGGAAAGGACCGCGCTGGCCGAACCAGTCGCGCGGGGATCAGCTTATATGGGGCTTGCATGGGAGGGTTGGCTGCGCCGCGTCGGTTCTCTCATCAGTAGCAGAAACTCGCGGTACGCGGCGAGAAGCCAATTCCCGGAGACAGGCGGCACAGCGACAGCGCCTGACGCGCTGCCAACAGCTCACGCCCAGCAGGTGACGGATAGCCACTTTGTCCGCACCCGGAGGCGAAAGAAGTGACCCGGCGAAGAAGCATCGTAGCGTCGGCCTTGCCCACCACCTTTCGCGAAGTAACAGGTCACCCGTCTGCAATGCGTCATACCGGGCCATCTCTAGTGCCCCAAATATTCTTCTGTGTTCCGCTGTTTGCAATTTGCCTGTCGCGCCCGCGCGGGCCACCGATCCCGTGCTTACACGGATGAGCACTATTGCGGCGGGCTAAAGCCCAGGCTACTTGCTGCTTGTGTAAATAACGACATTCAGGATTTCAGCTTATCGAAGGCTTTCTCCATGGGAGAATCAACAATAAGGAGGAAACAGAGATGCGATTTTCCATAATGGCGGTAAAGATGCGGATCGGTAGTGTCGTGGCGTGCTGCTTAGCTGCCACTTTCGTGCTCTTGGCTTCGAGCAGCTCGGCAGTGGCGGCGACGGAAGCACAGATCGAGGAGATGATCGTGGACGGGCTGGCGTGGTTGGCGGATCCGGCCCAGAAGAACTCCGACGGGGTGTGGGGAGATGGGTCCTGCGACAGAGTCGCCACGACCGGCCTTGTGCTCCTGAAGTTCGAGCACAGGGCCTATGAGCTCGGTTTCGGCGACCCAACGGATTCGGGTTACCAGTATCACCAGGAGGTGATTGACGGGTTGGCTTACATTATGAGCCAGAAGAGAGAGGGCGTCGACATCTCGGGCGAGTCAGCGGCTGACGGCAATTCCAACGGCACAGGGACGTATTTCAACGATTGCCCTGGGACTCGCGATGTCTACAACACGGGATGCGCGATGATGGGCATCGCGGGAAGCCGGAACGCCACGTACACTTTTGATCTTCAGGAGACCGTAGATTGGATGTCCTTCGCCCAAGCGAATCCGGCTTGTGGGCAGCACCGGGGCGGTTGGGGGTACGTGGCAAACCAGTGCTACGATCCCTACTGGCCGGACAACTCCAACGGGGGCTATGCGAGCCTGGGGCTGGGGTTTGCCGCATCCAACTCCCCACCCTACGAGTTTGGGCTGACGATTCCCTCATTCGTTGAGGATGAACTGAGTCTTTGGATCGACGCCCTGCAGGATTCTGGCGGTGGGCACGACAACGGGGGATCGTGGTACCGCGCCGGCGTGAACTCCTGGGTCAACATCCTCAAGACGGGAAACCTGCTGTACGAAATGCGTCTGGTCGACGATCCGCCGGGCAAACAGCGGGTCCAGGACGCCATCGACTACATCGAGCGGGCGTGGAATGACACGGGTGGCGGTGGAAGCGGTTGGAGGAATCACCGCCAAGCGATGTTCACAATGATGAAGGGTCTTGAGGCCTTCGACATCCACCTCATCGGTGCTATCGACTGGTTCGACGAGGTCTCGACTCATTTGTGGGACACGCGGGTAGGGGTAAATGATGATCACTGGCCCAATGACCCCTGGGGAGACGACATCCTCTCCACGGCGTGGGCGCTGCTCACGCTGGAGAAGATCGTGCCGGAGCCGCCGCCCCTCCCGACGGTCTCAGAGTGGGGCTTGGCTGTCATTACCCTGCTACTGCTGACCGGGATCAGCATCAAGTTTGGTCGGCGGCGCGGGTCGGCTAAAGCGGCATGAGCCGTAGCGGAAGGTCTGGATCGAAAGGAGTGACTCGGCTTCCGCCTCAACCTCTCCAACCGGAGAGCAAGAGGCGGGAGCCGGGTGTTCATTAAGAAGGGGGGCGCGTCGCCGGGTGGCCCACCTTTTCAAAAGTGTGGTCATGATTTGGAATCGGCAATCGCGCCCCCACGTCTAAAGGAGCTGTCGATTTAATTAGCACGGAGTCTACCATCAAGGGTTTACGGCAACGCCAATCCACGTAACCTGTTATTCGAGGTTACGAACATGCCGGTTCCGCGACTAGATCGACACACCCTAAAGACGTGGGCCACCCGCCTGGGGAGGCTCACGAGCATTGGCCGCAAGCGGCCTGTGCTACGCGCGGTGATCGTCTTCGGCCTGCTGATGGGGCTTTTCTACGGCCTTGTTCACACGCCCAGGACCGAGAGCGACATATTCCGGCCGTATCTTGGTCTGATCGCTACCATTACCGGTGCGATCGTGAACCTCTTCGGTTACGAGACCACCGTTGTCGACACGTCAATCACTTCCCCGGTGTTCTCGATGCAGATCGTACGCGGGTGCGATGCTATCGAGCCGACCGCGGCCTTTGTCTCGGCCGTCCTGGCCTCGCCGGTCTCACTCTGGCCCAAGATACCGGGAATCCTGATTGGAACGCTGACCCTGCTGCTGATCAATCTTGTCCGGCTGGTCAGTCTGTTTTTCATCGGAGTACACTTCCCAAAAGCGCTTGACATAATGCACGAGGACGTGTGGCAGGCCGCCTTTATCGTTTTGGCCATCGTGCTTTGGGCGATGTGGGTTCAATGGGCCACACGAGGCAAGAGGGAACAACCCGATGCGTCCGGTTAGAGTCCTTGGGGGATTCTTTCTCCGCTTTCTCCTGGTCTTTGTTCTTCTCATGGCCCCGTGGCCAGGGGTGAGCGAGGCGTACGCGGTGTTCTTTCGAGCAGGCGGGAATTTCCTGTTCAGCAGCTTCGGGTCCGAAGGCCGGGTCCGGTTTCTGCCATTGTCGGACGGTGACCCCGGCGAGGACACTGAAGTCGTGCTCGTTAACCGGCGAACCGGGGCACAGATCAGTATTGCCGGTGGGAGCCGGCTTCAGGGCTTCAAGCCGACGGCATTTGTTCTGGCGTTGATTCTGGCCACCCCGATTCCCTGGTCTCGCCGCTGGCGGGCCGCAGTGTTCGGTCTCATTCTGGTCAACGCCTACGTAGCACTGCGCGTAACGCTCTTTCTTCTTGCAGCGTTCAGCGGCGACAGCGCCCTGGCACTATTCTCACCGGGGCCGATCTGCGGCACCATCCTTGACTTCCTGTATTGGGTCTTTGTGGTCTCGTTTGCGGGTTGGCTGGTCGTTCCCCTACCGATCTGGGCGCTGGTTTCCTTTCGGCGGAGCGACTGGCCGACAATCCTGCAGCGACCCACGCCCAAATCCCGAACGGGTTGAGTAATCGCTTCTGCGTCCCGCTGTCGTTATGCACTCGTGTAGATCTCCCCGCCGGATTGTTTGAATTCCTCGGCCTTCTCGGCCATGCCAGTCTGGATGGCCTGGGATTCGGGGATACCATGCTTGGCCGCGTAGTCGCGGACTTCTTGGGTGATCTTCATCGCACAGAACTGTGGGCCGCACATTGAGCAGAAGTGGGCGGCCTTGGCAACTTCCAGGGGCAGCGTTTCGTCGTGATACTCGCGGGCCGTGTCCGGGTCGAGCGAGAGGTTGAAATGATCCTCCCAGCGGAACTCGAAGCGAGCCAGCGAAAGCACATCGTCACGCAGTTGCGCCCCTGGGTGTCCCTTGGCCAAATCGGCTGCATGGGCGGCGATCTTATAGGCGATTACGCCCTCTCTGACGTCGTCACGATCCGGCAGGCCCAGATGCTCTTTCGGTGTCACATAGCAGAGCATGGCCGTACCGTACCAGCCGATCATGGCCGCCCCGATCGCGCTGGTGATGTGGTCGTATCCGGGGGCGATGTCGGTGGTCAGCGGCCCAAGCGTGTAGAACGGCGCTTCCCCGCAGAGTTCGAGCTGTCTGTCCACGTTCTCCTTGATCATGTGCATGGGGATGTGGCCCGGTCCCTCGATCATCACCTGGACGTCGTGCTTCCAGGCGACCTGGGTCAGCTCTCCAAGCGTTTTGAGCTCGGCGAACTGTGCCTCATCGTTGGCATCGGCGATGGACCCGGGCCGCAGCCCGTCACCCAGCGAGAACCCGACATCATAGGTCTTCATGATCTCACAGATTTCCTCGAAGTGGGTGTAGAGGAAATTCTCCTGATGGTGGGCCAGGCACCACTTGGCCAGCACCGAGCCGCCGCGCGAAACGATCCCTGCAAGACGCCCGGCGGTCAGCGGGATATAGCGCAGCAAAGCGCCTGCATGGATCGTGAAGTAATCGACGCCTTGTTCAGCCTGCTCAATCAACGTGTCGCGGAAGATGTCCCAGGTCAGCTCCTCGGGGACGCCGTCCACCTTCTCGAGGGCCTGATATATGGGCACTGTCCCGACGGGCACCGGCGAGTTGCGCAGGATCCATTCCCGCGTTTCGTGGATATTCTTGCCCGTCGACAGGTCCATGACCGTATCAGCGCCCCAACGGATGGCCCAGATCATTTTGTCGACCTCTTCCTCGACGGACGAGCTGATGGCGGAGTTGCCGAGATTGGCGTTGATTTTGACGAGGAAGTTCCGCCCGATGATCATGGGCTCGATTTCCGGGTGATTGATATTGGCCGGTATGATGGCCCGGCCGCGGGCGACCTCGCTACGAACGAACTCCGGCGTTATCACCCGAGGGATCGACGCCCCGAAGCTCTCTCCCGGATGTTGCCTGTCGACAAGGTCAGCCAGTTCTTCGCGCCGTTGGTTCTCGCGGATGGCGATAAACTCCATCTCCGGCGTGATGATCCCCTGGCGAGCATAGTGCAACTGGGTAGCGGTCTTGCCGGCCTTGGCGCGCAGCGGCGGTCGGCGAGAGGCTTCGGGGAAACGCTCGATCTCGAGTTCGGCGCGTGGTGTCGCATAGCCGTTGTCCTCCGGCTTGACTTGCCGGCCTACGTAGCTCTCCACATCACCGCGCGAAAGAATCCACTCCAAGCGTCGCGGCGGGAGCCCTTTCCGCAGGTCAATGGTCTGGTCAGGATCGGTGTACGGGCCTGAGGTGTCATAAAGCGTTGCAGCGGGATTAGAGGTGGACCGACTGTCACAGCTCTCGCCCTCGTTCATTTCACTACTTGTCAGCGTGACTTCGCGCATCGGTACGCGGATATCCGGGTAAAGCTTGCCGTGGACGTAGATCTTACGCGACGATGGGAATGGTCTGGTAACACCCTGCACGTTGGTGTTGGCTTTCGTCGTTACGGGTGTCTTTCGGGATGTCATATTCGGTCTCCGTGTTTCTCGGTGAAAACCATGCGAAGTGGCGAGCATCGCGCGATCGGGTGAGCAACCCGAACTTGCGAAGCCGTCGCTTCCCTACGCAGGTTTCCCCAGAGCGAGGTTCAGCCGCCACTCTCGGTCAAGCCCTGATCAGGTTCAAAGGCTTTGTTCTCAGCCCGTCTTCCGCGGGCACACCTAGCGACAACACCTTTATACATCTGCACGTCCGAAGTGTCAATGGGTTTTATCGGATGCCTGGACCGGGAAAGACTGTGGCGGCACCTGCGTGCCGCCCTGGCGGCGCACCACGGGCGTGGATACCGGATGTCCTAAGTTGGCCTCGACGGCTCGCCGATGTAAGGACCATGTAGCCCGTGTGCGCCATCTGATACCGCTTCCATCTTTGGCACCGGTGTAGGAAAGCGGGCGCTTGGGGCCCGGGGCACTGCGTTCACTTTGGAGAGCCGTTCGATGAAGGCAAGCGTACTGGAAACGATCAAGAAATCCGCTGCAGTTCCGTCCATCCCGCAGGTCGTGTTGCGGTTTCTCGAGATCATGCAGGACCCTCATTTCGAGTATTGCGATCTGGTAAGGGTCCTGTCTGCGGACGCGGGAACGGTCAGTGAAGTGCTGCGTTTAGCCAACTCCGCTCTGTTCGGTGTGCGGAACAAGATCGTATCATTGCAGCATGCCCTTACGCTGTTGGGCCCCAAGCGCATCCGTTCGCTTCTGCTGGGGCGGTATCTCGTCGATTCGATGTCCAAAAAGTACGTTGATGGGCTCGATATGAGATACTTCTGGCGGCGGTCATTGGCTTCCTCCGTCGTAGCCTCCCACTTCGCCGAAGTCCTAGTGCCGCGTCACCGAGACGAGGCATCAATTGGGGCCCTGCTCGCGGACATCGGCATCCCGATCCTGGCGGAGGCGTTTCCTGATACTTATAGGCCGATCCTGGCCCAATATACCCCACACGGAGATCCTATAGCGATGGACGATGAGCTGGAGGCCGTCGAGGTTACCCACGGACAGGTCTCTGCGATGGTCCTGGCGCACTGGAAGCTCCCGGAGGCGGTGACCAACGCCGTCAACCTCCATCAGTCGACGAACCCGGGAGATGGAAACATTGCGACGGTCGCACGGGTTCTGAACGCGTCGGACCGAATCGCCAGGATACTCTGCGAAATTGCGACCCCAGAGCAGATAATTTCCGTTTGTACGGGAGCAATCTCGTTCATCGCCGTGGACATGGAGGTTCTGGCAAAGCTCCTGCCCACCATCGAGAACGACATAGAGGAGCTTGCCGACACACTCCGGATCGACGTTATTCCCAGTAAGGTCTACCCTCTAATCGCTGAGACCCTGCAGGAACACCTCAGCGCCCCAGCCACGGGCTGAACCGCTGTGCCTTGACCTTATATGGCTGCTGCAATCCCTCTTACGAGCCGCGTGTGAGGGACGGATAAAGAAAGTCCTCATCTCTCGTTAGCGCGCCACCCATCAAGCACATCACCGAGGAGGCTCGGAGCTGATCCAAAACCGTTGCGCAATCAAACGTCGCCTTCCAAAAAGAGGAACTCACGGGTCATAGTCTGATTTGGACCGAGACAGCTCGCGGGCCATACCAGCCGGTAATTAGCTGAGGGAGAACGCCAAACGACCCATCCGCGGCGAGAAAACTTCTATGCGGCGCCCCCTCGGATACTCGGTGTCTGTCCGGTAAGATCGCGACAATACGCGGTTCAGGTTGGTAGGCCATGGTTATCGGGGCCTGCGGCCAACCCGGCAAACGTGAGGGGTGGTCAGAGGTCCGGATGTGTAGTCCGAATGTACTAAAGGCGGTTTATCGGCAAGACGATTCTTCGTTTGTCATGCAGTCGGTTACTGGCCGCTTGTCCGGCTGTTCCGATAGCACCGAGGGGATCAAGAACCAAGTGGTCAGCTCGCCGAACCACGGACTTACGTAGAGGAAATGGCCGAGTATACGGCGATCGCGTTTACGAGGATCGGTCCGGCTTCAAACGGTTTCTCAGGTCGGAGCGAGCCTGTTGGGGCATAAGAGCCAGCGATAACGTCGAGTGAAGTCCGAACCTCGCGTTATGCCCTCCTCGTAGACACGGGCGCGGCTTCAAAAACGCGTTTGGAGGCATGAATCAGCATGACTCGGATCAACACTAACGTCCAGTCGCTCATCGCACGGCGCGCAATTGCTATTAACAACGCGTCGCTAAGCAAAGCCCTTGAACGCCTCAGTACCGGTCTGCGCATTAACTCCGGGGGGGACGATCCAGCCGGTCTGATTGCCTCGGAGACGCTGCGCTCCAACATCAGGGCGATTTCGACGGCCATCGACAATGCCACTCGCGCGGACACGATTGTCGCCGTGGCTGAAGGCGGATTGCAGGAGGTCAGCGCACTGCTGCTGGACCTCGAAAACCTGATCGACCAGGCGGCCAACGAGGCCGGTCTTACAAGTGACGAGGTCGAAGCCAATCAGTTGCAGATCGATTCGATCCTTCAGTCGATCAACCGTTTGGCCGAAGCGACTGCCTTCGGCGACAAGAAGCTGCTTAACGGCAATTTCGATTTCACCACCTCGGGCGTCAACATCAACGAGCCGACGGGGGCAACGCTCGACCATCTTGCCAACGTCCAGATCAACGCCGCCAAAATCGCCTCCGGTGCGTATCGACAGATCAACGTGACAAGGCTTGCCGCTTCTGAAGTGGCCCACCTCAGCGCGGTGCTGATCGGCACGGACGCTACCGGTGCCGCCAACGGAACGCTCGGAAACGCCACGACGATCCAGATTCGTGGTATTTACGGCAGCGAACTGCTCAGTTTCGCCTCGGGGACCGCCGCCGCCAGCATCGTTGCCGCAATCAACGATCGCTCCGACCTGACCGGCGTAGCAGCCTCGGCGAACAACGGTGCATTGGGAAATGGGCCCGCGTCGATCAGTTTCCACAGCACGACCTACGGTTCGGACGCCTTCGTGGCGGTGTCCGTCCTGGAGAATGAAGGTGACGTGGCAGGCAAAGCCCTGGACCTGGAAGGAATCACCGGGACCACGACCAAACGCGACACCGGTGTGGACGGGACATTCACCATCAACGGTGCCAGCGCGATAATCAAGGGTCTGGAGGCCTCGGCGCGTGCCGGAGACCTGGCTCTCGACCTGATATTCTCATCAGCCTTTGGCGGCGGCACCAGCGCGGAAAGCACCACGAGCTTCGAAATCACTGGTGGCGGGGCTGTATTTTCGATATCTCCCACGGTCGGCCTGTCTGGCCAGGAATCGATTGGGATCTCGGAAGTATCAACGGCCCACCTGGGCAACGCGAGCGTGGGATTCCTTTCGACGATCGGTTCCGGCATGGCCAATGACTTGTCCAACAAGAACTTTGCCACGGCGCAGCGAATCGTACGAGCGGCGATAAACCATGTGGCCAGCCTGCGCGGTCGGCTCGGCGGATTCCAGAAGGACACGCTGGTAACCACGATTAACTCGCTGAGAATCGCCCGTGAGAACATGACCGCCGCTGAAAGCGCCATCCGCGATGCCGACTTCGCCGTTGAAACGTCGAACCTTACGAGAGCTCAGATCCTGGTGAGCGCATCAATGGCGGTGCTGCAGCTTGCCAATGCCCAGCCGCAGACCACTCTCGCGTTACTCGGTTAGCAGGCCTGGCAGTCCTTTCAAAGGCAAGTCTGGCGGAAATGAACGCTGCCTGGCGTGACCGACGCCGGTCAGTCTGATTGTCCATTCCCGATTCAGGCCCGGCCCGTATTTCTGAGGGCCGATAACCGCCCACTATCTAAAGAAGGTCCGATTATCCGCCGAAAAGCCGGGTGAGCACGCTTCACATCCCAACGGTGGGCTGCCCAAGGGACGACCGGGATGTGCGAGCACCTACGGTGACAGTTGCACAAGGCGGTGCGACCTGTGGTGTCGAAGTGGTGACACCGCAAATGAGCCGTCAGGGAGGACGCGGTGAGCCGTATCCATTCCAACATACCCGCCCTTCGGGCGATTCACCAGCTTCAGCGCAACCACAATGACCTGAGTCTTCACCTTGGCCGGCTGGCGACAGGGCTACGCATCAATCGCGGTGCTGACGATCCGGCCGGGCTCATCGTCTCCGAGCGCCTGCGATCGGAGATCCGCACCATCCAGCAGGCGATCGACAACTCCATTCGGGCAAGCAACGTGATCTCGGTGGCCGAAGGCGCGCTCAACGAAGTCTCTGCGTTGCTGCTGGACCTGCAAGGTCTTATCGTCGAGACGTCCAACGAAGCGGGCCTCCTCGAAGAGGAGGTCAACGCCAATCAACTTCAGATAGACTCGATTCTAGACAGCCTCGACCGGATCGCGAATACCACAACATTCGCGGGAAGGAAGCTGCTGGACGGTAGCCAGGCCTACCTTACTTCCGGGATTCCGCGGGCAGCGTTCCAGTCAGTCCAGCTATTTGGGGCACGACTGCAGGCCGGCAGCGCCCGGCAGGTTCGTGTTCAGGTGACCCAGTCGGCACAGACAGCTCAGGTCGCCTTCATCGGATCGAACCTGGTCGGTCCGTCCACAACCTCCGCCACAACCATCGAGATAAGAGGCACACTGGGTGCCGAGCTGCTTACATTCGCTTCGGGCACCTCTCTCGGGCAAATCCGGGCAGCGATCAATAGCGTCATCGCGGTGACCGGGGTGTCTGCGGTGGTATCGACACCGAGTGTGGCCGGCGTGGCCAGCGCGCTTCTGCTAAACAGTACGACCGTAGGTTCCGATGCATTTGTCTCCGTGGAGCCGCTCAGCGGTGCATTCATAGTCGCGGGCAATCACAATATGATTCACCGGGACACCGGCGTCGACGCCGGAGTGTCGGTGGATGGGCAGCCGGCCTCGGTCCAAGGACTACAGGCCGACATACGCTCGAACGGCCTGGACGCAAGGCTCCACCTGACACGGACATTCGCCCAGACTCTGTCATCGGCCACCTTCGCCATCACCGGGGGAGGTGCATTATTCCAGCTCACGCCGGAGGTGACACCACATGGACAGATAAATTTCGGGTTCAACTCGGTCTCGATCACGCACCTCGGCGACCCCGTCACAGGTCTGATGTACACGCTCCGCTCAGGCAACACCAACGACCTGAAGAGTAAGAACTTCTTCACGGCCCAACAGATTGTCACCGAGGCGATCGACCAGGTGTCCTTCTATCGCGGGCGGTTGGGCAATGTGCAGAGGAACCATATTGAACCGAACATCAACAGTCAGAAGGTGGCGTTGGAGAACGTCACGGCCTCCGAATCGACCATCCGCGACGCCGACATGGCTGTGGAAGTCTCGGCCCTTACCCGGGCTCAGATCCTGGTCCAGAGTACGCAGAGCACCCTGCAAATCGCCAACTCCGTGCCCAACATGGTGCTGTCACTACTAAGATAGATGGTCGTACAGCACAGATGTCCCGTTCTGCTGCTGAAGCGGCGTTGGAGGACTGCCCCAGCCCGAGAGCGTTCACATCACGGCTCTTCGGCAGAAAGCCAATGGCGGCGTACCGGTATAAGTGACCCGCACATTTGAGTCGATCCCACAGGCCGACCGATAACAGAGGGAGGGATTTGGTGTGCGCGCCGGCCGAGGAGGTGGGTGCGGTCACGAACGCGCAAGATTTAGCAGCGGGTTGACAGTGTCATGAGCGGGATATCGAGTGGTATCGGGCTGATATCGGGGATCGATACGGCCACTTTGATCGATCAACTCATCGCCATAGAACGGAGGCCGGTCAACACCCTGCAAGCCCGCGTTGATGCTCTGGACGTACAACGGGCTGCGTTTATGGGGCTGTCCGCGCAGCTACTGGCGGTTCAGAACGCCATCCTGGGCTTCGGCCGACCTTCATTCTTCAGGCGGTTCAACTCCGCCAGTACCAACGAGAGTATCCTTACCGCCAATGCCGGAGAGACGGCCGCACCGGGCTCTTACACCTTCCGGGTCCGCTCGATGGTGACGAACCATTCGCTTATAAGCCGCGGGTTCGCCGACGCCGACAGAACGCCTGTGGGAGTCGGCGCGTTGACCGTCGAGGTGGGCAACGGCAGGGTCAACAAAAGTACCCAGCTCGACACGCTCAACGGCGGAGCAGGCGTCCGGCGCGGCGTCATCACCATCACCGATCCCAGCGGAGCCTCGGCGGACATCGACCTGTCCACGGCACTTAAGATCGACGACGTGCTTAACGCCATCAACTCAAACACGGCGATCAACGTTCGTGCAAGTGTCACCGGCGTGTCGTCAAACGGCGCCACCGGCGACCGCATCGTCATTGAAGACCTCACCGGCGGCACAGGTGCTTTTGTAGTCGCCGACAAGGACGGCGGATCGACCGCTGCCGATCTGGGGATCGTGATAGACGCGGCTGTCGACCGTGTCGATGGACACGACCTGGTCCGCCTTTCGTCATCCACACCGCTTTCCATGCTCAACGACGGGAATGGCGTGGGCAGGTTCAGGGCGGATACCGACCTGAAGTTCAGCACGACCTTGGGTGACTTCACCGTCTCGCTGACAAATATCCTGGCGACACGGCTTGACACCGACTTGAGGATGCTCAACAGCGGCAACGGCGTCCGCCTGGGGACCATCCGTATAACAGACCGCAGCGGAACATCCGCCGAGATTGATCTGTCAAGCGCCAGAAGCGTGCGGGACGTGCTCGACGCGATCAATGCCGCTGGCATATCGGTCAGCGCCACAGTCATACAGGTCAACGATGACTCCTTCTTCCAGATCACCGATACATCGGACATCCCGGAAGAGGCCGAACACGCGGACAAGCTCAAGATCGAGGATGTGACCGGGTTCGCAGCGGCCGATCTCGGCATCGCCGGCGAGGTCGAAGGCACCTACGTGCACGGCCAGGACATCTACCGGATCGAGACCATCGGCGATGTCGTCAACGCCATCAACTTCGCGCCGGACAATAACTCGTTCGTCCAAGCGTCGATCTCCCAGGATGGCAACGGCATCACCCTGCGGGCCCTGGGACTGGGAAACACCTTTACGGTCACTCCGGGAGAGAACGAAGATGGAGAGGTGTCGACGGCGGCGCGCGACCTCGGCTTGCTGGGTGCCGAGGGTGTTGCGTTGTATGAATCGCACCACTTAGTTGCCGGCCTTGATACCGTCCTCTTGCATTCGCTTAACGGCGGTCAAGGCGTCGGAGTGGGCACGGTGAGATTGACGGATCGCGCCGGCCAGACCACGAGCATCGACTTCTCCGACGCGCATACCCTTCAGGACGTGATCGACCTGATCAACCTGGACGATATGACTTCGCTGGTAGCGTCGGTCAACGCCGCGGGCAACGGTATGGTCCTTGGCGATGAGTCCGGCGGTACCGACCCCGTGATCATCGAGGACGTGAGCGGGACACTGGCCGCCGATCTGAGTATCGCGGGTACGTTCACCGAGGCGGATGGCGAAAGCATCAACAGCGGCAACCTGCAGCTACAGTACATTTCGCGGCAGACGCTCCTGGCGGATCTTAACGGAGGGCGCGGAGTCACGCCGGGTACCTTCCGCATTACGGATTCCAACGGTGCGGTCTACGTCGTCAATCTCAGCGACACGGCCAAGACAATGGGTGACGTGATCGACGCCATCAATCGTGTCGCCCCGGACACGATCGAGGCCCGCATCAACGACACCGGCGACGGCATCGTGGTTGTGGACACCTCCGGCGGCGCAACTCCGCTGAGCATCGAGGACCGCGATGGCGGTCGCGCTGCCGCCGACCTGCGGCTGACGGGCACGGCTGGGGCGGGAGAAAACTTCATTGACGGGTCGTTTGAGTTTCGCATCGAGATTGACGCCCAGGACACGCTCGAGTCGATCTCGCAGAAGATCAATGATCTGGGTGCCGGTTTTACGGCATCGGTCCTCAATCACGGCGGTACGGTCAATCCCTACAGCCTGACCATCACCTCGGAGGTGTCGGGTCGACGAGGCGAACTTCTGATCGATTCCATCGGTGTGGATCTCGGGTTGACCACGCTGTCCCGGGCGCAAGACGCCGTGATCACGATCGGTGACGATACGTCAGCCAATCCGCTCGTCGTGTCGAGCCCGACCAACACGGTGGAGGGTGTCGTCGATGGGGTGACGCTAAACCTGCTCTCCCCTAGCGATGAGCCCGTAACCCTCACGATCAGTCAGGATCTCGACGGCATCGTCCAGGCCGTCAAGACGTTTGTCGAGAAGTACAACAACGCGCTGAATACCATCGACAATAACACCCGCTTCAATCCCGATACATACGAGCGGGGTCCCTTGCTCGGCGATCGCACCGTCAATCTGGTGCGAAACCGTTTGCTTCGCGTCATGCTCAGGCGGTTTGAGGGCACTGACGAGTCGGTATCAAGGCTGTTTTCCGTGGGACTGCGTCTGGGGACGGGCAATCGCCTGGAGTTTGATGAGGAGCGGTTCCGTGATGTTTATGGAGAATCGCCCAAGCTTGTAGAAGAGCTCTTTACCCAGGAAGACACGGGATTCGCGGCCGTTCTCCAGGATACGCTCGAGGAGTTGACGCGGGACTTCGATGGGGTAATCAGCCGCAAGGACGACCTGCTGAAAGATCAGCAGGAGCTGCTCAACAAGCGGATTGACGGCCTAAACGTGTTGCTGGATGCCAAGCGTGCCCGGCTTGAGGCCCAGTTCGTCGCCCTGGAATCTTCGTTGGCAGCGCTGCAAGCCCAGCAAACCGCCCTTGGCTCGCTTGCCCAGATGGCTATGGGGTAAGCGGTCTAATAGTCCCGTGCTTTGTGTTATCGGGCCGTCTAGCACCGCGAGCGGTTGCGGTAGTTATGCCACTCACTCTAGCGACCGATAGTATCAGCGATATGGGCGATGCAAGCGAAAACCCTTACCTTCGTGACGCGGTGATGACCGCAACACCCGAGCAGCTACAGCTAATGCTGTACGACGGCTGCATTCGCTTCGCACTCCAGGCTCGCGATGCCATCGAGAAAAACGACTACGAGACCTCGTATGAAAAACTGGGGCGGGCCCAGCAAATCATCATCGAGATGGACAACGGCCTCAACTACGACGTCAACCGCGAGCTGTGTGAGCGTGTGGCCTCGATCTACAACTTCTTGTATCGCAAGCTGGTCGACGCCAGCATCCACCGCGATATTGGTGCGATCAATGACGCCCTCAAGGTGCTCCGCGTCGAACGCGAGACCTGGCAGATCCTGGTCGACAAGGTCAACAAGGCCCGGCAGCACACCGAGGGCGAGCAACGCGATCCCTCCCAGCAGGGTGACGCAGCATCGGTCAGCTTCTCGGCGGAGGGATAGGCGTCGGCAGCTTGGCCTCTTCCCGGAAGACGACGACTGCTGTCGATGCATTTCCGCTGACGGACTTGCCGCAACGTCGCCCCCTTCCTATAGTCCAGGCGTATAGTGCGCGGCTGTCAGTACCACCAAGCATCGGTGGCATCGAGTCGGAGCCGAGTCACCTGGTTCGGAGCACAAAGGATGGCCATTCGAGTTCCGTTATTCTGGATTATGGCGTTGTGGGTGTCTGCGATCTTGGGGCAGGCTGTTGAGCCTTCGGAGCCTCCGCGTCAACAGGCAGAGCCTGCCCAAAACGCCGCTATCCAAGAGACATCGACCGAATCCGCCATCGGCGTTGACCAAGCGGTTCATCTGGCGATCGATGCTCTTGACCGCTTGGAGGCCCGGGACGAAAGTGACGCGCTTGTGCCACTTACGGATGAGGCCAACCGCTACATCGAGGTTGTGGAGGCCAAGGACGCCGCCAATCCCTGGCTTCCCTATCTATATGGTCGAGCCTATGCCATTATGGGGCGGCGGGGGGATGCCGTTGACCAGCTTGTCAAGTTCGTCGAGACGCGGGAAGGCCGAAACGAATGGCGGGCCTACCGACTCCTCGGGGACCTGTTCGTCGATGAGTTTCCGCGGCTTGCCAAGGCCAACTACCAAAAGGCCAAGGTGCTGAATCCGGCCGAGCCGACGGTGTTGTTCGGCCTGTCTGTGTGTGCGTTCAAACTTGGTGACGTCGAGGGAGCGATTTCCTTGGCGCGGGAAGCGCTTCAAGTCGATGGGGTGCAGACGGTCCGGTACGTCTCGCATCTCGCAGCGCTGCTCAGCGCCGACGGGCAGTCGAATGAGGCATTTAAGGAGGCACAGCGGGCCCTGGCCCTGGCACGGACCTCCATGCAGGCCGAGCTCGGTTCTCACGGTCCGCTGCTTGTGGTTGATGCTCAATACCAGCAGATCATCGACATTCTGCAGGCCCGCGTAAACGAGCCGGCTCACACGGACATCAGCGACTATATCCGTCTGGCCGCGTCCGTTCGACAGCGAGCTCAGATCAGGCAGATGCTAATGCTTCACGATGTGCTGCGCGTCGTCGAGGCCGGGGTAGACAAAACCTCGCCCGACACGCCGCCGGCTCTGTTGGAACAGTATGGGATAGTCCTTGCCGAGGTAGGGCGCACCGATGCTGCCATTGGAGTATTCGAAAGGCTCTTGGGTGTGGACTCCGACAATAGCGTTGCGACCGAGTGGCTAAGCCGCCTGCGACCCGATTCAGTCAAATCTCAGCAAGCCGAAGAACCGTAAGGTATCCCTTTTGCGCGTTCCACGGAACCGGCAGATGGTAAGAAAGACATCGAAGTGCCTTTTCGCGTCATGAAGACCTCGCTAAGATGCATGGAAGTGTGCAAGGCCATCGCCGAGATCGGCAACCGCCCCTCAGTCTCCGATGCCGGGGTCGGCGACATCGCCGCCCGTTCAGCCGTCATGGGTGCGTATCTCAACGTCAGAATTAATTCCGCCGGCGTGGAATATAAGAAGTGGATGGACGACATCCTCACTCGCGGCACCGAGATCCAAGAAAAAGCCATCGCCCTCGAACACGAGATCGTGGAGATTGTGAACGGGAAACTGTAGTCTCGAACCGAGTTTGCGTAGCTCACTCGGTTCATGACGTGAAATCCAACACCGGAATCATTTGAGCCAAATGGTCAGCAACGGCAGTCCCGTCGTGCTTGCATGGAGGGAGTTGTGTTATGGACGTCTCCTTATACGGGCAGATCGTGGCACTACGCGATCTCACCAATGCGCCCAAGCGAGGTTATCGGTTTGAGCAAGCCCTTCGTGAGATCTTGCCTTGGACCTCGCGCCCGCCGCTCACGGCGAGTGGACAATCTGAGCAGTTCGATGCGTTCTACGAGTGGAACAGGAGGTTCTATCTGGTTGAGGCGAAAGCGAAGAGACCTATCATCAAGCAGGGTGCTTCCGAGTGGGAAGATTTCGAACTCAAGCTGCGCCGGCGACAGGGGAGTGTTGTCGGCCTCTTCTGCAGTTTGTGGCCTGTTCACGAAAATGTTATCGATGCCGCGAGACGGATGAATGAAGGTGCAGTTCCAGCGATCGTTCTTGCGGGAGGTATATGGGACGAACTCACTGAGATGCCTTTGCCATTCGGCGACGTTCTCCAGTATTGCTTGTATCACGCGCACACCAAGCATTCGGCAACACCTCCCGCCTTGAAGGCCGTACAGGAGTGGTGTTACGAACGATCCTCCACAGAAGCCCACGTACGCGACGTGTGTTGTAAGAAGTCTGGGACCTTCCTCCGTAGATACCGTTTGCCGAAGCATTCCGAGCTGTATGTTCCACGGGCGCTTGATGAATACGCTGGTGCGCTTGCCGACTCGTTGCGTCCTTCGTTGCTTAGAAGGCAAGTACGCAAACATAAGCATGGTAAGGAAATTGTGGAAGTCAAGCGTGAGGCACCACGACAAGTATGCGTGATACGCGATTTGTCAGGATGCGGGAAGACGATGTTCGTCGTCAATCTAGCGCTACAGTCGCCCAAATGGTTCTGCGTTGCGCGCGCCGCACTCGAGCCGGACATCGACGACCTCTATTCGATACTTCATGACGTTGGCAGAGAGGACGGGCTGTTCCATCTCTTATCGCTGGATAGGCCGATGTTCTACGCTGTCGACTCTCTTGATGAGGCAGGACATATTCCGGAGAAGCGGCGCGAGTCAATTGCGATTCTACGAATAATCGATGACCTGAACACTAAGGCCCGGGCGGTAGGACTGCTCTGCTTCCCGATTGCCCTGGTTGTCACAGTGCGCGAGGACTACTGGCGCCACTGGCAATCTGTCTTCGAGGGGCGACCATTGCTCACTTATCGCAAACGCCTGTCCAATTTCACCACACCAGAATTCGATGACGCGCTCCAACAGTACGCCACAACCTACCACTACACACCAACGACGACGCCCACCGCTTCGGCACGCCGGCTGCTCAGCGTTCCCTTTAATCTGCTCGTCTTCTCGGAGGCTCACGAATATGCCGGGACGCTGTCATTTGCAGAGGTCTTTCCCGAGAACGTGCTGCATCTCTACTTCGCCAAGAAACGCGACGACATCCTTCGACGCCACATCCCCGGATTCGTAGGAGCCCAACTCATGCACGTTTGCGCTGAGTTGGCCGTCAAGGTTGCCAAAGCGCGTGCGAACCGCATTGCTCAAAGTGCGGTGCTTCAGGCCATCGGCGGGAGCTTTCCGACTCTGGCCCCCCTTGCCGAGGAGATCGTGCTCGCGCTTGTGTCTGAGCAGATCCTACTTCGAGACCCGGACAATCCGGATGAGCTACGGTTCCGCCATAACCGCGTAATTGAGTACCTGATCGCATACCACATCGTCGCGACAGTGGAGGAACGACAAAACACGGACTGGCTTGACGAGGAGATTCGGGATCTGGTCGAATCGGAGCTGATCACCATATACAGCATCCATGAATGCATCAAGTTTATGTGCAAGAGCGAGAAACCTGCTATCTATCGGCTGTTTGAAAAATACTACGCAAGCTCGAGCGAGTTAATGAAGATAACTCTCGCCCACTTGCGTCAAGACATAGCGTACGGTGGATTCACTGATCCGGACGATCTCAAGCTGATAGCAAAACACACACAGTCATCGGATCCGGCAGGTTGCTGGGATTGCTTCTTTGTCTTGGCGGCACGGCGGAATAGTCAGCCTCCTGGGAAGATCGTAGAGGCATTTGATTTCGCTTGGACGACTAACCCAAACTCAGTGGAGCGCTGGCGACTGCTCCACAAGCTTTGGGAGCGCGGCCTGCTTCTCAACGAGAGAGTCTTCCTTCGGATAACGGAAAGCGACTCGGCCAAGGAATGGCAGGTGTTCCTTGGATGCCTGTTAGAGTCGCCCGACCGTGAAGGTCTCGTGGAAATGTGGAACGAGTTCGGGGGCGGTGAGGTGCACCACAAGCTCAAAGCGCAATCCGGCGGCGAGTGGCGTCATGTCGATCGGCTACTCACAATCTTACTGGAGGGCAGGGACTACATACCTGGCGAAGCGCTATGGTGACAGGGCCGACTGTGCGGTCTCTCGGCGTCCCGGGTGCCATGCTGAAGCCGAAGGCGCTGGCATGATTCATTGGCACGAGTCCACGTGACCGCACTCCGCTTGGACATGGCACGCACCCCTCTCCCTTGCAGGGAGAGGGGCAGGGGGTGAGGGTGCAGTGGTTCTGGCATCGAGGGCGCACCACGCCCATGACCATGCAAGGATGCGGGTGGCGGTGTACGTTGGGCGGTCACGGACTCGAACGGTATCTGTAAGTCTCCACCCCCACCCTGCCCTCCCCCTGAGAGGGGGAGGGGTAAAGCGAACCGCAAGCGTTTGACGGGTGGCAGGCGGGCTCGTTATGAGTGGTTCGGCGTTGTCCTTGCTGCCGGGTGGCACGGTTGACACGGAGCATGGCCACGTGTGGTATCGTGAGAGGAACGGGTGCGGCAGTCTTACACCCCTCTCCCTTGCAGGGAGAGGGGCTGGGGGTGAGGGTGGGAAATGACGAATGAGAAGCGTCATCGAGTGCCACCAAAGATGACGGAACGAGCGCGTGATCTGCGGCGCGAGGCTACGTTTCCTGAGCGCCTGTTATGGAGTCGGTTGCGCGACGGTCAATTAGAAGGGACGCGCTTTCGTCGCCAACATGTGATCGGTCCGTATGTTGCTGACTTCTACTGTGCGAAGCACAATCTCGTGATCGAGCTCGACGGACACAGTCATGACACAACGGCACAAGCTGATCTCCGAAGGGAAGAGTATCTGAAGGAGCAAGGATGTCGGATTGTCCGGTTCAGGAACGACGAGGTGATTGAGAATATCGATGGTGTCCTGGATGCCATCTCGAATGCGGTTGCCGAGACCTGAGTTCGTAGGTCTCTACCCCCACCCTGCCCTCCCCCTGGGAGGGGGAGGGATAAAGCGGACCGCAAGCGTTTGACGGGTGGCAGGCGGGCTCGTTATGAGTGGTTCGGCGTTGTCTTTGCTGCCGGGTGGTATCCGCCTCCGGCGGACGCTTGCGTGGCCATCTGTGGCATCGTGAGAGGAACGCGTGCGGCGGTCTTGCACCCCTCTCCCTCGCAGGGAGAGGGGCTAGGGGTGAGGGTGAAATGGTGGTCAAGCGGCATCTTGAAGCGTTCCACGAGACCAGTCGGAAGCTGGACTTCATGGGCCCCATGGAGTCTTTGCTGAACGAATTCCGCCGGGGGAACATTGCGGACAAGAATCGCGTCCAAGAAGCATCAGCCATTCAATCTCACCTCGGAGAACACTACGAGGCATGGGACCACGTCTTTCCAAGGTTTCCCGAATGCCCCTGGAAGCGGCGCACGATCACCTGGGAGAATCACAGAGGCCGGAGAGACGCCTACCTGGAGCATCTGATCGTCACCCATGTACCGCAGCACGAGGCCGGAAATCGCCTCATCATCAATCCCGCCACTGTGGCCGGCATGCATGCCAGAAGGCTGGCCCATAAGCTGCCCGCCTATGAGGTCCTCGGAACTGACATTGACCCTCGGTGGAACCGCCTTTATCGATTGGTGCTCTTCTGGAAATATCGCCAACTGAGAAACTATCGATTCGTGCGAGAGAACATCTATGATCCGGATCTGGAGCGACACCCGGCCGCCGTTGTCTTCTTTGGCGCCTGCGGTTCCGTGACCGACGGATGCATGGACTACGCCATAGCCGTGAGGTCACCCTTTTTGATCTGCAGGTCCTGCTGCCATGACAACATCGGGGGCAATACGCAGATCGTGAGGCGACGGGGCCGCCCGATCAACGATTTCTTCGCATGGAAGAACTACTGGTTCGCGAAATACAAGAAAAAAGGGAAGGGCTTCTACTTCTCGGATCGCTACGTCAAGGACGCCTACCCCAGAAGCAAGGCGGCACGGGAAATCATGGACTCCGACACGATCATCGCCGCCGCCCGGAATTCGCCGGAGAGTGACATTTGCAGAAGCCTGATTGACCTCGACCGGTGCCTGTTCCTGCGAGAGAACGGCTACGATGTCATGTATCGCGAGGAGCTCTTCTTTGCTCACAGACGGCGCGAAGCCTCCGGTTGACGCCGGCATGGTTGAAGCGTTGGATGATGACCACCCCGACCATGATTCTTCAAGGTGACCGGCTGCTGAATCAGCCTGTTACGTCACGAACGGCACCCGGCTCGACCCTTCCCGCACCACCTTAACCGGCCCGTTGCTTATGCAGCCGGGCTGCTGGCCGTAGAATCCGCCTCAGCCTTGCGTAAACGCCGTTTTTCGGCCTAGTTTGAGAATTCTGAAAACCCGCTTGACTTTCGTTCTCAATATTGCGAACATATAGGAGGCACGGATGCCGCGAACCGAGGTCATCCTCTTCAAGGAGGACGACAAGAGCGTGCCGCTCGTGGAATGGCTTGAATCCGCTCCCAAGAAGCCGCAGGCGAAGTGCGTCGCCGCACTCGCCCGGCTTGAGGAACTCGGCCACGAACTGCGTCGCCCCGAGGCGGATTACCTCCGGGACGACATCTATGAGCTTCGCGTCCGGTTTCAGAGCGTGAATTACCGCATGCTCTACTTCTTCCACGGACGAGCTGTCGCAGTCGTGTCACACGGCTGCACGAAAGAGCGAGCGGTCCCAAAACGAGAAATCGACGCTGCCGTCAAACGAAAAGAGCGGTTTGAGAAAGAACCAAAGAAGCACAGCGAACGATTCACGAAGGGTTAACGATGCCTGCACGAAAAAGCAAAAAGCAGAAGCCATCCTCCCCGGCCCTAAAGCACCTCCATAAACGTTTCATCGAGGGCGACGCCGAGCAGGAGGCCGCCTACGAAGAGCACCTCGCAAACGCCGAGATTGCCCGCAAGCTCTACGACCTACGCGATAAAGCGGGGCTCAGCCAGCGCGAACTGGCCAAGCTCGTCGGCACTTCCGCGTCGGTCATCTGTCGCCTTGAGGATGCGGACTACAACGGCCACTCGCTCTCCATGCTCCAGCGCATCGCGGCCGTGCTCGACAAGCGCGTGGAAATCCGTTTTGTCCCTGTGCGGCGGAAAGCACAACCCGCTTGACCTTCACCTTGGCCGCAGTTTACGCCGCTTGGTGCAGGATCAGGTGCTCCTGGAAGGCTTGAACCTCCTTCACGGACACGGTGCACATGCGCCACGACTCAGCGGGCCAATCGAAGTCCACGAATTTGATAAAGGATTCCACGTCCTGGCGGTAGGCGCACTAGGTGTACGGACTCCGGCGACGCGCGACCCAGGCCTCAAAGAGCTGCGCCAGCGACGCGTAGGACTTCTCGACACGGAGGCGTGTCTCGGGCGTCAGATGGCCAACGAGCACCGGCGGAACCTCCATCCGATTGTTTGCGACCGTGGACCGGAGCTCCCCGCGCGCAGCGCGGAGGAGACGGTAGTTGTCAGCCGGGAACCCGACTTCGCGGGAGGGAGTGACCCTCTCTGTACACCTTCAGGACGGTTAGGACTTGAAGGATCGCACCTTCTGGTCGGTCACCAGCATATCGACGTGGCGGTCGAGCGGTCCGGCGGGGACCGAGGCTGTCATCTGTTCCTCAAAGGCCAATGCGCAGGCCAGGCCTTTGAATTCAGGATGGGCAAGGAAGCGGTCATAGAAGCCGCGGCCCCGGCCTAGACGGTGGCCGTACTGATCGAATCCCAGCCCTGGAACGATCACCAGATCGATCATCGAAATTGGAAATGGAATTCCGGAAACCGGCTCACGAATGCCCATGTGCGAAACGGCCAGATCCTCGGTCAGCGACCGGATCTCAACAGGCATCATACGCCGCTGGCTCCAGCTCACCTTCGGTGCCAGGATCCGCTTTTGATCCTGCCACGCTCGAAGCACCAGCGGGGATGTATCAATCTCGGCAGGCAGTGAGAGAAACACCATGATCACTTCGGCCTTGACGTACTGCGGCTGCTCGAACAGCCGATGGCAGGCGCGGAGCGACTTGGTTTCCAGCTCTTCGGGTGGGATTTCGGTCAGGATTTTGCGAAGCCGCTGGCGTAGTTCTTTCTTTACAGACAAATCGGTCACTCGCAAGCGGTGTAGTCGGTGTTACTGCTTATGCTTCCTTGCCTTTGCCACCTTTCCTCGTACCTTCTCGAGATAATCATGTAGTATTGCTTCGGCCCCACGGTCGGTCGGAGTGTAGTAAACTTTGTCCACTCCGAGATACTCCTGGGGGACTATAGCGTCCTTGGCGTCGTGAGGATAGCGATACCCCTCGCCGGAACCAAGCGTCTTGGCACCGGAATATCCCGTGGACCGGAGGTGCTTGGGAACCGGGAGTGTTCGGCCACTGCGTACGTCGTCTGCGGCACTCCAGATGGCCTTAGCGACGGCGTTCGATTTCGGGGCGCAAGCCAGATAGATTGCCGCCTGTGCAAGTGCCAGTTGACACTCCGGCATGCCGACCATCTGCGTGGCATCGGCGGCAGCCTGGGCAAGCACCAGGCCTCGTGGGTCGGCATTTCCGATGTCCTCGGCGGCGGCGATTACGATCCGCCGCGCGATGTAGCGTGGGTCTTCGCCCGCTTCAAGCATCCGGGCAAGCCAGTACACTGCGGCATCGGGATCACTGCCGCGGATCGACTTGATCATAGCGCTGATAGCATCATAGTGGGCGTCCCCGGCTGCGTCGTATTGAATAGCCTTCCGCTGAATGGAATCCGCCGCCGTTTCCAAATCAACAACGATTGGCCTCTTGCCGCCGCCGACACGATCGGATTGGGACAGCACAGCTATCTCCAGGGCGCTCAGCGCCCGCCGGGCGTCTCCGTCAGACATGTTGGCCAGGTGATCGGCGGCTTCGTCCGTTAGAGTAACACGATAGGCCCCCAGTCCGCGTTCCGCGTCACTTATCGCGCGACGCAGCAGGGTCTTGATATCCTCGTTGGAGAGGGGTTCGAACTGGAAGATCTGACTCCGCGAGACCAGAGGCGTGTTCAGGGCGAAGAAGGGATTTCCCGTTGTGGCACCAATCAGAATCACCACACCGTTCTCCACATCGTCCAGTAGCACGTCCTGTTGGGGCCGGTTGAAGCGGTGGAGCTCATCGACAAACAGGATCGTGCGCTGCTCGCCGGTTTCCAAACGCTCCCGCGCTGCGGCAAGAATCTCCCGAATCTCTTTAACACCGATAGCAGCCGCATTGACCTGCTCGAAGTGGGCACGGGTGGTAGCCGCAATGATCATGGCAAGCGTTGTCTTGCCGGTCCCGGGCGGGCCGTAGAATAGCGCGCTGGTGATCCGGTCCGCCTCCAGCGTTCGCCGGAGTAGCTTCCCTTCCCCTATGAAAATTTGCTGCCCGACGAACTCATCGAGTGTTCGAGGCCGCATCCGTACAGACAGGGGCTCCACGCTGCTGCGATTCGCTCGGCGCTGTTCCTCGAAAAGGTCCATTTGCGGCTTCCCTTTCTGGCGATTATAAGACCGGTTAGTGGGCTGGTCACGGCCCGGTGGTCGTGAAACTTGCAAGTCACACAGGGCCTGACACCGTATGGCCGGCGTACTGGTTTGCACCTGTAGCAAAAGAGCCGATAATACTTATGTAGCATACGTGCGACCGTAACTCTCACGAGGCTGGCTTAGTGCTGGACTGGAGGACAATCGATAATGGTCACTATGGCCGGCCCGTCGTGTCGAGCAAGGTCTGACCTGGCGTGCCTGTGGCACCGTAAGGACTGAAAAAAGGGTGGCTCCATGTGTGGAATCATCGGGTATGTCGGGCACCGACCGGCCCTGCCAATCCTGATGGAAGGCCTCCGCCGGCTGGAATACCGGGGGTATGACTCAGCCGGAGTGGCCCTTGCCGACTCGGGTACTGTTTCGGTGACCAAGTCGGCCGGACGTATCTCGGTCCTGGAACAACGGCTCGACTTCGAGGTTACCCAGACTGCCGGAGTCGGGCACACCCGCTGGGCCACTCACGGGGCGCCGACGGACATCAACGCCCATCCGCACCTGGACGGCTCCGGCAGGATCGCGGTGATCCACAATGGGATCATCGAAAACGATCGGGCACTTCGAACGTATCTGGAAAGGCAAGGCGTTCAGTTTACCAGCGAGACCGATACGGAGGTGATAGCCCAACTGATCGGGCAGTTCTACGACGGCAACCTGGAGCAGGCCGTTCGTCAGGCACTGCATAAGGTTACAGGTACCTATGGGATTGCCGTGATATGCGCCGACGAGCCGGACGTCATCGTCGCCGCCCGCCAGGGAAGCCCGCTGATCATCGGGGTGGGACAGAACGAGCATCTGCTGGCCTCGGATGCGGCGGCCATTCTCGCCCATACCAGCCAGGTGATTTACCTCGGTGACGGAGAGATGGCACGAATGACCCCGGATGATCTGCGCCTGACCACGCTCGACGCCGTTCCGGTCGCTAAAGACGTCGAAGAGATCGAATGGTCGCTCGAGCAGATCGAGCTGGCGGGGTACGAACACTTCATGCTCAAGGAGATCTGCGAGCAGCCGACCTCGCTGGAGAACTGTCTGCGCGGGCGAATCCACCTGCGCGAGGGAACCGTGCATCTGGGCGGGCTTGTAGACTGCTCGCGTGAGCTGGTAAGAGCCAAGCGGATCATCATGGCTGCCTGCGGCACGGCGTGGCATGCGGCGCTGGTCGGCGAGTATCTCTTCGAGGACCTGGCTCGCATCCCTACCGAGACCGAATACGCCAGTGAGTTCCGCTACCGCAACCCGATCATCGACGACGGCACGGTGGTGCTGGCCGTTTCCCAAAGCGGTGAGACGGCCGATACCATCGCCGCGCTTATGGAAGCCAAGCGGCGCGGGGCGATGACCCTCGGTGTCGTCAACGTCGTTGGTTCGACGCTGGCCCGGGAGACTGACGCCGGTGTGTACCTGCACGTTGGCCCGGAGATCGGCGTCGCCAGCACCAAGGCCTTTACCGGTCAGGTGTCCATGCTGGCACTTATGGCCTGTTATCTAGGCCGCCGCAAGCACATGTCACCCGCCGCAGCCATGCAGTTTATCACCGCGCTGTCGCAGATTCCCGAGCAGATGAGCCGGCTACTCGAACACGCCGACGACGCCAAAGCGGTGGCCCAGCGATATCTCGCACGCGATAACTGGCTGTACCTCGGACGCGGATACAACTACCCGGTTGCGCTCGAAGGCGCCCTGAAGCTCAAGGAGATCAGCTATATCCACGCGGAGGGTCTGCCGGCCGCTGAGATGAAGCACGGCCCGATAGCCCTGATTACCGAAGGCATGCCGGTGGTCGTGATCGCCACCGCGGGAAGCCAGTACGACAAAATGATGAGCAACATCTCGGAAGTGCGCAGCCGCGGCGGCAGTATCATCGCGATTGCAACCGACGGCGACAGCGAGATCGCCGAGCTGGCTGAGCACGTTCTTTACGTGCCCGACACGCTCGAACCGCTGCAACCCCTGTTGACCGTAATTCCACTGCAGCTCATCGCCTACCACGCAGCCGTCCTCCGAGGCTGCAACGTCGACAAACCACGAAACCTCGCCAAAAGCGTGACCGTGGAATAACGGCTACCGAACCCTGGACCTGGGTGCCGTGACCATCCCCGCAAGACGGGTGCATCCCGAAAAGGGTGGCATAAGCTGACCGGGTGATATGGACAAGCGGTAGCTTGCCCGTGTCGGGAACGGGGTAAGCATGGGCAAATCCCGACGTACGTCGGGACTCGTGCCACCTGACGAGCGCGACCCGCCTACAAACGTCTGGAGTAGACCAAGACAACGACCACAGTCGGACCGGGCGACTGGCGCCCACGATCAGAGGCCCTGCCCGGGCCAGACCGGAAAGCGACAGGCGCACTCGTGCTGTTCAAGTATCGACTATTGTGGCTGGATGAACAACAGGGCCGAGCCGGCGACGGCGATGACGGCACCGATTACGGCTCGGGGGCTGATGTGTTCCTTGTGGATGAATGCGGCGAAGGGCAAAAGGAAGATCGGCGGCAGTGAGCACAACGTCTGGGCGATGCCCAGTGGGGCGCGATCCGAGGCGACCAGTGACATCCACACGCCCAGGTACGGTCCGACTACTGCACCGCATGAAGCGAACAGAAAGCCGGCCCGGCGTGAGCCGACCGGTTCCGGGAACACACCGGCCGCACGTCGCGTGCGCTCCCGACGTGCGTGCAGGATCACAATAGGAATCACTCCCACACCGGCAAAAAGCATGCGGATGAGCGTGGCCGCCTGGGGGGCCAGGTGTTGATCTTCGGGCAGCCAGCCGTGGCCCATGCCTTGCTTGCTCAGCAGCAATCCCCCGGCCTGACAGGCTGCGGCCACGAATGCGAATATGATCCCGCGCATTCTATGCGGTGCCAGGCCGCTCACTTTACCCTTCGGTCGCTCCAACACGACCCAGGACACCCCGCCGACGGTCAGCACGATTCCCAGCGACGCGATCGCACCCAACGTCTCATCCAGCACCACCCATCCGAAGAGTGCGGCGAACAGCGGCGCGGTGGTCATGATCAACATGGCCAGTCGTGGGCCTATGTCCACAAACGCGGTAAACAACGCCTGATCACCGATGCTCAAGCCGATGATGCCCGACAGTGCCAGAAAGAGCACCTGACCGGCTACTACGTCAGGAATCCACGTTCCCGCGAGCAGTCGGAAGGTTACACCGTGAAAGATAATCGCAAGTAAGATGCGGCCGGCGTTGACCACCGTAGGACCGATGCGTTTGCCCGCCGCAGTGAAAAACAGCGACGTCGCAGTCCATAACATGGAAGTCGCGACGCCGGCCATCGGACCGATATAGACATCCAAGGCGATCATTATCAGCAGTCTAGGTCACCAAGGCAGGCGGAGAAAGCGAGGGCGATGCGCGAGGGCATGACGTTGTCAAGGCACAACTCCGTCTTAATTGTGGGGTCTAGATCCTATCCCAAAAAGTGTGGCACGGGTTTGCAACCCGTGTACTTCACCGGTTGGAAACCGGTGCCACAGGGGTTAATGGGATAGGCTCTCAGTCAAATCGACCGGTTTCTCGCTCCCGAGCACCCGACGGAACTTCTCCCGATTAGCTCAGGAGTCTGCGGCGACTGCCGATTGCGATTGATGTTGACTCAGAGAAGGGAACGCCGCGCGGGCTGAAGCCCGCGGCTCAGAGCTTTGCTGTCATCGCAACGAGCCAACCAGTCGCTTTGAGTGCTTAGCAAACGACACCTCCTGGCGCGAAGGACCGATGACAACGGTGCTCGCAGTGTCGTAAAGATGGCACCAACTTCTCCCGGGACCTGATCTCCGCCTGAAGGGCTGCCGCTGAGCCATTTGTCATGGAGTCGGCGGCGTGAGGGCGTTCAGTGATTCGACTGAATGCGATAATGACGAGCCGATAAGAGAGATGGCCACGAAGATTCCGACCCAGCAGATCAATGTGAACGCGCTGCTGACGATGCCCGTGAGGGCCCACTTGGCGCCGCCCAACTCGATTCCCGCTCGCCGGGCCCGGCGGATCCGCGCCAGGCTGAGCGTCCCGAAAGCCAGGCCGATAACCTGAGACACCAACGGTACGATGGCTGTGAAACCGCATATGGCTGACGCCACCGCAAATCCGTCGGTCCGCTTGTGGACATGGACGTTTCCGGCAGGGTTGACGGGCACAGCGCCGACGGGCGTGTGCTCGGTCGAAATGCCCGCCACCACCGTCCCAACGGGCCGTGCATAGGGAACGTGCGTCAAATCGTTCATACTGAAACGTCCGAGATATCCGATCCTCCAGGCATGATCACTCCCAAGTGTACGATACCTTCGATTGCGGATTGGGGATTGCGGATATGAGTTGGCGGGTACTGCAATCGACAATCGAAAATCGCCAATTGACGCGAGCTTCAGGGCGTTGCCTTGACGTGCTTGGATCTGACCAGATGATGCCCGGACCGCTTCTTTCGCTGTTCGCTATTGTTCATTCCAAATTCGCGATCGCTACGGCGATTCGGGGCACGGCGATACCGGCCGGTACCACCTGGCGACACCCAAGGATGGAACGCCTCCGGCAGACGTGAAGGAACCGCCCGCATAGAGGGCAGGGCCGCTGCCGTCGTCGAAAACGGCCAACGCCTTGACCGCGCCAAGCTGATCCATTCCTCTTCCAACCGGCCACCATGAACAGCCGTCCCACCTGGCGATGCTCAAGGCCACGGTGCTCCCAGCGTGGGTGAAATCATCACCGACGAAGAGAGTCGGGCCGCTGCCGTCGTCGAAGCCGGCCAACGCCTCAACCGCGGGGTTGACACCGCTCCTCAGGGCAGACCACGAAGTGCCGTCCCACTTAGCGATGTCATCCGCTAAGACGCCGCCAGCCGATTGGAAAAACCCACCGACATACAGGGCTGGTCCGGTGCCATCATCAAAAACGGCCAGCGTATAGACCGAGCCACCAACACCGCTCGCCAACGGCGACCAATTCGTCCCGTCCCACTTGGCAATATTTGCCGCTGTCACACCTCCGGCGGACACGAACTGGCCACCTGCATAGAGCGCCGGCCCCGACCCATCGTCGAAAACGGCCAGAGCCAGGACCATCCCGGACTCGTCGACGCCGTCACCCACTGGCGACCACGAGCTGCTGTCCCACCGAGCAATGTGGTTCGCCGGCCCGTCACCGGCAATGGTGAACTCCCCACCCACATAGAGTCCCGGCCCGGTTCCGTCGTCGAAAGCGGTCATTGCCCAAACCTTGCCGTTGCCTATGCCGCTGCCTAGCGGTGACCATGCATCACCGTCCCATCGGGCGATGCGCGCAGCGGACAGATCGCTGGCCACGGTGAACTCGCCGCCGGCATAGAGCGCTGTCCCGGATCCATCGTCGAATACGGCGAGGCTGCGAACCCGGCCATTAGTACCATCCCCCAACGCCGACCAGGCGCTTCCGTCCAGCCGGGCGATGTTGTTCGCTGCGGTTTCTCCCACCTTCCCGAAGCCGCCGCCAGCGTAAAGCCCCGGCCCATTCCCGTCATCGTAAACGGTAAAAGCGTCGACCGACCCATAGATCCCGGCACCGGGTATACCTTCCAGTGACGACCAGGTGACGCCGTTCCAGCGAGCTATGTTCCTTGCCCGGACCTCTCCCGCTGTCGCGAACATACCGCCGACATATAGGCCGGGTCCGCTGCCGTCGTCGAAGGCGATCAGTGCTCGCACCCACGGCCAGCCCGAGAAGCCGGCGTCTATTCCGCTCCCCAGCGGTGACCAGGAAACGCCGTCCCACTTGGCGATACCATTGACCACGGCACCGCCGGCTGAAGTGAACGACCCGGCGGCGTATAGAGCCGGGCCGCTCCCGTCGTCGAACACGGTCAGCGCGAACACCCCGAAGTATCCCTCGGTGCCGCCTCCCACCGGGGACCAGGAACTACCATCCCATCTGGCGATGTAGTTCGCCTCGGCGTCGTCGGCCATCGTGAAGTAGCCGGCGGCGTAGAGCGCCGGCCCGCCGCCGTCGTCGAAAACGGTCAGGGCTGCGACCTCTCGATTCATCCCACTGCCCAGTGCGGACCATGAACTGCCGTCCCATTTGGCTACCTTGTGCGCTTCCACACCCCCAGCCAAAGTAAAGTTGCCGCCGGCGTACAGCGCTGGACCGGTGCCATCATCGAACACCGCCAGAGCCGAGACCCCGGACTCGACACCGCCTCCAACAGGCGACCACGTGTTGCCATCCCATTTGGCGATACTATTGGCCGCCGCGCCGCCCACAGCATCAAATCCGCCACCAGCATAAAGCGCCGGGCCGCTCCCGTCGTCGAAGACGGCAAGGGCCTGAACGTGGCCGTTTGTTCCTTGACCCAACGCTGACCATCTGCTTCCGTCCCAACGGGCGATGTTGTTCGCAGGTAACCCCCCGGCCTTTTGGAACATCCCACCAACGTAGAGCGCCGGGCCGGTGCCGTCATCGAAGACGGCCATTGTGCTGACCAGGGGAGGATCAGAGTACGGGGAATAGGGGCCAAACCCGCTGCCTAATGGCGACCACGAAGTGCCGTCCCACTTGGCGATGCTCTGGGCTGCTGTTGCTCCAGCCAACGAGAAACTACCGCCGGCATATAAGGCAGGACCGCCTCCGTCATCGAACACAATGAAAGCCTCGACCAAACGATCCATCCCGGGCAGGTGGAAGCCTTCCACCCAGCGGGCGTCGCAATCGAGAATGCCAGAATCCGTTCCGAAGGCTGACTGGAACGTCCGCCAGTCGTACAGATCAACATCGTTGTCGGAATCAAAGTCCGCGGGAAAGCAGTCCGGCGATATTGGCTCGCCGCCCGGTCCGGTCAGGCAATCGAAGAATGCCGCAAAGTCGATATGGTCAACGTGCCCGTCGTCGTTAAAGTCTCCGCAACGCGCGCGTACCACACTTGGCGCGCAGAGAAGCAGTGAACAGACCGCCCCAAAAACGCAGACGTATCGACAACACAGTCTCACGTTCGTCCTCCGACGTGTCAGCCCACGCAGCGTCAGCGCACGCCGAATCAAAAAGCACTGCTCCCCTGGAGAGCCGTGGCAATCTGTCTTCATTTGGGACAGTCCGCGTCCCTCCTGGTAAACCGGATTGGTTCAAAGCCCCCCAGACCTTACCCAACTTATTGTATGGAGCCGAAGCCACCGGGACAACGAAGACGGAAACATACCCACGGTAGGCTTGACTTATGGCGTTTCGTAGACCAGCGTCAGATAAACGTCACGAGTAGGGCAGATTAGAGGGTCTGGTGCAGGGTTGCACCGGCATTACGTCTTGACCCTGTAGGCCCTCGTGGGTCCAATAGGTCTACAAGCGTTCCCCGACGGCGCGAGAGTGAGCACCGCGATGCCTACTTTGGAAGCGGACAAAAGCGGCCAATTCCCGCTCAATGACGAGCACCGAATGCTCCTTCGCATTCGCGACACGCTCTATGAGGGTAGCTGGGAAGACTTTGTGCGGGACCTGCATGCTCGGGCACAAGGCCGACCCCACGTGTTCGAGACCGTTACCGATTCGCCGGCCATGAAGGCCACTATCGAAAACCACCTCGTCATGATCGACGAGATGCAAACATGGGAACTACAGCAGCAACGCACGCTCTCCGCCGACGATCCTATGACCACGATGTAATCAACGGGCCGTGCCTCCTCCGACGTGCGCCCGGGGTCGAGCAATAATAGACCGGCGCTTGACGGGCAAGGCCTTTTCCCGTCAAATCATGCAAGATTGGCGGTGCATACCTGTTACGTTCACACAAGGAGACGTGCTGCATGCTATCGAGTTTGACGGCCTTAGCACTGTTCGTAATCGTCCCCCTCGTGGAGCCACAGGTCGACCAGGCCCCACCACTGATCGACGACGCCAAGCTTCAAGCGGCGGGGATGTTCAGGTATTGGCAGGCCAGCCTGCCCCTCCCGCCGGGCGACTCGCCCGACGAGGCGCATCTCGTGGATGAGGCGCTGTATGTTGTCACCGACGGCGGCGTCCTTTTCGCACTGACCGCCAATACCGGCCTGGTCCGATGGGCTGCGAAGCTGACTGAAGCGGACCATCGGATCTACTCGCCGACGCACATCCGGACAGCCGATGGCGCCGGGCCGGTGGTCATCCCCACCAGCACGAAGGTCTTCATCCACGACCGCTTCTCCGGGGATATGATCCAGAGCTTTACGCCGGAGTTCGCTGTGGGAAGTCCGGCGGTAGGTTACGACGACGTGCTCTTTATGGGCGGCGCCGATGGGCGGTTTTATTCGTTGCGGCTCAACCACCCACTCGCCCGGGAGCCATTTAAGCGATGGGCGGCAGCAGCCGAGGGCCGGGTAACCGCCGCCCCGGTCCTTTACGCCCACGACATGCTCCTGTTTGCCTCGCAGGGTGGCGCGGTGTATTCCTGCCGGGCGGCCGACAAAACCCTGAACTGGGTCTTCCGGGCCAACGGTCCGATTACAGGCGATCCTGTGGTCGACGAAAGCGGGGTATACCTGGCCAGCCTCGACCGTTCGCTTTACAGGCTTCACCTCTTAAGCGGCAGGGTGATCTGGCGCGTGCGTTTGCCGCGGCCTCTTGATGAAGGTCCGGTCGTAACCGCCCACACCGTGTACCAGTATTGTCCGGGTCACGGTCTCAGCGCAATCGACGCAGATACCGGCCGGGAGAAGTGGCGAAGCGACAACGCCCGTGCGTTCCTCGCCCACACCAGAAACGGTGACATCGTCTTTACCAGCGATCACCGGCTTGAAGTGCTGGATCACGACAACGGCGATGTACGCCACAGCATCGAGGCACCTGCCAAGACCCGAACCGCGTCGAACAGGAATGATGACGCGGTATACCTTTTGGGTCGGGATGGACGCGTTCTGTGCGCCCGGCTTGACAGCGTTCCTTATCTACGACGCCAGCAGGTGATCGCCGCTCGCCAGCAGCTTAACCGACCACCACGCGACGAAGCGAAAGTAGCCCGAAAGGCCCGGGAGGCGGGCGACGCTAGAACCGACACGAGTTTGAGTGATCCGCTTCGCAGCCGGCGAGACGTCAGACCCTAAGCCGCTGCGCACAAAGCCACAGTGGCAGTCAGAGTCCCGGCGCAAACCACGGGACGACACCGGTCAGCCTCCGGCCGTGTGACATGATCGTCCGATCCGAGTACCATGACTTCCATGGCTGACAGTAAGATTAAACGCGCCCTGATTAGCGTTTACGACAAGACCGGCATTGTCGACTTCGCCCGCACGCTGGTCGACGAATTCGTAATCGAGATCATCTCCACCGGCGGAACGGCCACGCTGCTGAAAGAGAACGGCATACCGGTGACACTCGTCGAAGAGATCACCGGCTTTCCCGAGATGCTGGACGGGCGGGTGAAGACTCTTCACCCCAAGATCCACGCCGCCATCCTGGCTGATCGGGACAACCCACAGCACATGCGCCAACTCGAGGAGCAGGGCATCGAGCCGATCGATATGGTAGTGGTCAACCTCTATCCGTTCGAGAAGACCATCTCCGACCCGGACTGCACGTTCGAACAGGCCGTAGAGATGATCGACATCGGCGGTCCCTGCCTGCTGCGGGCGGCGGCGAAGAATCATAAGCATGTTTGGCCCGTGTCGAACCCGGAGATGTACCCGGAAGTGCTGGATCTGCTGAGGGGTGAGCAGGCGTGTGGAGAGCACTTCGGGTACAAAGCACGTTCCTTGGCGGCGTACGGGAGCTTCGAGCGGACAACCTATTACGACGCTACGATCACAGGTTGGCTGGCACCCTCGGCATTTCCATCGAACGTGGAGATCATGCACGGTTGGGCCCCCCCACTTCGATATGGTGAGAACCCCCACCAGAGGGCGGCTTTGCTCCACCAGAAGGCCTACTCAGGTCGAGCCAATCTTCTGGTCGCGAGCGGTCCTGAAATCGCCGACACCATGTCGTTCACCAACTACGTGGATGGGGATGCTGCGGTTCGCTTGTGCTCGGAATTGTCCGTTGCTAACGGTCGAGAGCAAGAAACGGAGAACTTGGACAATGCGAAGTGTGCTTGTGTTTTCGTCAAGCACACGAATGCCTGCGGCTGTGGTGTCGCGGTGGATCCCATAGAGGCCTATAGACTCGCTTACCTCGGCGACCCCAACGCGGCGATGGGCGGAATCCTGGCTGTTAGTCTCACCATCGACGTTCCGACGGCCCAAGCCGTCATGAACTCACTTGACCGTTGGGGTAGAGCAGCGGGTGCGAAAGCGTTCTTCGTGGAGGTCTGGATCGCGGAAGATTTCGACACTGAGGCTGTCAAGGTGATAAGAAGCGCCAAGAGCTGGGGAGAGCGCGTTCGTCTCCTTTCCGTGGGGCATATGCTGCCATTAGGATCCTTGGAAGCGGAGGACGACCACGAGCGCACCTACTTGGGCGCGAAAAAGGCCGACCTGGAGTTCAGGCACATTGAACAAGCGTTCCTCATGCAGACGCGTGATGAACTCGGGCTCAACGAGGATCAGTGGAAGGTGGTTACGAAACGGCAGCCGACCGAAGCTGAGATGGATGATCTGAGGCTGGCCTGGCTGATCTGCAAGCACACCAAGAGCAACGCCATTTCGATTTGTAAGGACGGGATGCTCATCGGCAACGGGGCCGGACAGATGTCCCGGGTGATGAGCTGTCGCATTGCCACTTGGCTGGCCAAAGAAAATGGCCACGCAGGCCAACTTCCCGGGTCGGTTGCTGCTTCCGATGGGTTCTTCCCCTTCTCCGATGGGCCCAACATCCTGATAGACGCGGGTGTCACGGCGATCATCCAACCCGGCGGGTCGAAGCGGGATAGCGATACGATAGCCGCTTGTGATGATCGGGACGTTGCCATGATCGTAACAGGCACGCGGCATTTCAAGCACTGACACGCCGTGTTGTTCGCCCGGGGGTACGACCGTGGCTCGCAGCGCCGTTGCCCTGTTCCTGCAACCACATATAATGCCACAGGTTATCATTAAGAGGCGGCGCGGATGAAGCTCTATACAAAACGTGGCGACGACGGCACCACCGGCCTGATCGGCGGTGCGCGAGTGTCCAAGGATGATCCGCGCGTGGTTGCCTGCGGTGGCGTTGATGAGACGAACGCTGCGATCGGGATGGTCGTTGCCAACTGTAGCGATGATGCCACCGTGGGCATGTTGCGGCAGATACAATCGGAGCTGTTTATCCTCGGTGGCGAACTTGCGACGCACAAGGGTGGCCGTCCGGAACTGATGATCGGCGATGCCCACGTGGCCCAGCTCGAGAAGTGGATCGACGAAGTCTCGGCTGAGGTCTCCCCGCTCAAGGGTTTCATCTTGCCGGGTGGAAGCGAGACCGCCGGTCGGCTGCACCTTGCCCGGGCCATCTGCCGCCGGGCCGAGCGCGCCGTGGTTGCACTCGCACAGCAACAGCCCGTCGACCGGTCGGCTATTGCCTATTTGAACCGGCTTAGTGATCTGCTGTTCGCGCTAGCCCGGCTGGCGAACGCCCAGGCGGGCGTAGCGGAGACCCCTTGGACGGCGCCGAATGGATAGCTTCGCTGCCCGGCCCGTTGATGGTTGGCCGCTGAACTGCTGCTGTTGACACTCGTAACGCTCCGGTCGATTTGATGCCACAAGCGATGAACGACGTGCCCAAATACGAGTCGAGCGCTGCCCGCCCCCTCAATGTGGTTATGTTCTGCCTGGTGGTCATGACCGTCGCGGGAGGCTCACTGCTTCTCAGCGCCGCGAAGCCCATCGCCCCTGTGGACGGGGCTATCGAGTGGCAGGAGGAATCGCCGCTTCGCGCCGTTGTTCAGTTGCTCTGCCTCAATTATCAGGCGCCCACGATCTACGCCGGGACCGTCAAGAACTACATCTTCGGAATCGGTGCCGGCCTGGCGATCCTCGTCTTGAGCATTGCCATAGTGGGGGGGCCGAGAACACGCGCTGAAGGTGTGGCCGGCGATGACGTGCCTTTGACATCAAGTGTCCCGAACAGTGCCGCAACAGAGGCCGGACCACACAAGGTGCACGTGGCCCCGCTCATCGCCGCCCAGCTACTGGTGGTGCTGTATCTGCTGTGGTCTTTCGCGAGCAGTCGGTGGCTGTGGGCTCCGGAGTTGGCGGTCGGCGGAAGCATCCTGCTTACGATCCATTTTCTATGGGCCTTCGGCATCGGCAACGGGCTGGGTTCCTCTGCCGCAAGGCTGGCGTCACGGGCAGTCGTGGTAATCGCCGTGGTAACGGCTGCCGTTGCCATCTGGTACCACTATGGCCGCAACCCCACACTTCGAGCCGACTTCCCAGTGGGTAATCCGGCCTTTCTGACAGCCTGTCTTATCCCCGGCATCCTCCTCACTGCCGCGCTCATCTGCGAAAAGATCGGGAGCGCTGTCAAGAAGCGTGCGAGAGCCGCCCTGGCGATCATAGCTGCTGCGGTGATGGCCATTTGCCTTTGGGCTTTTTTTCTCGCCGATTCGCGCGGTGCCTACGTCGGGCTTCTGTTTGGCGCATTGGCCATGGCATTTTTTGGCCTGCGAGGCCGCATGAGATGGATTCCGGTGGTCTTTGGGGTAGCGGTAGCGGCTCTTGGCTGGTTCTATTTCTCCGGGCGGGCCGACACCTTCTCACAGACCGGCCGCAGCGCCACCGTTCGTTTGCGTACCTACGCCTGGAGTTATGCCTGGCGCATGTTCAATGAGAAACCGTTCACCGGACACGGGCAAGGCGCCTTTGTGCTCGCAGGTGACTCGCACGTTGTCAACGACGTGCTAAATGACCCGCTGGTCTTCGAATCGCGCATTGCCCACGCACACAACGAATGGCTCGAGGTCATGGCCGATTTGGGATCGGTCGGGATCGTCCTGATAGCTGCCGCACTATTACTGACGCTTCGGGCCGGCGCGGCTGCACTAACGGCATCGCCTCCCCGCGGCGAGCGGTGGGCGCTTGTCGGTCTGATGGGCGCGTTGGTCGCCCTTATTGTTGAAGAGTGTTTCAGTGTGGGTCTGCGCGTCTCCGGCGTCCCAATACTATTCTATACCGTGATCGGATTGATCTGGGCGCTCAGCGGCTACGGCGCTCCGGGCCTCGCCCACTACCTTTCCGCAACACGTGCTCGACGCGTTATCGCCGTATTTGCCGGCGGTGCGGTCGGGCTTGCGGCGTTGGTTATGACGCAGCAGGACTTCGCGGCGGCACGCGGTGTTTACCGTGCCAGGGAAGCTTTCCTCGATAGCGACTACGATGAGGCCATTCGGTTGGCTTCTCTGGCCACCAACCGGCTCAATCCGCAGCGCTCGCTCACCAATCTTTACCGGTTGAGTGAGGCCCATTTGCAGGCTGCGGAGTATCTGCAACACCGCGCCGGCGATCGCGAGCGCCGGGCATATGAAACGCAGCCTCCGAATGCCAGACTCCTGGCCCTGGCGGAGGAGGACTACCGGCTCAGTGATGAGCGTTGTGAAGAAGGGAGCGGCGCGCTTAAAGAGCTGGTCCTCCGATCCCCTGGGTACATCAACCACGGCAGGGTGGAATACTGGCTCAACATAACCCGGGCCCGCAGTGCGACCGCCCGAAACGACCTGGAGAAGTCACGGGCTTTGTTGGAGGATGCTGTGGCCGCGATCAGACGCGAACTTCTCCGCCAGCCCTTCAGTCCATTGGTCGCCGCCGACTACATGCGCGCCCAACGGAACCTGGCCGGTTCGGCGCTGGATCTTGCAGAGGTAGTCGATGTATTCGCCCGCCCCCTCCGACATCACCAGGTCACCGGGTCATATGTAGATATCCTGGCAGAGTTGGCTGCAGAACCTGAGTTTGATCGCCAGCTTGAAGCCCTTCTACGGGAAGCAGCAAACGCACTGACCACGCCGCCGATCGATGATCAGACGGGTGAACCGCGCGAAACATGGGCACCGGAAAAGCTTCGACTGCTGGCTACGGTCCGCTTTATGCAGGGCGACTATCACGGTGCTCGAGAAGTACTCGAGCTGGCGGCATCATCCTACGATGCAATCGCCGGGGCAGTGCCGTTCGGAGCGGCTAGTTGTTATGCGGAGCTGGCCGACTGCCGGTTCTTCAGTGTACCCAATGACCCACCATTGGCACTGGCCAGCGCGACCCGGGCGATCACTCTCGCGCCGGTGTCGCGATCAGGACGCTTGTTGATACTCAGTGTGCAAACACGAATGGTGGATTACTTCCTCGCCGCCAACGAGGAGGAAAAGGCAAAACATCTGTTGCGAGAGACCGGGCCCAGCGCCGCTACCGACGAGGATGTGTTGCGCGAGCTTGCGGCGCGATATCGGAAAATGTGTGAGTCGCTGCTCGGACGGCGCGAGGCCGGCGGGGTGTTGCGAAAGCCTCCTGCGGACCTGGTGCCAAAGCTCCAGCGTTGGGCGACGCGAGCCATCGAGTTGAATCCCGATGCCCCCCTGGCCCACTACCTGGCCGCCGACCTGGCGTTCTATGTCGGCGATGACGATGTTACCGCAAAGCACCTTCGTGACGCCCTCGACAAAGGTCTGCCGCCGGATCTAGCCAGACAGTTCGTTCAGACCGCTCGGGATAAGAGACCCAACAGTTCAGCACTGGAGGCGCTCTGGTCGAGGCTTGCGCCGCTGCAGCCGCCAAGCCAGCCCGCCGGTGAATCGCCATCGCCGCCCGAAACGCGTTCTCCCACGGCACCGCAGGACTGAGAGCCGTCAAGAGGCACCGGCCGCTAACGATGGTGGTCGGCCTGGGCAGACCGTCATGAAGGTAACGTACCTCCCGCACATCACCGCATCCGGTTCGGCAGGTGGTGAATCCCGACTTGCGTCCGAGTCCCGGTGTCCGTACGTTAGGGGCCGGCTTGGTACGAGATATGCGGTCGAACGACTCCTGCATGCCAGCGAGCGACCGGGGACTCTTGATTTGCGCGGGCTGCTGGGCGTATGAGCGACCTTGTGCACGAAAACCTCCCTTGCGGCATTGAGCTCGGCGTGGCCCCGTTACCGCAGCGGCATGTGGTCTCGTTTCAGATTCGGGTACTGACCGGAGCCTGCGCAGAACCGGCTGACAAGCTCGGTCTGGTCCGCCTGATCGGCGAGACAATCGACAAGGGAACCCAACAGCGGACGGGTCGTCAGCTTTCGGACGCGTTCGATGCGATCGGTGCGTCGCATGGTGGCGCCACCGGGCGGGAGACCGCGACCTTTGGCTGTACGGTCTTGCCCGAGCATTTTGCCAAGGCCGTCGCCCTCCATGCCGAGTTTATGCGCACGCCGACGTTTCCCGGAAATGCCTTTACCGCCAGCGTCCAACTCGCCAGGCAAGAGCTGCTTGCTCTTCAGGACGACGCCCACGGTCTTGCGGACAAGCTGATTGGTCTAAAGGCCTACGGGCCGCTGCTCGGTCGGCATCCGCTCGGTGAGCCGGAAACGCTTGATCGCATCATCCGAGACGATCTTGAAGATCACTGGCGATCGCACTTTCACGCCGGACGCATGATGGTGGCGGTGGCCGGCGCGGTCGATCCGAAGCGGGTGGCTGAGGTGCTCCAAGAGCAGTTCGACGGATTCGGCAGCCCGTATCGCGACGGACGGGCGACGTTTCCCGTTGAGTTTTCAGCCGGCGCGAGCCACCACCACAAGGAGTTGGAACAGGAGCAGATCGGGATTTGTTGGCCCGGTGTCGGGGCCACCCACGAGGACTTCCCCATCCAGCAAGTCATTCTGGGGGTCCTATCGGGGGGCATGAGCGGACGACTGTTTACCGAGGTTCGCGAGAAGCAGGGCCTGGTCTATTGGGTCAACGCATGGCAGGAGACACCCCGGGGTACAGGCATGATTTTCCTTGGTGCCTCCACCACGCCGGATCGCTGCGACCGGACTTATGCAACGCTGCTTCGGGAGGTGGATCGGCTGGCAAACGATATTCAGCAGGACGAACTGGATCGGGCGATCACGGGTATCGTCGCAGCTCTGGAAACGCGCGGTGACAGCACCCGGGCACGTTGCGCGGAGCTGGCCAACGATTTGTTCTTCTTCGGCCGGCCACGCTCCGATGAGGAGAGAGTCGCCAAGGTGCAAGCAGTCACAATAGAGGACGCCTGCCGGTATCTGACGACCTATCCGCGTGATAGATTGTGCGTGGTGACGTTGGGTCCCAGGCCGCTGGCCGACAGCGCAATCGAGGATGCTCACCCAAATGACAGCGCACCGGCGTGACGCCCGTAAGCAGGCGGCAGGTACCTGAGGGAGTGAGATGCAAAAAGTGACCGACGGTCCTTACACGCTCCATACCTTGGATAACGGACTGCGCGTGGTAATCGAGCGGATGCCCCACGTGCGCAGTGCGGCGGCCGGCTTTCTCGTCCGAACCGGTGCCCGGGACGAGACCCCTCCTCTTGCCGGCGTTTCGCACTTTTTGGAACACATGATGTTCAAGGGTACGGCCAGGCGTACATGGCGTGACATAACCGTCGACTTCGACTGCATGGGCAGTGCCTATAACGCCTATACCAGCGAGGACCGGACCATCTATTACGGGTGGGTCCGCAAGGCGGACATCGGCAAGCAGATCGAGCTGCTCGCCGACATGATGCGCTCCACGCTGCCCGCTTCGGAGTTCGAGACCGAAAAGAAGGTTGTTCTTGAAGAGATCGCTATGGCCAAGGACAACCTCGAACACCGGGCCTTCGATTTTCTGCAGGAGAAAGTCTTCGCCGGTCATCCACTCGCCTGGCCTGTCCTGGGCTATGAGGACACCGTCGGCCCGCTCGCGCGTGACCAGATGGGAGAGTACTTCGAGCAGCGTTACGCTCCCGACAACATGATGTTGATCGTTGCCGGGAACGTGAATCCGAAGGAGATCATCGGCTTCGCCGAAAAACACTGTGGCTCCTGGGCGGTTTCGGGCATATCCGCTAAGCAGGTCCCGCCGGACATTCACGGCGGCACGGACGTGCTCACCGTGGAACGCTTCAAGCAACAAATTGTCGTGCTGACCTTTCCGTCGATCAGCGCCTGTGACAAGCGAGCGGAAACAGCAGGGGCGGCGGCGACGATTCTCGGCGGGGACAACTCGCGGTTCTTCTGGAGCATTGTGCAGAAGGGCGTGGCTCCGCGAGCGGGTGCCTATCATCTCGAATACACCGATTGCGGACTGATGATGCTGTACGGCATTTGTCAGCCGGAGAACGCCGAACAACTGTTGGAGGCCATGCGGGTTGAGGCCAATCGCATCTGCACTGAACGGGTGCAGGAACATGAGGTCGAGCGGGTCAGGAACAAACGTCGGACGTCGCTCGCCATTGAAAGTGAGGCGCCGTATTATCGTCTCGCACAGTTGATAGATGACATGGAGTACCGTGGAGCGCCGCGAACGGTCGAACAAATGTTGGCGGAGGTCGATGCGGTCACAGCCGATACGATCTACGATTATTTTCAAGAGTACCCGGTCAACGCCGACGGCCATCTGGCAAGCGCCGGCCCGAGACGCTGGCCGGAGGGCGATTGATAGCGTATAACAATACCCGACGACCCGCATCATCGGAAGGACTCGTTCCGATATGAAGTCACTCAGGATGTCAAAGACTGGTACGACCCGCCGAAAGATCATGGGGGCGCATTACACGCCGCGGCCCCTCGCTGATTTCCTAGCAGATCGCCTCGCATGTAAAGCCCGGGATAGCCACCAGACGCCCGTCCGCATCCTCGATCCGGCGTGCGGTGACGGGATACTTCTGGAATCGCTGCTGACGCGTCTGCAAGACTCCGGAATCCTTCACCACTGCGAGGTTGTGGGCGTTGACCCCGATCCGCTGGTTCTGCCGGGCTGGGAGCGTAGGATGGGACGGTTTGGGGAAGTTCACCGTCAGTTGGTCCGGGGAGACTTCTTGGATATCGCTGCTACGCGGCGCGGGGAAACGGAACTCTGGCAATCTCGCTCGGGGGATCCCACCTTGGAGCACGCTTTTGATATTGTAATTGCGAACCCCCCTTATGTCCGTACTCAGCTTCTAGGTGCCAAGAAGGCTCAACAACTTGCGGTCCGGTACGGTCTCACCGGACGGATCGATCTCTATCATGCTTTCCTCGTAGGCGCGACTGAGATAATGCGCGCAGGAGGGTACATGGGTATCATCACCTCGAACCGGTTCCTTTCGACTGCGGGAGGATCAGCGATTCGCGGGTATCTCGCGCGGAACTATGAGATTGAAGAGGTTATCGATCTAGGGGACACAAAGCTGTTTGACGCCGCCGTACTGCCGGCGATCTTTATTGGTCGTCGTCGGCAAGAAGCCCCGATGCGGCGGGCCCGGACCAGAGCACAGTTCATCAAGGTCTATTCCCACAGGGATCGAGGTGCCAAGACCCGCGACGATACGCGCCCCACAACAGGGATTATGGAGATGGTGAAAGACGGTAAGCCGGGGCTTTACCGGACCTCTCACGGCCTATTCAATCTCACTAGCGGTGAGTTGATAATTGGTCGGGATCCAACAAAAATATGGTCACTTACCAGCAGGGAGGAAGCCGCGTGGCTTCGTCGCGTGCGCGATGCAGCGTTCGGACTGTTCGAGGACGTCGCCGTGGTACGCGTGGGGATAAAGACCACAGCCGATGACGTCTTCATCCGCTCGGATTGGAACACCCTCCCTCCGAAGATCCGGCCTGAACCGGAGCTGTTACGGGATTTGTTGACGCATGAGGACGCACGCCGCTGGACCGTTCCGGGGACAGCTCACCCATCTGCGCTCGTCCTGTATCCGCACGAGGTATCAAGAGGGCGTAGAAGGCCTGTTGATCTTGAACGCTACCCCAGGGCCAAAGCATACCTGGAGTCGAACAGAAAACGACTCCAAAGGCGAGAGTATGTGCTCAACGCGGGAAGAAGGTGGTATGAAATCTGGGTACCGCAGAATCCCGATGCGTGGGCGGCGCCGAAGATCGTATTCCCCGACATTAGCCCCAGCCCGCGCTTTTACCTGGATCTTGAAGGGTACGTCGTTAACGGTGATTGCTATTGGATAACCCTACGACCGGGTGTGCCGCGGAATATCATTTATCTTCTTCTTGCATTGGCCAACTCCTCCCTGATGACCCGATTCCACGATCTTGCTTTCAACAACAAGTTATATTCCGCGAGGCGGCGTTACATCACTCAGTACGTAGCGAAATACCCCTGTTCTGATCCTGGATCGCCTCATTCTCAAAAGCTGATTGCCCTGGCAAGGCAGATGGTTCGAGAAACTAAGCGCGATGATCAGTCGGAGGATCATCCCTTGCACGCCGAGCTAGACGTGGTCGTTCAAAGGACCTTTGGCTTAGAGCCCGCTGAGTGAGTGCGATGACCCGACACGGATCCCTCTTTCGGTCAGCCGATGCTAAGAGAGATCGCATCCACGCCCTGGACTTGGCTGACGGCGACCCTCTGGCGAACGCGCCTGCCGATCCGAGCCTACTTTTTACGCTTGAGGAACTCGCCGTCCTGCTCAAGCCACTGATGCGCATTGAGGCCCCACGTGACACGGGGAACCGAATACTCGAAGTACGTCCCAAAGGACATTGGTTTGAATACCAGGTCGGAACACGTCTTGGGTACCACTATCCGCCAGGCGCGGGCTTGTTTCCGGACGTTCGCCACCAGCTCTTAGAGGTGAAGCACCACACCGGGAAATCCATCACCGTCGACTTCGGTCGGCATCATCCTGCATCAAAGGAAGTGCTCGAGGTGAGGTGGAACGAGAAGGTTCGTGTTCCAGTATGCGACATTCGGTATCTGATAGCACTAGCCCCGCCCCCGGATTTTCGTGTGACGGTGATGGTCCTGGCCACGGGCGCTGAGATAGATTCCATCTTCGGGGTGTCGCCTACCCAAACCATCAAGTACCAGATGGGCATCTCGAAACAGTGGCGAGAAGAACATGCAGGGAAGATACTCGTATCTGGTCAGGAGTTTCGTTAATGACTCGTTCTCCATGAACACCCCGGCACCCCTTGACGTTAAAGTTATCTATAGCGCCTCGAAGCGCCGCCGTCGAGGTTGGCGGCCTTCTCGCGCCGGCGTGCCCATCCGAGACTCAGGCCTGGTGGTGCTGGGCATACTGAATCTCATCGCCGCAGGTGGATTGTACTACAGTACCTGTTGGCTGGCCGACCCGGAACTAAGACTGACGCTCATCAGGCACCTGCCGCTGCCGGGCGTCGATATCGATGCAGCCGCCGAGATGCTCACGCCAAGCCAACCACAGTCACCCGGCTCTCAAATCCCGACCGTCGTCCGGCCGGCTCCAAGCGCAACACCCAGTACTACGGGTCAGACTGCCCGCGCCGTACTGTTGATTGCCACGGTAGTCGGATGGGAGGCACTGGCCGTGATCACTGCTTGCGCTTTGGCGCTGTTGGGCGGTGCACTGCTGGGACAAGCCGGTACTCCCGGGTTGCGCCTTGCCGGTGTCATCCTGGGTTTGGTGGGACTTGTTGCCGTCGGCTGGGCGGCCTATGGCCTGTGGGGCCAATACGGGAGATTTGTACCTGATCAACTGCGTACCGATATCGGCGGGCTGGTGCTGCTTGCGGCACTGCTTGGGCTTGTATTCGGCCGGGGGATACAAGGGCTCACTTACTTGGCCGCCATTACACTGATCCTTTCAGCCGCCGGCAGCGTTCTTGGCCTGTACATCGGGGCCCAGTACGACGCCGTTAAACCGCAGGAGCTGCCCCTTCCATTTTTCGCTTTCCTGGTCCTTATCTTCGTGATTCATTCACTCTGGGCTTGGGTATTGCTACTACTGGCCTCACGTATTCGTCCATATTAGAGCGTTCCCGCTTACCACGTAGCAGTCGGCGTCCCCCGCCGGCCGTGGCCTTCGGCCTGGGCCAATCCGACGAGGCCGATACGGCAAGCGGTCCTGCCTACCACGTGATCCCCGCGTCGCGGGCGGTATCGACAACTTCTTACTTGACAGCCTACTAGACACGTAGTAATATTCCTATGTCGCTAGTAATAGGAAGTCTGAATGGACGATTCGATCCCGCACATCACAGGGGCAGAGCTCCGAATCATGAAGGTGCTCTGGGAACTCGGTCGAGGCACCGTGCGGCAGGTCCTGGACGCCCTGCCAACGCATCAGGACGAACGACCGGCCTACACGACCGTCATGACCGTAATGAAGCAGCTCGCCGAGAAAGGCGCCCTGACTGTAGATCGGGAGCGTCAGCCGTTCGTGTACGTGCCCGCACTGCCTCGGGATCAGGTGCTCGGTTCTCGTTTGGCTCAGTTCCTGCACACGGTGTTCGACGGTCAAGTCGAGGATCTGGTCCTGCACTTGGCCAGACAGGCTCACATCTCTCCGGAGGACCTACGCCGCATTGAAGCGAAGATCCGGGCGCGCGAGCAGGCGGAGAGGCAGCCTCGTAGTCGTCCGGCAAAGCGCAAAAAGGGAAAGCTGTGATCCCGACTACTTCCGGAATTGACATCCAATCTGTCGCCGATGCCATCCTTGGGTGGACTGCACACGCCGTGGCGTTCGGCACAATCGTGGCGGGCCTGACTTGGCTGGTAATTCGCCTGCTGGGCAAACGCGCGTCACCAACGCTGCAGGTGGCGTTATGGTCGCTCGTTCTTGTCAAGTTCCTGGTTCCCGTGGGGCCTGGGTGGTCGCTTTCATTAGCCAGCAGCTACGAAAGGCTCTCGATGCGCGCATCGAGTCTTCGCGTTGCCGATGCCGATGCCGAGACCGGCCCCGTATTCGCGCCCATAGCGACGGCGAACGAAGCGGTGCAGGCGGACAAGATGGCTGCGCCGCTGTGGTTCAACTGGAAGGCGATTGCGGCAGGAGCGTACGTTCTTACCGTGGTCGGCCTGGGAGCCACGAGGATTCGAGGCTATCGTCTCTTTCGCGCCCGCTGTCTGGCGTTCCCGGCGCCCGATGAATCCACTCGCCGCGTCGTGTGCGGTGTCTGCCGCAGACTCGGCGTGCGTCGGATGCCGTTGATCCGGATCAGCGACGAAGCCCGGGCACCGTTCGTGACCGGGTTTGTTCGTCCTTTGTTGGTACTCTCCAGTCGCCAGCTCGTGCGGCCGAACGAGCTGGAGACGGTGATCGTGCACGAGGTCACTCATATCCGGCGGGGTGACATGTCCGTGCGTTGTCTGCAATGGGTTGCCGGAACCGTCTTGTTTTTCTGGCCGGTCGTAGCATGGGTCAACCGTCGAATCGACGGAGCCCGGGAGTTTGCCTGTGACCAATGGGCCCTGCGTCACGGGAAGCTCACGGTGTGCGAATACGCCAGGTGCCTGCTAAGCGTGCTTCGACCACTGCAGGTGCCGAGGTTGGTCTATCAGCCCGCATGCATGGCCGGCAGTCCAAGCACGATGGAAAGGAGAATCGACATGATTCTAGCGTTGTCAAGCCGCCCGGCACGGCGGCCGATCTGGGGCCTGTTTACGGTGGCGATTCTGGTGGCGTGGGGTGGTTTCACGCTCACCGGTGCAGCAGTTACAAATGGGGGTCCCGCAGCGAGTGAACCGAAGTATCTCCCAACCGAAAAGGACATGAGACTCCACGCCGACACCGTGTACGCACGGGTCAACGAATACGCTGCGGGCGATCTGAACGGCGACGGTCAGACGACCAAGGACGAGTGCTGGAGCTTCGTGACGGCTGTCGTCTTGCAGCAGACCGACGCGGTGCTCGAGGAGTATCCGGACGCCGATCGCAACTCGGACGGCGAGCTGGATCTCCTGGAAGCGTACCAGTTCGTGCGCGGGGATTATGACCTCAAAGCGGTGCAGAAGTACGCTCAGTACGAGCTAACCTCGGCCAAGAAAAGCGGAGACAAGGAACGCTTCAAGGAGCTGAAGGCCGAGGCGTTCGCCCGCGAGATGGAAGCCTGGCACTTCATTCTCGACCGACGAGATCGGCTCATGGACATGATGAGCACGGAACCGAATCTCGAGAAGGTCAAGAAGATCGCAGCGAAGATCGCCAAATTCGAGGACAAGAAGAAATCGGCCGCCCTAGCCGGAGGCCCGAAGCTCGCATCCGCGATGGCGGACATCTCCGAACTCAAGGCGAAAGCTGAGGACCTAAGAGCGCAGGCGGCCACTCTTTCCAGTGAAGAGGCCGAGGGCTACTACAGCAAAGCGACCCAGCTTGAACAGAAGGCCACAACGCTCAGCGCCAAGTTGACTGGTGCCCTCGAAGAGAATATTGCCAGGCTCGAGGCCGCCGGCAAGCACGACGAGGCTGCCGACCTCAAGGCCAAGCTGGCCAAGCTGCAGGAGCTGTAAGCCGTAGCGGATCAGGCTCCCACTGGTCGCTGACGAGAGTGTATGACCAGGCCGTAAACACCTGACGCCACTAACACTGATACGGCGCTCACAACAAGCCAGCCCCGCCCCAACAAGCCGAAACGCTTGCGGGGGCGGGGCTTGCGAATAAAGGCCACCTACGGCAATCCCACCCGGCCGCGTCATTTTGCGATGTCTGGATCGTGGGCCGGTCCGTTTTTCGAGCGACCTGAAAAACAATTCCCAACACCTCTTCTCACTCGCGCAGAATCTGATGGATCAGGACGTGGCTAATGGTGCAGTCTTCGCTGCGGAGGATGTCCCGGATGTCGTAGACGGAGTAGTTCTGTTTTCGAAGTTCGATGACCCGCTGGCGGGCGGGCTCACGTACTGTGATATCAGCTAATTGCTACTCGCTCATACCGCCTGGCAGGCCCACGGATGTGCGTTCGCCGGTGTAAAGCCGGGATACCGTGCGAACAACGAGCCCGCGCGGTCAAATGGATTGGGGGCGAATCCCCTCAGGCGAAAATCCAGACTAAGAACTCGCCCGGGAAAGGGCCAAACCCCAGAGAAGGGCAGGCTTGCGGCCAAGCCCACCCTTCCTTCGGTATGTCTACCTCGAGCTACACCCGGTTACGGGCATCCGTCCGGTCCGGGCCAGCCAGTTGCCGGAGGCGTTTGCGCAGGCGGATAGGCGAACCCGCGGAACGCATCGAGCTCAAA
>JAUWWQ010000030.1 GCA_030616775.1 Planctomycetota bacterium
CCCGCTTGGATGGTTACGCGCCTGGCGCGGGTGGCAAGCGTTCCAATGGATTATGTTGGGCGCAAGCCTTCCACCGCCAGCCACCACCGCGAGATGTGGGTAATAGCAAGGCTTTAGCCCGCGCGGAAATCCGCGTTCCGGCGGGCCGGGAAAGTCTGCGGCTCAGTAAGTCGCGAGACTTGTGAAACACGGTGCCAGCTTATCGGATGTGGCCCATCAACTGCCGGGCTATTCAGAGCGGCGCGGGGCTGGTAACTTACAAAGCCGACCTTTGAAAACTCTTTGCCAGTTGGGTGGTCCAATCGTAGGTTTGTTACGCATCCCGTAGGGGCAAACCAATCGAAAGATTGGGACGCAAAGCGTTGAGTCCGCATATGGAGCGGATTGTCGCGCTACCCAGGATGCCGTCGGGTCGGCATCCTGGAGGGGGTTGAGGCAAAAAGAAAGCTCCGAAGGAGGGCGTCCCATGAAGCGAATGGTCAACTCAAGCTCGCCTATGCAGCGTCGTGGCGCGATTGCAGTCATTACGGCCATATCCCTGGTAACGGTGCTGATGTGTGCATCGCTTGCGGTAGACGTGGGCTATATCTGTCTCCTGACGACCGAGGCCCAAAACACGGCCGACGCGGGCGCTTTGGCCGGCGCCGACGCCCTGCGCGAGATCGAGTACGACTCGGTTCTCGATCGAGTGTCCGACATTATCGCCCGGAACCAATCATCGCAGGGCTTTAATTCTCTGGACGACCAGATTATCGAGATCGGACGGTGGGACACGAGCACGCGGGCGTTCACTGCCATGCTCCCAGCGGAGGCCGGCAGTGCCAATGCCGTTCGTGTCGTCGCCGTGCGAAACGACGTGTCCCTGTTTTTCGCAGCCCTGGCGGGGAAAACGACGACCAACGTCTCGCGCGAGGCTGTTGCCATGTTCCTGCCGGCCTGCAGCGGGATCTGGGGCATCGACTCGGTCAAGGTCCCGGGCACGATCGAAATTGACAGCTACGATTCCCCGGAAGGCCCGTATTCGTCAAGCTCAGCTCACCAAAACGGGGACCTGTGCAGCAACGGAACCATTACGGTATCAGGCAACGCCAATGTCGAGGGTGACATCAGAACCACTGAAGTGGTCCTGAACGGCGGCGCGATGGACATCACCGGTGTCGTCGAGGACGCCTTGGACCTGGCTACACCGCCGCCCATTGATTTCGGCGACGCTGTCACCGACAACGACAACGCCACGATCGGCCTGACCGACGCAGGGAACAACCCCCTGGATAACAGCAGTGTCTCAACGCCCGGTTTCTATGACCTCCTGCTGTTTAACTCTGAGAATCTTACGCTTGCCCCCGGGACGTACATATTCGACGACATCGAAATGCACGGCACGTCCTCGTTGACACTGACGGGCCCCACCACGATCTACCTGGACGATGATCTGGAGATGGAGGGTGGCACCGTGATCAATACCACACAGAATCCGGCGGACCTGACGATCATAGCCGATGGAGACTTTGATGGAAGCAACATTAAGCTGACCGGCAACGCCGCGTTCTACGGAGCGATTCTGGCGCCGAACTCAGCGATTCAGCTCACCGGTAACGCCGACTATTACGGTGCAATAATTGGCCGCACCGTGGATTTCGGCGGAACGTTCAGTTTTCACCTGGACGAGTCGCTACCAATCGCCAGCCAGATGAAGGACCGGGTAGCCCTGGTCCGATAGGGACCGCAGGGCCAACGCTGAATAACAACGTTCGGCCCGTAAATTGGGTAACCAGCGCGTTCCGCTTAAGTAGACTACCTATCGGACAGAGTCGAACGCAAGCGTCGGTCCGGCAGACTTATCGCTCACCGGGCTGCGCTCTGCATACAAGAGTCTACCCAAACAGAGAGTTGCCTGCGGGTATTGTGAATCGTACTCTTGGGACGACATCCTACAAAAGGCAAACCAATCGAGAGATTGGGACGCAAAGCGTCGAGTCCGCATGTGGAGCGGATTGTCGCGCTGCCCAGGAGGTCGCAGGGCGCGACATCCTGGAGGGGGTTGAAGCAAAGAGGCTCCTAAGGAGGGCGTCCCATGAAGCGAATGGTTAACTTGGGTTCTTCTCCGCGGCGTCGTGGCGTGGTTGTCGTGCTCACGGCCATTTCCATTTTCACCTTGCTTATTTGCGCATCGCTGGCCATTGACGTCGGATACATCTGCGCGCTCACCGTCGAGCAACAGAACACTGCCGACGCCGGATCGCTTTCCGGGGCGATTGTTCTGCAAGAGGGTGACTCGATGTCGGCCCGTGAACGGGCTCTTGACATTATCGCACGCAATCAGAAGGCCCAGGGATTTCTTTCCCTGAGAGACCAGATTGTCGAGATCGGCATGTGGGATTCCGTCTTGCAAAGGTTCACTCCGCTGGATCCGATGGACTGGGGCAGTGCGTTCGCCGTACGGGTGCGGGCCGCCCGGAACGACGCCCCGCTTTTCTTCGCCCGCCTGATGGGCCATCACACCACGGACGTCTGGCGAGAGGCCGTCGCCGTGGGCAGCCGAAGCTGCGAAGGCATCTGGGGGCTTAACGGTGTACGCGTCCCCGGTAACGTGGTGACCGATAGCTATATTTCACCTGACGGTCCTTATGATGCGATTACGGCGCGCGAGAATGGCGATGTTTGCAGCGGCCGCGATATAAGGGTTATGGGGTCTTACGACATCAACGGCAACGTGATGGCCGGGTTTGGATATTCCGTCGACGAAAGAGGCGGCGCCGGGAACACCACGGGCCTAACCACGTCGACCACTTCCGGCGTGGAGGCGCCGCCTGTTGACCTCGAGGACGCGAAGTACAACAACGATAACGGAACAATCGGGTTGACAGACGACGGCAACAGTCCGTTTTCATCGGGACTGAACTTGGGGATCGGGTCGCATGACAACTTGACACTCGCCCCCGGAACGTATTTCTTCGAGTCGATGACCTTCCGTGCCGCAGCTTCGCTGACCGTGACCGGCCCCACCACGATATATTTGACCGGGGATATGGATATAACCGGCGAGGGGACCATCAATACGCCGAAAAACCCCGCGGATCTCACGATTATTTCCGCGGGATCTGCCGTCGTGATGACCGGGAGTGTTGAATTCTACGGTTCGATTCTGGCGCCTTTTGCCGACGTTCGGTTGGGCGGAACCAGCGACTACTACGGAGCGATCGTTGGCGGGACCGTGACCATGTTTGGCGATTTCCAGTTTCATGTGGATGAGTCGCTGCCGCTCACAAAACTGTTCGATCCGCCGCCGGTGATGTTGGTCAAGTAATGGGAATGGCAAATGCTGAGGAGTATGCGCCAGGCGGGGATCACAAAACGACAGCACTGACAAACACCGTGACTGAAGGACATGACACGATGACGACACCCAATGAGAATACAACTGGCGCCTACAAGCGGGAGATCGCTCGACTGATCGCCTTGGCTGTCCAATCTGGCGACACTGACGCATACTCGGGCAAGAGAGGGGTAACCCGCATCGCCAACGGATTGCAACTAGAAGTAACAACTGATCCCAACAACCCGTCGGCAGCCTGGGCGGTAATCATGCACGACGTGTCGGAGGGCGGCGTTGCCTTCTGGTCGAAACGAGACCTGTCCCCGAGAACCCTGATTTATATCCGCCAGTTCTCGCCGGACAAGACCCGGCCGTGGATCCCAGCCTCCGTCAAACATAAGACAGTCGGGCTTCGAGGAAATCTGGTTGGCGCCGAGTTTGACATCTCCCGCAGCGCAGGTTCGGCACCTGGACCCGGAACCTGTGGCCGTCCGTCCTCCCGACCACTACAGCCGGCCGGTCTCGCCCGACGCGGATTCCCGCGATAGGCTTCAGCCCACCGTCACGCTGTCAGCCGGCGTGCGTGCTTCGTCGCTGTCGCATCCGCGTGGCCACGCCTACCCGACTCGCCTCTTCACCGATCGCCGTCAACCTGACACGCGAGATGAACTTACATTAGAGCATTCTCGGTGGTTGTTATACAACGAACCCTGCACGCCGATCCGCAACATCCACGGGCCTGGATCGCCCTTGCGGGTGTCTATGTGTCTGGGGTGGAGGCTGGCAAAGGTGGGGCAGGGGGGGTATGCTGCCCGACTGTTTGAGCCGGGCCGGCTGAGTTGGGCTGGGGCGTTTCAACGAAGGCAAACAGGAGAGAATCGATGCGTGGGAAGACATGGGCGACGGTGCTTGGTGTGGTGATTTTGGCGGTTTGGCAACTACCTGGTTGTGCCGGAGGTTTGGGCAGTCTGATTCCCCTGCAAACGGTCGAGTTCGATCTCGGCTCCGGGCTCGGCGAGTTCGAGGTTCAAGCGGGGCAGCCGGCTCAAAAGACGGGCACCGGCGAGTTCGAGCTGCCGGACATCACCCTCGGGCGCGGGACCATCGAGCTGGATCGCGACGTCATCACGGTGACCCCTGCCGATTCCGGTGGTGCAAAGGGCGCCGTCAACCTGCAGCAGACCAGCACGCTGGAGGTCACGGTGTGGATCACCCAGGCCGACGAGGTCGAGACGGTTTGTGAAACCGGTGAGCAGTACGGCCCCTACGAGGTCACGCTCGACGAAAACTACGTGCCGATTTCCATCGATCCGTCCAGCGATATGCTGACGCAAAGCACACTGGATTTGCTCAACGCCGGAGAGTTTGCCATCTGCATTCAGGTGGTCTCGCCGATCGACGGGACCGTCACCATCGAGAGCTTGACATTCAATCTCGGCCTGTAGCAAGGCTTTCGCGAAGACCACCACCGCGTACCGACCGGTACGCCATCGCTGTGTACTTCATATTCCGTAAGACGGTAGCGTGGGACAGCCCGCCGCTGTGCCGGTAGGTTAACGCGAAGTCACTCGCGAGATCATGACAGAGCGTTGACAATATCAACGAAGTGACGGCCACGGTCTACAAAGTTGTTGTAGGCGTCGAAGCTCGGTGCTCCGGGCGGAATCCTTCACGCAAGATAGGCGGTCGAGCGGCCGGTTCCGGTACAATGGCGACGGCCCAGTCGGTATATGGGAAACCTCGGGTAAATGCGTCCAATCCCTGCAACGCTGAGAAGGGAGGCGACATGGAAGGAAATGAACTGCGAACAGGCAATAAATCGAGCAGCTTGCACTTGGCCCGCTTGTGTGTGGATTTTCTTTTTTCCCTGGGAGTATTTGGTGGTCTCCTGTTCTGGGCGGCTGGCACTCTCTCGTGGACGCGGGGGTGGACCCACGTCGGCCTTTGGATCGTGACGGTAGTAGCAAACGTTGTGATCCTCCGCCGGACGAATCCCGACGTTTTCGCCGTACGGCTGAAGAGACAACGGGTTGGCGAGAAGTTCGACAAGGTAGTCCTGTCCTTGGTGCTCCCCGCGGCGTTGGCGATCCCGGTGGTGGCCGGATTAGACGCCGTGCGGTACGAATGGACCTTCCTTCCATTGTGGGCAATCTGCCCTGGCATCGTGGTCCATGTGGCGGGAGACGCCTTCGTGCTTTGGGCCATGATCGTCAATCCGTACGTCGAAAAGGAGGTCCGGATACAGACCGAACGGGGACACCGCGTAATTACGACCGGTCCGTATGCTATCGTCCGTCATCCCATGTATGTAAGCTTCATCTTGATACTCGCCAGTATACCGCTCGTCCTGGGATCGTGGTGGACGTTTCTCCCAGCGGGTGTTGTCGGATTGGCGTTGATCATCCGGACGACTTTCGAAGATCGAATGCTACGGGAAGAATTGCCAGGATACGAGGATTACACGCTAAAGACGCGCTATCGCCTGATACCTGGAATCTGGTGATGCTTTGGGAGGAAAAAGGGGACATTGTACTTTTTCCGGCTCTTTCGCGGTCGTCCTCGAGGGCCAAGAGAGCCTCGACTGCCCTCTCTTTTCTCCCCGATCCAGGGAACCCCGCTGCAAGAACGCCGGAGCGTGGACAGCAGCGTGCCAAGAACGGCAGCGAAAAAAAGTAGAACGTCCCCTTTTTCCGATCATGACAGAGCGTTGACAATGTCAACGAAGTGACGGCCGCGGTCTACAAAGTTGTTGTAGGCGTCGAAGCTCGGCGCCCCGGGCGAGAACAGGATCGCGTCGCCGGGGCGGGCCTCGACACGGGCAAGTTCTACAGCTTCGTGGAGGCCTCTGACTTCGCAGGCGATGCTTCGATCTGTTTGCCGCTCGGCTGCGCGGATTGCCCGCGCGAATACCGGGCCCGATTCACCCGTGCAAATCACAAGCCGGCACTTGCCGGCTAAAGTGCTCGCCAACTTGGTCAACGAGGTGGGTTTGTCCTGACCGCCGACGACAGCTACTATCGGTTGCTGGAGCGCTTCGACGGCTGTGATGGTCGCAGCCGGTGACGTAGACTTCGAGTCATTGTAGTAATCCACACCATCGAGCTTCCGCACATGCTCGAGCCGGTGCGGCAATCCTTTGAACGACCGCAACGCCTCGCGCACGACGGCCTCATCCAAACCTAGCTGACGACAAACGGTCAGCACACAAGCGGCGTTGGCTTGATTGTGCCTCCCCGGCAAACGCAGCTCGATCGGCGGATCGGGTTGGACCACCCGCACCTGGCGCGTTGCATAATCCGCAACGGACCGTTGAAGGATCGCTTCTGCTTCGGGGTCCACATCGCCCACAATGACCTTACTTGTAAGCTCCGGGTCGCCAACGATGTTGAGCTTTGCCGCTATGTATTCGGCGTAGGCGCCATGACGATCCAGGTGGTGCGGGGACAGGTTGGTGATTACGGCCAGCGACGACGCCCAGTCAGTACGGTGAAGGTCCTCCAATTGGGCGTTGGACATCTCCAACACCACAAGATCGGTTGGGCGGATAGCGTTCAGCTCAGTCAGCAGCGAGCGGCCAATGTTACCGCCCAGATGTACGCCGGTGAAATCGACGCTTCCAGCACGGCGACAGGATTCGAGTACCTCAGCCAGCATCGCACAGGTCGTGCTCTTGCCGTACGTGCCGGTTATACCGATAACCTTCCCGGGGCAGCGCTCGCAGAAAAGATTCATCTCCGTGGTCCACGGAAGGTTCCGACGGATAACAGCCTGAAACAACTTCGAGCGAGCTTTGCTGACGGCCGGGTTGATGACCACCAAGTCCGCCTCGTCGAGGTCGCCAAGATCGTGCCCGCCAAGGTGCAGGGCAATATCCAGGTCGGACACGGCTTCGACCGACTCAGCCAGCGTTTCGGGATGTGCCTGATCGGTCACCGTTACGGCAGCTCCCTGGCTGGCAAGCCACCGGGTCACGCCGACCCCGCCCCCGAAACGACCAAGCCCGATCACCAGGATTCTAAGCCCCTCGAAAGATGCTGCTTGGTTCCCACACCGAAAGACAGACTCAAGCGTAGACCCTTCCTGCCGTTTCACATTTGCCTCCAGGCTCCAAACCGTGTTGCTGCGGAGGTAACGCTTCCCGATCGGTCATTACCCTCTACCGGAGCCCTCCAGGCCAATGATGGACAAAACACCAGTGGCTACGGTGCGTCAAACGGTCGGGAGACCGGGTCACGATAAGCGCCGGGCCGATTATAGGTCTCCACGGCGTTGGTTTCCTCATAGCGTCGACAAGCGCCTTATGATGGTAACGCTTATAGCAGCAACGAGCACGGCCACACCAATATTATTGGAGCGCGCAAGCCCCAGCGGTGCATACCCCTCTTTGTTGACAGGTCTCTTGGGGTGTTCGTATAATGCTGCGGTAGCATCCCGATGGCGGACGGCGTCTTGCAACTGCACACGCGGAATCTAAGACGGCTTCGATGCCCGAGCACGAGTGAGGGTCACTCTCGAAGGCTGGGTTCTGCATAGTGCATTACGAACTTCGGAGTATCTAGGTGATGGGATTGGCACTGACTGGGACCAAAGTATATCGGTGGGGGGTACGGCTGGGCATGGCGTCCTGTGCTGCCTTGGCGGTTTTGGCGATAGGCTGTCCGAACGCTCTGGGGCCTGGATCCCCTAACGGTGATGGGGCCGACGACACCGGCGATTCGGGCGCCACACTGCCCGAAGACGGCGTGGGCGGCGAGATTATCAACGTCTCTGCCAACCTTGGCGTCTCTGCGCTAAGTCCGCCAATATCCATTCTCTACAGCACAACTGGTACCCCGGATTCGATCTCCGGATTCTACGTTCCCGTTGCTGACCTTAGCCCGGGTGCCGGACCGGTGGGCGACCGCATCGTCGTGGCCAAAAACCTCTCCGGAGGCAGCAACAAGGCTTTCAGCTTCGATCCTGGTGCGGCCGGCGTCGGCTTCTTTCGGGTAGGTGTCATTATGATGGTCGGCGGTGAGGAGATCACCGCCCAGAGCAAGGGCACGATCCAGGTTCAGGGCCCACCCAATCCGTTTTTCATCCGGCCCGCTGATGCGATCACGACGAAGTTTGTAGGCGAGGACGTGTTCATTTCCTTCGACGCAGGTGATCCCGAAGGCGACGTGCAGTGGCGTTTGTTTTACTTGACGGCAGCCGATTCGCTGGACAATCCGCTCGACCAGCTCGGCACGCTGATCTCGGTGGGAAGCGGCAACTTCGGCTCAGCCACCTTCTCCACAGCAGGTCTTTCTGCGGGCGACTATGAGCTGGGCCTTTCCGCCACTGATAGTGGGTTTTCGATTGCCACGACGGTTGCCAACGGCGACAGCAACCGGATCGTTACGATACCAAACGAGTCGCAAGCCGGTCCGATCATCCGCGTGCTCGACGAGTCGGCTGTCGAGCCGCCCTCCATGACGTTTATAGCCCCGGGCTCAAGTGACGTTGTGCTCTTCAGGGACGCACCGTTCACCCTGGAGTTTGTTGTGACAATCTTTGAGCCCGGCGCGACTGGTGAGATCGAGCTCTTCTATGACAGCGATTTCCAAGCCAGCAACGGATTCCAGGGGACAATCCCTGGTGCGGAGGAACTCTCGGCGTCAGAGACCTCGTTTGCGTTGCCGACCGGCTTGCCGGAAGGCACATGGTTTATCGGAGCGACAATTCGCACCGTCGGAGGCATCAGTCCCTCTGTGACGTATTACGCATCGGGGCGGATCATGATTGTGCGAGAACCGACGCTGACAGTCACCGAGCCAGATAGTCCCCTGCCAGTCTCACCGTCGACGCCCGTCACAGTCGCTTGGACCACCAACGCCCCGCCCTCGTCCGGTACTGTTGATGTGTTTGCCAGAAGGGTCGGCTCTTCCGACGCGGCGTTCGGCGCCAAAATCGCGATCGAAACGGACGCCCCAATGGCCACCCGCTCGGCAACGTTCGTCAGCGATACCTCGGGTCTATTCGAGATTACGGTTCGGCTCGAGTTCAACGACAATACAATGAAGTCGGCGACGGCTCCGGCGAGTGTGCGTGTCTCGTCGATACCGCCGATCCTCTGGCTGGGGTCTTTGACCGATGACCAGCCGCCGTTTGAAGGCGCCATCTTCGGCGGTGCCAATTTCGAAGACAATGCCGGTACCGCGTTGACAACGGCCGGTGACCTCGACGGGGACGAATTAGACGAGTTTGTGGTGGGTGCCCGCTACGGCAAGCCGTTTTTCGTGAACCCCTCCGGCGTGGGACCGGGTGAGGCGTACATCATCTATGGTGCGGCGGGCGGCGGTAAGTTGACCGGTGAATACAGCCTCAACTCGGTGGGAACGGACCTACTGCGCGGGGTGACGCTTACGGGCATACAAACCGCCAACGGCAGTGACGACACGGAGGGGCTCAGCAGCATTACGCTCATTCCCGATGCCGATGGTGACGGCAAGGGTGAACTGGCCTTTGGCTTCCCGTTTGTCGATTCGGCGGGAAGCACCGTTGGGGTTCTTGAGGCGGCCGGGCAGTTCCTAAACGGCGGCGTTGTGATCCTGAGCAGCAACAACGGCATCCTGCTTGATCCGACGGCGGGGACGCCGGTCATCAACCTGGCCGGCGTCGGGCAGTCCTTCTCCGATATGACGATCGTACCCAGTGGCAACCCGAACGCATTTAATGACCAGCGGCGTTTCGAGCCGGGGGATCCGGGCTCAGGCACGCCTCCCGGGTGCGTGGACGGCCAGGACGGCGTGGTGGACAACATCATCGGCCCTTCCGTGGGGTTCATATCGCTCTTAGCGCCGCCGCGGTGGGAGCAGATAGGCCTGGTGTTCGTCGACTCCACAGAAACAGAGGCCGAGTTATGGTGTAGGACTCAGGTGGAGTTGACTGCGGTCTGCACGGAACGGAGCGACCTGAATCCTGAGGACGACGCCGGGTCGGGGTTTTATATTGCCGAGGCGATCGCGCTCGAACCTCGAGGGGCGCGCATCATCGGTCCGAGCGAAGGCGACGGATTCGGCACTTCCATCACGGCCAGCAAGGCGCTGGACGATGACGGTCCCGGGGACCTGATCATCAGTGCTCCCAACCGCGATGCATTTGCCGCGTTCGTCGATGGCATCACGTCGGACATCTCCAACGCCGGTGTTGCATACCTGGCCGACAATCGGAATCTGTGGGGGCCGGATGAGTTCTTCCTGTCCGGTGAAACACCGCCTACACCTCATCAGTACATTATGGCTTTTGGGAGCCACTGCGGTGACGGCCGGGCCCCGTCCCTCGGCGCCATTCGTATTCCCGGGGATGCCAACGACCGCATCGAGGTGATTGAAGGGATCGACGATTTTAACGGCGACAGTCGCAATGACTTTGCCGTCGGCGCTCCCACCGCCGATCGTGGGCACGGGCGCGTCTACATCGCCTATCGTCGTGAGGAAGCCATCGAGGGCGACTTCGTCCTCGACAAGTTGGAGCTCGCTTCCACAGACGCCGAGCGGCTTGACGGGATGCTGATCGTGACGAACTCGCCTGACGGTCTCGGCTCGAGCTTGGCGGGTGGTATTGATTTCAACGGCGACGGGCTCTCGGACCTGGTGATCGGAAGCCCGAATGCTTCGGGCGGCGTAGGCGAGGTTCTTGTCGTCTTCGGTAACACGGGCATCGTCAGTGGTGCGAATGGGATCAGCGTCAATGACCTTCTGACCACCAGTCGCACGACAGACGGTCGGCCTGTCGCCGTCCGTATCAAGGGCAATCCGCGCGACAGCAACAGCCAATTCGGTTTCAACGTTGCCAACGTCGGGGACGTGGATGGCGACCGACTTGATGACCTGCTGATCGCCGCGCCGAACGCCTCGCCCCGGTTTGACCGGGACCCTAATGACGCAGACGACCGCCTCACCGACCTGGGACTGGATCTTGACTTCAACGGTGTCCCGGATGACGTGAGCGGGCCAGCGGGCCGCCCGGACGGTTCTCTCGACACGTTCGATAACCTCAGCAATGCCGGCATCGTGTATGTAATCCTCAGCGGCAATCGGCTCGACAGGATCAGAACGTGCACCGACAGCGGTCGGGTCTGCGAATCGGACGCCGATTGCGATCTGGGAGAACTGTGCGGTAGTGGCGACATGACCATTGATATCGATCAGCTTGGCACGAACCAGCTTCGCGGGTTCATGATCGTCGGGCGAAGTGCGGGCGATCGACTGGGCGGCGGGGATGCCGGCGATTCCGACGCCGGCGGTATCGAGGCCAAGGCTGGACGTGGGCGATCGAAGGGGCTAGCCCCGGCGGGCGATGTCGACGGTGACGGTCGGGCAGACATCTTGATCGGCGCGATCCTGGCTGATCCGGATGGACGCACCAACGCCGGCGAGGTCTACCTGATCTACGGGTCTTCCCAGTAAACGGGCGATAGCTAGCGCGTTTGCGGCGATCTGGACCATCCAACAGACCCTGTGGGCGGACCTTCAACTCGTTCAAGGGACAGACTAGAAAGCCTGTCCAACATTTGTGAGAGGCTCTTATCACTTGTACGGACGATGGGAGGTCGCAGAGCCGTTTGTTCCCGATAATCACAGCCCCCAGTGTGCTTGGAATCGCGGCGGGCGTGCTCAGTTGACAGACACTTATCACCAGCGATACCATTGCCGTCGGGACGAGGTCTCGATGGTCGGTTCGCCTTCTTGCCACAGAGTGTTTTGAGGAGTTGGAGAAGGCGGGGGCTGGCGCTCGGTCGCTCGTGGCGAGCACCACGACTTCGCCCGCTCGCCGACGGTGTGTAATCTCTTGCACGGCTCGTGCGTTGCATTGTCGCAGGACGACGAAACCGGGCCCACCTTCGCGCAAGCGTTTACCAGGGTTTGGCTGTTTGGATTCGAGCGCGCGTCGCATTCCGTACGAGGCGGCGTCGGCGAACACCCATGGGAGTCGCTACAAGATGAAGTCAGGTAAGGCACGAATTCGGACCACACGCTGGGTGGCGGTGGCGTGCTCAATGGGCGCTATCGCTTCCTTGCTCCTCACCGTGTCGGCGTTGGCGGGTGATCGCCAGTTTCTCGTCATCCTGGCGAACTCCTCCAAGGAGTTTCCCGGCGGGCAGCCTCCCGGCGGGCTTACAAACAAGCAGCTCATCCACAATCAGTACTTTGACACGACCAATCCGAGCATCCAGTCGTTCGCCGAGTACTGGGCGGAAATCAGCTACGGAAACGTCACGATCAGCGGCGAAACGCACGATTGGATCAATCTCCCGTGGCCGATTCGCCCGACCACCTCACCGGCGGATTTTACGGACCTGAACCAGAGCGAGTACTATGAGTATGGTGCCGGTGAGCTACTCAACCCCTTCCGGGCGATGGTCATTGTCGACATCACGGGAGACCCGCGGGACAGCGACGATGGTCCATTCTCCTCGTTTGGAAACCCACCCTATGCCCGAGGCGGCCAGGATCTCACATCGCTCGGCCTTCCGATCTGGATGCCTGGAGAACGTTTCATCGATATGGACGGTGATGGCCGGTGGGACGGGCTAGACGAAGCGACCAACTCCATGGACTGGAACGGTAACGGCCGGCCCGATCTTCTCGGCCCGTGGGTGGATCTTAACAGGAACGACGTCCCTGACAATCCGCAGGACTGCCTTTATCTGTGGGACGAGGACAACGATGGGTTCCCCAACTGCTGCCCAGACGGCCCGGGGATGCTGAAGTGCGAACCCTTCCCCGCAGAGAACGCCTGTCCCCCAACAAACTGGGAAGGGCCTGAGGGGGAGATTGAAGACTGCAATGGGAATCTGATCCCTGACGCATGTGATGTCAGCTGCATCTCCCGAGAATGCGAGGATACCGGCTGGCTGGACGAGAATCCCGGGCTCTGTGGCGGGAGCGGGGATAGACTCCCCCTCTCTGCCGGGGATCGGGCATGCGACATGGAAGCACCCGACGATATCCCGGACGAATGCCAGTTCCAGAACTACCTCATAGATTGCGTCGAACAGGCGGTATCGGACCCCGAGGACCCATGTTCCGGATTTTCCGAGTGTGGTGACATTGGAGACTTTCGGACTGCTACACTTCCGCGGTGCGAGTTTTTTGACAGCAATAGCGACGGAACGCTCGACATCGTTGAACCATTCGAGAACTTCCTGCGGCATTGGAGCCTTCCTGGCGGCTGGGTCATCGTGGATGAACAGTACATCCGGGACAACTACCCCGGCGATGCCAGCAAGGTCGTCAAAAGAGGGGAAGTCCGTACGCTCTGGGTGGAGAGACCCGGCGAAAATGAGTGTCGGACGCGCGTCCCATGTGGGAGTAATGCGGACTGCGCCGGTGTGCTTGGCACAAACCCCACCTGCAACACTAGTACGCATACATGCGTTACTCAGATACAAAACGCACGGGCGCCGAACGGCAGCATTATCTTCAATGCGTGTCCCGTGGGTGAGCACGCCCAGTACGACCCGCCTGATTGGTGGGAGGATATAGGGTCCACCAAGATGCAGCATCAGAACAAACTCCACTTCTCCCCGGAGTTTCTCGAGGAGCTCACGGTTGAACCGCCGTGGTACAAGCAGGCGTGGGTGGACCGCTACGGGACCGAGCCGCCCCCGTGGGATTGGCCTTTCACGCCCGTCATGATCCCTTCAAAGGACGCGGAGCGCCGGTGCTTCGTAGCCAACCACGGTGGTCTCAACGGCAACGGAACGGGTTGGTTGGGTTGCAGCGATTTAGATGCCAATATCATCTTCGCAACGGGAGATCCGTGTGACGTAGATGAAAGTGCAATCCTGTTTTCGCAGGCCTGCAATAGCCCGATCTTGCCCGAAGAAATGAACGGAATTGGCAGTGTGCTTGTGGTGTATGATGGTCCTGTGGAGCACGACGACCTTCCCTCGTCGAAGTACCATCGGCACGGCGACCAGCGCCTCGGTGAGGTCACCTCACCTTTTAATGACGACATCTGGGGGCATGACCGCGGGCTTCACCGCCCCGATGTACCTATGATGCCGGACGGTGTCATCCCCCCCGCAGGGCCCTACGCCACGAGTATTCACGGCAACTTTGGCCGGGACGGTGGGAATCTTCTCCACATGGAGTTGCTGACTATCCGGACCGAGCCACCCTTCAACACCGGAGACTCCTGGGAATACGACCGGTGGCTTACCGGTCGCTTCCCCTTCCACCCCTTCGCTGGCTCCCTTCTGGCCTTCCCTGACCTTCTTGGCGAGAACTTCGGCTTTCGCGACTACAACCTCGACGGCCTGGTCGATCAGGGTGAGGTTCGCCCCGTCGGGTCGGAAAACTACCTTGTTGACTCCGACACATTCACACCGAACAACGGGACAAACAGTCTGTACCCGTTTAACCGGCGGCGCCTGCTCGAGGACTGTATTGAAGTCGTGGACGACGCATTCGATCTTGACGATTTCGTGGATACCGTGGCTTTGGAGCGGGTGACCTGCGGGGGGCGGTCGGTATCCTGGCCCGTGCCGTCGCGACTTCTTGGCGGAGAGCCGGAAGGTAGTACGGTATTCGCCAGTGGACTCTTGTCCGGGATCGTACTGTTGCCGCCGGGGGCCCACGACAGCGGTGACTTCCCCTTCGCGCCGAGTTTCTACCCGATCCATAACGAGGACGGTCTGGGTGATCCACAGTATCTGGATGCCAACCTCCCGCGTTCTCCACGCGACCCGGCACTCGAACCGAACTTTAGTCCGCAGATCAGTTGGAATATTTTTGCACATGATCTGGTGATCGCTCTGGACACCAACTCGCAGAGTGAGACCATTCCCATAGGGGGGTCCCAGACGGCGTATTCCGCCCACGAGTACTTGCACACCTGGGAGGGCTTCCCCGATCTCTATGATTACGATGTGTTCGAACCACCGGGACCGGTGATCAATTGTCCGGTTGGGGCGTGGGACATCATGGCCAACGGCGGATTGGTCCATCCCGTTCCCATTCTGAAGGAAAAGCCCTGTACGGAATGGGTCACACCGGTGGATCTCAAGACCGTACTGACGCCTGGTGTTGACACAGTTCTGACACTACCCCAGGCAGAGTTCATCCGCGATGACAGCTACTACTTCCTTGAAAATGACAACCGCTACGGCGAGCGCTATTACTTCTGGTCTGCCGGGAGCGGGTTCGATGCGCGCATGCCCGGAGAAGGGCTGCTAATCCTGCACACCGACGTGGGCTCCAACCCGGACGCCCTACCGCCCCAACAGCGAAGCGGCACCCGCCCCACGTACCTGATCGTCCAAGGGGATGGGTTCGGTGAACTCCAGGCCGGTACCGACTGTGGCGATGATGGTGACCCCTGGCCCGGCAGCGCCGACGCAACCCGGTTTAATCTCGATACCTTACCGCCAGCTACGTGGTACACGCAGAACAGTTGGACGGGGATCGACGTCCTAGATGTCCTGCCCGATGGGAGTGGTTCCGTGCAACTGAAGATCAACTGGGTGCCAACAAGCATCCCCAGCTTGCGGTTCATCGATCCGCCCGGCGGGGAGTCGGTCGGCTCCACATACCAGGTGCGCTTCGAGGCAACCGATGTATACGGTGGCACGACGATCCGCATGTATTACATGAACGACGAGAAAGTGTGTAGCGACAGCGGCGCATCGTGCGAGGACGACTACGATTGTCTAGATGAATTCTGTGCCCACAAACCGACGATTCTTCCAGGCGGCGACAACTTGATCGGCCAAATGAGAAAGACCACCCCGGGCACTAACCAATTGAGTATGGACTGGAACATCAGTGGTGTTCCGGACGGTCGCTACGTGCTCTTTGCGAAGCTGATTCCGGGCCAAGGCTCGGATGGAATCGAGCGTGACGCGACGGACCCGCGCCCAGGGCGCAACAACCTCGGTAATGGCTCGTTGGTCGTGGACAACGTCAACATCACCGGTAACTCAGCCCGCTCCGAGACCTGGACGGCCATTTGCCTTGATGCCGACGGCCAGCGGTGGCGGGTGAACAGCAGCTTGACTCAGCCGGTGCTCAATGAGGATGATCCGGATGCGGATCCCTACGACCGGGCCTTCACCGGGCAACCGTACACGTCGAGAAAAAGCGCAGTGCGGTTCACGATCAATGAGAGTACCAAGCCATTCGTGTTGGAAGACACATTAACGTTCACGACAACCGGAATCACAGCGGTTAGCCGGAGCGTGGCAATCATCAACGGGCAGATCAAGGAAGATCCAACGGCCGTCATAAGTGCGTCACCGCTTGCATGTCCAGCCCCGAGCGAAGACTTAGGGCCATGTCCGCCTTTGACGGTCACGTTCGACGGCCGCCGTTCGTACGATCCGAACGGGGAACCCCTCGAATACCGTTGGGACTTCGGCGACGGAAGTGAGCCGGTCAGCGGGTCACAGGTCCAGAACACCTTTGATGAGGCGGGAACCTTCACGGTAGTGCTCCGGGTCACCAATCCGAACAACGGGCGCTCCGATGAGGCCGCGGTGGACATCAAGGTGACCAACAACTCACCGCAGGCGGTCATCTCCGCTTCGCCGACAAACGGACCGACACCGGAAGAGTGCGACCCCGCGTGTTCGCTCGAGGTCCAGTTCAGTGGAGCACAGTCCAGTGATTCTGAGACGTCATCCAACCGGTTGGTCTATCACTGGGATTTCGGTGACGGTGCCACCGCCAACAACGCGCTGACCCCGGGGACGGCCTTTCAGATGGTCGAGCACTTGTACCGGAATCGAGCGGATGGGACCGAGGATGGGACCGAATGCACGGTCGCAGATCCGTGCACCTTCATCGCCACATTGACCGTGATTGACGAGGGTGGTAAGGAAGATACGGATACTGCAACAATCCGAGTAGGCAACACCAATCCCGTGCCCCACATTACCCACACCGCTCTCGAAGGACCCGATCCGTGGTCCGTGGTCTTCAATGCCATCGGTTCATCTGACCCGGACGGCGACGAATTGTGCGTCAAGTGGGAGTGGGGTGATGAGGGAGTCGATGTCTTCCCCGTCACCGGACAAGAAGGGGCGACCGACGGCAGCGTAGCCCACGAGTATAAGCTTCTGGCGGGGGACACTTTCGGATCGTTCTCCACCAAAGCGACCGTGTACGACGATCGCTGTCTGGGAGACGATGGTTGCGACTTGCTGAAGCAAAAGCTGCTTGAAGATCCTGACTGGGATGACCCTCGTTGCGGAAAGGCTGTACGGCTGTTTACAGTCACTGTGAGCGAGGCCACCGTCGGCGCTTCCGACCCGCGGGCAATCTTCACGATTGATCCGCCGCAGCCGCTATTGGATGAAGAGTTTACCGTGGACGCCTCGATGTCTTACGACCTGCCGCCGGGCCACGTGATCGTGTCGTATGGCTGGCGTTGGGGTGATGGTACAGCAACGGGCTTGGGCCGGACTGCTACGCATACCTACACGGCGCCTGGAACGTACACGATCACGCTGACGGTTGAGGACGACGAGGATCCACCGAACACGGGTAGTACCTCGCGGATTGTAGTCATAAGCGGTGACGGGGAGATCGAGCCGCCGGAGCCTGACAACCAGCCCCCGATCGCGCTGTTCACTGTGAATCCGCCGAGCGGATTCGCCGGCGTCACCCTATTCACGTTCAACGCGAGTGCCTCCTCCGACCCGGACGGGGATGACACCAAGCTCTCGTATCGGTGGTCGTTCGGCGACGGCGACCCGTACGAGACCGGTGCAGTGGTGACGCACGTTTTTGACCAGCCGAACCTCAGCGGCTACGTAGTGCGGCTTACTGTTCGGGACGAGGGCAATGCCTCGACGGTGTTCACGCGTGAGGTGATCGTCAAGGAAAGCGTGGGCAACCAGTCCCCACACGCCTACATAGCCACCGGACCGCGAACGGGAACCGCACCGGTGACGTTGACCTTCGACGGACGCAACTCGTTCGATCCTGACGGCGATTTGCTTCAGTTCCGGTGGGAGTTTTCGTCCGGGGGCGTCTTGATCGACACGCTCATCGGACCTCAGGTCACCAGGCTCTTTAGCGAATCCGGCACGTACACGGTCGAGTTGGAGGTCTCGGACGGGCGCGGCCTGTCAGACCGTGCAGATCCGCAGACCATCGTGATCACGGCTCCGACCGAGCTCCCGCCACCACCGCCGGGACCAACCGAACCGGAACCCGGGCAAGAGATACCGAACAGTGCCGATCAGCGCCCGCTCACGCAAATGTGTGGCTTCGGCATGATCGGCAGCCTGTTCGCCTCGCTGCTGGGTCTGACCGCGATCCGGGCCACCCGTAGGTGGCGGAGACTCTAGCGAGCACAGCACAAGGCGACGAATGAACCCTGCCCCGGTCGATTCCAATGGGAGTCGACCGGGGCATTTGCTTTTCCTCCGTCACCACCGTGGTATAATTCCTACGATGGAACCTGATGAATCGACAGTGTTTCGGGGCGGCCTGCCGACCACGCGAATTATGGGCCACGTCGGGCTCGCACTGTTGGCTTTGCTCGTTGTTATCACACACCGGACGAAGCCGCGCAAAGCGAAAGCAGCCGCCTTCTCCGCCCAGCACGCGGCCTGGGTGGTGGCTCCGGCCGCCTCCGCCGAGTATGCCGCCTCTCCGGATGCCGCGGCACCGAGGGCAAGTGTTGCAGGACTTAGCATCTGGCCGCTTCCGATCATTGCCTCTATTGCCCAGGTGTGCCGCCTACGCGAAGTCACGGTTTCGCGGATCGGCGGCCTGTACGGCCCGTAGCGACCCGTGGATCACCAAGGGCCTTTGCATTCTTTTCTGTTTTAGTAGCTAAATTATCCAAGCACACTGGGGAACTCACGATGTCTGTCATGGGCACAACCTCAGCCGTCGTCAAAGGCGTCAAAGGGCTGCCCCGGAAGATCTTCGGAACGCGCAATGACCGCTTGCTGAAGGTCTACCGTCGGCGGGTCGACCCGACCAATGCACTGGAGGATGAAATCCGCGGCGACTTCGACGAGCGATTCGCCCGGCGCGTCGCCGAGGAGCGAATCGACGAAGCGCCCGAAGAAGAGCGAGAAGCGCTGCGCCGCAAAATTCGCCGCGAGCTTAGCGCGGACCTTCTTAAGCGCACGGAACGCCTGCGGGAGCGGACGCGGGAAATCATGGAGCCGTTGCACCAGTGGTGGCAGTTGCTCGATCCGGCCCACCGGCTCGAAGAATACTATCGCGACGAGTATCGCAAACGCAACGCCAAGCTGACTGAAGACCTGGATCAGGCGGGGATCATGAACGAAGCCTTCGCCGTGCTGCGCGAGGCCTCCCGCCGGGCCCAAAACCACCGCCACTTCGATTGCCAACTCGTCGGCGGGCGGGTCCTCTACGAGGGCAAGATCGCCGAAATGAAGACCGGCGAGGGCAAGACCATTGTATGCCACCTTGCGGCATTTCTCAACGTGCTGTGCGAACGGAAGGTCCACGTCATCACGGTCAACGATTATCTGGTGAAACGCGATGCCGATTTTGCGGCGCCGATCCTCGAGCTGCTGGACGTTACCGTCGGCCACATCCAGGCCCAGGTGGATCCGGGCGGGCGTGAGGGCGTTCGCCACCGCGCCTACGGGTGTGACATCACCTATGGAACCAATAGCGAGTTCGGCTTCGACTACCTGCGCGACAACATGAAGACCCGATGGGAGGAGCAGGTTCAGGGTCGGCTCGATTTCGTCATCGTCGACGAGGTGGACTCCATCCTGATCGACGAGGCCCGCACTCCGCTGATCATCTCCGGCCCCGCTTATGACGACGTGACCCGGTACCCGCGGGCTGCCAAGGTTGCCGAGGAGCTGGTCCGCCGTCAGGTCGTGTGGGACCGGAAAGTAACCCCAACCGTCGCGAAATATGACGGTGACACGCACAATATCCAAAAACTCGAGGACGCCATGAACATCCTCGGCTACAAGGAGAAGAAGGCACGCGGATCGAAGGGCGGTGTCACTCACGCGGGGGCCGAAGAGGATGATGACCAAACCACCGAGGCCAAGGAGGCACCGGCGCTGGCCTTGGGGCCTGACTTCCTGACCGATGACCAGGTCGAGGCGGTCCAGATCTACGAAAACGATGTCTTGAGACTCCCGCTGTCCGAGCAGTACCGCCGGCACTTCATAGTCCAGAAAGAGCGAAAGCAGGTTGGGCTTACTCATGACGGCGTGACCATCGCTCAGGAGCTTCTCGATATCGGGAGCCTGTATAGCGGCACGAACATGGAATGGCCCCATCTGATCGAAAACGCCCTGCGGGCTCAGAAAGTCTACCTCCGCGACACCGATTACGTGGTGCAGGACGGCCAGATCATCATCGTAGATCCGTTCACCGGTCGTTTGATGCACGGGCGGCAGTGGTCGGACGGCTTGCACCAAGCGATCGAGGCCAAAGAGCGCGTGACGGTCAAGGAGGAGACCCAGACCCTGGCGACGATCACCATTCAGAATTTCATCAAGCTTTACCCGCTCAGGGCGGGCATGACCGGCACCGCCCTGACCGAAGCCACGGAGTTCGACAAGATCTACCGGCTGGATGTCGTGGAGATTCCGACGAACCGGCCGGTCAATCGGGTGGACCACAACGACAAGATGTACCGCGATGTCGAGCAGAAATATGGGGCGATCGTGGAGGAGATTCACGAGGTGCACCGGCGCGGCCGACCGGCGGATCCCTTCCTGATCGCCGACGTGCTGACGGCGATGAGATCGATTCTCTCCGAACAGGGAGAGGATACCAGCCGAATCGACGAGGCCCTGCGGAGGTTCAACGCAGCCGAGTTGAATGACAAGGCAGTGACACGATTTCTGCTGGAGACGTACGACGAGGTCATGGGCGATCTGGCTCGAGGCCGGCCGATCCTGGTCGGCACAACCAGCGTCGAGAACTCCGAGAAGCTCTCCAGGCTGCTGACCCACCGATACGGCATTGAGCACGAGGTGCTTAATGCCAAAAACCACTCCCGCGAGGCGGACATCGTCGCCAAGGCAGGGTATTGTTCCGCCCCGCCGAAGGGCGGCGACAAGACGCCCCGCGGCAACGTAACTATCGCGACGAACATGGCCGGCCGGGGAACGGACATCAAGCTGGGTCCCGGTGTGGTTTATGAAACCTGCAAGGTGCCGGCAACGTTGCCCGAAGGCGCCAGGCCAAGCAAGCTGTATCCCACCGGTGTGACCAGGTGTTGCATTTACTGCGACGACTATGACCCCGAAACCAACTGCGCCCATTGCTTCAAACCGAAGCTGGATCCGCGGTTTCCGGCGCTGGGTCGCAAGGTCTGTTCGATCAATACGCCATGTGGATTGCACATCATCGGGACGGAGCGCCACGAAGCCCGGCGGATCGACAACCAGCTCCGCGGTCGATCCGGCCGCCAGGGCGATCCCGGCTCGTCTAGGTTTTCCCTCTCCCTGCAGGACGATCTGCTCAAGATGTTCATGCCCGACTGGATGCTCAAGATGATGGAGAAGCTGGGATTCACCGAAGGCACCAGTCTGGAAGACAAACGGCTGACCAAAGGGATTGAACGGGCCCAGCGGAAGGTGGAGGAACGCAACTTCTCGACGCGCAAGCATTTGCTCGAGTGGGACGAGCCCATGGATTACCAGAGAAAGGAGTTCTACTCGGCTCGTCAGCGCATCCTGGAGGAGCGTGATCTGCCCGGGCTTATCTTTGAAACCACCGACAATGCCATTCGAACGACACTCAACCAGTACCTCAGCGGCACCTATCACCGCACGTGCATTGTCGAGTGGTGTCGCACGAATCTGGACGTGACGATCGCCGAGGACAGCATTGATGACGAAGACCTAGAGACTGCTCAGGGGAGTATTCGTCAAAAAGCGAAGGACGAGGCCAGGGACCAGATACGCACCTCGCTCGGCGAATACATCGATCCGGAGGAGCCGCCCAAACAGTGGGATCTCGGCGGTCTGCTCCTATGGGCGCGGCGGGCGTTCAAGGTCTCCATGACGCAGAACCAGTTGCGCAAAATGGATCCCAGCGAGATCGAAGACGCACTGTGTGAGGCGGCGGATGCTCTCTACGCTGAGGCTAATCTGGACGGCATCGCAGTATACCTCGATCTCCACTATCCCTACCGAGCACTGGCGGAATGGGGCCGGGGCAAATTCAACATCAAGATTGATGTCGACGAACTGATCGAAACCCCCAAGGAGGAGATCGCCAAAACCCTGCACCGGCGCGTGCGCGAGGCGTATCGGGAGCGGGAAATCTGTTACCCCATCGAGTGGTGCCTGGCGCTTGCATTCGGCACGGAGGGAACCGACCACGCGGCTGCGGCTGAGGCCGTCGTGCAGTGGGCAAACCGCAAGTATAACCTCGGGTGGACACTGGACAATGTGCAAGGCAAATCGCCCCACGAGCTTCGGGAGACGCTCACCTTGCTGAGCCGGGAGTTCTCCAACGGCCGGCTCGAGCAGGAGATCGACCGGAACATCTCCGGGAAGGAGCGGGAGGCAGCCGTAGAGTGGGCGAAGAAGCGTTTCGCCCCTGCATGGAACCAGCAGCGTTTCGAGCGTTCCGACGGTGATCTTCGAGCTGCACTGCTCGCCCAGGGGAGGGAGATGCTGCGGTGGGAGCTGACCCGTCTCGAGCAGTTCGTGTTGCTGCGCCTCTACGATCAGGCGTGGAAGGATCACCTTCTGGAGATGGACCATCTGAAAAGCGCGATCATGCAGCGTCCGCTGGGCGGTGATCAGACCCACCCCCAAAGTCAGTTTGCGATCGAGGGTCGAGGTCTCTTTTCACAGATGTGGGCCCGGATTGCAGACCGGGTAACTGACGTCATCTTCAAGGTCAAGGTGACAACCCAGCCGGACGAAGAGGGACCGGCAGCGGATCGGGCCCGGCGATTGGCGGGGATGGCGTTCCGGCACTCCGATTCCACGGGTGCGGGCTTCACGGGTGCCAGTGCCGACCAGGATGCCGCCATGCGGGCTCAAAATGTCGAACAGAAGGTGGAGACGATCCGGCGCGAGAAGCCGAAGGTCGGCCGCAACGCCCCATGCCCCTGTGGAAGCGGCAAGAAATACAAGCAATGTCATGGAAGGAGATAGTGACGAATTACAAATTACAAGTTGCGAATTACAAAATGGCACACGCTTGTGGTGTCGTTTATTTCGTAATTTGTAATTTGTAATTCGTAATTCGTAATTCTGTATCACAATGCCCACTGCGAATTGGGAGTTCTTCATAGACGTCGGCGGGACGTTTACCGATGTCGTCGCCCGGCGGCCGGACGGTAAGCTGGTTACGCACAAACTTCTCAGTTCCAGCGCGGTCCGCGGCGTGGTCGAGCAGGGCTCGACACCCACATGCATTCGGGACAGCCGGCGGATCGGAGACCCGGAGGACTTCTGGACCGGCTATCGAGTGACGCTGCTTGGTATGCATCCTGCATCCCCTCTTACGAACGGGGGGGCGGGAGCGTCAGCCCCAATCTCGTGCGTTACAGGGTTCGACTCCGATACCGGCCGACTTTTCCTGGAAACGCCGTTAGAACCATTCGGACCCGAGATCTGTGCCTACGAGCTGCGTAGCGAAGAGGAGGCACCGGTTCTGGCGATTCGTTACCTGATGGGGATCGGTCTCGATGAACCGATCGGTCCGGTCGAGGTCCGCCTGGGCACCACGCGGGCGACCAACGCCCTGCTCGAGCGCAAGGGTGCCAAGGTGGCCCTGGTGACCACCAAGGGCTTTGCCGACATCCTCAAGATCGGCAATCAGGACCGCCCCAAGCTGTTTGAGCTGAACATCCGCAAGCGCGACGAGCTGACCAGGTCTGTTGTCGAAATTGACGAGCGTCTCAGTGCAACCGGTGAAGTGCTGCGGTCGCCTGATGAAGGGGCAGTCCGGGCGCAGCTCGAGGTAATAAAGGCGTCGGGCATCGAGACCCTTGCGATCTGCCTGATGCATGCCCATGTGAATCCCGCTCATGAGGAAATCGTGGCCGGCGTCGCGGAGTCGGTCGGCTTTACGCACCTGTCGGTTTCGTCCCGGGTGGCCCGGCTGGAGAAACTGGTGCCACGTGGTGACACCACGGTGGTTGATGCATACCTGGCTCCCGTGATTCAGGACCATGTGGCCTCGCTGCGCCGATCGATGCCTGAAGCGAATATGAAGCTCATGAGCAGCAGCGGAGGACTCGTCCCGGCCGACGCAGCCGCCGGCAAGGACACGATACTCAGCGGGCCCGCCGGCGGGGTGGTCGGATGCCGGCATGTCGCACATGCGGCGGGTTTTGCCAAGACCATCGGGTTCGACATGGGCGGGACAAGCACGGACGTGTCACGCATCGATGAGCCGCCCAATGAATTCGAATACCAGCATGAGACGGTAAAGGCTGGTGTGCGGATCATGACACCGATGCTGGCGGTGGAAACCGTGGCGGCCGGCGGCGGGAGCATCTGTGCGTTTGACGGACAGAAGCTCACCGTGGGTCCGCAAAGCGCCGGTGCCGACCCAGGGCCCGCCTGCTACGGACGCAGCGGACCGCTTACCGTAACCGACATGAATGTATTCTTAGGCCGGGTCGTGCCCGAGCACTTCCCGTTTCGCCTCGACCGGGCAAGTGTCGAGCGCAAGCTCCGCACACTCTGCGAAGAGGTCAATGCCGCCACGGGATCAAAGCTGGAGCCGGTCGAGCTGGCTGAAGGGTTCATCAAGATCGCCAACGCCAACATGACGTCGGCCATAAAGCGCATCTCGATGGCCAAGGGTTACGATGTCCGTGAGTACGCGCTGACCACGTTCGGCGGTGCCGGTGCCCAGCACGCCTGCGCGATGGCCCGGATGCTGGGGATGTCACGCGTGTTGTGCAGCCCGTTTGCCGGTGTACTGAGCGCCGTGGGTATCGGCGTCGCGGATATCAAGCGGATCGGACAGCGAAGTGTCCATCAACCGCTCGACGCCAAGGCTGCGACCGCCTTGGAGCCTGTATTCCAGTCGATTACCGATAAGTTGCGGCACACAATGGTCGACGAAGGGATCGAACCGTCGAGCCTTTCGCCACCGGTTTGCACGACGGACATGTGTTATGCGGGCCAGGCCACGCTCATCACCGTGCCCGCAGACGCGTTCAATCAAGCACGGGAGCGCTTCGAGGGGCTTCACCGTCAGCTCTACGGCTACTGCCATGAGGGGCGGGCAATCGAGATTCGTGTGGTTCGCGTCGAGTTGACGGCCCGGTCGGCTCATCTGGCAACCGAAATATCGGGCCGGACTGCGCAACAGCCGGCGGCCCGTCGGACAACGGCGATGGTGGTCAACGGCCGGCAGCAGACGGTTCCTCTTTACTTGCGCAGTGAGCTGGGCACGGGCAAGTGCTTCACGGGTCCGGCCATTGTCATCGAAGATACAAGCACCATCGTTGTCGAGCCCGGCTGGGAAGCGGCGGTCGCCGATACCGGTGACATCGTTCTGACAGACATAGAGGCCGTCCCGACGCACGAGGCGGTTTCCGCGGAGGTGGACCCGATTCAGCTCGAACTGTTCAACAACCAGTTCGTTTCCGTGGCTGAGCAAATGGGAACGACGCTGCGGCGGACGGCGCTGTCGGTTAACGTCAAGGAACGGCTCGATTTTTCATGTGCCGTCTTTACGCCGGAGGGCGATCTGGTGGTTAACGCGCCGCATATCCCCGTACACCTGGGCGGTATGAGTAAATGTGTCAAGGCGCTCATGGAGGACGTGGGCAGGTTCATGCCCGGTGACGTGTACATAACCAATGATCCTTATCGGGAAGGTTCCCACTTGAACGATGTCACGGTGATAACACCCGTCCACGACGACGGCCGCAATCTGCTGTTCTTTGTAGCCAGCCGGGCCCATCACGCAGAGATAGGCGGCACGAGGCCCGGATCAATGCCACCGGACTCCACGTCGCTTGCCGAGGAGGGCGTGGTAATCCGGGCGTTTCCGTGGATTCAGAACGGGAAACCTCAACACGAGCAGCTCTTGGCCATGCTAACTGAGCCCCCCTTCCCTTCTCGGGCACCCAACGAGAATCTGGCTGATATTACTGCCCAGGTGGCAGCCAATCAGACGGGGGTGCGCGAGCTCGAGGCCATGATCGGGCGATACGGTGTCGACGTGGTGCACGGCTATATGCGGCACATCCAGGTTGCGGCGGAGGAGAAGATGCGAAAGGCGCTCGCCAGGCTGCCCGACGGTGTGCGCCGGTTCGAAGACTGCCTGGATGACGGGTCGCCGATCCGTCTGGCTATCACTATCGAAGGTGATCAAGCGACGCTCGATTTCTCGGGGACTGGTCCGGTTCTTGTCGGGAACCTCAATGCCAACCGGGCTATCGTGACCAGCGCCATGCTCTACTGCCTGCGATGCCTGATAGAGGAAGATATTCCGCTCAACGCCGGTGTGTTGGCTCCGATCAAGCTCATATTGCCGGAGTGTCTTCTCAATCCACCGGGATCGGCCGATCCACGTAACTGTCCGGCCGTAGTCGGAGGTAACGTCGAGACCTCCCAGCGGATCGTTGACTGTGTGTTTGGAGCGCTTTGCACCGTCGCTGCGAGCCAGGGCACGATGAACAATCTGCTGATGGGCAATGAGCGGTTCGGGTACTATGAAACGATCTGCGGCGGCGCGGGAGCCGGTCCCGGCTTCGACGGTGCCGATGCGGTGCACACCAACATGACCAACACGCGTCTGACGGATCCGGAAGTGCTCGAAGCCCAAGTCCCCGTCCGCCTGGTCCGGTTCGCTATTCGCCGCGGCTCGGGCGGCAACGGCCGGTATCGCGGAGGGTGCGGTGTGGTTCGTGAGGTGGAGTTTCTCGAACCGCTGGATGTGTCGATCCTCAGTCAACGCCGCACGATCGCACCCTACGGACTGAATGGCGGCGAGGCCGGCAAGGTCGGACGCAACCTGCTGCGCCGCGCCGGCTTGAAGGACGTGGAAGTCTTACCGCCCATCGCTCATGTCACAGTCCGCCCGGGTGACCGGTTGACCATTGAAACACCCGGCGGTGGGGGATGGGGGAAGAGAATAGCGAATGGCGAATGTCGAATGGTGAATGTCGAATTGTGAACGGCGAATCTACTGCCGTTTTCGGTTGGAGAGTCTCGCGCCCCGTGTAGCGGCCGGCCCCCGTGCCGGCCGTGGAGAGTATGCAGCGCTCTCTTGGGCAAAAACCTTCGACTGGACATGGCGTTAAATTCGCTATTCCAAATTCGCCATTGAGAATTCGATCTATGAACCCGCGCAGCAGTCCGTGGGGCAGGTCGTGGGATCCTCGCCCCCGTTGCACGTGGCGTCGCCGCACAGGGGCAGGCCGAAGCAATGCGGGCAGTTCGCGGCGTACTCGCCCGTCGGCGGCTGACAGGGGTCCTCGGGAGATAGGCAACTGAGCGGGTAGGCGGGGCAATCCGCGGGGCAGCTATGGTGGTTCTCACCGTCGGAGAATACGCAGACCCCGTCGCCGCAGTTCGAGAGGGGGCAATCGGCGGGGCAGGAGGCGTTGTTCTCGAACCCCTCGCAGTATCCATCGCCACACGTTATCACGGCCGAGCAGTCGGAAATACACCAGAACAGCTCCAGCCGCTCGTGAGGATTGCACGGACCGGGAAGGATGCCGCACTCGCAGACCGCGTTATCGCAATCCGTCACGAAGTCGCAATCAGGGCAGGTGCCCGGTGCCTCTCCGCCGGCCGGGTTGCAGTTGCCGTCGACGACGCAGGCGGCACGGGAAGAGCCGCTGCCCGCCGCGGGGGTGAGGACGAGCATGGTCACGAACAAGAGCAGGTTCTTGTGAGCTGTGGCAAACATGGTTTCTCTCCGCCTCCGGTGTCAGGGCGGTCCGTCGGCCCGGAACATCGGACAGCTACAGGGCCAATAAGGTCAAGTCTTCATTGTAGCGACTGAGACCGGGGCGGTTCAAGGCAATCTCCGGTTTCGCGAAAGCCGGTCGCGGTGCCTATCGCCCGGTCCCCTCACCTTCAAAGGCGCTTTTTAGCAGCGAAAAGTGCGGCCGTCGGAGAGTTCTTCTCTGCAACCGGTTCGTTCCGAATGCAGCGTAATGCCCGGGCATCAGAGCCTAAACGGCCGACGCCAGGTGCAGCATACAGTGCCCCCTGGAGGGGCCCGCTAGTTTCAAACTCACCAAGCGGCGTATTGTCGGACTGATAGCTCGGTCAAACGATAGCCGGCCCACGGACATGAATTATGACGCGTGGGCCGACTTCGTCACGGCGTGCCAGCCTGGTGCTTGTCTGAGTCCATGAGCCCAACGCTGTGGCACCCTATCAGCCTGTTGAAGAATGTAACGCCGTCCCTTGTGGGCGGCGCAGCGGCGATTCGTTCGTCACCCACAAGGGGTGACGCCACACGGAATTGCATTCTGACCCAGCCAGAAACCCGCACGTGCTGGAGCGCGCGGCTTGCTACGTGAACACCGAATCCAGCGCAACGCCAATCACTGGCACGGATCGATTGTCGGCGGGCCGGAAAACGGATACGCAGAGCCGCGGAACGCATCGAGAGCGCTGGTCACGTCGCTAATGTTGACCAGCAAGTCGGGCATACCCGGCTCCAGGTCGGTCCGCGACTTGGCCGGTGCCCCGGAAAGGTTCCTGAACTTGTCAAGCAACGCAGTCACGTCAGTGGGTATGCCCACTGTTCCATCCGGCGAACCACATGGGCTCGTTGCGCAGTTGTTGACCAGATCACCCCAGCGGCTGGTCTTAACCGGCAGTGGCGCGGAATAGTCGGCCTCTTCCGACAGCGCACACAACGCGTCGATCATCTGGATCTCATATGCGCCGTCAGGAACGATGCTCTGGTCATATAAGTGAACGGCCTCATAGACGCTCCAGTCGGTGAAGTATGGATCGCACTGAAGCCGGGCAGCCCAGAACATCGGCCAGCCAGGTGCCTGCGAAGGTGCCACCTTGCCGGCATTCTCCGAGACCCCTTTCGGCTTGCCGACCCACATTATCCGACCGTTCGCGTACTCGAACGGTGACGGCAGGTCGTTCAACTTCACTCGGATCGCCTGATAGTGCCCTGCGGCCTCGAGAGGAGCCGCACAGGCCAGATACCGAACCCTGGTTCCGAAGCCGTCGTCCGGGACGGTCCGCTCTGCAACCGGTGGCTGAGCAGTGAAGCACGGGCCGGCCTTCAGGCCGAGACTGTAGTACGCGCCTGCCGCGACGGCCACGAAGTCGGCATTCGGTGCCGGCACGTTGCATTGGCCCTCGTAGCATCTTCCCCACGCCACGATCGAGCCGTCGGCCTTCAGGCCGAGACTGTGGGAGTACCCTGCCGCCACGGCCACGAAGTCGGCATTCGGCGCCGGCACGTCGCATTGGCCGTAGTCGTAGTCGCCACCGCATCCCCACGCCATGATAGAGCCGTCGGCCTTCAGGCCGAGACTGTGGTCTCCGCCCGGCGCGACGGCAATGAAATCGCTATTCGGCGCCGGGACGTCGCATTGGCCGTAGTCGTTCGTTCCCCAGGCGGCGATCGAGTGGTCGGTCTTCAGAGCGAGATTGTAGGCACCACCCGCTGCGACGGCGACGAAACCACCATTGGGCGCTGGGACATCGCACTGGCCGTACTCGTTGTATCCCCACGCCACGATCGATCGGTCGGCCTTTAAGCCCAGACTGTAGTCGTGGCCCACGGCGATAGCGATAAAGTCGGCATTGGGCTCGGGGACGTCGCATTGCCCGCGGCTGTCCCTTCCCCACGCCGCGATCGAGCCATCGGACTTCAGACCCAGATTATGGCCATCGCTCGCCGCGACGGCAATGAAATCGCTATTCGGCGCTGGCACGTCGCATTTACCGGAGTAGTCCGATCCCCAGGCCACGATCGAGCCGTCGGACTTCAGGCCAAGCATGTGGTCGTAGCTCGCCGCGACGGCGCTGAAATCGGCGTTCGGCGCCGGCACGTTGCATTGGCTGTAGTAGTTCGATCCCCACGTCACGCTCGAGCCGTCGGCCTTGAGGCCGAGACTGTGCCCGTAGGCGCCCGCGGCGACGGCGATGAAGTCGGCATTCGACGTCGGGACGTCGCATTGACCGGAGCCGTTGTATCCCCACGCCACGATCGAGCCATCGGTTTTCAAGCCGAGACTGTGGAGACCGCCCGCCGCGACGGCGACAAAATCACCATTCGGCGCCGGCACGTCGCATTGCTCGTAATAGTTGTTGCCCCAGGCTACGATCGAGCCGTCACTCTTAAGTCCGGCACTGTAACCGTGGTAACCGTATCTGTAAAAATCACCCGCCGCAAGTGCGATGAAATCGCCGTTCGGCACCGGGACATCGCACTGCCCGTCGTCGTTCAACCCCCACGCCACGATTGATCCGTCGGCCTTCAAGCCGAGACTGTGGACCTCGCTCGCCGCGACGGCGATGAAATCCGCGTTCGGCTCCGGGATATCGCACTGCCCGTCATCGTTCTTGCCCCACGCCACGATTGATCCGTCGGCCTTCAGGCCGAGACTGTGGAACATCCCCGCTGCGATGCCGACAAAACCGGCATTCGGCTCCGGGACATCGGTTACTGGCAAATGGCGGTGTCCCCACGCGACGATCGAGCCGTCGGCCTTCAAGCCGAGACTGAAGACTGCGCCCGCCGCGACGGCGATGAAATCCGCGTTCGGATCCGGGACGTCGCATACGCCGTAACCGTTAAATCCCCACGCGACGATCGAGCCGTCGGCCTTCAGACCGAGATTGTGGCGACCGCCCGCGGCGACGGCAACCAAGTCCGTTAGATCCTCCTGGGCGACGACGACGTAACGGCCCCAGCCGACGATTGATCCACTCTCGCCGAAAGCCATCGGGCCCACGCCAAACAGGGTAGCAAGCGCCCCTACAAATGTCATGGTTGTGATTTGGTGTTGCATGTCACATCTCCGCAAAAGACAAGAAGAACAGATGTTGCCGTCCCGCACCCGCGCTGATTCCGCGACCGCGGTGTGAACTGGATAGGCATTATACACGATGCCAATTCCCGTGGGAAGGGGGAAACACAGGGAATCTGAGATCGGCGGGAGTGCAAACCCAAACCGGTGGTCAGCCCCCGGCCATGTCGACGCCCTCCAAAAGAACGAATGCCATGGGAAACGGAAGTCCAGTGTGACAAGTGGGCTTGTCGGGTTCAACGTAATTAATCGTGCCTAGCTGGACGGGCCCGCTGGTTTCAAACTCACCAAGCGGTGTATTGTCGCACTGATAGCTCGCTCAAACGATAGCCTGCCCATGGAAATGAATCCTGACGCGTGGGCCGACTTCGTCACGGCGTGCTATCCTGATGCTTGTCTGAGTCCATGAGCCCAACGCTGTAGCGCCCCTATGCGACGTTCGTTGGGAGAGTTAGCACCACATCGGCGACGGCCAGGACGCCTAGGACGACGCTTACGATGCCGTTGATGGTGAAGAAGGCCAGGTTCACTTTGTTGTAGTGGCCGGGCCGGACCAGACTGTTCTCGACGATCAGCAGGATCGCGGCGATGACGACACCGATCGCGTAAATGAAGCCTAGATCGGCAGCGAACCCCAGTGCCACCAGGCAGACAATGGCCAGCAAATGCGAACCGCGGGCGATCCACAGGGACGGAGCCGGTCCCAGCCGTGACGGCAGGCTATATAAGCCATCCCGCCGATCCACATCGATATCCTGGCAGGCGTAGATGATGTCGAACCCGGCCACCCAGCAGGTTACCCCAACCATTAGGAAAATTACCGGCAGTCCTACAGTAGCAGGGTGAATAGCCAGCCAGGCCCCCAGAGGTGATAACGCTAGCGCCATGCCCAGATAGTAATGCGACCACTTTGTAAAGCGCTTCGTGTACGAATAGCCGCATAGAAACACCAGAACCGGCCCCGAAAGCAGAATCGGCCAGGTGTTGTGGAAGAAGACGTAGAAGCCGAGACAGCCGATTCCGAAGGTGACTGCGGATAGACCCAACATCGCCCAGGCGACGGACCGGGTCAGCCGGCCTGCCGGTAGAGGTCTTTGAGCGGTGCGCGGGTTGCGGGCGTCGATCTCGGCATCGACGATCCGATTGAACGTCATGGCGACGCTGCGCGCCGACACCATGCAGATGACGATCAGGCCGAGCTGCCCCCAGTACGGCCAGCCGCGTCCCTCGATGTTCCGTCCAGCCAGAAACGCCGCTATAACGGCAAATGGGAGTGCGAAGATGGAGTGAGAGAGCTTGACCATCTCCGCCCAGACGCGTGCTGACGAGATGGCCGGATTCATGCCTTGGCTACGCCCTTGGAGAGCTGCCGGGAAGCGTCGAGCCGGCCAGCCCAACGGGTGTTGAGCTGATGAGGTATGTTCATAAGGTCAAGCAGCTTCCCGACCACGAAGTCCACCAGGTCGCCAATGGTGGTCGGCATCATGTAGAAACCGGGTGAGGCCGGGCAGATGATCGCCCCGGCCTCGGCGAGTCGCAAAGCGTTGAGCAGGTCGATGCGGCTCATCGGCATCTCGCGCGGTACGACAATTAGGCGACGTGCTTCTTTCAGCGTGACGGCGGCTGCCCGCTGCAACAGATTGTCACCGAGGCCCGCCGCAATCGCACCCAGGGTGTTGCTGCTGCAAGGGCAAATGATCATGCCGTCGGTTCTAAAGCTACCGCTGGCGGGCTTGGCACCGACGTCACGGTAATCGTACATGCTCAACCACTCGGATTTACGGCCTATAAGCGCAGTTGCGGTTACTTCCGCAATCCCCAGTTCGTCCGCGAAAAGGCGCTCGCCGTTCGGCGTGACGACAAGATGCACATGGGCACCGGTCTGGCAAAGGCATTCGATCAGCCTTCGCGCGTATGCAGCCCCGCTTGCCCCGGTGACACCAACGACAATCTGCATGTTCTCGCGGTGTTCGGTCATGGTCTGTTCTCGACCGCGGGCTTTGGCCTGAGCGGATGCGCGCGACCTACACGTATGGTTCGCCGCGGCGCGTACCGCGTCGCTTGCTCGGTCCAGATTGAGTGGGGATACTCGCGGAACAGACGGGCGAAGACCGCCTGGCTCTTCTCGGATTGGGCGTTGCTCTTATACACGACTCCCAGACGGAAGAGGGTCTCCGGAACCGTGTCGCGATTGGGAAAATCGTTCAAGCAGGTCTCGAGCCGCTCGATTCTAAGTCCCACCGATGCGGTTGCCTTGGCGATCTCCAGATCGATGTTGTCCTCGATCTGACAGTCGGGATATTGTCGCTTGAGTGTCTTTAGGTTCTCGATGTATCGCTCATGGCGCGGGTCGAGGTCCATTAATCCGAATGGGAAGGTGTCCGCGTGATGCCGCGTACCGCTGATCGGGTCGTACCCGTAAAGTGGATCGCGATTCGCGGCGAACAGATTGTGGAAGCGGTATGCTTCGAAAACAACACGGTCCATTGGAATTCGCAGGCTGGCCTCGGGTATCCCGCGGGCCAATACCGCTTTCAGAGGTCCGGTAGGTGCCAATGTTGTGTCACCGGCTTCCGCCCGTGAATTGAACCGTGCCTGCAGCACTTCGAGCTTGGCGATGGCTCGCTCCAGGTCCCCGTCCCTGGCATCGAGCTGAGCCAATCTCAACAGAGCCACAGCGCCTAAGGCGGTTTCCGGACGGTTCTCAACGATCATCCGCCACGCCTGGCGCGAGGCCGGACTGGGGAAATCGTCGTAATACCTGACCCACCTGGCATGACGAAACTCGCCCGGATCGACCCTCATATCCAAGGCCCGGGCCTTGATGAACAGGGCGTTAAGGGCGTAGCGGCTGTCGGGGAAATACGTGAGAAACCAGTCGCACCGCTCGGCCAGTTCAGCTTGATGGCGCGACAAAACGGACTGGACGGGGCTGATCTCCGAGGCAAGCTCGAACAACCATCGCGTCTCCACCAGCTCGCGCACGCCTCTCATGCTGCGTCGTGCCGGTGGATGTCTGGCCCAGGACTCCATCACCGCCTGATCCAGCTCGACAGAGGCGTCAACGTCTGCGAAATGGGCCTGGTTCAGGGCCTCCAGCAGCCTGTAGTACAACTCGTCCCGGCCGACCCGGAACTCGAACAATGCCACCGGCAGAGCGAACATGATGGCGAGGAGGGGCGCGATCGCACCGGGACGGTAGTCAACCACCCTGGCAATTGCCAGGACGACCGCAAAGACCAACGTGGCGGCCACAATCGCCAAAACCCACGGTGCGACAAACTTGATCCGATCCACCGGATCGATCTTGCCCGCAACAAGGTCCGACGTCCCGTACCAGGCCAGGATCAGGTACACCACCGCCGGGAGAAGTCCCAAAAGCGCTGACATAAACCGAAAGCGAGTTCGAACTGGCCGAACCGACGCGAGAACACAGGAACCCAGCAGTGTGACAGCCAACCACGGCATGACTGCCAGGAATCCCACAACGGCAATAAACGGCAGACTCGACCAGAACCGGTACAGAATGGCCACCAGAATTGGGATTGAAATCAGCGCCGCCATCAACAGACCCAAAATCGGAATCTGCATGGGGACGTCTTGGACGCTGATCGGCTCGAGAAGCAGGGAGCCGAGCGAAACACCGTTGTGCCCGATGAAGCCAACGGACAAGAAAGTCTGCCCGAACTCATCCCAGTAGCCTTCATGGCCTGGGGCAAACCGCACCCCACTACGCAGCCAGAACGCAAAGCTGCCCACTCCCGCAAACAGCAGTATGTTTACCACCAGAAGAACAATTGCCCGGATGCGATATTTGGAGCCCGAACGCGACCAGACGTCCTTCATGACCGCCGGGGCGTCCTCGATCGCAAGAGGATCAAGGACCGAGTCGCGCGGTGACTCGGCGCTTTTCTTAGCGGCTATCTTGGCCATTGTTAAGTCCGCGTGGCCACGTAAACAGTCACAATACCCATGGTCAGTGGGGTGGCCGTGACACGGCTAAACCCCGCACGACGCAGCCGGGTACACATCTGTCCGGCACCCAGGAACGATACCACTGAACGCGGCAGATAGCGATAGGCGCCGGACTTGTCATGGCTGATCAGGGTTGCGGCGAATGGCATGAGACGATTGGAATAGAACTCGTATAGCCTGCGGGCGATTCGCTTTCGAGGCCTGGTGAACTCGAGAATCACCGTCCGGCCGCCCGGTCTTAGAACGCGGAACATCTGTGCCAGGCCGGCATCGAGATCCTCGAAGTTGCGGACGCCGAACGCGCACGAGGTGATCGAAAAGCTACCGGATCGGAACGGGAGGCGGAGGGCGTCAGCCTCGCACCAGAGCGAGACGCGGGCCTCAGGACGCGCAGTACGGCGCGGGTTTGGACCCGCGGCTCGAATCAGCATTTCATGGGCGAAATCGCAGCCCACCACCATCCGGGCACCGGCTGAGGCGAATGCCCGGGCGAAGTCACCGGTTCCGCAGGCGATGTCGAGGACCTTGTCATCCTTGCGAACGGATGCGAGCTCAACTGCTTTACAACGCCAGACCGCATCGCGCCCCACGCTGCACACCGAATTGATCAGTTCATAAGTCGGTGCGATACGATTGAACATACGCCGGACGCGGCCCGCCTTGTCCGGCGCGTCATGGGGGGCGTCCAAAAGCTCAGGTATCCAGGCTGGTTCCTCGGCGGGCATGTCAGGCGCAGATTATCCATTCGGCCGTGCTTGCCGGCCCAGGCCGGGGCCAGGGTTTGATTCATCAGGCGCGGTGCCAAAGACCGCGCGTCACCTGCCCGGTCTGGGCGGTTGGCGGCCGTTGTTGTCGTTTTCGTTGTCTGCCCCGTTGTCGTTATCGTTCGTGTTGTCGTTGCCGTTGCCATCAGGCGACGCGATGACGGAGACCGTGACCACGCTTGCCTCACTCTGGCGGTCCTCTTCTGTCGCCCCGACGCAGCTAAAGGTCAGCTCGCCGACTTCCTCCGGAGTGAACGTGGCCACACCTTCCGCAAGGGGACTCAGCGTGACCGTTGGACCATCGACCAGCTCCAGGGTCCGCGTTACAGCCTCCGTCTCCCCGACACTGCTGCAGAAGAGAATCGCGGACTCGCCGAGCACAGCCGGATCCGGGTCTACCTGCAGGGATACCGCCACGTCCACCGACGGAACGACGGTCGTACGGCACTCAGCGATCATCTGATAAAGGCCGTCACTCGCTGTCAGCCGTATGACTACCTCCCCCTCCTTTTGAGCGAGAAAGCCGGTCTTCGGGGCGGTGGGATCGTCAAAGGTGCCGGCGTCCGCGGGGAACGCCTCCCAGAGGTAGGTCGGAATCTCGCCGGGATTCTGCTCATTTGCCATAACCGTTCCCGACTGCCCGACCTCGAACTCGTCGGGACAGGACGGCTCGATGGAAATCGAGGTACACCCGCTGAAGATGCACAGAATCGGGATCCACCATCCGGCCAAACGACTTGTCGCGGTCCGGGTCAAACTGGTAACCTCCGAAAATAGTGACATCGGCTCGCTTTCAGGAGATCGCTGCTTGCCTCGAAGACCATGTCCACCGTCACACCGTACATGCATTTCAGGTGACCCAGCGGGCAGACACGCTGCTGGCACGGGCCACAGTCAATGTTGATGCGGACGATCCGTTCGGCCTGGTAGCTGGTGGCGGTCCATTCCGGGTGCGTGGGGCCGAAGATCGTGACCACCGGCACGTTGAACGCTTTGGCGAAATGTCGCGGGCCGGCGTCGTTGCAGATCAACAGGTCACTGCGACACGCGAGAGATTTCAGTTGCCCCAGAGTGAGAGGGGGGGAATCGAAAATGAAACCTTTGCACCGCATTGCGGAACCGATCTGCCGGGCGATGGGCTCCTCGCCCGGGCCGCAGGTGACGATGACGGCCGCATCTTCCGTTTCGATCAGCCGATCGGCTACCCCTGCGAAACGATCCGCGAACCAGCACTTGGCTGAGCCGTATCTCGCGCCGGGGCTGATGACGACAAGTGGCCGGTGGTCCACGATGCCCAGCGACTCCAGCCGCTCCTGCACGAAGTCGTCGCAGTCGGGAGTGGTGAACAACTCCAGCCGGTCGCCGGACCGATCGCAACCGATCGCCTCTGCCAGATCGGCATAGTATTCGACCAGCGGCATCGGAACGAACCGCCCTGGGGGTACGGGTAAACGATTGCGGGGGCGGACAGGCGAGGGCTCGATTGGCGGCGGTGCGGAGGGACCCGGCTGCCTGCCGGACGGCTCATCCTCTCCCCGGCGGTTTCTAAGCGGCAGCCGATCGGTCAGCAGCAGCCCGCGCCCATCCCGATCGTAGCCAATCCGCCGCCCGGCTCCCGCGAGCCGGACGATTAGGGCGGACCGGAACGAGTTGGGGAGCAGCACGGCCCAATCGAATCGCCGGCGGCGAAGGTCCCAAACCAGGTCGCGGTATTCCCTGCAAAGCGGTGACCGTCGGTCCTTTGCCGGCCACTCGAAGCACTCGTTCATCCAGTCACCACCGCGAGTAAGGTCGCGCAGGTTGGACTCGATGAGGAAAGTGATGTGCGCGTTGGCAAAGCGGTTGCGAATCGCCCGCAGCGTCGGTGTGGCCATTACGAAGTCGCCTACCCACGTGGGCAACACGACCAAAATGGATCGGGGATCCGCGTCACCGGGATGATGGATTCGCTTCATTTACGGGCATTCTACAGCGGCACGGCTCAGCGTGCATCTTGCCTGCAAGCGGATTACGCTCCGGATCGCCTGCTACCCGCCGTCTATCAGCCCACCTCGCGTCTCTGAAACGCGACGATGGCAATGCTCAGTATGCCGATAATGAGCAGGATCGCGTAACAGGTCACATACCCCACATAGGTGAACGGCACCATGGTCTTTTCCGTGCCTGCCTGCAGCCCGTCGATGATCCAAAAGAACCCGACGTTGGGGACCGCCCGGTAGGCGACAGCAGCCAGGAGGTGCGATTGCTCGTATTGCCCCAGGGCATAATCCGAAATGACCCCCAAGCCGAGGACGGCGGTACAGATGACCAGGGTCATGAGCTGGCCGAAGCGGGTCGAGGCGGCCAGGGCAACGGCCGCAGTGATTGTCACCACCAGAAATACGAGATATGCGGCGATTAGAATCTGTCCCCCGATATAGTTGCTGCCAAAGGGGATCACCTCCCAATGCTCGTCGAACTTGCCGACCAGCAGCACTGACACGGTAAGCAATGGGGTCAAGACCGTGATCGTTGTGGTTGGGAAGTCCCTGCCATAAAAGTAGTTGCAAAAGGCGCCCGCGATCCCGGAGACGATCAGGCTCCCGAGGCCGAATGTCAGGACCGGCATGTCCCACGGGTCGGAGGTGCTCTGCAGCACCCCGTGGCGGACCGATAGCACGAACACCAGTGTGCTCAGGTAAAAGGCTACCAGCAACGCCGCGAGAAGCCCGGCAAACTTCCCCAATATGAAAATCGGGCGGCCAACGGGCTTGGAGATGACCGTTAGCACGGTCTTGTTCTCGATTTCCCGGCTCAGGACACCGGCGGCGCTGAAGGCGGACAAGAACAAACCGCTCAGCAGCAGCGTAGAGAGTCCCAGATCGAGCAGTAATTTATCGTCGTCGTCGAGGGTGAACGCCGCGAGCGAGACGTTCAGAATCAACAGGACGGCGGTGACCAGAAGGATCACGCCGTAGAGCGGCTGGCGGATCGTTTCCACGAAGGTGTTGAGGGCGATGGTGTAAAGGCGTTGGACCATCGGGCCTATCGGCTGCCGGCGCGGCGCGACCTCTGAATCATGAGTGCCGGCGAGTCCCGCTTGCCGTTGACCACAGGATCGCCTATTGGCACTTTACTTTGATTATTGTAGGCTCTTAACTCGTTTCGGCAAGCGGCTCCGAGTATCGTTGTCTAACACCTGGTGCATACGCTTGCCGGTGCCCGCAAGTTCAGGCGGCGCGAAGGTTTGACGGGAATCGCCTATGACAAAAGCCCAGGGGCCTAGCGATCGGCGTACCCAACACGTTGCACTTTTCGGGTTCGTGTTGCAGCTCGCGGCATTCAGTGCCATTCTCGGCGTGTCGCTCTGGTCTGAGTCGGATGTTCTGGCGGCCCTATCGCGCTTGGTCATGATCGGTATCCCGATCTGGCTTGTTCTTTATTTGGTTCTGAATCAGATCCGGCGGGTCGGCGTTGAGGCGCTGGAGACTGAAGAGCTCCGGCGAGCCCAGGAGGCAGGTACGAGCCGGGCCATCTTCGAGTTCGATGAGGAAGCGCTCCTGTTGGAGCACAATCGTCTCAAATGGATGGTCGGCTGGTTGCTCCCGGCTTGTACGGTCGTGGTCTCGTTGCTGTTGCTTATCGGCCACTTTGCCCTTTGGAGCTGGTCACTTGATGAGACCTTCGACAAGAATGTCCTGCACCTGACCGAGCAACCGACCCTGATGATGTGGTTTGTGGTGGGGGTTGGCTTCATCTGCTTCTTGTACGCCCGATACGTCTTGGCGCTTGCCTCGTTGCCGGGCTGGCAGTTGCTTAGAGCCGGTGCGGTGTGCATGGCCGGTAATGCCTGGGCGTGCGTCCTGGTCTGGCTGGCGCTTATGGCCAGCGGGACGATCGAGTGGACCGAACCGCTAATCGCTTATCTGCTCCGCGTTGCCCTGATCGTGTTGGGAGTGGAGTTCGCTGCGAACTTCATCCTGGACTTGTACCGACCTCGAGTTCCCGGCCAGGTCCCCAGGCCGTCGTTTGACAGCCGGCTGTTGGGAATGATTGCGGAGCCGGGTGGGATCGCCAAGTCGATCGCGGACGCGGCCAACTACCAGTTCGGCTTCCAGGTCAGTTCAACGTGGTTCTACCAACTGCTACAGCGCTGGCTGTTTCCCATCACGGTTCTTGCGTTTATCACCGTGATTCTGCTGACCGGCGTTGTGATTGTGGATGCGGATGAGCAGGTCGTCATTGAGCGCTTCGGTAAGCCGGTCACCGGGGCGTCTGCAGTGCTCTCCCCGGGCATTTATTTCAAGTGGCCATACCCGATTGACGCCGTGTACCGTGCACCGGTGAAGCGCATTAATGATCTGGTGATCGGTGAGGCCCACGAAGAAGAGGAAGATGCGGACCCGCGCAGGGCGATCGTCTGGACAGAGGCACACGAGTTTGTGCCGGAGCTGATGCTTCTGGTCGCGTCCCCCCAACGTTACAAGGTGTCGGCGGGGACTGACCTCTCAACGATCACGGACATCGGCTCAACGGCTACGGAGAGTGTGGCCGTTAGTTTGCTCATGGTCTCCGTACCCATCGAGTACCGCATCAAGAATCTGAGGAAGTATCTGTATAACTACGAGGACGCGGAGAGGCTGGTAGAGGTCGTAGCCTATAAGTACCTATCGGACTACGCCGCGGGCGTGGACATGGATGAGTTCATAGGGCCGGGGCGTCAGGCGGCAAACAGAGAATTGAAACGCCTCATTCAAGCTCGCCTCGACCAGCTTGATGCCGGAATCGAGCTTGTATTTGTTGGGATTCGTGGGGCTCACCCGCCGGCTGCAGATAAGGTCGCCGCGGCATTTGAGGGTGTGGTGTCGGCCGAAACGCAGATGTCCGCAACGGTCCACGCAGCACAAGGAGAGGCGCAGCGAATCCTGACATCGGCGGTTGGGAACGTGGCCCGTGCCACTGCTCTTGATGAGGCGATCCAAACGGTGAACGAGCTGGATCCTGATTCCCCGGAATTGGCAGAGACCCGGCAACGGATTGAGGATCTGCTCATGGGGAATCCGGCGAAAGGAACCGCCCCGGTCAGTGGGCGGGCAGCGGAGCTGATCGCCAGGGCGCGGGCCAGGGCCAGCAGACTGGTCAGTGACGCGGCGGCGAAAGCCCGCGTCTTCGGCACGCAGGTGGCTGCGTATCAGGCCGCCCCAGCTCTCTATATGCAGCGCAAGAGCCTGGAGGTGTATGAAGAGCTTGAATACGTTCGTAAGTACCTCATTGTGGGTGATCCCTCGAACGTAATCATCGAATACGAAACGTTTAGAGAGGCCGGACTCGATCAGGTCCTGTCCGAAGGCGTCCAGAAAGGGCGCCAGCCGCCCGCGCCATAGCGTCGGTAGGAGTGGTTCGCCCATGAAGAATCTTGGCACGATTGCGGCTGCGGTGTTCGTCGCTGCCGTCTTACTTTTGTACATGTGCACGTTTCAGGTGCGATTCACTGAGCTGGCGGTCAAGAAGACCTGGGGCCGGATGCACGAGGATCCGATCACCGAGCCCGGGTTGTATTTCAAGTGGCCCCGCCCCATTCAGAGCGTGGTGCGCTATGACAAGCGCATTCGCATTCTGGAAGATCGGACCGAGGAGACCCGCACGATCGACGGCAAGACGCTTCTGTTGACCACATTTACCCTCTGGCGGGTCAAGGATCCGGCCAGGTTCCACACCAACTTTCCGGGTGATGTTGAGGACGGCGAGAAGAAGTTGCGAACCACCGTGATTACCCACAAGCAGGCCGTCACCGGCAAGCGCCAGTTGGGCGATTTCGTTTCGACCGATCCGGCCAGGCGCAAGATCCGTCAGATCGAGGAGGAAATGCTTGCGGCCGTAGCGGAGGATGTCACCGAAGAATACGGGATTGAGGTTATCGACTTCAGCATCAAGAAGCTGGGGCTGCCGGAATCGGTGACCACGGCTATTTTCGAGAGCATGAGGTCAGGTGAAGAGGCCAAAGCCGAGCGCTACATCGCCGAGGGACAAGCTACGGCCGCCAAGATCCTGGCGGATGCCCGGGCGGTGGAACAGCGGATCATGGCGGAGGTCCAGGGCAAGGTTGCCGAGATCGAAACCGAGGCGGAGCGAGTCGTCAGTGAGTACTACAAGGAGTTCGACGAACACCCGGAACTGCGGATATTTCTGGACAAGCTGCGCACCGATAGGGCAGCCCTTCGAGAGCGAACCACGCTAATCATGGATACCGGAGAGTCCCCGTGGGACGTGTTCGACGAGCAGGCCCGGGCTCGCGTGCCTGTTGAAGGCGGCGTTGAGCGGCAAGGCACCGGGAAGACTGAGGGGGCGGGTAGGACCCCTCCAGGAAAGCCGGATTAGACGAACATGGACCAGCAACGCGACGAACATCCGCATCGCACCCTTCAGATGGTGGAAGAACCGCTGGATGCCGCGAGTCAGTCTCTGGCCGACGCCCTGCGAGCCAGCTTCAGCGTTCTTAAGGGCATCATGCTGGTTCTGCTGGTTCTGTATCTGTTTTCAAATGTTCGCAGCATCGAGAGCCACGAGGAGGCTCTGATGCTTCGGCTGGGCGGTCTGCGTCGTGTCGTGGAGAGGCCGGGGCTGGTCTGGGCTCTACCGTACCCGATTGATGAGATCGTCCCACTGCCCACCAAGAAGAGTAACGATTTGCTGATCGACAGCCACACGTTTCACCGCAGTGAGAACGAAATCGGCAAGCCGTTATCCTACCTTAGCCGGGGGTATGACCAGGGGCTCAACCCCTCATTGGACGGCGCGCTGCTGACCGCCGACACCGGGCTGGCGCACGTCCAGTGGAAAGTGACATACAAGATAAATGACGTAAACAGTTACGTTACCGAGATACTGGGTGATAGCGTGGAGGCGGCGGATGGGCTTATCCGCGTGCTCGTCGAAACCGTGGCTGTCCAGCTCGCCAGTGAGTTAACCGCGGAACAGCTTATTCGTACCCGCATCGACTACGTGCAGCGCGAGATGAAGAGCCGGATCAACGAGCGGCTGGCGGCCCTCAACAGTGGAGTAGATGTGACCCTCGTGGAGATGGACGAGCCGACGCCGCCGCTTCAGGTTCGCAACGTCTTTTACGCTACACAACGGGCCGAGAACAGGAAGGAGCAAAGGATCCGAGCTGCAGAGAAGGAGCGAACTAAGATTCTGAATGAGGCGGCCGGCGCCGCCTACCCCCGACTGATACGCCTGTTTGAACAACTCGACCGCGGCGGAACGGAAGATAAATCGGTCAAAGAACTGCGCGAGGAGCTCGATCGATTGCTCGAGCAAGAGGTCGAAGGTGAAGCGGGTAAGAGGATCAAAGAGGCCAGCGCCTACCGTGCCAAAGTCGTGTCTCGGATGGAGAGTGACGTGGAGCTGTACCGGACGCTGCTGCCCGAATACACGCGTAATCCGATGATGCTGATCAATCGGTTGTGGGAGGAGACAAAGCAGCAGATTTTCGAGAGCCCGGGCGTCACCAAGATCTATCGCCCGCCGTGGCTGAAAGAGTTTCGCCTCAAGATACCCCTGGACCCGGAGCATACACGTATCGAGGAGGCGCAGCGGCTCCGCAAGCAAGAGTTTGAAGAAAGTAAGGTACGTCGTCGCGAAAGACTCGTTCCCCTTGGATGGGAATATGACTAGTACCGTGTTTCACAACTCTCGCAAGTATCTGAGCCGCAGGCTTGGGCCTGCGCGGACGTCCGCGCGGGCCCAAGCCCACGGCTCGGATCAGGATTCGCTGTACCGAGAATCCCTTCTCAGTCCTCTGGCAGGTGCCGAGAATCCCGATGCACATCGGGACTCGGCACAGCGTGTAGTCGTATTACTTGTAAAACACGGTACTAGGTGAGGGGCACTAGTCCGTCCTCGATGCGATCGGACGGTGATCGTCTGAACATGCGATGAGTGAGGTTTATGGCTGGGCAAATACAGCCCGTGGTGCAGACCGCGGGCCTGTGCAAGACCTTCAAGGATTTCTGGCGTCGGCCTCACGTCGAGGCGGTCAAGGATCTTGATTTGGAGATCAAACCAGGCGAGGTGTTCGGCCTGCTTGGCCCCAACGGCTCGGGTAAGACGACGACCATCAAGATGCTGCTCGGCCTGCTCTACCCGACGAAGGGGCGCATCTCCGTGCTCGGCAAGCCTCCCACGGACGTCTCCGTGAAGGCCCGCATCGGCTTTCTACCGGAGGAATCCTATCTTTATCGCTTTCTCGTTGCCCACGAGACGCTCGATTACTACGGCCGCCTGTTCCGCCTGCCCGCGAGGATCCGGAGCGAGCGAAGCGATCGACTACTGGACATGGTGGGCCTGCGGCAGGAGGCGAAGCGTCGTGTCGGTGAATACAGCAAGGGGATGGCCCGCCGCATCGGACTCGCCCAGGCACTGATCAACGACCCGGAGTTTCTGATTCTTGATGAGCCCACAACCGGTCTCGATCCCATTGGAGCGCGCCAGATCAAGGACGTGATCCGCGAGTTGGGAAAGAAGGGCAAGACCATCCTGCTGTCAAGCCACATCCTGGCCGATGTCGAGGATGTTTGCGACCGGGTCACGATTCTCTACGGCGGTCAGCAGCGGGCCGCTGGCGATATCGGTGAGCTGCTGCGCAAGACAGACGCCACGCAGATTACGACCCCCTCACTGTCGGAGAAGACGATAGCACAGGTTCGCGACCTCATCTTCAGACTGGAGAAGAAAGACATCCTGGACATATCCAACCCCCGGGTACGCCTCGAGGATTTCTTCTTGCGCATCGTCGGAGAGGCCCAGGCCGCCAACATCCGCACGTCGGGAGCCCGGGGCGGCGGTGAAATACCGGATTTTCTGAAACAACCGACGGAATCAACGACGCAGGAGGTTGTTGACTCGCTGGTCTTTGCCGCGTCGCAAAAGGTCGATCCGGTTCCGATCCAAGCCCCTCTGCTTCCAGAGGCTACGGGCGAACCGTCGTCGGAAGTTATTCAGCAATTGATGGGGAGCGAATCGGCGAAGACGACGCCGGAGCCGGTAGAGGCCGCGACTGAACGACCGCGACCGGCTCGCCCTGACCGCCCACGTGAGAAGCCCAGCGCCGACGCCGGTGTGATCGATGAGCTGCTCGGTCGGGCGAAACAGGAAACCGAGGGCCACAGCGAGGATAAGAGGTGACCACGGTCTGGGCCATCGCCCGTCACATGATCGCCGAAGGCATCCGGATGAAGCTTGCCCTGGTTTTTCTGGTGCTGATCGGTCTGGTCGTCTTGGGGTTGCCGTTTTCGATTTCGGGTGACAGCTCGTTGACAGGCGCGGTCCAAAGCTTCATGTCCTACGGGCTCAGCGCTACCGGGGTTTTATTGGGCATGCTTACCATATTCATGTCGCGGTCGTTGGCCGACGAGCTGGTTGGGCATCAGATCTTCCTGGTGATGACCAAACCGGTCTCGCGATGGCAATATGTGCTGGGCAAGTGGCTGGGGATGACAATTCTCAACGCCGCATTTTTGTTGTGTTCGGGAGTTACGATCTACGGGATGGTCCACTACATCAAGCGCACCCATCCGCCAATAGATGACCGCTATGACAAGGCCGAGCTGAACAATGAGGTACTGGTCGCCCGGCACGCGGTGAGATGCACCTTGCCCGACTTTACGAAACCGGCCGAGATGGAATTCGAGCAGAATCTCGAGGAAGGGCTCTACGATAGCGTGCCTGATTTCGATCCCGCGGTAGAAAAGGCGCGACTTGCAAGCAAATATGAGGCTCGTTGGCGGGTGGTCGGGCCGCTCCAGATGAGGGTTTTCGAGTTCGAAAACGTGTTGTGTGACCGGTCGCCCGACAACCACGTGCAAATCCGGTACAAGACCGACGTAAGTGATTATGCCTCAGACGAGATTTTTCGGGCCCTTTGGGTTTTCGGCGATCCGTTTATGGGTGCGCGCCAGGTCTCACGGCCCGTCCGGCAGGTGGTCGGGCGATATCACACCGTGCACGTGCCGGCTGACTCGGTCGCCGATGACCACACTCTGACGGCTTATTTCTATAACGAAAACCCCTACGAAGGGGAGCCGCAGTACCGCAATATCATCGAGTTCCGCAAGTCGAACGAGGTGGCGGTCCTGTTCATTGTTGGCTCGTTCGAGTGGAACCTCGTCCGTCTGCATATACTGATGCTGTGTAAGCTGATGTTTCTAGGGGCTGTGGCCTTGCTGATGACCACGGTGTTCTCGTTCCCGGTCGCCTGCCTGGCGTCGTTTACGATCTACGTGCTGGCCGGTACGCGATCGTTCATTGAGGAGGCGCTGGATTTCAGCTCCGACGATTTCGCGACAATGTTTACGTCGATGAAGGAGTTCTTCGTGCAGTTGATGATGCAGGTCTACAACGTCATCTACTGGATCATTCCCGACTTTGCCAAGTTCGATGCCGTGGAGTCGTTGGTTAACGGACGTAATGTGAGCCTGGTATGGGTACTTCAGGCGGTCTTTGGCCTCGTTCTAGTGAAGACCGTCATCGTACTGGGCTTGGCCATCCTGCTGTTCCACCGACGCGAGGTGGCGGAGGTTTCCGTCTGACCAGGATGACCTGCGCCAGCGGAGGATCGGGTGAGCGATGTCGCAAGTATTAGACTATAGACTGCCGGAACACCTTGCCACGCGGCGGTCGGCCAAACGACGCGAGTGGATGATTCAGGCCGTCGCCGCGTCGCTGGCCGTGGTGTGTTTCATCGGGGCCGGGTGGTTCATCCGTCCTGTGAACGCGATCCGAAAGGATCGTCAACTGGTAATCGACCCTGACACCACCAAGGGGCTTCCGGCGGATCTTGCGCTGTTGGGTAAGCTCGGCACGTTCCGGGCGTTGGCGATTGACTGGGCCTCGATCCGGGCCGAGCGACTAAAGGAGGAGGGGAAGTATTATGAGGCCCTGCAACTCCACGAGACGGTCTGCGCCCTGGCGCCGCGGTTTCAACATGTCTGGGTCAACGCCGCGTGGAACATGGCATACAACATCTCCGTATCTCAGTACACGCCCGAAGCGCGCTGGCAATGGGTTCAAAACGGGATCAAGATTCTTCGGGACAAGGGGATCCAGTACAACCCCAAGGCCGTGACTCTGTACAAGGAACTGGCCTGGATCTATTGGCACAAAATCGGGGATTTCCTGGACGACGAACATCTCAATTACAAGCGCGCTTTGGCAGTGGAGATGGAGCGCGTGCTGGGAGCACCGCCCGTGGTGCTTGCCGACGAGGAGTACTTCGACTGGTTCCGTAAGATCGTCAATGCCCCGCGCAGCCTCGATGAATTCGTCGATAATGACGCGGGCGTGGCAGAATTGGCTGCGCGGCTGCGCCAGATCCGCCTGGAACCGGATGAGTCTTTACTGGACTTCGTGGCCCGTCACATTCGGCCGGAACTGCAAGTGTCCCAATTGCTCAAGAGCGGGTCGTATCCGGACCCGCTTATGACGCGTCGCTTAGTGCTCCTATCCGATCCGAATCACCAGGGGTCTCTGGACCGGCTGCTGGCCGCCGTCCGATCGAAGGTGCTTCGCGAACGTTATCACCTCGATCTTGACTGGATGCTCTCCTTGATGGCGGACAAATACGGTCCGCTCGATTGGCGCAATGCGTTCTCACACTCACTGTATTGGTCGAGTCTGGGTGACGAACTCAGCCGCAGCCACGAGAATATCAGTATATTCGACCAGCGCAACAACGCACGTTTCATCTTCTTCTCGCTGCAGAATCTGACCATGAAGGGCAGGATCACCCTCTGGCCCGACTTCGACGACCCATTCTCCTCATACATTGAGCTGACCCCCGACACGCGCTTCATACCCTATCTGTACCACGCGTATCTTCGCCTGGGGAAAGAACACTTCGGCGACGATCCGGACTTTATAGAGGGGACGCCCGGGCGGGTGTATATGACGGGGTTTGTCACCAGCATGCAAGACTGGATTCAGTTGCTTTATCTGGAGGGCGGCGAGAGGAATATCGAGCTGGCCGAGAACTTCTACGCCTACCTGCGCGAGAACAACCCCCACCCGGACGGCTCCACACAGCCAAGGTATCTCAAAACTCTCGACGAGTTTGTAATGGGGGGCCTGCTGCATCGACTCGAGACTTACAAGGCGGCCAGTGGGTTTATCCGCAGTTTCATCCAACGGAGTCTGAAGCAGTTCGCGCTGGGATTGACGAGGGCGGGTGTGACCTCGCTGGTCCGGGCCCGCCAGTCTTATGACTTCTGGATGGCCGACACCAAGGGCGACATCACCGAGCGGCGACAGATGCAGGAGTTCCCGATCGTTCTTCGCGACGAGATCGAAGCGTACATGAAGCACCCGGCCATTGCCCCGTTATACAAGGCTCGGCTCTGGAAGCATCTGCCACTGCCGCAGCGCCAAATGACGTACGATCATCTCCGCCCCTATTTTGGGCGGTTGTGTGAGGCGATGGATCCGCCCTGGGAGGTAAGGTTGGCATTCCCTGAGCCGCCCGGAATGAACGAGTTTCGCCAAAAGGATCTTGAGTATCGCGGCGCCCCCAGACGCGAGGATGTGGAACTAGGCGAGCGACACAAGCCGTAGGGACGTTCCGCCAGGATCGGTTCGTCTGGATAAGAGGATCGGTTCTGTCGTCGGCGCGGAGCTCCCGTAGCCGCGGAGCTCACGGCGGTCAGTGTCGCCGTATAGCCGTACGGAGCAACTGGGTCAGGCGCTCGCAGAGGAATTTGCGGAACTTCTCAGCGTTCAGACCCCGCAGCCGGACCATGGGCCCGCTAACCAGCTCGCCGTCCACGTCCGGTCTGTAACGGGTCTCGTGAAATGCGATGGCCTCCGTGGTGACCGTGCCATGAAGCTGCGATCGGTACTCTCCGAGGCCGAACTCGAACTTGATTTCTCGTCCCCCCTCCAAGAAATTGGAAGCGTCCATGTGCATGGATATGCCGGATTTCGAGTACTTCTCCATGAGTTCCACGAAGATGGGGACAAGCTTGTTGATGGTCAGCTCTCGCAGGATCTGGATCGGATCGGGAGCCAGGACAGCGGTCTGGTCGCCGGCTTCCTGCTGACGCTCTTTGATGAGGGCAACCAGTGAGTCCAACTCCTCCTCAGGGTCAGGGTTACGGTCCGGTTTGGCACTTGGCGGGTGTGCCTGCTGGACGAGTTCACGATAGCTGTTTCGTGCCCGTGGGGTCGTCAAGGTTTAGCTCCCATGGTGGTCGACACCCGCGTCACCAGTTGGTGAGATCAAGCGGGGTCGGCGAAGAGCGAGAGCAGGGCGTGCTCGTTGCCCAGCATACTCACAGTGTCGGTGCGCTGGGTGCGGCCCTTGAGTGAACTGCCAGCCTACTGGGACGTGTCCTTAGTGTCCTTTCTAGACGTGACCGGGTGTGTGACGGCTGCGCATCCGATAACATTCCCCAACAGGGCAATCGCATCTAAAATCCTTGGCTGAGGACTCGGAGTAGGTAATCTTCCTTCAGGCAGGCTTGCAGGCGTTTCCCCTTGATTCCGGCCTTGCAGGTCTTGTCACGTCGCAGGAGATTTAGGGCCAAGCGGCGGATACGCGAGAAGTTCTCCGCCGAGTGGCCGACTCGATTCCGGAGCGTATCTTCCCGGAAGGTCACGTCCAGCGATCAGTGCAGTCGGTTCTCGATGCTCCAGTGGCCCCGGACGTATTCGAGCATGGTCCGGGGGGCCACACCGCTCAGGTCGCTGATGTAGTACCCGCGATCGGTCGAGCTTTGACCATCGACCGTTCGCCCACCTCCAGCACAAAAAACTCAGACCTAACCGGGCAACGCCCCTCAGAGAGCCCCCGGCGACGCGAATAAGATGCGATTGCCCTGGCAAAAGCCCCCTGTCAGTGATGACAGAGGCAACACGTTGCCGGCACTCGGTGGTCAGACAGCGGTCTGCGAGCCGCCGAGAGCCGCAGTGGTATTGCCTACGCTACTGTACCGCCGAACAGCGCGCCGAGGATCATTTCTAGAATCAACGGAATAAGGCTGCCCAAAATTGTGCTGATAATGCTGCTAAAAAGCGTTGCCATTTCACACCTTTCACGACAAGAAGGTTCAATCGACCTACGAACAAAACAACCAACCGGATCGGCCTGACCGACCTCTGTACCGCGCCAACCGCCGGCCGGTCCGACACAACCTGGCGCACGAAAATACCCGCCAAAGCGGGTACTTTCAAAAAAACGCGGCGATCACCTACTCTCGCCTTTCGACTACCATCGGCCGGGTGGGCTTAACTACCGTGTTCGGAATGGGAACGGGTGTATCCCCACACGTATCATCACCGCTGTGAATACCCTACCAGTCATTCGGCTCACGTCAAGCCCAATTAACCGAAGAGTTCTGCCGGGTTCTGCCCTGCCTGTTTCAACCTCAACGAGCCAATTGCACGTCGCCGCGAAGGGATCGCCGGATGCGACCGCCGACATCTCGCACCGATTTGGTTGAAGGTTGCCTTCGTCACCTGGGGATGTATCTTCGGGGACTACGGCGTTACTCTCCGGTTTCAGTCGTGCTTACATTGGTCAGTCTGAACTCTATCGCCGGTGGCACTTCCGTCAGTTCAACGCCTGGTGGGAGGTGATACTCGGGCGTCATCAGCTTCAAGACTTCTAACTGCTCGAGGTCATCCTCTTTCAGGTGGATGATCCCGTATACGCGGGTCGTCCCCCGGGCCAGGCGGCTCACCTCGTCGGCCGGGCCAGTAACCGAAATCGTTTGGGTCACCAACGACAGCGGACTGCCGTTCCGCGTGACAGCCCGGTATGGTTTGCCGAGATTGGCGAAGCTGACGGCCACCAGGATGGGGACGGTGGAAATGGATGCGGTGCCGCGCTGGGCCTTGACCGTCGCGGTTACTTCGACTGTTCCGGGCATGAGTCTGGCATCCCGTCCAAAGATCCGCTGGTCGGGGGTTATCGGGATCGTGACCGTCACACTCTGCCCTGCGGATTGATCTTTGAGCAAACGCTCCACCTCTCCCGATACGTCGATCTGCAATGGTTGCCCCTCGGGCAGCTCCTGCAAACGACTTTCGCGCATCCGAACCGTCGTGGAGGTCGGCTTGGACTGCGGCTCTACGTCATACGCCAGGCCCAGCCGTTTCAACACAATATTGACGTCCTTCGTGATCCAGTGATCAAGTATAATAGGCAGTGTATCCGGGATGACGGAGACGATCGTCAGCTCGCGAAACTCATTCCATTGCTCGGCCATCTCACGCTTGAGGAACTCGCGATCCAGCCGGATTGTGGCTGGTCCGGTGGTGCGATCCGAAATCCGCAGACGGGCATGTAACGGTGCTTGGCCCAGTACATCCTCCACAATCCGCCGGGGCCCCGAGATTTGCATCTCGAAAGGTTTATTGGGGGCGGCTACTTCTACCAGCATGTCGGGCGCCGCAACTTCTGGAACCGCCTTGAAGGTCACACTCACTGAAACGGCTTCGTTGACCAGGCTGTCGGCACTCCACCAGATGAGCACCGTGAGAATAACCGTCATGCTAAGCAGCTTGACCTGTTCCATCTCGCGTCACCTTTGCCATGGATGGGGCGGGGACTCGGCCCCGCTTGGTAGTCTGTCTGTCAGCCCGTTTGGTGGTCAGCTCCTTGGTGAGGGTCATGCGCAGCGCATCTGTGGTTAATGAGCGGCGTAGACGCCCGTTGATGGCCACAGAGACCGTACCCGTCTCCTCACTGACGACGATTACCACCGCATCGGCTTCGTGGCTCACCCCAAGTGCGGCCCGGTGCCGACTGCCCAGTGAGCGGTCAGCATCGGTCGACTCATCTAGCGGAAACTGACACCCGGCCGCCACGATCCGGCCCTGACGCACGATCATCCCTAGATCATGGAGTGCGGTCCCCGGCCAAAAGATGGTTTCGAGCAGCTCGGCCGTGACCACCGCGTCCAGGAGCACGCCCGTTTCGCTCACGGCACCCATTTCGGTTCCCCGTTCAATGGCGATCAGCGCGCCGATCTTCTTCTTCGAGAGCCGTTCGACGGCTGTGACGATCGGGTCAATCACCATGTCCGAACTCTTGAACCAGCGTTGTAGCCAGCCACCCTGGCCCAGGCGAAGCAGCATACGCCGCAGCTCCGTCTGAAACGCCAGGAGCGAGATCAGAAACACCCCCAGTATGAAATACGGGTATAGAACGTTGATTCGCTCGAACTGGAACTGCTCCGCAATCAGCCAGACGACCGCAAAGCTGACCGCAAGAATGATGAATACCGCCCGAACAAGTCGTGCACCGCGCGTGCCCTGCAGGAATCGGAGGATCGCAAAGACCACGCTGCCGATCAGCAGCAGCTCAATCAGAGCGACCCACGGACGCTCCGACACCCGTTCAAGGAAAGACTGCACCCCTCCAAAGTCGATCTGTGCGAGGTAAGCGTCATTAGTCAATCGGGCGTATCCCTCGAATGGACCGTGACAGACCGCGCTTCCTTACCTTTTGGGCAGGTCGCACTGCCACACCCACGCAGTATAATTCGCATGTCGACTTGTGGCAAATCAACGGCAAACGGTATACCCCGGCACGATAACCTAGTTTGCTGTCAATCTTGAGGCTGCGGGCAAGGGCTTGGGTGCTACGTGTCCCGATGTGCATTGGGATCCGCCCGTGCTGCCTGCGGAATGGCGGGCTCTCTCCCCCTGTCGCCTGTGGGCGACCCTGGTGTGATGGAACAAACGTACGCGTGGGTGCTCCATCTCTGATATACATCGGGGGCGGGGGACGGATGGGCGTCTCAGTCTCCCCCCTTCGCCAAAGGCGAAGAACGGGGCACCGATCCTCAAGGATAAGAAGGGCGGGCTTGCGGCCAAGCCCGCCCTTCCTTCGGTATGTCTACCTCGAGCTACACCCGGTTACGGGCATCCGTCCGGTCCGGGCCAGCCAGTTGCCGGAGGCGTTTGCGCAGGCGGATAGGCGAACCCGCGGAACGCATCGAGCTCAAA
>JAUWWQ010000011.1 GCA_030616775.1 Planctomycetota bacterium
AGAAGGAAGGCGATCCGTTGAGACAAGAGTTGACGATCCGCGAGTGGCAAACAAAGCGAGTGCCGAGACTACAACTCGCCCGGAAAAGGGCCAAACCCCAGAGAAGGGCGGGCTTGCGGCCAAGCCCGCCCTTCCTTCGGTATGTCTACCTCGAGCTACACCCGGTTACGGGCATCCGTCCGGTCCGGGCCAGCCAGTTGCCGGAGGCGTCTGCGCCGGCGGATAGGCGAACCCGCGGAACGCATCGAGCTCAAACGTACAGTCTGAAATGTTCACCAGCCCGTCCGGCAAATTGGGCTCGATGTCCGCCCTGGACTTTAGCACCGCGCCCACCAAGTTCCTGAACTTGTCAAAGCACGCAGTGACATCCGTGGCCATGTTCACGACTCCCTCAGGCGGGCTGCACGGAATGACCGCGCAAGTCCCCACCGAATCGCCCCACTTGCTCGTGGTTATCGTCAGCGGGGCCGAGTAGTGATCCTCGTTCTCGAAGTCGCACTGGCACTCGATGGCCTGCACGTCGTAGACGGCGCTGGGGATGATTTCGTCATCGGTCACATGGAGAACTTCCACCGTGCTCCAGTCCATACAGAGCGGGCTACCCTGCAGGTGAGCGCTCATGAAGTCCGGCCAGCCCGGTTCGTGGGCAATCTTGCCGGAGTTCTCACTGACTTGCTGGGGCTCGCCGACCCAGCAACTGGTGTCGTTAAATCCGTCGAACGGGGCCGGCAGGGTAGTCAGAGTCACCCGCAAGGCCGTCTGATAGCCGGCGTTGCCGGGAACCATGGAGATGTAGCGGATCTTCTCATAACCGGCCTCTCCGGCCGGCGTCGATGGTGGAGCGAGTTCCGGGCACTCGCACTCGTCGGGGACGCCATTGGTGTTGTCGTCGCTGCTCTGGCCGCAGTCGGGGACATTGCAGTCGCCGCCGAGGGCCTCGCAGTCCAAATCGCATATGTCGGGGATGTCGTTCTCATTGCAGTCGCCGAACGGGTATTCATAGGCTCCCATGTCCACGACAGCCTTACCGTCGCTGTCACCGTCCAAAACGCGCGGATTCCCGTCGAGGTCGGTGGCTTCCGTTACGTCCGTGTTGTCGCCCGTGTCGATGCAGGGTGAACCGGTAGACAGGCGCAGGTCGCCGTAGTCGTCGTTGGCCCCCTCATCGATCTCCGTCGTCGCCGGGTCGTCGCCCCATCCATCGCCACCGTCGTAGGGGTCGCGCGCAAAGAGCGGGTCGGCGTCGATGTTGGTCGCCCCCGGGTACCCGCCCTGGACGTCGCTGTAGGTGACGACCGGCGTGCTGCTATCGTTCCAAATCTCCGGACCACCGGATGCGGCCGAGTCACCCCAGAAAATGCAGTTGGTCACCGTCGGGCTGCTGGTGTAGTAGTTGGACATCCCGCCGCCGCCGTCGTCACCGGCCGTATTCCCGCTGAACGTGCAGTTGGTCACCGTCGGGTCGCTGTGGACGGAGTTGGACATGCCCCCGCCGCGGTTGGTGCCCGAGTTCCCGCTGAAGACGCAGTTGGTCACGGTCGGGCTGCTCTCGTGGTTGCGCATCCCGCCGCCGTAGTCGGCCGAGTTTCCGCTGAAGGTGCAGTTGGTCACCGTCGGGTCGCTTGCAATGGTTACTTTGCGGTTGAGCATTGCACCGCCGGAGGGTCCGGTGTTCCCAGTGAAGATACAGTTGGTCACTGCCGGGTCGCTAGCTTCGTAGTTAGCCATCGCCCCACCGCCAAGCGAAGCCGCGTTCCCGGTGAACGTGCAGTTGGTCACCGTCGGGCTGGCAACGTGGTTGTACATGCCGCCGCCGGCGGCCACATCGATGCTGCCGCCGCCGGCTGTGTTCCCGCTGAACGTGCAGTTGGCTATCGTCGGACTGGTAGAGTGGTTGGACATTGCGCCTCCCGTCCCCGCCGTATTCCCACTGAAAGCGCAGTTCATCACCGTCGCTGTGGCTCCAGTGCTGCAAATCCCGCCGCCATGTTGGTTGGCGTGGTTTCCGGTGAACGTGCACCCCGTCACCGTCGCGCTGCTACCAGTCGCATTGATCATTCCGCCACCTATGGGGGCTTCGTTACCAATGAACGTGCAGTTGGTCACCGTGGGGTTGCTGTCGATATAGTTGGACATCCCGCCGCCGCGCTCACTCGAGTTCCCGGCAAACGTGCAGTTGGTCACGGTCGGATGGCTTTGGGAGTTGTGCATACCGCCACCGTAGTAGGTCCCGGTGTTCCCGCTGAACGTGCAGTTGGCAACCGTCGGGCTGGCGGAGAAGTTGTACATGCCCCCGCCGCGGAGGTACCCATCGCCAGTGTCGGTGCCGGTACCGCCGGTAATCGTGAAGCCGTCGAGGATTGTGTCCGATCCCTCGCCGCTGTCGCACTTGACCACGCTGGTGCCCAGGCCCGTGGCGTCGATCGTGGTCACGTCGCGCCCGTCGCTGCTGTGCAAGTCGATCCCCTTGCCCTGAAAGTCGATGGCCTCGTAGTACGTCCCGGGGGCTACGACGATCTCGTCTCCCTCGTCACACGTTGCATCGATCGCGAACTGGATGCTGCAGTACGGGTCCTGTTCGGTCCCGGAACCCTGTCCGGGACAAGTGTCATCGTCGACGTAGATCGTCATGGCCCCGGCGTAGGAGTCGAACTGCCGCTCGTAGGCCCCCATGTCGACGATCGGAGGCGTGCCCAAGCCCCCGTCGGTCACGCCGGCGTCGTCCACAAATCGCGGGTTGCCGTCCAGGTCCGTCGTAACGGCTGCGGCCGCGCCGTTATTCCCCTGGTCCACGCACGGGGAGTCGCAGCCCAGCCGCAGGTCGCCGCTGATGGCATCGACGAAGAGCGGATCGGCGTCGATGTTCGTTTCCCCGGCGTAGCCGCCCTGGACGTCGCTATAGGTGACAGCCGGCGTGCTGGAATAGTTGTAGATCTCGGGATCGGACGGGGCCGTGTCGCCCCAGAAAATGCAGTTGGTCACAGTCGGGTTGCTGGAGGTGTAGTTGGACATCCCGCCGCCGTAGTTGCCTGCCAAGTTCCCGCTGAAGGTGCAGTTGGTGACCGCCGGGTTGCTGGAGTTGTTGTTGACCATCCCGCCGCCGAAGTCGGCCGCCGTGTTGCCGCTGAACGTGCAGTTGGTCACAGTCGGGCTGCTGTAATTGTTGATCATCCCGCCGCCTATAAATCCACTGGCTGAGTTTCCGACGAACGTGCAGTTGGTCACCGCCGGGCTGGCAAGGTAGTTGTACATCCCGCCGCCAACCATAAGGCCCGTGTTCCCGAGAAAACTGCATCGGGTCACCGTCGGGCTGCTCTCATCATTGAACATCCCGCCCCCCCCAAAATTAGTGGTCGAGTTTCCGCTGAACGTGCAGTCGGTCACCGTAGGCTCGGCGTTGTTATAGTTGTACATCCCGCCGCCGTGAGAGGCCGTGTTCCCGCTGAACGTGCAGTCGGTCACCGTCGGCAGGCTGCCTTCATTGATGTTCGCCATCCCGCCGCCTTGCGAACTGGCGCTGTTTCCGCTGAATGTGCAGTCGGTCACCGTCGGTTCGCCGTTGTTCAGCATCCCGCCCCCGGTACCTGCCGTGTTCCCGGTGAACACGCAATTGATTACGTGGGCTGTCGCGCCAACACGCACGGACATCCCGCCGCCGAAGGTGGCCGAGTTCCCGGTGAACGTGCAGTTGGCCACCGTCGGGTCCCCGCTGATGTTGGTCATCCCGCCGCCGTTGTTGTAAGGGGTTGACGCGTTCGCGTTCCCAGCGGTGATGGTGAAGCCGTCGAGGACGCCCGTGTCGTCGGTCCCGCTGGCGGTGACCACCTGATAGCTGTTGTCCGTGGTACCCGCCGCTCCGATGTCGCCGGAGAGGATCGTCTCGTAGGTCTCGATGTCCCGTTCATCGGGGTCGCCCGCCCCGCAACCGGCGTAGCCCCCTTCGATCGTCACGCCGTTTTTGAGCTGGTGCGTCGCGGTGCGATCCGTCCCGCTGGTCGGCTTGTACGTGCCGTCGGCAACGTGAATCGTGTCACCGGAGCCCGCAACGGCCAGGGCTCCTTGCAGGTCAAGGAAGGCCTGACACCATGAGGTGCCGTTGTGCGGCGTTGTGTCGGCGTTCTCGTCGACGTACCAGGTGAATCCGTGCGCGGCGCCGGCCGTTATCAGCACACAGGCAAAAGACCCAAACAGCGTTCGAGTTCGATTCAGGCAACACACGATCAATCCTCCTCTAGACCAGATTTCGTTTTCGTGTACCGCAGGAGCCCCCTCTTTCCCCCCTTGCAGGGGGGACGGTTGAGGTCGCTAAGCACATACATGCGAAGGACGGCGCCCAGTCGAAGAGATCGCAGCGTTTCACAGGCGTTGAGAAAAGCGCGGGCGCGCCGATCAAATGGTGAGCAGCCGCTTGAAAAGCGGCTATAGACATCCTCCGCAGGTGGGTGCAACCTTGCCCTCCGACCTCTCTCTGAGGCAATGCCAGATTACTCAATCCTCACGCCGGCGTCAAGCAAACTCACCAGGTTATTGCCAAATGGGTGCGTGACAGTCTAGGCGGCTTCATCGCCGTAGGCTGTTGCAGCCTGAAAGGCTGACCTACAGTAGCCGTGGGCAAGTCCGCCACAGGTGGACGCCGCCCACGGTAACCCCAACACCCGTTCCATTCGACCCTGCAAGGGTCGTATGAACGCCACGTTGCACGCGCCGCAGAGAATAGACGACCCTTTCAGGGTCGGGCGGCTTGGTAACACCCGGACCCGGTGGCGGCGCTACGCTTGCCACCGGCTACTTTCGGGCAGGCCTTCAGCCTGCGATCATGCCCGACGTTTCTGTCACGGACCCTTGCCAATCTATCATGCCCGATTCCCAGGATCGGCGTCCATCGGAACCCGTAATACAACGGGTTTTTGCGAGATGAGCTGTCAACATCCAGCCGTGTAGGTCGGGTCTGCAGACCCGACATTGGGATCCGGTTTCCGTAGGCGTCGGGTTCGCAGACCCGACATTGGGATCCGGTTTCCATAGGCGTCGGGTCGGATGACCCGACCTACATTGCTGACGGACAGTGCCCGGCCAGCGTGCAGTGCTCACAGTCCGGTTTACGGGCGGGGCAGACTTTGCGGCCGTGCCAGATCAGTGAGTGGCCGACGAAGGTCCACTCCTTGCGGGGAATGATCTCCATCAGGTCACGCTCGATCTTGACGGCGTCTTTGCTGTCTTTGCCGGACCAGGTGAGTGCCAGGCGCGTGGCAAGGCGCCCGACGTGGGTATCAACCACCACGCCTTCGCATTTGCCGAACGCGCTGCCTAGAACGACATTGGCCGTCTTACGGGCGACACCGGGAAGGGTCAGTAAGTCGTCCATGTTGTCAGGGACATGGCCGCCGAAAGTGTCGGCGACCTTCCAGCAGGCGCCTTGGATGCTCTTGGTCTTTTGACGGAAAAATCCGGTCGAATGGATGATCTCTTCGATCTGGCCGGGTGAAGCCCCCGCCAGTGCCCGGGCTGTCTTGAATCGTTTGAACAGAACCGGCGTGACCTTGTTGACCGTTTCGTCGGTCGATTGAGCCGAGAGGATGGTAGCCACCAGAAGCTGCAACGGATTCCTGTGGCGAAGCGCAGTATCAGCGTCAGGGTATGACTTATGCAAAGCCGAGACGATCTTCCGTGCTCGCTTCTTCTTGGCCTCCAATGACTCGCTGGTCTTCAACATGATGGTTGACGGTTCGGCTCTCTCGGACGAAGCCTTATTTAACTCGTTTGCTCCGGCTGTACCCAACGCACGTATCCGTCTTCAAAGATATCCTTTTTCCAGATGGGCACTTCCTTTTTGATTGTGTCGATCAGCCAGCGACAGGCTTCGAACGCCTCCGCCCGATGGCCGCAGGCAACGGCGATCATGAGCGCCACCTCTCCCGGCGGTATGCCCCCAAGGCGATGAATGATTGCCACGCGTCCGGCCGACCAGCGTTTCTTAGCCTCTCCGGCCAGACGTTCGAGTTGCTGCCGTGTCATCGACTCATAGGCCTCATAGTCCAGCCGGAGGATCGCACCATGTTCGGGATCGACGTCGCGCCGGGTGGCACCCTCAAACGTAACGATCCCGCCGAGCAGCGGATCACCCATTACGAAATCACGCACACGCTGAGCGGGAATCGGATCGGTGACGAGGTCGACTAGTATGGTATTCTCGGCCTCTCCGCCGGAGACCGGTGGGATCAGTGCCACGTTGTCGCCGCCGTGCAGCACGGTGTCGTCGCTTGCGAAATCCTGGTTGACGGCGAAGCGTATCGTTGGCAGGGCACGGCTCAGCTTCGAGTATCGCTCGGACAGGACGCTGCGCAGGTCCGCGACGGTGCTTCCTTCGGCGACCTCCAACAACACCGTCTCCGCGTCTGCCAGATTCTTGGCCGGGCCGAGAAAGAGTACACTAATCTGGACCACGGGTCTCACACTCAGCTACGTAACAGAGCCTGGTTCTCTCTTTCAACTCAAACTGACTGATTTCTCGCTCCCGAGCCGCAGACTTGAAGTCTGCGCGGACTGCCGATTGCCATTGACGCTGACTCGGTGAACGCGAGGCCGCGCGGGCTAAAGCCCGCGGCTCAGGGGTCTACGCTCAACCGCAACGAACGAACCGGTCAGTTCGAGTTTTAACGAACCGTCCGTTTGATCGACAACTCCATGCCGTTGCCGACCGGAACCGTCGTCGAATAGAAATCATCGCGCCGACGAATCCAGGCCACGAACTCCGCAAGCCGGTCGGCGAGGTCTATCGTGTTATCAGTGAGCACGGCGGCACGGTCGCTGAGCTTCTCGGCGACAAGCTCCACGTATCGAATGCAGCTTTCCTTGTCGGCGTCGTTGAGGACAAAGTCGATCGGGCCGGAGAGCGACTCCAGAACGTCAGCCGCCCTGCCGGTTCGCACATCCACGCACGCCGTCAGGCCGCCGGAGTCGAAATACTTCCGAGCGGCCTCACTCTTGCGCGGGTCGTGATCTATGGTGATCAGCGTCCCGCCGTTCTCACGCAGCGCGGAAGCAATCCACAGACCGCTGTAGCCGTAACTCGTGCCGATCTCGACGCCGTGCTTTGCCCCGCAGCCAAGGATCAGGGCATGGACAAACTCACCCGCCTGGCGCGGAATGGCCAGCGCATCGTCGACTGTTGCGATGAACTGTTCCAGCTCACCGATGGTCCTGGCTACCCGCTCATTCATCATGGAAGCTCCTGCGAGAACTGCCGATTACGCCGTTCGGCAGATGCCCCGTGGAATAGTAGCGTGCCGCCTACTCGATCGAAAGTGTCGGCGCCGCGGCTTGAAGTCGGCTTCTTATGCTAACCTGCCCGGCCATGTTGGTGACGACTTGGTGGATCGCAGCGCACAGGTGGTCCTCGGTGTCGGTGAAGGCTTTCTCCGGCGTACCCTCGTCGCCGTAGACTCGTATTTTGGCGTTTAACGGGATCTCGCCGAGGAACGGGACGCCGAGTTCGCCAGCAGCGACTTTCGCCCCGCCGTGGTCAAACGGCTCGTCGCGATGACCGCACTTAGGGCACAGGTAGTAGCTCATGTTTTCGATGATGCCAAGACACGGAACGTTGAGCTGTTCGTACATCCTGACCGCCCGCCGGGCGTCGACCAATGCAATATCCTGTGGCGTGCAAACCACGACCGAGCCGGTCATGGGAATCAACTGGGCCAGACTCAACGGTACGTCGCCCGTGCCCGGCGGCAGGTCGACAATCAGGTAATCGAGCTCGCCCCAGTCAACCTGTCCGAGAAACTGGGTGATCACACCATGTGTCATGGGGCCTCGCCAGATCAACGGCCTGTCCCGATCCACCATGAAGCCGATGCTCATGATCTTCACGCCACCGGCCAGGGGCGGGACCATCATGTTATCCCGCAACGAAGGTCTGGCCCCTTCGATTCCGGTCATCGTTGGGATGCTCGGACCATATACATCCGCGTCCATGATGCCGGCGGTTGCTCCCATTCGGCGAAGGCCGTATGCCAGTAGAACGGCGGCCATGCTTTTGCCAACACCACCCTTCCCTGCGCCCACAGCGACAATGTTCTTCACTCCGGGCAATTGCGGGGTATCCCCATGACTCGACCGGACCTTGGCGCTCCACCTGATCTCGACGGCTTGCACGCCCTCGATTCGCCTGACCGCTTGCTCGATGTCGATCTTGATACGCTGCTTGAGCGGACACGTCGGCGTGGTCAGCTCGATGTCGATAAGGACTCTTGATCCGTCGATGGCGACGTGCTTGACCATGTCCAGCGAGATCAGGTCCTTATGCAGCTCGGGGTCCTTGACCGTGCGCAATTGCGCCCGCACTTGGTCTACCGTAATTGCACTCATTCCGGGGAAAGCTCCAGGACCGACGGTTCAATCAGTCGCCGCGGACAGTCCGCCAACCCGCGGGCGCATCGTCCAAGGCCGTTTGGCAATAGCAATATAGCACCAATTTGGTACCATATCCAGGTTCAAATAAACATAAACACGCCAGTCACACGCTCGGCCTGGACTTCCAGGCTGACCCAACCGTGGCGAGGCCACTGCATCGCCGATATCTGGTCAATAGCGGCCCCTTCGGGTAGGCTTCCGGATCGGGATAGTCGGTCGTCAGATGACGGGATCGCTGACGAAGAGCAACGTAGGATCCCCTGCGACGGGGTGGGAATCTAGAAAGCACTACTTTAGGTATGTTCTTGGAGCGTTAAGCACCATGCCTGGATATCGAAACGCATCGCTAGGATACGGGCTGCTGGTTGGAGTGTTACCCTTCTGTATCTCGGCCTATTCGTGGGGAGGGCCTGCGGATGAGTCCCTTGACAAACTGGAAAAGAAGAGACGGGCGCAGCTTCGGACGCTTTACCACGTCACGAAGGCCACCTCGCGAGAAGGCGACATCGTCCGAGAGACTACAACCCAGACGTGGGAGAAGCGAGCCGGCAAGACACTCAAGATCCGGCGCAGCACCAAGATCAAAACCCTTGGCAAAAGTGGGAAACCGCTGAGCGAGGTGGAGACGCTCACAGTCGTGGATGGTGAATACGAATGGCGGCAGATGCCGGTCGGCGATCAGACAATGGTCTTCAAATCCAAGGTGTCTCGCCAGGGGACTCTTAATGACATCAAGGCGACACTTCGTTCAGGCAAGGGGCGGATAAAGGGTCACGAAAACATCCACCGGGAACCTTGCGTGGTGCTCGAAGTCAGCGGCGGCAATCAGGGTGATCGGTTCAAGGTCACGTATTGGATCAGTGAATCATACGGCGTGCTACTCAAGAGTGTCAGCACCCGGGCAGACCGCACCCGAACGGGAATGGACACAACCGAGTTCAAGGTGAATGCTGCTGTGGAAGACGCGAAGTTTGTTTACACTCCGCCGGAAGGTGCCACGGTTCTGGATACCGAAGCGATTGGCAAGAAAGGCGGCGGCTCCAAGCCATAGGTAGATGCCCTTCGGGTCCGAGAGTCTATGCGACTAAACGATCCTCACCGCTGGAGTCGACGGTTGACCTGGCGAATTGCCGGTCTGTGGATGGTCGCCCTAGCCCTTGGGCTTGCGGTTGTGGGTATCGTCCTTGCCCTGGAGCAAACGCGGTCGCTGACCTTTCGCCTGATGGCCCCGGCGGAGGCCCAAGCCGTTCGTATCGCCAACGCAGCCCTGGAACAGTTCAACGACCAGCTCTCTGACGGTCTCCGCATGGCGGTAGACCACGTACGCGAGGGCTCGGACCGGCCCTGGGAGCCCCCAGGTGAGTTTCCCACCTGGCTGGATGGCCTTTTTACCTGGAACGGGCGTAACCTGAGCCTCATCGCAACGTCATCGGGCGATATGATGGAGTTGATTCCACTGGTGGAAGAGCGCCTGGCGGCGCGCTGGCAGCGAGCGTCTGGAGATGCTGAGCCGGGCATCGAACTGTTTTATGACTCGATTGGGACCTCACCGGTCGTGACCGCGTGTGTCGAGACGACGGATCCAACTGCCCAGCCGATTCTCGTCGCCGCACACCTAAACCTCGATCTACTCAGATCTGACCTGGTCGAGCCGCTGCTGCCCGCGGCCTCCGGTTTGGAGTTGGTCGGGGCCAGCCCGGGCACGCCCTACAAGCCTTGGTCGCAACGGCTTGTCAGCGCCATGCGCTTCTGGGCCATCGAGCCTACGGAATCCTTCATCCGTGAGCAGTACAAGGCAGTTCTCGGGCAGACACTTGTTTACCTGGGGCTTACAGTTCTGGCACTGGCTACGCTCCTGATTGCCATGTGGGTACTGGTTCGCGTAGTGCGGCGGGACATGGCCCTTGCGGAAATGAAAGCCAACTTCGTCGCCGACGTGTCGCACGAACTCAAGACACCGTTGTCGCTGATCCGGTTATTCGGTGAGACGTTGCAGTCCGGCCGGGTCACCTCCCAGCAGAAGCGGCAAGAATACTACGAGATCATCACTCGCGAGAGCACGCGCCTGGCCAATCTGATCAACAACATTCTCGATTTCGCGCGGATCGAGGCCGGCCGCAAGGAGTATTCGTTGGAGCCGACGGACATCGCCGGCGTGGTCCGAGAGACCTACGAGGCCTATCGGACGCAGCTCGAACATGCCGGGTTCGAGCATCATCTGACCGTCGCTGCGTCACTCCCCCCTGTCGATGCCGACCGCGACGCCATCGCCCGGGTGCTGATCAACCTGACCAACAACGCCATCAAGTACTCCCGCGATGAGCGCTATTTGGCCATTGACGTGACTGAGGACGTCCGCCGCGGACGGCGCGGTGTGCTGATATCCGTCCATGACCGGGGAATCGGCATACAGCCGGAGGATCGGGCTCACCTCGTGGATGGATTCTTCCGTGCTGCGGACCGCCGTGTCCGCGACCAGGGAGGGGCCGGGCTGGGCCTGGCACTGGTCAAGCACATTGTCGACAGCCACCACGGCTCTTTAGATGTCGAATCTCGACTGGTCAAAGGTAGTACTTTTCGTATATTCTTACCCGCGTCGGACCGGCAAGCTTCCGAGGAAAGTGAAATAGACCGGGAGGGCCTCGCGGCTGAGGAAACCGACCGACAGGATTAATCGAAACCGCCAGAGCGGAGGTAACAGGTATGGCAAGGATACTGGTCGCAGAAGACGAAGCGGACATGGCAATGGGTTTGCGCGATAATCTCCAGTTCGAAGGCTACGACGTGATCGTAGCCGGGGATGGTGAAACTGCCCTCGACGCGGCGATCCAGCATACCCCCGATCTTATCCTACTCGACATTATGATGCCCAAGATGGATGGGCTGGAGGTCTGCCGGCGGGTCCGCGAGGCTGGTTTCGTCGTGCCGATCCTCATGCTCACAGCCAAGAGCCAGGAGATCGATATCGTTCGGGGCCTGGAGGTCGGCGCGGATGATTACATCACCAAGCCGTTCAGCATTCGCGAGCTGCTTGCGCGGGTTAAGGCGGCTCTGCGCCGAACCGGTGCCGGCAAAGGGCTGTCCAAGATCCTGCGAATCGGCGAAGCTACAGTCGATCTGGTCAAGGGCAGAGTCGAACGAGGCGATCAAACGTTCAACCTGGGCCACTTCGAGCTGGAAATCCTCAAACTGCTGGTGGAGAACTCGGAGAAGCCCGTCGATCGCAGCAAACTCCTCGACGTGATCTGGGGCCTGGAGGGCTTCCCGGCCACCCGAACGGTTGATAACCACATTGTAAGTCTGCGCCGCAAGATCGAACCGGACGCGAAACACCCCAGACACATCGTGACGGTGCATAGCATCGGGTACAAGTTTGTACCATAGGCGTTACAGGCCTCCCGCTTGTGCGCCAATACTGTCCCTATAAGCAGCGCATCCGGTCTTCCAGGTAGTCTCCACAAACTATGACAATTTTCTTATGAGCCGATCGGAATATTCCGAGCGTCTAGGCGTATGAACAGTAGGAACAAACGCCCAGCGTTACGGGGAAATGACCTATGGGCATGGCGACCCATTCACGACACGACGACGTAGTACGAATAGAGAGGCAGTTGCGCCGGCTTCGCAACCGCCTTGCTGACGCTTGGGCGTCTGACGGCTCGCCAGTGGTGATTCGACGGATCGAATGGCTGATGCAACGCCGCTGGCAGTTGCTCGATAAAACTCGACACCAACATCCCTGACCCACAAGCCGGATTGACGCACCGGCCTGCCTGATGCGGGTCGGGTGACCCTCCACCCGACCCGCATCCCTCCTTTCTAGGACCTACATGACCTGCAAGTCTTGCGGCAACCGGCCCCTGCCAGCACAATGCCGCCCAGCGGGTAGTCTGAAGTAGGGAGGATAACGATGCCCAATGCCCAGGAGATTCTGGATAAGAAAGGTACGGACGTGGCCACCGTCGATCGGAACGCGACGGTGCTGGATGCGGCCAGGCTGATGAACGAGCGGCGGATCGGGGCCGTCGTGGTCACCGGCGGGGAGAATGCGGTCGGCATCTTCACCGAGCGGGACATCCTTAACCGGATCGTGGCTGCCGGCAAACAGGCCGGTCAAACATCTGTGGGCGAAGTGATGACCGCGCCGATGGCCTGTTGCCGTCGAGACAGCTCGTTGGAAGAGTGCAAGACCGTCATGACCGACAAGCGGATCCGGCACCTGCCCGTGGTCGAGGAGGGCAAGCTCTACGGGTTGATCTCCTCCGGCGACATTATCGCCTACGAGAGCGCCAACCAGCAGGCCTCGATCGAGTACCTTCACGAATATCTCTACCGGCGCCGGTAGGTGGTATGATGCTAATCGGCGTGATCGCGGATACGCATGATCGGCTGCCGCAGATCGATGCGGCCCTTTCACTCTTTGCCCGGCGCAAAGTCGAGGCGGTCATCCATCCCGGCGACTTTGTGGCCCCCTTTGCCGTCCGGCGTCTGCTGAGCTACGACGGACCGTTGCACGTGACCTATGGCAATAACGACGGTGAGCGGGCCGGACTCAAGGAGCTGATGCCGCAAGTTCAGGACGGGCCGCTCTTTGTCGAGCTGGGCGGACGCACGATTCTGGTCCACCATTACATCGATTGGTGCAAGCCCGCCGACGTCGAGCGGGCGGACATCATCATCACCGGCCACACCCATGAGGTGGTCAACCGCTTCGAGAACGGCAGACTCTTTCTGAACGCGGGAGAATGTTGCGGCTGGGTAAGCGGGCGGTGTACCGTAGCTATCCTCGATACCGCCGGCCCGTCGGCCGAAGTGTGCGAGTTGGAGCCGCTGTGATGAAACTCTCGGCGGCCTGCGACTCCTTTTGAAGGTGAGCACGGAAAATGACTCACGCTTTGCTATCGTGTCGATGTCGTCTCCTCCGAGCCGCAGGCTTTAGCTTCCGAGCCGCAGGCTTTAGCCTGCGCGGATGTCCGCGCGCCCTGAAGGTCGCGGCTCGCTCGAATGGTTGCTTGTACTTGGTTGCGGCTGGATTGCTCGTTGCAGTGACTTCGACCGGTTGCGTCCGGCGAACGATCACGATTACGACTGAACCGCCGGCTGCCTTGGTTTTTCTGAACGATCAGGAGGTCGGGCGCAGTGTGGTCACGATCGATTTCCTCTGGTACGGCGATTATGATGTGATCATCAGGAAGGAGGGCTACCAGACGCTGAAGACCAATTGGGAGGTCAACCCACCCTGGTATCAGGTTATCCCATTCGACTTTTTCGCCGAGGTCCTCTGGCCCGGCCACTTACACGACAAGCACTCCCGGCATTTTACCCTCGACCCGGCGGAGGTCCCCACCCAGGAGGAACTTGTCAAGCGAGCCGAGGAAATCCGCCAGCGCGCCCTCAGCCCACGGAAATGACCCGCCAACGCCCGGGCAAGATCGGATAACTAATCAGGAAAACGTCAATGGGCTGCGGGCTTTAGGCCCGCGCAGACGCTGAAGCTGGTCCGCGCGTAGTCCATCGATCTACCGCCCAGTTCCACTCAACCCCCTCTCATCTGTGTTGCTGGGATAGTGATACGGTTACCTGCTCTGCTGCCAGACGAGACCGGCGGCGCCGATCACGCCGGCGTCGTAGCCGAGCCGAGCCAGGGTGATCGTGGGAAGGTCATCATGGAGCTTCCACCGTTGTCGGCTGACGTGATCTGTCACTCGGTCGAGAAGGAAGTCTCCGGCTTTGCTCATGCCGCCGCCCAACACAACGCAGGCGGGGTTGAATGCGTGTTGGATGCTAATGCACGCCACGGCGAGGTACAGGCAGGCTTCGTCCCAGATGCGCAGACATAGCGGATCACCGGCTTTGGCACACTGAACCACCTGCTCGGCGTCGATGAGCTTGCCCTTCCCCACTGCGTCGGAAAGAGCGCTCGGCTTACCCTCCTTGATGGCACTTACAACCCGGCGTGCCACGGCGCCGGCGGATGCATATTGCTCCAAGCAGCCCCGCTGGCCGCATGAACACGGTAGACCGTTAACCGCGACAATCATGTGTCCCAGCTCGGCGGCGTTCTCGAAGTGGCCGTGAAGGATGCGGCCGTCCAATACCACACCGCCACCGACGCCGGTTCCCAGCGTGAATATGACCAGATCGTTCAAGCCGCGGCCGGCGCCGATCCAGAACTCACCAAACGCGGCGGCGTTAGCGTCGTTGTCCAGCACGATTGGAGTTTGGAGCTTCTCGCCTAGTTGATCCCGAATGGGCACATCCACCCAACCCGGGAGATTGGCTGAGCGAATGATCCTGCCGGTGCGATGACTAAGCGGACCCGGTGCTCCAACTCCGACACCCACCACGTGCGACCTATCGAGTGATGCGTCCGCAAGGAGCCGGTCAACCAAGCTCACCATATCGGCCATCACCGCATCGGGGCTGAGTCCGGCTATGGAGTGGGCGTCTTTAGTCAGGATTTGGCCGTCGCGATCGACGGCTGCACCCTTGAGATTCGTACCGCCTAGATCGATGCCGATTGCAACAGAGACGTTCACTATCAGTTCGCACATCCGAACGGGCTGCGAGGGGCAGCCCGCGAAGAGATCCGCGCAGGGCACATCCTGCAGCTTGTCTATTCGAAGACCACGGCAGCGTATCCGACCGAATCGTGCTGGTCGTCGGGCATCCCCCCGGCTACAACCTCGCTGCTGGTCGTATGCTCGAGCAGTACGCCCTTTGTCGCCCCTAACGCTGTTGCGGCAGCGACAGTGGCGGCCGCAGCACCACTGGCACAAGCGTTCTTGCGATCGACGGCCTCGGGCACAAGTTCCTTGGCTTTCATCGAGCAGACCATGTCGACAAACCGCCGATCATTGTCGTCTTTAGCCCATGTGTTGCCCTTGGCATCGACGCCGTGAGGGATAAAGCCGTAGCGTGGGCCGTAGTGAGTCAAGTCCGTGGTGCCGACGACCAATGCGTCGTATTTGTAGGCCGTGAGCGTACGCCCGACCGCTTCACCGACCTCATAGGCGGTCGGTGTCACGGGGACCATGATCGGTACTACCTTGGCCTGGGGGAACAGGTGCTTGACGAAGGGCATCTGCACCTCGATGGAGTGCTCGTCCTCATGGGTGTAGGCGTCGTCGACAATCAGATTGGTGTGGCCCATGATGCGCTCAGCCAGGCGATCGTCCACCTCCACCGGGCCCAACGGGGTTTCCCACCGACCTGCGGTGAACAGCGCCGCCTCTCGTCCCTGGAAGCGGTGCACCCCGCCGAGCAGGACAATGACGTCCGGGGACCTCGATGCGGCAAGTGCGTTGAACACCTTGGCAGCGACTGCCCCACTGAAGACCCACCCGGCGTGCGGTACAATGCCGCCCACGGGGCGCTTGTCGGAATCGTAATCGGCCATCCCCTCCTTAAGAAGCTGCAACACTTCGGCACGACACCGCTCCGGGTTGCCCGGATAAAACTGTCCGGCGACAACTGGCTCACGAATCATCATGGCTGGCTCTCTTACAATCTGACTGGTAAGCAAACATGATGCCCGATTCGGACTAGGGGAGCAACCCCGACAGAACGGACTTCCACAATGCGATCTCTGCCGACCCTTGCAGGTACGTAGCTAGGCGGGTTCTCGAGCCGGCCGAATACGCACGACGTGCATGCACAACAGCATGAACGCTGGGATGGCGAGACTCATGGACCCGCAGCGAGGGGTGGCGTCGGACGGGAATGCCCCTCCAGGCGGATAAAGGGGGCGAAGCGGCTCTTCGATAACCGGATCGACTGGTAGGGAAATCGGCTCCCCGCCATCTTCGACGGCACTAACGTCTTGCCGCGCAGCGGGATCCGATGGGTACGCCTGCCCCGGTTGGTCATTCGAGGCAAGCCCACCGATGAATGTCAACAGGATCAGAATATTCCGCCATGCAGTCATGAAGGGATCCCCTCCGGTTCTCGGTACCCGGTGATTCTACGCCGTCACCGTGCACGGTGTCGACCGGGCGCTCAGTCGTCGGGACAGTCCTGATAACCCGGTCCGCAAGCCACCCGTGGGATCAGGCGGGACCCGGCGGTGGTCTTGCATTGAAAGCCGGACCGGACGAATCTATCGGAACATGTGGGAGATCATCACGATCGTCGGGCTGGTGTTGTGTTGCTGCCTGGCAGTTGCCCTGACAGCCCTGCGTCTGCCTGGCACGTGGCTGCTCATCGCGGTTACGCTCGGCTACGGCTGGCTGTCGGACTGGCAGCGGGTGGGACTGGTGATGGTGGCGGTGCTGGGCGGACTGGCCCTGATCGGCGAGGCCGTTGAGCTGCTGGCTTCGGTATTCACTGCGAAAAAAGCGGGAGCCACGCGGCAGGCTGCCTGGGGCGGTCTGGCCGGAGGGCTTGCGGGAATGTTACTTCTCTCCTTCCTGGTTCCAGTGCCGCTGGTTGGCACGATGGTCGGGGCGCTGCTCGGGTGTTTTGTCGGTGCGGCCCTGGTAGAGCTGGCGATGCGCAAGAAACTGACTCAAGGGACGAAGGTCGGCTTTTTTTCGGCGTTGGGATTCGCGTTGGGTGTTGCTGCTAAAGTGGCGATTGCTCTGGCTATGTCGGCTGTCCTGTTGACCTCAGTTGTGTGTTCCAAACCGCCCTCAACTGAACTCGGGGACGAAGCCTCACTCGTCGCGCCGCCTTCCCGGCGCGAGGTCGTCGATGATCCGTAGGCGCCCGGGACAGGGAACGGGGCGTGTGTATGTCACTACCATGCGTTTGACGCTCTCATCCCCCTTGATCAGATAGGTCGTGGCCACGCGTTTTTCCTCGTGGACGAACCGCTCGACGACTTTGTATCGCATTTTGGAACCATCTTGGTTGACCGACTCGAGTGTAAACACGAAGGCACGATTCTCGTCCGCCCACTCGCCCTTTGTTATCCTGGGGCCTGCGGTTGACGCGTTGTCGAACCAGACGCCATGGTACTTGTGCTCCACTTCGTTGAAGGCCAGCGTCCCGAAGGCGCGATAGACGTTGGGTTCCGTCCCACTGGTGTAGGTCCGCTGGATCGCCCGCCGATCGAGAATCCAGGTGATCTCTTCCTTGCCCTTGACCTTACCGATGACCTCGCCACGGTCGTCAAAATGGGTCTCGGTGAGGTCCCACGGGCCGATCAACGGTTCCAGGCGGGCTATCTCGAGGCTGACATACTCAGTCGGTGCGCTTTCATCTCCCCGTTCGGCCCTCTGCGGTGCTGGCTGGTCGCCGGGGCCGGCGGCGCCTGTGGCGATTTCGCCTGTCCAGGCAAGTGTCAAAGCGACGAGTCCAAATCGAATATGAGTCCACATCGGTGCGATCCTCCAACATTATCCCGCTGCTCATGGGCGTTGTGAATGCGCCTCCCCTGCCGATTCTGCGTTCGGCAGGCAGGAACACTCCAAGCGCCCAGGTTGGACGGTATTGTCGGGCCTCCTCGGCTACCGCCGGGCCAACGTGGTAGCCCTCTTCATGATATGCGTCAGCCCCACCCCGATATGCGAAAAAACTTCAGCAGCGGTCCGGCCGGACTTGGGGATCCGCCGAGCAGTCATACCGTACACGCGAATCTTGCCGGTCTCAGCCGCCGCCTCCGCGATCTCGGCGTGCACGCCCCCAATGTAGTTGTCCTCCACGGTTAGGATTACACCCCCGCTTGCCCTGGCCGCGTCGAAGATCGGGGCCGGGTCAAGCGGCAGAGCGTACGCATCGAAGACGTTGCATGTAATGCCTTCTTCCGAGAGCTTTTCGGCGGCCTCAAGCACGGTGTGCAGGAGTAAGCCGCAACTTACGATGGTCAGGTGTTTGCCGGTGCGAAGCTGCTTGCATCCGCGAGGTTCGAACCGCTCATCGAACGGATAGATGAAATCCGCTTTCGGTCGATGAGTGCGCAGGTAGCATAGTCCTTCGATGTTGGCCATCAGTTCCGTGCAGCGATAGGCACTGACGGCGTCACAGGGATGGAAAATGTGGCAGGCGATGTTGCCTTGGCCGAGGTCGGTTCTGGTCATGCTGCGGAAGTAGGCGACGTCGGCCAGCGACATTTGCGATGGACCGTCGGCAGCGAGTGAGACGCCGGAATGCGATCCGACGATCTTTATGTTCGCTCGTGTGATACTGGCCATGTCAATCTGGTCGACCGCCCGGGCGATGAACTTGGCGAAGCTGCTGGCGAAGGGGATCTTGCCGGCGGCGGCCAACCCCGCGGCGGCGCTGATCATGTTCTGCTCGGCAATCTTGCACTCGAAGAACCTGTCGGGGTGCTCGTTGGCAAACAGCTCCGCGAAGGTCGAGTTACGGACGTCGCCGTCAAGGCAAACGATCCGCGGATCCGTATCCCCTAACGCCACGAGCGCCGCCCCGTATGCCGCCCGCGTAGCCAGCCTTTTCGTCTTCAGAGTGCTGTCCAGGCCGACACGTTTGAGAGCCGTCTGGAATCCCGGCAGATTGATCGGCCCCGCGTGCCGGCGGCGCGGCACTACAGCCGGCGGACGCGGTGTCATACCACCATCCGGGGCTGCACCTAGTCGCTCTCCAGTGGCATCAAGCTCCGCGCACGCTTTCTCCAGGTCGCCCGCAGGAACCGGTATGCCATGAAAGTTCTTCCCCCGCATCAAGTCAACGCCCCACCCCTTGATGGTCCGTGCGACTATCGCCGTGGGTCTACCGCCGGCCCCCACCTTCTCAAATGCGGCGGATAGCTGCTGAGGATCATGGCCGTCAACCTCGATCACCTCCCAGCCGAAAGCAGTCGCCTTGGCTGCGATCGCCTCGGGATATTGCTGCGGCGATACCGGCGCCGCTTGGCCGTGACCGTTACAGCTATAGATCACACAGATGTTGGTGAGCTCATGATCGATGATGAAGTCAGCCGCTTCCCACACCTGGCCCTCGCGCGACTCACCATCACCGGCGACTACATAGATTCGCTTATCGATCCCGTCGAGGCGCGCCGCCAGGGCAAGACCCGCAGCAACGGACATTCCTTGCCCCAGTGACCCGGTCGCCGAATCGAAGAATGGAAATCCTTCAGCCGGATTGGGATGGCCATCCAGCACACTCGACAGCTCGCGAAGCGTCCAGAGATCGTCGACGGTCAGGAACCGGGGGTTGTTCGGGTCATTGCCCACCGCTCCACCGAGATCGGCATAGGCCGCATAGACAATAGGAACGGCGTGACCGATCGAGAGAATGAGCCGATCGCTTGCCGGATTCCATGGGTCGGCCGGGTCGTAACGCATTTGCCGGTACATCAGCTCTACAATGATGTGCCCCAAGGCTAAGCCTGATGACGCATGGCCTGACCCGGCTATGGTCGTCATGCGGACAACGTGTTTACCCAGTTCAACGGCTTTAGCATGGGCACTACTGGTTGCAAACACTAGCGTCTCCTGACCGGTGCAAGTTTCCGTCTGAGTCATGTATAGCTCCGCAAAGCAATTTAGTGGCGTCTCGCAGGCAGATTAGCGTTGGGAAAAAATCGGTTCAAGCCCCTGACGGTAATTTATGCCGCGCGTTTTCTAGCCCTCCTGTGACACGCTAACAAATCACAGAACTGCTGTATGACATGGTGGATTAACAACGGCGAATATCGCAAAACAGCTCCACCACGAGTGGCTCGCTCTGGCCCGGTGAATTCCCCTGTGCTCCTCTTTCGCTATTCGCCATTCATCATTCGCTATTCCCCTTTGAACTGCGGCGGGCGTTTTTCGATAAAGGCCGCCACACCCTCGCGGTGGTCGCGTGTCTGGCAGGCCATGCTTTGCAGCGTGGCCTCGTACTCCAACTGCGTTTTGAGGTCGGCACTCCACGCAGCGTTGATGGCCCGTTTTGTGAGCCCGATGGCGTAAGTCGGCAGGTTGGCGAGCTTATTAGCAAGCTGCATGGTCTGTGCCGCGAGCCGATCGTCGGGCACAACCTGGTTCACCAGGCCAATCTGTAGGGCTTCTAACGATTGTATCGCCCTCCCGGTACAGGCCATCTCCATTGCCCGGGCGACGCCAATCAGTCGCGGCAACATGAAAGTGCTGCCTGCATCAGGAACCAGGCCGATGTTGATGAACGCCTGGATGAAACTGGCCGACTCAGCCGCGATGCGCATGTCGCATACCAGCGCCAGGCTGCAGCCCGCCCCGGCCGCCACGCCGTTCACTGAGGCAACGACCGGTTTCCCCATTGTGCGGATCTTGCTTATCGCCGGATTATAGTGGGTACGCAGATAGCTCCCGAACTCGATCGGCTCATTCCTTTCGTAGCGGTCGCGCACGTCGGCCAGATCCTGACCACTGGAGAATGCCCGTCCCGCCCCAGTGATCACCAGGCAGCGGACAGCCTTGTCTTGCTCCGCCTCCCGCAGAGCCTTCGTCAATGCCGCAAGTATGGCCTCATTAAGAGCATTAAGGACGTTTGGTCTGTTCAGTGTGATCTTCCGTACACCGCCTTCGTTCTCGATCAGAACAGTTTGTTCATCACCGGTCACAACTTGGCGCTCCCCGGTCTAGCGTTGCATCTTATGGGGCACAACTTCGTGCCACTGATCCCAGTCCTTCTTGGCGTTATCTGCCGACGAACGTCCCCACGGGATCCGTTCGCGAGCCGCCGGACGTCGAGAACAGATCGAGTGAAAGACGCCCTTCGTCGGCCCCGGGCATTCTAAAATCGGTTCACCTTCGGGCACCCGCCCACACGTTCACTCGTCTCGACTCCTGCACGTTTTGATGTCGGTTGTCGCTCTTGGAAGGCCGGCCTGCGGTACCCTCCAAAGCCCTTCAGTCCTCCTTGTGGCCCTCTGTAGCGAAGGGCTAATGATACACCTTTCGGTCATACCACCGCCGCGTATTGTGCGCAGCTCTGAGCAATGCCGCAAGGCGGTGTGAAGCGTCGGTACGTGGGCGATCCCAAACGGCAAGGCACAATATCTGTCACGGACCGTGCGCTACGCTCCGCCAAGAAGTCCAAGAAATCAGAAAGGCACTGCGAAAGGAACCATTCGAGCCCTTCCGGGTCCATCCCCCCCCCATGATAATCCCGGTCCGCTAACTGCACCCAACCGAAAGTGCAGCAGGCTCGATTGGGCCGGAAGCGCCGCCGACCCGGTGTGATTGACAGCCTGATGAGGTGCGTTACCATTTGGATATGAGCGGACGAACAGTTGTCATTGTGTGCGGCCTTCTCTACGGCGTGTTGAACGGGACTGCTGTGGCCGCTCCCGAGAGCGAGTCGTTGGCGACGGCCTGGCGGCTGGACGTACAATTCCATGATCCGCAACGGGTAACTTTGCGGTTTCCGGGTGCCCAGCATTCCAGCACCTTCTGGTACATGCTGTATCAGGTCACCAATAACACCGGGCAGGAGGTGGGCTTCTATCCCTCCTTCCGACTGGTGACGGACACGCTTCAGGTGGTTGTGGGCGGTGCCGATATTCCCCCGAGTGTGTACGACGCCATCACGGCACGACACAAGGGCGAGTTTCCGTTCCTGGCCCCGCCGGCCAGGGTGACCGGCCGGCTGCTTCAGGGAGAGGAGAACGCTCGGGCCTCCGTCGCCGTATTCCGTCCCTTCGATCGGGAGGCCAATAGCTTTACTGTTTACGCCAGCGGGATTTCGGGTGAGGTGCAGCGTGTCCCGAATCCCGCGTTTGACGCCAAGCAGAAGGAATCAGAGAGTAACCCGCGTTCCTTCATCCTCCGCAGGACCCTGGCGATCATATATGATCTGCCGGGTGCTCCTGAGGTGCGCCGGTGGGCGAAGCCTGTCCGCCGCACGAGGGAATGGGTGATGAGGTGACTTGCAGCGCGGTCACGACATTGTTATGATAGGTGGCACTGGTCGTGTCCGGCCGGACGGAGTGAAGCGAAATGGCACATAAAAAGGGTCAAGGTTCCTCGCGGAACGGGCGTGACAGTGGACCGCAGTACCGGGGCGTGAAGCGCTTTGCCGGTCAATCGGTAAGAGTCGGGGCAGTCATCGTGCGACAGTGCGGCACGCCGCATCTGCCCGGGCGGAACGTTGGCCGGGGCCGCGACGATACGCTGTTTGCCCTGGCAGACGGGATCATCCAGTTTCGTGGGCGTAGGGTCGACGTCCTACCGGCCCCAGTGTGACGGACAGGTCATTCGACGAGCTGCTGGCGGAGGATGGTTTTGATACCATCCTCCCTTTTTTGTTGGCTCCGCAGGGTCTTGCGCATACGCTGGTCTCGAAATGCTTGTTGATCAGGCTGAAATCTACGTTCGTGGTGGCAAGGGTGGTGACGGCTGCGTGAGCTTCCGCCGGGAGAGGTTTGTACCCAAGGGCGGGCCGGACGGCGGTGACGGCGGCGACGGCGGCTGCATCTACGCGGTTGCAACCCCCGGAGTCGATACGCTGCTGGACTTCAAAGGTCGCCACCACTGGATTGCCCAAAGCGGTCGACCCGGCATGGGAAAGAACATGACCGGTCCCAAGGGTGAGGATTTGACTCTCAAACTTCCGGTCGGCACACTGATCTACGACCGCGACGCTGACATCCTGATTAAAGACCTCTCAGCGGTTAACCAGCTCGTGTGCATCGCCAAGGGCGGCAAAGGCGGGCGAGGGAACGCTCGGTTTGCCCGGCCGGACCACCAGACCCCTCGCGAGTACGAACCGGGGATGCCTGCGGAGGAGCGGTTGCTGCGGCTGGAGTTGAAGCTCATCGCGGACGTTGGGATCGTGGGTTTACCCAACACCGGGAAGAGCACACTGCTGTCCAGGCTGTCAAAGGCCCGACCTAAGATCGCCGAGTACCCGTTCACCACGTTGCAGCCGCAACTCGGCATCGCCGAACTCTCTGGTCATCGACGGTTTGTGCTGGCAGACATCCCGGGGCTCATAGAGGGGGCTCACGAGGGGGCCGGTCTCGGTGACGCTTTCCTGAAGCACATCGAGCGGACCCGGGTTATATTGCATCTTGTTGATGTCGGTTCAGAGCTTGCCGCCATGCCCCCAGTCGATGCCTATCACGCCGTACGGGCGGAACTTGGCCAGTACACCATGGAACTGGCCGCCAAGGAGGAGATCGTAGCGGGCAACAAGATTGATCTGACCGGTGGCGAAGAAGCGGCCCGGAAACTCGCCCAGGCGATTGGCAAGGACGTCTTGCCCATCAGTGCGATCAGCGGTAAAGGAGTCAACAAGCTTGCTGAGGTTCTATGGGGCGTCGTTCAACGAACGAAACAAACACCACTGCCCGAAGCGCCCCTGCGCCACCCGCCCCACTTGGAAAGGTCGTGAGCCGTAGAATGCCAGGCTACAACCCGGACGCGCCGGTCATCGTGATTGAAATTGGCAACACCACGACCGCCATCGGCACGTGGGACAGGGACCAGCTCAAGACGCCTCTCTCCATCTTGACAGACGATGAGACCGGGTTCGATCAGGCCCTCGAAGCCCAGGTAGACGCCATGCCGAAGCGCCGCGTCGCTGCCGTTGTCATAGGATCAGTTGTGCCGCAGGCCTTGCAGCGAATTCAGGGCTACCTCGAGGGCAAACTGGACCGAAACGCATTGGTCGTCGGCGACACGATCCCCCTTCCGATCGACGTCGGCGTAGCCGAGGCCAAGGCGATCGGCGTGGATCGCGTATGTGCAGCGGCAGCGGCCTATGAGAAGCTGCAGACCGGGTGCATCATTGTCGATTTTGGGTCCGCCGTGACCGTGGATCTTGTGGACGACGAGGGTACGCTCGTCGGCGGTGCCATCTTACCGGGTCTGAAGATGCAGCTTCGTGCGTTGCACGAGCAGACAGCCGTGCTTCCGGAAGTGGAGCCCGGACTACCTGACACTCCCTACGGGCGAAACACGACTGAGGCAATGCAGGCCGGCGTGTGCCGGGGGGTTGTTGGCGCTGTGCGAGGCCTAGTTGAAGCCTACGCGAGCTCCCTCAACCATTGGCCCCAGGTTCTTGGAACCGGGGGTGATCTGAGCCTCGTCGGTCCGATCTGCGATTTTCTGGATACCCAGGTGCACCATTTGGCGCTGCGCGGAGTGGGGGTGGCCTATATGAAGCACCTAAAGGGCATGGGGGCATGACCGCACCCGGGGGGAACCGTACGACCGTTCTGACGCCGCCTGGTGCCGGTGCCATCGGCGTTATTCGGGTGATTGGCCCGGATGCATTCTCGATCGTCGGCAAGCTGTTTCATGCGAAGACCCGGCGATGTCAACCGGTGCCCCGGTCCGCGCAGGCCGAAAGCTGCAACTCGTTGGTCCCCGGAGACCGTCTGCGATACGGGCGTTTCGTAGTCGACGAAGAGGTGGTAGACGATGTGTTCATTAGCCAGGCCCCGACCGGTGACCTCCCCGCGGTGGACATTTGCGCTCACGGTGGTGTTCGCGTGATCGAGCGAATTCTTGAGGCGTTTGAGCGGCACGGCGCCCCACTTCGTGAGAGCGACGAATCAGCAATCCCGATCTGGCCGACATGTAATTTGATCGACCAAGAGATTGTGGAGGCCATGTCGCGGGCAAAAACCGAGCGTGCCCTGCGATTCCTGGCATGGCAGCGCCGGCATCTGGTTCCGTTCTTGGAACAAGCGGCTTCCCTTTGCCAAGCGGAGGCCGACAGGACCCGGACGATGTTGGAAGCGGTACTTGCAGGTTACAGTGCCGCCTTGACGCTCGTCAAAGGGGCGACGGTGATCATTCTAGGTCCACCCAATAGTGGTAAGTCCACCCTGTTCAACCGGTTGATCGGCCGATCCGCAACGATCGTGTCACGCCGTCCGGGCACCACGCGCGACTGGGTGACCGAGTCTATCGAGATTGATGGAGTCCCCTTAACTCTGGTGGACACAGCCGGGCAACATGAGACTGCGGTGTCTCTGGAGCGCCAGGCGATTGAAAGAGGGTGGGCGATCAGCGAGCAGGCAGAGGTGTCCCTGCTGCTGCTTGATGGTTCGAGGCCGCTTTCGGAGGGGGCCCGCGCGTTGTGCACGGCTTGTCGGCCTCTGGCGCGCTGCTTGACCGTGATCAACAAGGTCGATGTAGGACGGGCGTGGGACCTTTCGGCCCTGCCGACCGAGCGGGCATATGAGGGTGTTGACCCGATCTGGGTGTCGGCCCTGGCTGGTACCGGCGTGGATGTGCTGACCCAGGGGATATTGCGGGTGCTGGGATACGAGGAGCGCATCGATACGGTGCCGTCGCTCTTCACGGCTCGGCAAAGGGAGATCGCCGCGGAGGTCCTATCGGACTTGCCTCACCGCAGGGAGACGGCCGAAACCGCGATCATGTGCCGACTGATAGTGCCTAGCTCAGTGACTCCGAGCTCGGGCAGGCTATAATGGCATAATGGAGCGGATCGCATGTTGGATCAGCTTACATAGGTTCCGGCGGATGCAGCCTGTCGTGGATGCCGGACCTTGGGCCAATTTTTGCGTTGATATGGGATGTGGAGCAGCCTACAGTGTGAAACGTCAGGTGGGAGTTTGACGCTGTGGGTTCGTGAGTGTCGAACCTCGCTTGGGCGTAACGGATCGGGGCATGTCCATAGCCGATGATTCACAGTTCGGCCGGTTGACAGTCGAACGCAAGCTCTGCACGAGCAACGAAATCGAACTCGTCCGTGCGGAACAGAAGAGCTTGGCCGAGAAGGGTACGATCACTTCCCTTGCAGACCTGCTGGTCCAGCGCGGGTTCATCACGCACACGCAACTCTCCAGGCTTCAGACCGCCCTGGACGAGGACTCGATGTACCGGCCTGCGCAGCAGATTCCGGGATTTCAGATTCTCAACAAGATCGGCCAGGGGGCGATGGCCGTGGTCTTCAAGGCCAAGCAGTTGAGCCTGGATCGCATCGTGGCCATCAAAGTGCTGCCCAAACGTTTGAGCGACAACCCGGAATTCGTCGAGCGGTTCTACCGCGAGGGGCGTGCCGCGGCGCGATTGAATCACCCGAACATCGTCCAGGCCTTTGATGTCGGTGAATCCGGAGGGTATCACTACTTCGTGATGGAGTTCATCGACGGTAAGACCGTCTACGACGTCGTAAACGACGGTCGACCCATGGAGGAGTCCGAGGCACTTGGGTTGATTCTCCAGGCCGCCAAGGCCCTGGAGCATGCCCATGCCCAGGACCTTATTCACCGCGACGTCAAGCCGAAGAACCTGATGCTCACCAAGGCCGGTGATGTGAAGCTTGCTGACATGGGTCTGGCACGGGAGATGAGTGATTACGCAACGGCGACGGCCGAGGCCGGGCGGGCTTACGGAACCCCCTATTACATCAGCCCCGAGCAGATCCGCGGGGAAATAACCATCGACGCTCGGGCCGACATTTATGGCCTCGGGGCGACTTTCTACCACATCGTCACCGGGAAGGTACCCTTCGACGGCACATCACCCTCGGAGGTGATGCACAAACATCTAAAGGACCCCCTGGTACCGGCTGATCACGTCAACCATTCGCTATCATCCGGCATCGGCGAGATCATCGAGGTGATGATGGCCAAGACTCCCGATGATCGCTATCCCACCATGACCGAGGCCATCAACGATGTGGAAGCGGTAGCCCGGGGAGAACCGCCCTTCCAGGCTCGTAAAAAGTATGATCACGAGCTACTAAAGACGCTGGCCACAGGATCGAGAATGACCGAACCCGGGGCTAAGGCGGGAGAGATTACCGGCCACACGCCGCGCGTCTCGGCCCATTGGGTCCTGGCACTCGGGGTGCTTTTGGCGATTTCTATCCTGTGTAACGTGCTGTTGTTTTTCAGGGGCTAGTCGCACTTGGCAACTCTTTTGAGCGGCGGCAAGGGATCGGGATTTTGGGTCCGGGCTCGGTCGTAGTCGTCGATCTCCGCTCCCCAATTCTCCGTGGTGCCCATATCGCCACCAACTCTGGCGAGCTCGGCGAATACGACCTCGATGCACCCCTTGAAGGTATCGTTGGCCTTCAAGTAGTCGTTCACATAATGAGGGACAAGTAGTGGGCTTTCCTCGTACGTAGTATCCGGCGTGGGCTTGTAGTAAAAGTCGATGTTAAACGTCTCGACGTAGTAGCCGTGTGCCTCAGTGATGTAGTAATAGATCCGATGCTTCTCCCCCGTGGGGTCGACCTCCCACTGGATTGAGAGATCGGCAGGTTCCGCCGGCTCCTCACCCGGCAGGTCGCGTTTCGACAGTTCCGTTTGGAGCACTCTGATGTGCTGAAGTTCTTCGGCGCTGATCTCCGGTTCATACTGCGGTTCCTTATCCGCTGGCGCGGAGGTTCGCACCGCAAAGTAAACCGCCAGACCTGCCACAACGACGATCAGAATCAACAGGCGAGCGCTCATCTTGATACTTCTCCGCAACGGATGAGATCGACGGGTCCACTCGACCAAGCATCGACCGTCCGGTGAGCACGTTGGCTGTAGACTGCGATCGAAGCTCCCCGGGTACCGCAGCCTCGACCGCGTGTCCTCCCCATATACGGTTACGGGCAGTGTACCGTTCAGGGCCGAAACCACAACCCGGCCGCTGCGACCTGGCTGTGGGCTGCTAGGCGGGCCGAGCGACTGCAATGGCAACGTCATGCCCGATGCTTGCGACAATAGGCGGGCAAACTGGCTCAGATTGCAACGATAACGTGGTCCTCGACGAATGCGAACACGACGGCGATGGTGACGGGTTGATCGACGAGTGCGACCGGTGTCCGGGCGAGGATGATCGAATTGACTACAACGAGAATGGCACACCGGACTGCCTCGAACACGGCCCGATCCCGACGGTCTCCGAATGGGGCCTTGTTATCCTGGTGCTCTCGCTCCTGACACTGAGCAGGGTATATTCCCGTCGGTGTAATACAGGACGATCTCGGGAGACCTGGCGATGGGTGCATCCCAATCCGGGTGGCACGGGCAAACTTGTTTGCCCGTGTGAGACCCGTTTGCACGGGCAAGCTACCGCTTGCCCATGCCACCCGGTCAGCTTCTGCCACCTTTTTCAGGATGCACTTCCTGCGCGATGTGCGGCTTAGTTGACGGTGGAGCAGATGGCGGCTAGCATACTGACTTGCACCGAGTCGGCGGTTCGCCTCGGCAGGATTGGCTCAGGGCCACAGGAGATTGATCAAGCGCGATGCAGGCCCAATGTCCACTGACAACCGTCGTTGCGGCGATCATGTTATCGGTGGTTAGCGGGTGTGTTGGAGCGGCACCGGTCGCAGGGAACGCCTCGCTTGTTTCGTCCGCGCATCCGTACGAGCCGGGCATTCCGGTGCCCACAGGCTTCCGTCTGGTGGATCAGGCCAGCGAGGACTTCTCGAGCGGCCCGGTTCGCTATGTACGGCACCGGTATCTTGGCCGAGCCGATAAATATGCCGTACGAGAGTTCTACCGCAAGCAGATGCCGCTGGTTCGATGGACGGCGATCAGCGATAGCAACGTCAACGGGCGGATCACGATGCGGTTTCAGCGACAGGATGAGTCGTGTACTGTGACGATCGAAGATGAAACGTCCGGGTTTGCTCGTCGCGTCGCCGTACAAGTGATGATTGCTCCGTCGGCACGTTAGCCGGCTGACGTAAACGCACGTGAAGACAATGCCATGAAAGCTCAAAGACGTCACGAACTGAAAGAAAGTGATCTGGGCCACACCCTCGAGGTGGCGCGGAAGTATCTGGATGAGAATAGCAAGTCGATCGGGATCGTGGTCATAATCGTGGCGGCTGTGGTGGCGGCCGTCGCGTTCGGTGTACGCTCTCGGGCTGCGGCTATAGAGGACGTGTGGCGGCGCCGCGGGCAGCTCAGTTTTGAAAACCCGGAGATCGGGAAGGAGTCGCTGGAATCACTGGCGACCATGACGCTGGGTGTCTCTGATGAGCAGTTCGTGTTGACAAGTCTGCTGGAGCAAGGCCAGCAGGCCTTACGGCTCGCCCAGGAGGTGGCGGTCCCTCCGGATCGCGAAATGAATAACAAGGCCAGACAGGTTTTTGAGGAGTTGCTGGGACGATTCCAGGACAACCCCCTTGCGGTCGGTGTGGCCCACATCGGCCTCGCGACCGTCGAAGAGAACGAGTTCATGCTGGACGACGAACTTGTCCATAAAGAGAGGGCGAATGCTCATCTCACGGCGGTCATCGATGACCCGGCCTTAAACGGGATGCCCTTTAAGCAGATGGCTTTGGATCGACGCAAGGCGCTCGACGAAACCTTCACCAGGGTGGTGTTTGAATACCCGCAGCCGGAAGAGTTTGCCGAGACAATCACCGTCGATGAGGACGCCCAGGTGGAGTATGTCGAACCCGTTGGCGCAGATGTACCGGCGGGTACGGTGTTCACGGTCCCGAGAACCTCTGTGAACGAATCGAGTCAAGCGGATGACTCCAAGACCTCAGTCCCGGAGGCTGAGGATTCCAGCTCCACTAAGAGCGATCCGGAGAAGCCCGGTGGGCCCGGTTCCGAACCCGACGACACGCCGTAGCGCCGATCAACAATAAGGTCATGGCATTTTTTGGCTTGATGGCCGAGCAACCTCCCAACGGCAGGACACAGCGTCTGCACCTTGCACGTCTCCGTTTTTGGCTTCCCACGACCTGCCTGGCCACCCTTGCGGTTATGACCGCCGGTTGCGTAAGCGCGCCTGAGGGCGTCTACATGTGGGTTGAAGAACCATCCCCACGTCTTGGGAGCCCCCCGCATGCTCTGGACGGGCCGGCAAGCTTCGAGACAAGCCCGCGGCGTGTAAGGCTCGCCGGAGCGATCAACGAAACACTGAGTTTCCGCTTCGTCGTCCGCGCGGGTAATAGGTCGATCAACAATCCCACCCTCCGGATCGGGCCGCTTGAATCCGTAGCGGCGCAAATCGACCCCTCAGTCGTGCAGGTGTTTCGGATGCACCGGGTATCCATCGAGAGGTTCCCCGGCTGGCACATCCGTTCGATTCCGCCCGATCGACGGCAGGCCAGGCCGTTGGACGTTTTGGTGCCCATCCGTGCACCACGAGGCGGAATGCCGAACACGTTGCTGCCGGGCGAGAGCTACTATTTTTGGACCGACGTCGCGATTCCGAAGGGTACGTTTGCAGGGCGATATAGGACCGACATAGAACTGATGTCCGGCAACACGACGATCGGCGCCATGGGCGTTCACTTGACGGTCTGGCCCATCGTTTTGCCGGACGAAGCCGACGCTTTGGTGATCGCGGAGGTCGATCATCATAGACTATTTCGCCATCATATTGGACTTCGGGCAGGCCCCTCGACCCTTATGGCGGATGATTGGCGGGACTCGCCGATGCGCAGCGATTTGAACGCCTTGCTTCAGTCGGCTCTTCGGGTCCTCCAGTCTCACCGCTTGACACCTGTTTTGCACAAGCTGGCGCCGCTTGTGAAAATCAATGCGCACGGCAAATTGTCAATCGATTGGGGGCAGTATGATGCCGTAGTGGAGCCGTGCCTGAACGGGCGGGCGTTTTTCAACCGCGTACCGCTTCGACTCTGGCCGATGCCTTTCCACGCCGCCTTTTCCTCACCACGCGATGATGACATCATGTCGTCAGCTGGGTATGCCAAGCTGCTGCGTCAATACCTCTCCCAGTGCGCAGCCCACTTCCATGAAAAAGGCTGGCTGGATCGCAGCTATGCCTTACTGCCCGGTGTGGTGACTGTCAGTGATGAATCGGTGCAGGCGACACGGGACTTCGCAACCGCCGCCCGTAATGCAGACGAGCGGATTGCGATCGCCTCGCGGCTGTGGCCTCAGGACATGGCCCCTTACGGGTGGGTGGATTATCCCTTCCGGGAGTTTGCGGATGCAGTGGACATTTGGCTGCCGCCGGCCCAATTCTACGACCGGGAGGCCATGTCCGCTCAGCGGGCCGCTGGCCGACGGACCTGGCTGACCATTGACCGCCCTCCTTACAGCGGGTCGATTGCCCTGCATTCGTCAGCCGCACATGTGCGGGTGCTGCCGTGGCAGGCTGCCGCGCTAGAGGCCCAGGTTCTGCATCTTGGCTGCATCAATCGCTGGCCCGAGGATATGGACCGGCCAACTCCCGAAGAGTGCGTGCACAGTGATCCCAACGTGCTGCTGTACCCCGGCGGGCCATTTGGGCTGGACGAGCCGGTCCCGTCGGTTCGACTCAAACACCTGCGTCGCGGCCTCCAGGATACCGCATATCGGAAACTCTTGTATGACCACGGGCTGGAACACGTTGCTGCGACGCTGGGACGATCCCTGGCAGCCTGCGCGGGCAGCGACGCCTACCGGACCCATTTCGCGGACGGTCGACCCATCGGCTGGCTTGACGACCCGGTCCTGTTCGACCTGGCCCGGGACATCATGGCTGAGGCGCTCCTCGAGGCTTCGTATCGCAATCGCCCTAAGACGCGATTCGACGCCTTTGCGAGAGACGCGATGTGGCGACGTTTTATGAGCGCGGCCAGAACGCTGCACTTTTACGTGGACGGTACGCGCCTGCGGTTTACGGGAACACCGGCGGCGTGGCGGGCCGACGTGGAGTGCGCGTTGACCATCGTGAACCGGAGGCGCGTCCCGGTCGCGGGGACGGTGCGTTTGGTCGATCTGCTGGAAGGATGGATGACATTGGCCGAGGGCCTCTCGGTCGCATCGGTTGCCCCGAACAGCTCGCGGCGGGTGACGCTGACGGCGCAGACCTCGGCATTGCCGGTAGGCCCCGGCGGAATCGTGTCGCTCCCCATCGAGTTCACGACGGAGGATGGCACAGTACACCAGCGTCAGGCTCAGGTTTCGTGTGTGACCGCGGTTCCCGCTGGTGGGTCGATCCATATCGATGGAGATCTTTCGGACTGGCCGCCGGGTGCTGTCAACGTGGCGTCGGGCTTTCGACTGATCGTTGGTGAATCTCCTGACACGTCCGCCCAGAGTATGATACGACCGCATCGCCGTACCACGGGCTTCGTCATTGGCGACGGCGAGTTTCTGTACCTTGCGGTCAACTGTGAGTCAGATGCTCAGACCGCAGGGCAAGCCTCGCGGCGGAACACCGTCGATTACGATGACTTGATCCCTGTCGGCGAGGAACTGATTGAAGTGCTCATCGACCCGCTAAATACGGGGACGCGCTCCCCGACTGATCTGTACCATATCGTGGTCAAGCCCTCGGGGACGTATCTAACGGAAAAAGGGATTCGGTTTGACCCGCCGTGCGGTCGCCGGGTTCCCTGGCCGGCGGACATCGATGTCGCCACGCGCATATATCCCGACCGCTGGACAGTCGAGCTCCGCATTCCCCTGGCCGCGTTCGACGCCGTGGCCGAGCACACGTTTTGGGGCTTTAATATCACGCGGTACGACGCTTTGCGGCAGGAGTTCAGTACCTGGTCGGGGGCACGCGGCAACGCTTATGACCCGCTGTCGCTGGGCAACCTTTACCTGCCGTAGGTGCCGCGGCGTGCTCTGCCCGCGCAGGCGGTTTGATTCCGCGCGGGCTGACGCTATGATTTAGCGCCTGCACAACGATAGGTCCCATGCAAGCGTTTATTCAAGGCCAAGCTGATTATCGGAGATGGGTCACCGCGAGGGCGTCCCGGCCCCGGCGACCCCGATGTCCCGCGTTTACGCTGATTGAGTTGCTCGTGGTCATCTCGATCATCTCGTTGCTGATCTCGATCCTGCTTCCGTCAATGAGCCGGGCCCGCGATCAGGCTAAGAGCGTGCACTGCCTGGCCCGGCTTAGAGAGTTCGGGACGGCGATTGCGACCTATGAGAACATTTCGGGTGGAGTATTGCCGCCGGCACACTGGTATCCATCTGAACGAGATCTCGATCCTGATGAGACCGACGAGCGCAAGCACACCTCGGACACCGACCCGGCCAAAGCCGCTGTGGAGTACGGGTGGGCTGAGACCCTGTTCACGTATGTCTATCAGGAGAAGGTGGGTCTGAAAGCCGATTACCCGGTGCAGCGCAACATCGAGGGGAAGCGTTGGCAGAAGTATTTTATCTGCGAGGCCGTGGGCCACACCGATGTCAATGGCGGTCACTACCGGGTGTACTTGCCTGCCTGGAGCGCGGGTAGTTACGCACTGGAAGCAGGCGGCGTCTATGGTGAAACCACACGTGCTGATCAGGACCGAAGCTGCCGCCGTGAGCGGATTCATCCCAAGCTACCTTTGATCGGTGATGCCAATGAACGGTCGGAGCGCGGCGATGGACTGGGTGACGACGATTGCAGCTATATCGACGCCGGCGAAGCCAACTACGTCGGATCCAACGGAATCAATAACGGAAATCGATTCTCCGACCGTCACTACGGCGGCACTAACTACCTGTTTCAAGACCTTCACGCCACCTGGAATCCGCAGCTCCGGCAGGAACTCGCCAGGGACTATGACTTAAACGGCGTGATCGATATCGCCGAGCAACCTTAGGCGGGAAGATCGGGAGCCTGAAGTCGATTGGATTCGTGACACGAAGTGCCATTGCGCCATTGAGTGCGCCCTGGTTACCGGTGTCATCCACCACAAGGGCAGCTACCCAGGTATTCTCCACGTGGTCAGGGAATGGGTGATTGGCCGGGCGCGCCACAAGGTCTCAGCCAGCTCCGGTCTGCTCAGCGATGCGATCGGCAGGACGGCCGGTGCCAACAACTTCTTGCCTGAAGTCGCGTCCCAGCCGACCCGGTAAGGACGGATGCCGCTGGAAAGCTCCGACCGTCTGTTGCCTTCAGACGCCACGTGGTGCTAAACTGGCGGTTTTGGCTGGTATGCCGCGGATTCGATGAAAATCACCGACACGCTCCGGAAATCTTGCGTACGCGTCCCGCTGCGGTCGCGGGAGAAGATAGCGGTTATGACCGAGTTGGTGGACCTGCTCCACGAGCACGGACAGCTCACCGACCGGGACGAAGCGCTAAAGGCCGTTCTGGCCCGTGAGAAAACACGGTCTACGGGCATTGGTCTTGGGCTGGCGGTGCCCCACGGCAAGTCCCGCGGGTGTCGCCGACTGGCCATCGCCGTCGGGAAGCCGGCAACACCAATGGACTTCGAGGCTGTTGACGGTCGGCCGTGCGGTTTTATCGTCTTGCTGACCAGCCCAACGGACAAGACGGGTCCTCATATCCAAGCCCTGGCAAGCATAAGCCGTCTATGGCAACACGATGGCTTCAGAAGAGCAGTGGCCCAGGCCAAAAGCGCCGACGACCTCTACGCCGCCATTGAGCAGCACGAGGGATGAGTGATCAACATAGCGGTAAGACCGCCCGCTTCATGCTCCGCTGGGTCAGCACCAGCGGCGAAAAAGGACCGTGGAGCGAGACGGCGAGTGCGACGATCGGGACGTGAGAGAGGACCTGCAACGGCCAGGTATGCCCCTGCTCACGCTTGGGCACGGCACCCGGCTCTTGCAGTAGCCTACTGCTCACGCGTCCACCAACGGATCAACATACATGACAGTGACCAACGTAAGGAGCACAACTCATGAGCATTTGGATTAAGCTCGGCGTTGTGACGGTGCTTGCTGGTACCTGGTTCTGGTTTATAGCCGGGGCCATAACAGGCATGGCGAGCTTTGCGCAGGTAGGACCGCAACAAAGTGGAAGTGATGTTCAGAGCTCTTCAAACATGCCCTTTGAGGTAGGAGCGGTTTGGGCGCTCTACGGGGCAATAGCAAGCTTCATCCTATATCTCTATTTTGTCACCAGGCCCCGCGAGGAGCATAACGAGCCCGCAGGAGTAATAGCTCCTCAGTCTGTGTCGGAGCTTAAAGCAACTTTCCTCGCACTTATCCTTGGGGTCTTGGCAGCAATACTGCTCTGCAAGTATTACATACTGAGGATGAAGCTCCCTTCGACTATCGCGCTTAAGCCGCCAAAGAACATATACGGGATAGCCACGCTAATGACCGTCATTGCTTCCGTTGTGACTATCCCACTTGCCGGGAAGATTTACCAGGCTTTTCGCAGAAAATGAGGAATCTGTGTGTACGGTGCGTCCGTTGACGTGCCATTCAAATGTAGGGCCGGAGCCGCCTAGGGTCCGTCCCTTGACGCACCTTCTGATTTGATTGCGGCGGATTGGTGCCTCCGGGACGCACCCTGCGATTGGCGCACTGCTGACCGTTCGGCTGTGCTCAGGGCAGGCACAGCACGCGCACGCATCGAATCCTGAACCCCGAACCCTACGTCCGCCACGGGGGGCGGACGCTACAGGCTGAACCCTCCGGCACTTGCCGGCGGGCAGGATGCCCGCCCTACGCGTGCGTGCGAGACGCCCACGCCACACCGGCGTTGCCGGGCAGCGTTTCCTTGTATTCCAGCGTCTTGGACTCGTGGACACTATCGTCGATCAATGCGTCGATGTCCTTCTTATAGATGGCGTCGAAGCTCTTTTGGATCACAGCTCACACCTCCCAACTCGCGCGTACCGGTACTATATGACCGTGCGGAATTGTGCGACACCCGCCTGCCAATTTTTACCGCGCGGGTTGAAACCCGCGGCTCGGTCGCGCTGCAAGATTGCGTACGGTCATTTAGGATCCGCTGGTTGGGTTATGGGAACCTGCTCGGCATCCTGAGGCGGTGTTTGGCAGACGAAGCGTTGTATCTTAGATTTGAAATGCCCATGTGTCGGCGGGATCGACCCGGAGATGACCGACTGGAAAGTCGGTCCCACATTATCTCCCACACTGTACTGTTTGGGAGTGTTCTTCCGGGCGCGCCGCTGGACGTTCGAGATTACGGCGGCGGAACTCGGCGGTTCTGAAAGATCAGATAACTCTATCGGACCAGACGGGCTTCACACCTGGTGCTTTCCTGGTGGGGAAAGAAGCGGCCGGCCAGCTCAGGGATCGCGCGCAACTGCCGGTCCTTGACTGGCCGGTTTGCTTTGACCCGGGAGCTTTCAAGTATACATGATTCGGGCAGTTGGCCGCCCAAGCTCACGTGTCGCCGGCGGATGCTTCTTCGCCCGATGGCGACATCCTGGCCTCCCGTCGTGATTCAGGAAAGTGGTCACGAAGGGGATGGCTTCTGGGCGACGCGTCACGGCGGCTGTTGCTGTTGAGATGACTCGCGACGTCGGCTTCGGTTCGAGTCTTGCGACAGGTGGGATACCGCCAGCGCCGATCCAGCCTGCGTCTTAGGAGTTGATCGACGGTGATGATTATGGCGCCTTTGGCAACCACCTGTCTTACCGCCAGGTCGGCGGTGGCTTTGTTCCAATAGCCGCACGCATCCACCACAATGGTCACCCGCTTCTCGCGGGCCAGCAGTGCCAGGGCCAGCGCTTTGACGGCTCCGTCGATGCTGATTCCGAAGAGAATGAACTCCTTGGCCGGTAGTTCGGTAAAGAAGCGATCTGCTTTGGGATTGCCTAACAGGTCGCTGGCTCGCTTGCGGAAGAGGACCTGTTGGTACTCAGCGAACAGATCCATGGGACATGAGAGGGTGTTATCCACCTCAACGCGCGTGCATCGGTGGAACATCGTAAAGTCGATCTTGCGCTGCCCCTCGGATCCGTCCACACAATAGAGAGGGTCACCATTATCCGAAAACTCGGAGGGGCGATGCGATTCGATCGAGGATATGACCGGCGCCTGATTGCGTTTCGCCCAGGCGATCATGTGGCGAAGTGCGGGGATTAACTCTTGGATATTCGCAGCCGGATATGCACCGCTCGAGTCGCAGAAGTCGCGTTGCGTGTTCACGTCGACGACGACGCACTCGTATTTCCGGCCGTCTCCACCCCCGATCATGCTCCTACCCCCAAGGCGGCGATAGCTGCAGCGCCGACCGTAAGCCATCGAGGTGCTCCGGTCGCTCAGGAAGCGATATTGACGGGACTCGCTTCCCTCCCATCGTGAACCCCCTTGTTCTTCACACCTTCCTCATCAGGAAGAAAGTATGAAGTTCAGCTCGGTAATAGTTTAGGCAAGAAAGTCGCCAGGGGCGAGTGCCGAGGAGAATTTATGTAACCTGTTGCAGACCAATACCTTACGCCGGGTTCAAGTCTGGCACCTGGTTGTGAATTCAGGCAGAGTGATCTCAGACGCGTTTAGTGAGACAGGGCGCAGTTTTCGCGCAGATGCAGCGCGAAAGTAGCCTGGTCGATCCGCTGAAGTGGCCTGGGTGGGCAAGTCGATAAGGAGGGCAGTTATCGGACAATCATCCGAGGCCTGCGGTAACTGTTTTGCGCAGGCCGTACAACCGATGGGTATAAGGCGGTGCCGCTATTCTGGCGGCGCATAGTCCTAATCGGCAGTGCGCCCGTGCGTGCAGCCGGCAGTTTCCCATTGCCTTGAGTGGTGTCGATGGCCATGGCTATTCGCTCGAAACTGGTGACTCGATGTTGCCATCTGACGGGTGTGTTTACTTGCTCCATTATGCTTGCAGGCTGTGTGGGGCGTGACGCTGACGGCGTGCTGGTTTCGGGCCGGCGGACCCGAGTCATGTTGGCCGCTGCTCGGGCCAACCACGTCAGCATGTTCGGTGATCTCTCCGACAGGAGCCCCACCACGTTCTTCTCGCGCACCGCAGTGTCACTGGGACGGCACACCTTCAGTGAGGTCGGTGCGGATTTCGATCCCGATATTGACGCTACGGGTAAGCGGTTGGTGTTCGCCTCCACTCGGCACAACATTTTGCCGGATCTCTACATCAAGTCCGTGGACGGGGTCGCGGTTACGCAACTGACATCCGATCCAGCCTCTGATATTCAGCCGGCATTCAGCCCTGACGGGAAGCACGTTGCGTTCGCCAGCAACCGGAGCGGCAACTGGGACATATGGGTCACTGATGCCGGCGGCGGTCCGGCGGTGCAGGTCACAAATGGGGTTGCAGACGAGGTGCATCCCAGCTGGTCGCCCGACGGGACGAAGATGGTCTTTTGCAGCCTGCCGTCTAACGGGGGGCAATGGGAGTTGTGGATTACCGACGCCGCTGGGGGTGCAAGCAGACGTTTTGTCGGGTACGGGCTTTTCCCCGAGTGGTCTCCAGCCGGTGACACGATCGTGTACCAACGGGCCCGCGAGCGCGGGAGCCGTTGGTTTAGCATTTGGACGCTGACCCTGGTGAACGGCGAGCCACGGTATCCGACCGAGGTCGCCTCAAACGCGAAGCACGCCGTGATCCAGCCAACCTGGAGCCCTGACGGGACGCGTATCGCCTATGCCAGTACTGCCACCCTTCTCGCTGAACGAGAGGGGAGTACGTTGCCTGACAGCACCGGGGTGTTCGACGTCTGGGTGATGAACGCAGACGGTCGTGGGAAGGTTCGACTAACCGATGGGCGCACGGCCAACTACTCACCGGCGTTCTCCCCGGAGGGGCGAGTGTTCTTCACAAGCAACCGGGCCGGAGTCGAGAATGTCTGGTCGGAGCTACCCACGACCCGGCCTATCGGGCCTTCGGCCGACGATGTCCTCAAGCGGATTGAAGCTAATTCCCAGCGGACCGTGCAGACGGCATCGCACGATGATGATTTATAGGATGTGTGGAAATCGGTCGTTTCACACGAAAGGGGCTTTTGGAAATAGACGATGAAGCCTTTGTCCCTGGTTGCTGGGCTTGGATTTCAGCGGTGTTAACCGCGCCCAGACAGGCAGTGACCAACGGGACGGACGGCTGAAGTTGGGTGGTCAGGGATGACCAGGAAGGACAGCCTTGGGCGATGGGGATGGGGGGCGGTAAAGCTGCTGGCGGGCACGACGATCCTGGGCGGCTGTAGCAGCGCGAAACGGGTTGAACCGGTTTCCATAGCGAATTCGACGTTCGGGCCCATGACGATCGCGGTCGCCCCGGCCTTGAACCTGAGCGGGTCGGCGGATTTTGACCCCGATCGGTTCGCGGATCTGATGGCCAGCGAGCTGAGCTATGCTGACGGCATCTCGGTGATTCCCGTCAGTCGAGTGCTCGGTGTTCTGGCGGCTCAGGGACGCGGCGAAGTGGAGTCGGCAAGCCACGCACTGGAGGTGGCGGCTCTGCTTGGTGCGGATGCGATTCTGGTCTTTGCGGTGACAGAATATGACCCATACGACCCACCGAGCATTGGAATCTCCGCTCAACTGTACGGGACACGGTCTCGGTCGCGTGACCGGGCGCTGGATCCGGTGGCGCTCTCGCGTCAGGCCAGTCTTGCTGCTTCGAATGCTTCCGCGTCCCCGCAGCGACTCTTGGCTCAGACCCAGCGGGTATTCAATGCATCCCATGGATCCGTCGCCGCAGGGATTCGGGAGTTTGCAGCAGCCCGTGGTGCCGAGGGCAGTCCGTACGGGTGGCGCAAGTACGTGGTCAGTCAGCAGCATTTTATCAAGTATTGCTGTCATGCCACAATCCGGGCGCTTTTGAACGCCCAGCGCGGATCTGTGCTCGTGGGCGGAAACCGCGAGAGGTAGGGATGCCATGAACGTGGTTAGGCAGTTGTCGCTGGTCAAGGGTGAGGAACGTTTCGTGTTTCGTTACCAGGCTGGGCAGGAGCCGGAGATCATCGATGCGTTTGCCTCGCTCGCCGCGAATCAGAGGAGTAGTTTCGACTGGTTTGATGCGGCCGTGCTCAGCTACCAGATGGGCCGGCGCCTCGAGACGGAGCTCGATCAGATCGCCACGTAGTTCGAAAGGACAGGGGCAGTGACTAGCCCCTGAATCAGGACTATGATCAGATATCAGATAGCCGTGGGTTGATTCGCCGATCTGTAACGAGCGATGATGACTGAGAATTCATTGATTACCGAGTTTTTGAACTATTTGAAGTTCGAGCGGCACTTCTCGCCTCATACGGCCAAGTGTTATTCGGCAGATCTCACGCAGTTCTGCGCGTTTCTGGCGGGCGACAAGGAGAGGGCACAGGGCGGCCAGTGCTTCGCGCCCACGGCCGGTGCGCTTACGTCACGGGCGACCGATTCCGCCCACCCGGCGGGCCAGGGGACGGCCGGCACCGCAGTACTGCCCCAAACGGATGCCCAGCAGAAACTCCGCGAGGTTGAGCCTGAACAGGTCAAGTTGTTTCTGGCGTTCTTGGGGACTCAGAGCTACTCGAAGTCCACCATCGCCCGTAAGCTCGCCACCTTGCGCAGCTTTTACAAGTTCTGCCTGCGTCGCGGGTACATCCAGGCTCATCCGCTGGCGTCGATTCGAACCCCCAAGCAGGAAAAACGGCTGCCTAAGTACCTCGAGCTGGAGCAGATCACCAAGCTGCTTTCGACTCCAGACGACAAAACGTTGTTGGGCGCCCGTGATCGGGCGATGCTGGAGGTTCTGTTCTCTACCGGCGTTCGGGTCAGCGAACTGGTCGACCTGGACTTCGCCGACGTAGATTTCTCGGGCCAAACGATCCGGGTACGCGGCAAGGGCAAGAAACAGCGGACCGCTCCCATCGGGCAGACCGCCATCGCCGCTATCAGAAGATACCTCGAGCTTCGTCGGGCCGATGCCCGGTCGGCCGCCTCCGATCAGAACGCGTTGTTCGTCAACAAGCATGGTCAGCGGCTCAGCACCCGGAGCGTTCGTCGCAAGCTTGACAAGTATCTCGCGGAAGCGGGCCTTGATCCCAACATCAGCCCGCACACGCTGCGGCACAGTTTTGCGACCCACATGCTCAACAACGGCGCCGACCTGCGAAGCGTACAGGAGCTGCTCGGGCACCAGTCGCTTTCCACGACCCAGGTTTACACGCATTTGACGACGCCGCGACTGAAGGCCGTCTACGACGACGCCCACCCGAGGTCCTGACGGCTCTTGCCGCCGGGGGCTGAAACCAGCCCAAAGTCCGCCACAAGCGAACGACGGGCCTGGTTGACTCCTATTTTCCGCAAACAGGTACCTGTCACCGGCACGCGCCCGGCGTGCGCCGATCCATCTGCGTGATCCATACGCCCGCCGCCGGCCATCGCGTCAAGGCTCAAAGCGTCCATATCCCCCCGCCGCCCTCGAACTCGTTCCAATCGCAAGTCGGATTTATAAGAGCGGGCGGCCTGAGTCTGTGGTATACTCCGCGCCGACCCCAAAAGGCAGGGAAGTGAACTGTGACGTACGTGGGCCCTATGACCATTATCGTTGCGACCGTGCTCGGGGTGTGTCTCATTGCCGGGCTGGTCTTCGTCTTCCGGGCCATGTCCGCCCGAACCTCGGCCAGGAAGAAGGTGTGTCACCGGTGCCGCAACGTCAACCCGGCACGTGCCGAGTTCTGCGCCCACTGCGGTGAGAGTTTGAATTCATCTTGAGCACGGACTTGCGAAAGGACAAAACCTATGACCAACCACGGTAGCAACATCGTACGACCTTCGATACCGCCCTACCGCTTACCGGTGTTTCCAGCGGCTTTGGGGAGCATCATATTCCTGCTCTTTCTGATCGGCGCAGTGTTCTGGTTCGTGATTCGGGTTGAGGTCAACGCCAACGAGATCCTGGTGCTGGTCAACAAGACAGGCAACACGCTGCCGGCGGAGTTGGTGGATCAGTTTGGGGATCAGGTCATCCTGTATCCTCAGTTGGTGGAGGCGATTGCAGCTTCAACCGGTGAAACGCCCGAGGAGGTCCGCGACGGGTATAAGGGGATTTGCTATGATGTGCTCCCCGAGGGGCGATACTTCCCCAATCCCTACTTCTACAAGGCCATCAAGCAATCGGCGACCACCATTCGTCAGAACGAGATCGGCGTATTGATCCGCAAGTACGGCAATCCGCTTCCGTTCCCCAAGACCGTCGCCACCGAGCCGGATGAGCGTGGTCCGGTTGCGGAGATCCTACGTCCGGGCCGGCACAACATCAACCTGCTGGCCTATGAGGTACAGCGGTTCCCGGCCATACAGATTCCGGAAGGTCATGTCGGCGTCGTGACACTGCTTAGTGGTGAGGATCCGAAGGAGAGGAACACCTACACGGTTGAACCCGGGGAAAAGGGCGTCCAGCGCCGAACGCTCCCGCCCGGTCTGGAATACTACAACCCGTATCTGAAGCGAATAGAGACCGTCGACGTGCGGAGCCACAAGTATGACATGTTGGGTGAGGACGCCATCCACTTCCCGTCCAACGACAGTTTTACGATCGCTATTGAAGGTACGATCGAATGGGCGATCCGCCCCGACCACGTGGCCGAAGCCACTGTAGCCTACGGGTTTGAGCAGGACATTCTCAGCAAGGTCATCCTGCCGAACGCGCGCAGCGTCGCCAGGATTCAGGGGTCAAAGCTGCTGGCGCGCGAGTTTATTAGCGGCAAGACCCGCACCGCCTTTCAAGAGCGGCTGCTGTCGGAGCTAAGACGGGAATGCTGGAAACAGGGGATTGACATCAAATCGGCGTTGGTGCGCGACATCCAGCCACCGGCGGAGATCGCCGCCCTGATCAGCCAGCGTGAACAGGCCGACCAGGAGATCGAGCGGTCCACGAATCAGATGGAAGAGGCCAAGGCGGAAGCGCAGCTCGTCGAACAGCGTGAGCTGCAGGAGCAGAACAAAGCCATCGGTGATGGCCGGCGACAGGTCGTCACGGTGACCAAACGAGCGGAGCAGGGCAAGATAGTCGCCGTCACGCACGCCAAACGCGAGCTGGAGGTGGGTAAGCTCGAACTGGAGGCGGCTGAGAAGCTGGCGTCGGCCATCCGCTCTCGTGGTGAAGCCGAGGCCAACGTCGTCCTTTATGAGTATCAGGCCCGGGCGGAGCCCTTGGCGAGGGCCGTGCAAGCCTTCGGCGACGGGGCCACATACGCACAGCAGTTCTTCCTTAGGCGTGTGGCGCCTTCGATCAGTACGATCCTGTCCAACACCGACGGGCCTTTTGCGGAGATCTTCAAGCAGTTTCAGACATTTGGTGAGACATCCTCACAAGGAGGTGGCCGATGATGCGGCAACTGGTCATTGGAGTGGTGGGACTGGTTCTGGTCGCGATTGCGGTAATGGGGGCACTGGCCTGGGTTACCTTCCGCGTCTATGTGCCGGAGGATCGGTGCGCCGTGCTCATTCGCAAGATGGGCAAGCCGTTGCCGCCGGGCCAGCTTGTTGCCACCGAGCCGGGTCAACGCGGGATTCAGGAAGAGGTTCTTGGTCCGGGACGCTACTTCTATAATCCCATCGTGTGGGATAATGAAATCAAGCCCCTGACCACAATTCCAGCCGGGAATCCGAGCACCTGGGAGTGGGTCCATTCGCTCAATGACCGACAGCGCGACGCGCTTCGGGCAGGAACCTTCGCGTTCAAGGGCGAGTTCCCACAGTTAGGTGTCGTCACGCGGAAGGTGGGCAAGAAGCCCGCCCCCGGACAGGTGGTCGTGAAGCGCGATTCGGGCATCAAAGGGATCCTCGAAGAGGTGCTCACGCCTGGTATCTACAAGATCAATCCGTATGTGTACGACGTCCAGCTTCACCCGGCCGTGGTCATCCCGGCCGGGTTTGTCGGCGTGGTAACCAACCTCTTTGGTGACCAACCCGAAGTGTCTGTGACAGAAGCATTGCCGGAGCTGGGCGATGAACAGGCGGAAACGCCCGGCGAAACCGCGGACACTGAGTTTACAAGTTACGTGCGGCCCCTGGCCAAATTCGGAGAACGCGGAACGCTGCGCGATGTCCTGCAGCCCGGTGTCTATTTTATCAATCCGAAACTCCAGAAGGTCACCCTGCTGGAAATCGGCTTCAATGAATACTCACAGGTAAAGCTCACCGAATCCGAGAACCTTCGTATTTCTTTCCCCTCGGATACCGGTTATCTCATTCGTGTCGGTGTTACGGTCATCTGGGGGATCCATCCGAAGCACGCAGCCGAGATCATCAACGAGTTCGGCAACATCGACAGCGTGCTTGATAAGGTAATCGCACCGCAGCTTCGCTCGATCTGTCGCAACATCGGCTCGACCTATGCAGCCCGGGATTTCATCCAGGGCGAGAAGCGTGAGATGTTCCAACGGGCTTTGACTGCGGAGCTCCAACGGATCTGCCGGGCGAAGAATCTCGAGGTGCTGCTTGCACTGATACGCGAGATTGAGGTGCATGCCCCGACGGCCGGTGCCGTCGATGGGCAAGCGACCACGGACCTCAAACGAACCATCCAGCAAAGCTTCATCGCCATCGAAAGTCGGCTTGCCATGGTCAAACAGCGTGAAGCCGCGGCCGTAAAGGCCAAGCTTGAAGAGGAAAAAAAGAAGGTCGACATTGCCCGGGAAACCATCAAGGGCGATACACGCGTGATGGTGGCCAACATCCTGGCCGAAGGTGACAAACGCGCCGCCGAGATCGATGCTCAGGGTCAGCTCGAGGTGGCCACCATCCAACAGGAGGTTGCCCAACTGGACGCCCAGCGCATTGAGATCCTCGGTCAGGCACGGGCCGACGTCGTGAAGATGAAAAACGAAAGCGAGGCCAAGGGCTACGAAATGCTGATCAATGCCTTTGGCAGCGGGCACGCCTACAACCTCTACACCTTCGCCGAGAACTTCCAGCCCGAGTCGATCCGCTTGTTCTTTGCCGGCGACGGAACGTTCTGGACCGATCTGTCACGGTTCGAACAACTCGGGGCAGCCAAGCTGCTCCGCCCGACGGCGGAACCGACGTCGCCAGGGTCGACTTCAGCGGAGCGTGAATAGGGATCACTGGGCGGGGATCACGAACTACAGAATAGCCGATCACGAAACAGGTAAGGCCGGTTTTACCACGGCCACGGGAAGGTGGGCCCGGACGCAAGCCCGCAGACCAACGGCAGATGCTCAACGGCATCATGTGAATCTTGCGGACGGGTGCCCCTTGGCGGGATGTGCCGGAACGATTCGGGCCCTGGCAGACGGTCTACCACTATTTCAACGAGTGGCGTAAGCAGGGCGTCTACGATCGGATCATCGAGGCGCTGCAAATTCTGCTGGACGCAAACGATCAGATCGACTGGGATCTGTGGTGTGTCGACGGTAGTTCGATTCGTACCAGTCGGGCTGCTACCGGCGCGATCGCTACCTTTCTCGGGATGCACCCTTTCAAGTCGGTCCCGCGCCCCCGATATCCGGGGGACACAGAAGCGCCCTGACACGTGCTCGGGTGTGATATCCGCGTGGGCACATAACACACCAACCGTTTGCAGCCGGCCCACGAAGCCCGCTATCATTCCAACCCCGAGGCAGTGGCGTTCCATCGGGGAGGCTGGTACACGCCTTGCTAATGGCCCAATGTGTTGTTCAGCGCTCTTATGGGCGACAGGTAAGCGTTAATTGGCCCTGAGCATAGGAGATCCCTACGTTGAGAATCTTAACGGTCATCAAACAGGTGCCCGACTCCAATGCCACCATCAAGGTGCTGCCTGACGGGAGCGGGATCGACACCAACGGTCTGAAATACGTGCTCGACCCGTTTGACGAGTTCGGGGTCGAGCTGGGGGTCCAGCTTCGCGAGAAACGGAAGGACGTCACCGAGGTCGTGGCCCTTATCTTGGGGCCGGACAAGGCGGCCGAGGCCCTTCGGGTCGCCCTTGCCATGGGTGCCGACTCCGGCATCCACATCAACGACCCGACCCTCGAGTCGAAAAACGAGCTGTTCGCCGCATACGTGATTGCCGAGGCCATCAAGAAGGACGAGAAGGGCTTCGACCTGATCCTCTGCGGCAAATACACCATCGACCTCGACGCCGGGGCAGTGGGGCCGGCGCTGGCCGAGTTTTTGGACCTGCCGCACGTCGGGGCCCTGCAAGACCTGGAGATGTCGGAGGACGGCAAGAGCTTCGTCGCCAAGCGGCGCATCGAGGGCGCCGAGGAAGTGGTGGAGTGCGACCTGCCGGCCCTTTTAACTCTGGAGAAGGGTTACGTCGTGCCTCGCTACCCGTCGCTGCCCAACCTCATGAAGGCCAAGAAGAAACCGGTCAAGTTGCTTACCTCTGCGGATCTGGCCGGTGAAGAGGCTCTAAAGGCCGGGACCAGCTTCGAGTCGGTCGCTCCGCCGCCGCCGAGGCCGGAGTGCAAGTTGATCGAAGGTGAGCCGGAAGAGATGGCTAAGGAACTTGTCAGGGTCTTACGTGAGGAGGCGAAGGTCGTTTAGCCATGAGCAGCAACATACTTGTATTCATCGAGCAGCGTAACGGGAAGATTCTTCCGGCTTCGTTTCAGCTATTGAAGTTGGCGAATGATCTGGGAGAGACGACCGGTGGGCAGGCGGAGGCCTGCGTCGTCGGTCAAGACGTGGGCGGTCTCGTTCCGGACATTGCGGCCTACGGTGCCAAGAAGGTCTATACGGTCGACGATCCTCAGTTGGCCATGTACCGGGCCGCGCCCTATGCGGCCGCCGTTGCAGCCGCGATCGATAAGGCCGATCCAAAGACGGTATTGATCCCGACGACGGCCATGGGTCGGGATCTAGCTTCGCGCCTGGCGGCACGGAAGCGGGCGGCGCTGGCCATCGATTGCACCGAGGTCTCGTTCGAGGGCGACGATCTGGTCGTCTTCAAACCCATGTACGCCGGCAAGTTCAACGCCAGGTTTCGCCTGTCGGACGCATGCCTGCAGGTGGCCACGGTACGCTCCAACGCCTACGGCGCGGCCGAGCCCCAGGCGGGTGCCTCCGCCGAGGTGGTGGCCGTCCCGCTGTCACTTACCGACAGCGAAAACCGCCTGAAAATACAGGACATCGTCAGCACCAGCGCGGGTGTCAAGGACGTGACCGAGGCGGATATCGTCGTCTCCGGCGGACGGGCCCTGAAGAAGGAAGAGAACTTCAAGGTTCTTCAGGAGCTGGCGGAAGTGCTGGACGGCGCGGTGGGTGCGTCGCGGGCGGCCTGCGACGCCGGGTATCAGCCGCACTCCCGTCAGGTGGGGCTCACCGGCAAGGTGGTGACGCCGAGGCTGTACATCGCCTGTGGGATCGACGGTGCGATCCAACATCTGGCCGGCATGCGCGGCAGCAAGGTCATCGTCGCGGTCAACACCAAAAAAGAGGCACCGATCTTCAACGTGGCCAACTACGGCTGCGTGATCGATCTGTTTAAGCTTGTTCCGCTGCTGACGGAAGAATTCATGCGCCTCAAAGGGTAGTTCTCCCCAGCGCCGAGCCGCAGGCTTCAGCCTGCGCGGGGCTGTCGTCCTCCGATGGATGCGTCGGAAGGTCTGTGTGGTATGGTTCACGGTTACGTGACCATATCGTTGGACGATCGGAGGCACATGCCCACGCAAGCGTGGGCATTCCACCCGGGCATCCACAGAGTGGACAACACAGACTGTCCACATGCACGTTGCATTGGCGATGGGAATTCCGCGCAGGCTAAAGCCCGCGGCTCGCTAGAGCAACAGAAGGTGGGTCGATGACCCACCCTACTGGACTCGACCCGTCGCTTGCGCTCCGGGCTCTGATTGGGTTACGAATCTGGAGGATACAACCAGAATGAATCCGATCGTGATGGCGGTGTTGTTAATCTTGGGGTGGGGGTTGTTTGCTTACTCTGCCTGGCGGCGGTGGAAGCTGATGATGGTCGGGGTGGCAGAGGACCGCTTCGACCGGGTGGGAGCGCGCCTGGGCGCGGTGTGGACCTACGCCATCAAACAACTTCGCATGCGCCGCTATCCCCTGGCCGGCTATGCCCACATGATCATCTTCTTCGGCTTTCTGGTCCTGCTGCTTCGATCGCTGATGCTGTGGGGCCGGGGCTTCGACGAGTCGTTCAGTTTCTGGATCTTCGGTACGGAACAGATCCTGGGCCGGATCTACTCGCTGCTAAAGGACGTGTTCGCAGTTCTGGTGTTCCTGGGCGCGTTGGTTTTTGTCTACTACCGCATGATCGCCCGGCTGCCGCGAATGACGCTCAGCACCGAGGGGCTGATCATCATCTGGATCATCGTCGTGATGATGGTCGCCGATGTCCTATACGACGGGGCGTTCATCGCGCGGGATGCGCATGCATCAGCGATACCAGGTGTGGCTCTCGCCCCAGTGATGACGGGGCCCGTTGATCCTGATGCGTTCGATACCAAGGAAACAGGCTACGTTGTGGAACCGGATTCCCCGCTTAAACGTTCGCGGATTTCCTTCACCTGGTACGAACCCGCCGGTTCGGTTGTAGCGATGATGGTGCAGGGGCTTTCCGACGGCGCGTTAAACTGCGTGCGTCACGTCGGCTTCTGGACGCACGTAGCGTTGGTGCTGATCTTCTTGAACCTGCTGCCGTACTCGAAGCACTTTCACGTCATTACGGCCATCCCGAACGTTTACACGCAGAACCTGAAGCCGCCGGGGCGCCTGCCGCCGATTGAGGATATCGAAGGCCGGCTGGAGCGCGAGGAGACGCTGGGCATCAAGCGCATCGACCAGTTCAGTTGGAAGTCGATCCTGGACTTCTACACCTGTACGGAATGCGGGCGGTGCAGCGATCATTGTCCGGCGACGAGCACCGGTAAGAAGCTGTCACCAAAGCACTTCACGCTCGATCTGCGGGATTTTCTGTATAAGCATGATAAGGCCCTGGTCGCTGCCAAGGCACTCGGCGGGGGTGATTCCTGTGAGGGTGACCCGCCCGAGCATTACAAGGATCTCGTCGACGGGGTGATCGACCCGGAGGTGCTGTGGGCCTGCACGTCCTGTCGGGCTTGCGAACAGGAGTGCCCGGTCCTTATCAGCTATGTCGACAAGATTGTCGACATGCGGCGTTATCTCGTTCAGGAGCGCGGGGAGTTCCCCAACGAGCTTCAAACGGCTTTCCGCTGTCTCGAGGCCAGCTTCAACCCCTGGGGGTTCCCGGCCGAAGAGCGCGCCAAATGGGCCGAGGGCCTTAATGTCCAGACGCTGGCGGATCATCCGGACGCGGAGGTGATCTTATGGGTGGGCTGCGCCCCGGCTTATGACGATCGTGCCAAGAAGGTGACACGGGCTACCGCCCAACTGATGCAAAAGGCCGGCGTCGACTTTGCGATTCTGGGCACCGAGGAGCAGTGCACCGGCGACGTGGCCCGCCGGGCTGGCAACGAGTACCTCTTCCAGATGTTCGCCCAACAAAACGTCGAGACGCTCAATCGGTATGGAGCGGACACAAAGAAGATCGTCACTACATGCCCGCACTGCTACAACATGCTGCAGCATGAATACGGGGACTTCGGCGGACACTACCACGTGATCCATCACACGACGTTCCTGGCTGACCTTCTGGCCAAAGGTAGACTCGAGCCAACTAAGCGCGTCGACAAGAAAGTGACGTTCCACGACTCCTGCTACCTCGGCCGGTACAACGACATATACGAAGCCCCGAGGGAAGCACTCGAGAGTATTCCCGGCCTGACGCTTGTTGAACCGGCGGAATCGCGCGATCGCGGGATGTGCTGCGGGGCCGGCGGTGCTCAGATGTTCAAGGAAGAAGAGCCCGGCGATCAGCGCGTCAACGCGGCCCGGACCCAGCAGCTACTCAACACCAACCCCGATGCCATCGCCAGCGCCTGCCCGTTTTGCATGCGTATGCTCACCGACGGTCTGGCAGACAAGGGCCGCGAAGACCTCCCTCAATTGGACGTTGCGGAGATCCTGCTGGAATCCGTAGAGGCGGGGCAACCAACCGAAGCACACACGTAGCACACCCGATGGTGGGTGGCATGGGCAAGCGCCAGCTTGCCTGTGCTTCGCCAGCGGGTCCATGGACGAATCCCGACGTGCCTCGGGACCCATGCCACCGAGAACTTGACCCGCACCTTGGCCTGTGATGCAGCACTACGGCTGGTCGGAACTGCGTTTGCGACGCGATTGTGCCTCTTGCCGTAAACGTGCCAGGCGGTCTTCGATGCGGCTTATCAGATCGGTTCGACCGGACGACGAAGCCAGTTCCAGGCAGCGCTCCATGGCTGCGATGGCCTCATCGAACCGGCCCAATGCCGCCAGACCGGTGGCGAGGTTGTAATGAGCTTGGAGCATTTCCGGGTCTGCTGCTGCTGCGAGCCGGTAGTGCTTCACAGCCGATTCGGTGTCGTTCATCAACCCGTAGATCTGCCCGAGGTTGTTGTGGGCCTCCGCAAAACCGGGTGACAGCTCGATTGTCCGCTTATAGTGCTCCATGGCCTCACGGTGCCGGTCGATGGCACTTAGAGCGCTGGCGATTTCGTAATGAAGAAATGGATTATCCGGCTGCAGTTCAATCGCGCTTTGGTATTGTTCAATCGCCGCGACGAAGCGCCCGATCCGGGCGAGCTGACGAGCCTGCTCGGCAATTGTTGCAAGGTCCATCGGTTGTGCTTCAGGAGCCCGTTCCGGCGGCAATCGGTCGTCTCCCGCGGAGAGCTTGATGCCTTCGGTCTCAAGTGCCTCAACAGTGGCAGGATCAAGGCTAACAGCCAGGCGAAACTCGCGATCCGCATCCATGTCTCGGCCAACTTCCCGCAACAACAGCCCCATGCGCAGACGGAGCCGGGCGTTATCCGGATCGAGTAACGTGAGGAGCTCCAACTCTTGCAGGGCTTCGTCCCTTGACCCGCTCGCCAATAGCAGTTTAACCAGTGCCATCCTGGCGTGCTTGCCATCCGGCTTCAGGCGGATCGCTTCGCGGTAATGCAGCACGGCCTGATCCGCCCGGCCTTGCCCGGCCAGTACCCTGGCAAGGTCAACGTGCGTAGCTGCAACGGTGGGATCAAGTGCGCTGGCCTTGCGCAGGTGCTTCACACCCGCTTCCGGCCGGCCGGTTTGGGCCATGAGCATGCCCAGGCGGTGATGAGCGGCGGCGTTGTCCGGATACAACTCGATCGCCCGGTGCAGGTAACGTTCGGCATCATCCGTGCGACCAGCCTGGCCACAGGCAATGCTCAGATTGGCGAACGACACGCTGCGATAGGCGGACTCGGGCACCATCGGGCGATTGACCAGGAAGGCGGCCACCACCGCAGCGGCGACAGCGACGGCCAAAGTACGTACCTGCCGGGCGCGATATGCACCGAGACCTTCGATGCAGGCGTATCCTGCCAGCGGAACCAGCACCGGCACAAGCGGAAAGCGATATCGCGCGAAGACGAAGAAGATCGCCACACCAGCCGTAATGAACACCAGCAGCAGATAGAGCACCCATGCACGTCGCCACTGACGCCAGGAAAGCACGATTCCCGCTACGCCCAACGGAGCCAAGATGCCGAAGTGAAACACCGTGCTCAGCACACGCAACAGCGACGACCACTCGGCGTAGGTGTACAGGTCCTCCGTGTCAGGCACCTCGAACCGATTCCACGTCAACAGTACCTTACGCAGCATCAGCCTCAGCCATGCACCCGGCTGACCTGTGACAAACGCCACCCCCCGACGGAACCAGTAGTTGGAGACCTCACCCGGCGTGAGCTCGCGACCGAGGGCCTGCTCGGCCAGATCAATGGCATCTTGCCGTTCGAACGACGGATCTTGGCGCTCGTGGCGAAGCGGCTCGTACAGCCCGTTTGCGTCGGGATTGTTGCCGAAATAGAAGTTCGGCCCCACGTTGAAAGTCGTGATCGCGAAGACGGACCCGACGCTGTAGTTCCGAAGTCCCACTGGTACGAGCACCAGTGCTGTCCCGGCGAGGTAGCCAAGCGTCCAGCCCAGGCGGCCTTTGATTCGGCAGTCCTTGGTTCGCAGTAATATCCAAACCGGCACCACGGCAATAAGCAGCAGCATGTTCTCGCGAGTTAGGGCAAGCACGCCGGCGGCCAGCCCACAGAGTGCGAAGCCGACGGCGGTGGCCCTGTCCAGGGTACGGGCCAGCAGGTACAACAACAGCGCCATCAGAAACAGGCCCAGGCCGGTCTTGTGAATAACGCCGTCGAAGAAGATGGCCGGCGCATACAGCGCCAGCAGCACACCGGCAGCCAGTCCGGCTCCCTCGCCGAAAAAACGCCGCCCCGCGAGGTAAATCAGCACGCAGGACATCGCCCCCATGATCATCTGCACAACGTGCACCAGCATCAGGTTGTGCCCTGCGATTGAATAAATCACGCCCAATAGATACGGGTAGGCCGGTGCCTGATAGAAGACTTCATCGTCCCACCAGTCGCCTGAAGCGATACGCTGCCCCCACTGGTCGTAGGACCGGGAGTCCACCATGGGGAATTTGAGAAAAGGGATCGTCCTGACCTCATAGAGGTAGACAAAGCGCACGAGTAGCGCGACCGCGAATATGACCAATCCCCGTTTGATCAGACGGCGATCCCGCACTGCTTGACCGCGTGGAGCGGCCGCCGATGGAGACACGCCGTTCGTATTCGAGGACGCGGTGTGATTGATTGACTCGTTCGTCATGGCTATAGTCGCCGTAGGCGCGGCCAGGCAAAAACCCCGCGCCTATGCGCGGTGGTTATTCTACGTGCATACCGGCCCCGTTGTCATCAACGGGAATCTCCGTAAGCTTGATCAATGTATAGGCTTTATCACGTTTGGCTCGTGGATTACGAGTTCCGTAGCCGGAACGCTGGCGACTTGCGTCGGCTATGAGCATTGGATGAGGTACCTTCTATGAAGACAGTTGTCGTAATCAACAGCGACCAGATGGGGCACGGTGATCGTAAGCTGGGCCGGAAGCTCCTGGCCACGTGCCTGCGAAAGCTGGGAAACTCCAAAGAGGTCGAGGCGATTGTGCTGTACAACTCCGCGGTCCGGTTGGCTACGAAGGATTCCCACGTTGCGGTCGAGCTGAGCATGCTCCACGAGCATGGTGTGGACATACTCCCGTGCGGCACCTGCGTCGATTACTACGGGATCGGAGACGAGTTGCTGTTCGACAGGATCAGCAACATGGATGAGATTATGGCGACCATGCACGCTGCTCGAAAAGTCATCACATTGTGAGATTATCAGCCCTGTCGGCTACCGCGGTATCTCGTACAGCTCGACGTATCGCGTGTTTTTCTGAGGATGGGGGAATTCGCCAAGCCGGCTCAGACCGGCAGCGGACAAGCGGTTGAACATCTGTTCGAGTTGTCTTGGGCTCACGGCCGGAGAGAAGCCGTAGGTCGAGGCCAAACGCCCGATCTCGCTCCAGTTGACCAGCACGTGCGTGTAACCCTGGTCGCGTAACCAGTTCAGCAGTTCCCGCCCGGTTGCAGCGGTGCGGTCGGCCTCGAAAAACGGATTCCGGTTGAACGCCACGCAGTAGTCCACTTGTCGTTTGAAATAAAACGCCCTGGAGTCGCCGACCAGAAGAATCTTCGCGTCGAGGGGAAGCTCATGGTTCACGACGGCAAAGCATTCGTAACCCCCAAGCCGACCATCGTAGATCAGCGAGGCCGGTGCACCGCCAGGCGACTCTTGCTTGTGCAACAGCGCAGCGAAGGTAAAGTTCCAACCGCTGCCGGCAAGCAGCACGGCCGCAATGATACTTTTGCGAGCGACACGGCTTACCCCGAGTAGCCCACGCCCGCAGAGCAGGGAAAGCGGAATCAGCAAAACCACAGCGAAGCGCGCAAAAAGATGAGTGGCTGACAGCCATACTGCAAGCTGGGTGATTGCCACGACCAGCAATACAAGATCGACCCGTTCACGCTTGCGCCCGAAGAATCCGGCAGCGGCCAGCAAGATGATGGCCGGTCCAAAGCGATGGTACTTGTCCCACAGCACGTGGTTCCAGAGCGTCTCGAGGCGCGCACTGATCGCTCGTTGATGACTCTGCGTGCTGTGCCCTCGAACCCATAGCTCGGTCTCTTCCGCTCCCCAACCCGGCGGCGTGGCCTCAAAGACCTGGTTGGCGAGGGGGAAGACCGGATTGCCCGTCATTACCTGATTCTTGATCAGCCACGGGGAGAAAGTCAGTGACGTGGCCAGCGTGAAGACACATGCACCGGCGACTCTTCGCCCTATCGAGCCGCCGGGCAAGAGGAGCACTCCAAGCCCGAGCGGCGCAGCGATCATGGGCAGGGCTGTATACTTGCAGCCACAGGCAAGCCCCGCGACAGCGCCGGCCAATGATATCCAACTCAGCCGCCTATCCCGGTCCGCGGGATCGGATTCAGTACTGCCGCCTCGCCCAAGGACCCTGTACCTCGCACCTCGAAGCAACGACGCGGCTGCCACCATCCCGAAAAACAGCATTCCGTTTTCGACGTAGGCCAGTCCACAGAGGAAGGCGAGCCATCCGGCTGTCGCCACGACTACCGCGCTGATGATTCCGGCTTGCGGCGACCATTCCCTTCCCGCAACCCAGGCGGCAAAGACCGTAAGCACGCCGAAGATCAGGTGGATCATGTTGGCCACAACGCCAACGTCGTGCACATCGTTCAGCACGACCATCGCGAGCAAATAAAGCATCTCCACGTTGGCGGGGAAGTTCGCGTAGACGTTATGCGGCAGATACGTGATGCGGCCGGCCTGGTAGTACTCCTTCGGTAGTAGCAAGTGGTATTCCAAGACGTCATACCCGAAGCCCTCCTCCTGCCAGATAAAGCCCGGGGCATTGGAGGCGGCCAGAAGCCCCAGGACCAGAAATGGGCAGGCAAGCAACCACAGATACGACCAGGCGCCGGCGTTGTGAGGTTCGGCAACCCGCGAGCGGGCATGTTCATTGTAGTCCGCGCGGTTTGCCAACATACGAATCCGCACGATGCCCAAGACTGCAAAGACAAACAGAAGGATTATCCAGACGGGTCGTTGCAGAACGCCCGCCAGGCCGAGCAGCAGAACCAGCAGCGAGGTCAGCCCCAGTCCTAAGGCGGCGCCGAGCAGTAAGTGCCACCGAAGTGGCATCGATCCGGCACGAAAGAGCGGCACGAGCCAGAGGCCCATAAGCATCGCCGGCACCACTACGACAGCAGCCGCCAGACCATCGAAAACAACCGAAAGAAGGGCATACCGGGATGTGACCCCGACACCGAGCAGCGTCAACACGACAAATCCCACGGCAAGTGCGCGGCTTACCTTGGGGTGGTTGGAGCCTTGTTTGTCGTGTCTTGTCCCGATCACCTCGCCGTCAGTCCTGATCGGGAAAGAGGACCTGCCTGGCCTTGATCAGCCCGACCAGGGCGTGTTGACAGTGGTCGATGCGAAGGAGGTTGAGCGAGGGACTGGTCCGGATACCGCCGATGGCATCCTGCGGGCTACGCATGAAATAGGTCTCCTCCGGGCGGACCTGCAATTGCATCACGAAGCGGGCGGCCTCACGGACGACCCTTTCATAGCGCCTCGCCCGCACCGTATCACCTACCGATCGGGCCAGCGCCAGAGCGTCGGCGAATCCTTCCAGATAAGACGCGGTGGCCACACCGGCTCGACCGGGGCTGTACGCGGCGATCCCGCCCCACAAGTCCGGCCACGGGCAGTTCGACCGGGTCAACTGCTTATCCGCCAGCCAGTCGGTCAGCTCGAAGACATAGTCAACGTAGTCTTTGCGCTTGCTGTGACCGGCCATTGCCGTGTACGCCTGCACCTGCCAGGGTACGAATGCGGGTGAAGGTCTACCACGAAAATACTCCCGGTAGAACGTGATCGCCTGATGGAATGCGTCGAGGACACGGGCCGACGGGTTGTGGCGGTAGTCGGTCGCCAGCGCCAGCAAGGCCTCACCGGGAAAGTACTCCTGGGCGTCGATCTTCTGTGCCGGTGGAAATGCGGTCACGAACATCCCCGAAGGCCGTTGAAGCCACAGCATCCCGTTTATGAGCTCCTCACGCGCGTCGGCGTATCGGGACGGCTCCGGGTGCTCCGCCATTGCCAGGCACAATAGAGCCGTGACGCCAAGCTTGTTACGTCCGTCGGCTGTTTTGATAAAAGCCGCATTGTCGACGCCGTCAATCTCGGTAAGCCCTTGTAGATGGTAGCGGATGCCGACGTCGGCAGCGGCGCCCGACGCGCTATGCCCCAACCACCTGGCGTGTACCGCCATCGCCACCACCGTGCCGACCTGGCGGACCAGGTTCTGCTGGTCGCTGTAACGGTCCGAACCCGGCTCGTACTGATATGCAAACAGCCCCGAGTCGAGCTGCCTGTAGGCCATATACTCCGCCAGGCGGGCGATGGCTTCATCCAAGACCTTCGGCGTGACGGCCTCGGGTGGTATGATCGTCATTCCACGGTACAGCGACACAACCTTGTCACTCAGACTCGGTTGGTACCAATGGACCGTGCGAAAGCGCATAAGACGTACGTCCGAGAGCTGCGAGGGATTCAGGTGTGTAGCCTGGGCCAGTTGCTTCAGCACATCGGCGAGGACCAGATCGCTGGTGTACAACTCCGTCGGACAGAACCGATGTCGGACCCGAGGCCCGGTCAAGACCAGACCGTGGATGCCCGGCTCGACGAACGGGTCGACGGCCCGCGGCAGAGTCCAATCCGTCTCTACGGTGATGGATTGTGCCGGCCCCACGACCTCAATCTCGATCAACAGAGCGTTAACCACGTCGAGGTCAACGGCACCTGTCGTCGAAAGCATTTCGGCCGCGGTCAGGGCAGCATCTCGGGTCGCTGCAGCAAGTGGGGCGGGACCTGCCGCCGCAACGGCACGTAGATATCCGCTCTGCCGGAGCCGGACGACCACCTCGGCAGCAAGCTCCTTAAGCGCCGCCGGTACATACTCCGGCTCGTAGGTGTTGCGGCCCAGAACAGCATCCCGCACGGTCCGACGCCCCAGGCGGGAGAGGAACGTGCGGTGGTTCTCGTCGATCGTCGGAACCGGCGGTTCTGCCGCGTCGGCGCTGCATCGAGCGGGGATCAGCAGTACCGGGCCAACCGCCGCCATCACAAGACACAGGTACGTGAGTTTGTGGGCCGGCATGCCGATCAGTATAGTGCTGAGGGTGATGCGTCTCAAACACAGCATCGTTGATGGAGTGTTTTATGCCCAAAGCCGAGACTGACATCGCAGGCCCCGTCATCGCTGCCGCCGCTGCTGTTGCCAAGGCCGTGAAGGCCAGCGTTCTGTTCGTCTATGTCAGTGCCTTGGACGACCTGGCCGCCTTGCAGACCGCCCTCAAGCCGCCGACCAAGCCTATTCTGGTCTGCCGAGACGCTCAGGACGAGCAACGTGCCAAGGAAATCTCCGCCGAGGCCCTGACCGTGCCGGGCTTCGACCTGACGCGGATGGACCAGATCAAGATGGCCACACTGATCGCCTTCGCGCAGGGCCTCCTCAATACGGGCGATGTGTTCGTGTTCCTAAGTGGTGTGGCCGGCCGCAGCATAGACACGCTCGTTACCATGCGCGTCGGGGAGGAGTATGAGCTGTTTCAGTCGGTCGGCCAACCCAAGCTGACCGAGCACATTCGCAGACCGATCTTCGAGAAGGTGCTGAGAATCGCGCTGGAGCTGGCTCATGAGGGGCGTGAAGGCAAGCCGGTCGGTGCCCTGCTGGTCATTGGTGATCATCGGGAAGTGGAAAAGTACAGTCTGGAGGGGCGTATCAATCCCTTCAAGGGCTATACCGAGAAGGAGCGTAACATCCTCAATGACTCCATAGCCGAGACGGTGAAGGAAATCGCCAAGATGGACGGGGCCTTCATCATAAAGGGCAACGGGGTGATCGTCACGGCGTGCGCCACGCTTCGTCCGGCCATTGCAGGCGAGAAGCTGCCCCAAGGACTCGGTGCACGCCACGCTACCGCAGCCGCCATCACTGCCAACACCAAGAGCATCGCGATCACCCTGTCGGAATCCACCGGCGACGTACGGATATGGCGACGCGGGGCCATGATCACGGAGATCGAAAGAGCACCACGCGCTCTTCTTGATGGAGCCTCACCACCGTCTGTTACGTAAATGGCGGCATCCCCACCTGTCTACGGGTATTCAGTCGATCGGGATCATCACCCGCCGGCGTTCCTTAAAGATGCTGGTGTAAGGTAATTCCGCCTTGCGGAGCATGGCTGCCGCCCATTCGAATCCGGCGCCGACATCCTCGAGACAATGAGCGTCGGAACCGAGTGACATGACCTTACCACCAAGCTTGGCATACCGGGTCACGGTGTCGGCATCAGGCATGGGTTCTGCAAGTTCCTGCCGCAGTGTCGAGGTGTTGACCTCAGGGACCAGGTCGGCTGCGAGACAGGTTCGCAGTATTTCGTCCAGTATATCCTCGAACTGCGATATATGGTGTGTGTCGAAGAACCGCTGCGTGTAACGCTTCACCAGGTCAAGATGACCGAGCACATCGAAGACACGGCCGTGGATTTGGTGCAATCGCTGGCAGTATCGAGCGGCGTCCAGCACGGTCTCGAGGTAGCGCCGGGTTCCCGCCACGCTGTCCAGCCCCGTCCAGTTCTCACGTTTATACACCGCAAGGCCACCAAAGTAGTGGACGCTCAGCATCACCATGTCAAACTGGTGACGCTGCAGGAAGTCGAGGACAAAGTCCATCCGGTCGGGCTGGTAGCACACCTCGATCCCCTTGCCGATAAAGATCGCATCGCCGAAGTCGGCCCGAAGCCTCCTGATTGTCGCCGAGTAGGCCTCATCATCATACGTACATCCGGTCCAATCGTCCGGATGGGTATCGAAATGCTCGGTGAAGGTAAGCCCGGCAAGCCCGCAAGCGATGGCGCGGCCCACGCTAGCGCCCGGGTCCGCCTGCGAGTCGAACGAGTGGTTTGAATGCACGTGCTGATCGTACAAATCCATGCGCGACCGATCCCGAACAACACAAATATCCGAGGGCTTCCCGGCAATATCCCGACAGAACCTCCCGCCCGCAAGGGAAGGTTCTCAGCCACTCCGGGCGTGACAGGCTGGGTGTAACTCGGATACGATAGCTATGGCTACAGGAGCGGTGCCATGAGCGACGCCTACGGGCGCTCCCCTGGGTTGGAGCCGGCAACAATCTACTGTCCTCAATGCGGACAGGCCATGCTCGTTGCCCCGCAGCACGTACAAACGCAGGTCGAGTGCCCGCATTGTGGGCATACGCTCGAACCGTGGCGCTTCGTTAGGAGGGTGGCGCCCGGAGCAGCTCCTCCAACGGCCCCGCCGCACTACAACTACCCGCAACAGAACTTTCTGGGCTATTCCTGGCGGAACCGTTGGGTGGCGGGCGCGTTGGGTGTATTGCTCGGAGCGTTCGGGGTGCATCGATTTTACCTGGGATTCACCGGGATCGGTATTCTGCAAGCCGCTCTCACGGTTGGCTCGCTCTTCGTGCTATCGCCCGTGGTGGCAGTGTGGGCTTTTATTGAGGGCATCCTCTGCTTCTGCGGCGCGATGCGCGACGCCGACGGCTTGCCGTTGCGTGGTTGAAGGCGGCGCGTCGACCTTCCTGCCACAGATGGGTTTGGAACCGGATTTTGACCGGTGCCGGCGTCAAGTCAGCACGCCCCGTGCAGGAACGTACCCGCCGTGCGGAACAGAATGATGATGTCCAGCTCGAAGGATATGTGCTTGAGGTAATACAGATCGAATTGTAGTTTCCGCTTGGCGTCGTCAGTAGACGAACCGTATCGAAAGCTGATCTGGGCCCAGCCGGTGATCCCCGGCTTGACCAGATGTCGCTCGGGGTAGTAAGGGACCTCCCGGCACAGTTGGCCCACGATGTCAGGCCGCTCCGGCCTGGGGCCTACGATTGACATCTGCCCGACAAGCACGTTGTAGAGCTGGGGGAGCTCGTCCAACCTGATTCGACGCAGGAACCGCCCGACGCGTGTCACCCGCGGGTCGTTGGGAGAACACCACACACTCTTGCCATTCTCCGCATCGGGCCGCATGGTGCGGAACTTATAGAGCTTGAATACCTTGCCGTTCTGTCCGACCCGGTCCTGCGAATAGAAGACCGGCCCACGGTCGCACAGCTTCACAGCCAGGGCTATCAGAGGCCACAGCGGCGCCGACAGGCAAAGCCCGAGCCCGGCAATCGCCAGATCCATTACCCGCTTGAGCGTGGCATGTTCGTCGCAGTGCACTTTCAGATCAGCGAATAGAAACCATGACGGGGTGATCTCGTCGACCAGAATCTGACCGGTGGCTTTTTCGTAGAAGATGGCTTCATTGGTTACCCGACAGCCCCGCTGCAAGCAGGGCATCATCCACTCCATCACGCTCGGATCCCGGGCGGGGCTGCCGCCGACTACAATGTCTGTGACACCCAGGTGTCCCAGCCTGTCGATTTGCTCGTGTATGGTTCCCAGATAGAACGGGTCATGGATTGCCGCAGTTGAGTCTTCATCCGGTGTTGTGTATCCGACAAGGCGGTACTCACGAAGCAACTCGTTTGCCTGCGCCGTTTCAAACGACTCGAACAGAGCACGGGGGCCGACGACCAGCAGCCCGCTACGCACTTTGTGAACCACCCACCATGCACCCAGCCGAATGGTTGCGCCACCTACCACGAACAGTGACATCGCCAGAGCCGAGACGCGCCGAGTCACCGTCGCATACATGATGACGTAGATGATCGCGTAGGCAACCACGGCGGCGGTTGTGGTGGTCAACCCCAGTCGGGTGAGGATGCGCGACCGGCTTCTGATCGTCTCGCGCTCGTAGAGTCCGAAAACAAGGCTGCCGATGATCACTGCGAAAGCGAAGACAGCCGATGCCTGCCACAAAGCGACGTGTGGTGTCGAGGATAGCTGCGGCGGTTGAAGGATCGCAAACGCGGCATATACCCCAGCCAATAGGACCGAAATGTCGACCAACATCCAGGTGGAGGGAGGAAGGCCCAGCACCACACGGCCGATAACACGGAGCACGCGCTCCCAAACGGATCCCAGGGCGGCCCGACGGGAAAGACGTCGCTCGGCGCCCAGACGGTCCAGTCCAGGCACGATGACAGCGTGCCCCTCGGTGCCGGCGGCGATGTGCACGCCCATGAAAGCTCTCTCTGCCTGCGAGTCCCCGAAACCCATCGGTCAGTTTTGCAGGCAAGGTGAGTTATCGGGACGCGTTAGTTGGCGAGGCAAAGGCACTTCACCTTTCAAGACCGATAATGGAAGCTGTGCAAGTGGCGCGTTGTGTCAGCTCCCTTTTTTGGAGCAGTATGCTCGGCACCCTCCCGATATCCAAACGGTGACTGCATAGGTCACCGTCTTGAAGCTGTTTTGACCCATACGGGGCGAGTGCGCCGACAAGATGAGGACTAGTCTCATACGACAACGGGCGAGAGGTGTCGTCGCAGTCACCGCCTTGCTTGCGATTCTTGCGTCCGGCTGCGCGGCAAAGCGTGTCGAGATGTGGACGCCGAAACCCCTTGTCAACTGGGAACACGTTTCGACCCAACCGGTCGCACCGGTCCATAAGGGGTATCGCGTTCTGGTAGATCAACCCACGCGCGGGCTGTTTCCCGCATCTTTGGCGGTAACACGGGTCGCCCTCGAGGTCTCGGAGGGGCGGTTGCCCATCTTGCGGCCCTACTTGCTCACCGACCCCCGCAACGAGTTCCTGCAATGGAACCGGGCATTGGACGACCAGATGGCGGTCAGCGAAGTGTTCCCGATCATGGACCGCGACCTGGGCGGTGGCGTGGCTGATCCCGAGCAGGTTCTGGCGGCGTTTCGGGCCCTGCACGCGCGACTGGGGCTCATCTACGCGATGAATGAGCTGAGCAGCACTGAATCGGAGGTGCTGGGTGTTCTGTACGACACTGCGTCGGCGCAGCCGATCGCCTCCTTCCACGCCCAGGCCGTCTCGGTCGCACCACCGGAGCAGAAGTACTGTCGCAAACCGGCCGATTTGTGGGACACCGATTCCCGGGCCCTGGCGCGAGCAGAGTTCGAACGTCTCGTGCATACCTGCATTCGCGACTTGATCTTGCTGGACGAATCTGCCACCGTCAAAGCACCAAACGGCTGGACACCTGCTGGCCCGATATACCCGGTCGAGTGGCCGCCGAGACGGTTCCGCACTGGTCCGTAGCTGCAACGTGCGCCGGTCCCGCGGACTGCTCTGATGGCTGTCAGGGTTTCGCCCATGAGCATGAACGCTGTCAGTCATCCTACCGTTCGGTTTCTGGTTCGGCGTTATGTCGGGCTGCTGACGATCCTGGCGGTCCTGTTTGTCTTGCAGGCCGGGCTTGTGCCATTCGATTTTATGGGGGGCCGCCCGAACGCCGGATCGACCGCCCTTTTCGGGGCCAAGGTCACACCCCTGACTTTCCCGGACATCGTCAGCAACATCTTTCTGTACGTCCCGCTTGGAGCCCTACTTTATTGGGCTCTATCGTTAATCCTAAGAAGCCGGACACTGGTACTGCCCGTGACGATCGTCATCGCCGCCGCGCTCAGCGGTGCCATCGAGTGGATTCAGGCCTACTCGCCTGCGCGGGTATCCTCTTTTATCGATTTCGTGAGCAACGTCCTTGGGGCATCCCTTGGGGCGTCCATTACATGGATGTGTCGCTGGATCGGTCGTCGGTTGTTGGGAGCCGTTGTCTTTGAACTCCGCTACCGCCCGCAGGCTGTCCTTCTGAAGCTCTACTGCCTGGTGCTGGTCGTGTTCGCCGCCATCCCCTTCTCGTTTTCGTTTGATACGAGCCGGTTAAAACGGGCGGTCAAGTCCGCCAACTTGGTTCCCTTCCGTGCGGGCAAGATGAATGAGGCTCTCACCGACGAGGTGCTGGCCCGGGGCGACTATACCGCGTACTCCCATCTTAAATGGCAGCGCATGAAACGCTGGTCACGATGGGCGGCGGAGTGCGCCTCGTTTGTAGTTTTAGCCTGGTTGTGGTTGTCGGTCGTACGATACGACTACGGATTTGGCCGGTGGGCGGCCAAGGTGCTGGTATTCTGGCTTGGAGGGACGTTCGCCGTCGGCCTGAGCGCTTTGCAGTTTCCGATCATCTCCCGGGCGTGTGACGTCACGGATATTCTGTTCCGCCTGCTGGGTCTGTGGCTCGGCCTTGTCACTGTGTCAATCTACCTGCGCGACAGCGGGCGTATCACGCCCGCGCTCCAAGCTCAGGCCTGGCAAAGACTCGCCAAGGTCGGATGCGCTGTCGCGGCCGGGTACATCTTCTACGCTGGTCTGATTCCGCTGACTTTCGATCTGGGAAGTGATGGGCCGGCGGAATCCTTCGCCTCCAAGGCTTTCCTTCCGTTCTATGGGTATTTCATAGCCCGCTTTGACCTGATGATGGATGACGCCATGGAGAAGTTCGCCTGCTATGTTGTCTTCTCGGCGTTGCTGGCCACGTGCTGGACGGGGATGACCGGCGCCGGGCCCAGGTCACGACCGCTGGCCATTGCGGCTGCCGGCGTGGCGATCTCCGTGGTCATTGAGCTGTTCCAGATGTTCATTCCGGTCCGCGTCACGAGTCTGACCGATCCGATCCTGGCCGGCGCCGGCTGCCTGGCTGGGGCGATCGCTCAGCAGTACGCGGTGAAGTTCTACCAGCTCGCTTCATCTATCCATTTCGTCGCCCCGGACGAGCCTGCGCACCTCGCGGCGGCCACACAGGGTCTGGCGCCCGGTGACGCTCTAATCGCTACGTTGGCTGAGCCAAAGCCGGACGCACCATCCGAACCCTCGCCGACGCGTCCTCCCGTGCGTCGGCGCTAGTACCGTGTTTCACAAATACTACGACTATAGATCACGCGCCGAGCCGCAGGCTTTAGCCTGCGCGGAGCACCGCGCGGGCTAAAGCCCGCGGCTCAGGTAATCGCGGGACCGAGAAGGGATTCTCGGTCCAGCAATGAAAGTCGCGTTTCTTATGAAACACGGTACTAGGGCACTTCTTTGCACGAAACCCTCCGAGCGGAAACGGCACTAGCACGCCGGGCTCGCCCGTGTCCACTGCCGTCCGACCCACAAACTCCGATGCTCTTTTGCTCGAAGCAGTTGCGAATTTCACAGCCTGCCGGCAAGAGTCGGCGTCCAGTGCTTTGCGGTGGGCTTATAATTCGACATAATCGCAGATGCCGCAGGCAGACATGTGCAATGGAATGCGGAACGGCTGGTAAGCCGGGCGGGTAACGTCCTGTTTGACGAGGAGCCACAAGGTGGGCAACACGATCCAAAAGCTGTACGAACAAGGGCAGTCCATCTGGTGCGACAATCTGGGCCGCGGAATGATCGAGTCCGGTGAGTTGCAGCGGTGGATCGATCTCGGTGTCGTTGGTGTGACATCCAATCCGACGATCTTCATGAAGGCGATCACCAACAGTACCGACTACGACGCGGCGTTTCAAAAGCTTCTGGCTGACGGTCGAAGCGGCATGGGGCTTTATGAAGGTCTTGTGCTGCCCGATATTGCCGACGCGGCCGACGTGCTCCGGCCGATATACGATCGAACAAACGGCGTCGACGGCTATGTCAGTCTCGAGGTAAATCCCAAGCTAGCTTACAACACCGATGGGACGATCGCTGAGGCACGGCGGCTGTTTGAAAATCTCAATCGGCCTAACATCCTCATCAAGGTGCCTGCGACCGATGAAGGCATTCCCGCAATCGAAACGCTGATCGGCGACGGGATCAACGTCAACGTAACGCTAATCTTCTCGCTCACGATGTACGAAAAGGTGATGCAGGCTTACACTGATGGGCTCCGGCGATTCGATGCAGCCGGAGGTGATCTGTCCAAGGTGGCCTCCGTAGCGTCGTTCTTTGTAAGCCGGATCGATACTCTTGTCGATAAGCTCCTGAAGGAGAAGCATCCGCCGCGGGCCGATATCGAGGACTTGCTTGGTATGGCCGCGATTGCCAACGCCAAGTTGGCCTACGCCAGATTCGAGCAGGTCTTCGACCCCTCGGGCGAGTTCACCGCGCTTGCTGCCAAGGGCGCACGTGTCCAAAGGCCGGTCTGGGCGAGTACCAGCACGAAGAACCCCGCCTATCCACCCACAAAGTACGTCGACAGTCTCGTCGGCCCCAACACCGTCAACACCTTACCGCCACATACCATTGACGCGGCTCTCCACGAAGGTGGCACGGAGGTGACCATCCGCCACGATCTGCCCGGAGCCCACGCCGTCTTCGATCAGCTCGAAAAGCTGGGCATCCACGGGGAAGCCGTCACCGACAAGCTCCTCACCGATGGCGTGGACCTGTTCGCCAAATCGTTCGACGACCTGCTGGCGAATCTGGCCCAAAAACAGCAAAAGTTCTGTCCCACTCAGTAATAGTCTTGCACCTGTGTGCTACGCTCTACAGCAGACTTCGTTTTTACATAGCGGCTGCCCACCGTGGCGGCCGGGGTACATGACCGTACTCGCGGGCCGAAAGCCCGTTCTTGCCGTCAAAAATGCGGGTGGTCCCATCAGGAGATCGACGCGGTGGAAGTAATGAGCCTATGTTTCTCGGGCTTTGTATAAACGTTCATGCACCCACGGTTGCCTTTTTTCTTGCATTTGTTTCGTCCGTCGCTAACTTGACGGTGAGACCGACCGACCTGAGCTAGGCCGGATCGGCGTGGCTTCTGTGTCTTGATCGCGTCAATATGTGCCGGATTCTTGGAGAGAAGCTGGCTGGGCGCAGGGCTACGGGTGGACCCCACAGGCCATACCTCAGGTGCGCCCGTGCGGCTCACACCTGCGCACGGCAAGTCGTCTCATTACGGTCCCCGGAAGAGAGGATGGGTAACATCTGAGTCAGTCATCAGGACGGATGCGTCGTCCGCCCACATTACTATATCGTTTTCGGAGGATGGTTCCATGATGAAGAATCGGCAATTGAAAAGTACCGAGGGGATTCTGGCGTGTCTCTTGACCGTCACTGCCGCCGCGCTTCTTGTGGCGGTTTCGACCACAAGCGCGCAAGACGTGGCAAGGCCAGTCAAACGTGCTGCCGCGGAAGTGGCCGTAGGTGGCATGACGCTTGAAGAGCGTCTCGCTTGGCAGAAGGACCTGCACGCTCAGCTCATAGCCGAGATGCCGGAAGGAGCACTGGACGATCCCACCAACGTCGAACTCACGCAACAGGATCGAGACGATCTGGCCGAGCCGTACATGAGTGGGACCCCGCTGCGCATCGGCGTGGTCAAGACAATCTCGCCGGGCGTCGAGGTTGTGAATGGAAAGGGCTTCCAACGTGGTGTGATCCAAGAGACGAAGGATGGCGGCTTCGTGTGGGCGATGACGGTGACCTCACCAGAAGCCAAGGCCATTCGTGTGCACTTCACGAACTTCTCGCTTCCGCCTAATGCGGAGATGTTCTTCTGCAGCCCGAGCGGTGCGGCTGACGGGCCGTACGTCGGCGTGGGCCGAAACGGAAACGGAGACTTCTGGACTCGTTCCATTGCCTCAGACACCGGCGTGATCCAGCTCCGTTACAAGGAAGCTGATAGAGTGAAGATCTCGTTCGCGGTCTCGGATTTGGGACATATTCATGCTCGACCCGCAAGCCGGGAGGCGGAAGGTGCCGCTGCTGCCGACACCTGGCCTTGCGCGGACAACGCACCCTGTCTGATCGACGCAAATTGTACAAGCGGCACGCCGGCGGACCCGGCCAAAGATGCCGTCGCGAAGATGGAGTGGATCATAATGCCGTACATCTATACGTGTACGGGCGGACTGCTTGCAGACACCGACCCCGGCACGCAAATCCCATACTTCCTGACGGCCAATCACTGTTTTGACGCGAGTATTTCCAACCTGGAAACCTGGTTCAATTACACCACGGACTCGTGTAATGGGGAGTGTCCCGGCAGTCTCGTGCACGGTGGGACGATTCCCCCCTCCGACACCGTAGGGATCACCGTCGTGGCCACAGGTACCGTGGGTGACTATACGCTTGCGACGCTCGATGAGGATCCCCCGGCCGGAGCGACGTTCCTCGGGTGGAACAACTCACCTGTCGCGTTCAGCAACGGTACGCCGCTTTACCGAATCAGCAACGCCAATTTCGGACCGCAGGTGTACGCGGATTATGAGGTCGATACGACTACACCGATATGCGGCGGTATTCCGCGGGGTGACTGGATCTACAGCACCAATATCCAGGGCTCCACCATGGGTGGGAGCAGCGGCTCTCCAGTCTTGAACAGAGACAGCGAGGTCGTCGGCCAGCTCACCGGCTGCTGCGGTTACAACTGTGCTGATGACTGCGATTTTGTGAACAACTGGACCATTGACGGCGCGATGGCGTCTTACTGGAGTGCGGTTGAGCCGTTCCTCGCTCCGCCGACCCTGACACTCACGGGTTCCTGCTTCTACGATCCGGGGATGACCCAACCGGTCGATCCTGTGACGGTCGAGGTCACGAATCTCGACACGGGTACGACCTTTCAGGCGAGCACGGCAGTAAACCAGTACACGCTCGACCTGGGTATCGGTACTGACGTAAACGCGGGCGATACCCTGCGGTACATCGCCAAGGATGGCACCAATTTCATCAACGTGACGGACCATCTCGTAACGCAGGGGGAGATCGACGCGCGCAGCATCTACCTCGATCTGGTCCTCGACGAGTTCTACCTCGACCTGACCGACTTCCCCATGTACGAGGCCGAGGGACCGGACTACAACGAGTACACCGGACCGGCCATCGCACAGATGACCCTCAACTACATGTATTGGGACGCCGATGAGGACCCGACACCGCCGATGACCTTTGACGATCAGGGAGCGCTCTACACCTATGGGATCGATCATAATGCCACACCCGGTCTGGACTATCTCGACCTGGTGGGGATGTGGCACACCATCCAGGACTACCGCCCGCTGCCCTATTCCCAGTACGGCTACAATTTCTCAAAGCGACACGACACGGACAGCAGCCAGATCATCAAGCAGATCGCCCAGTGGATCGCCTACGAGATAGGAACCTATGGCGGGCACGAGGAAGGACACCCCTTGCACGTCCCCGGCGTCATTGCCGCCTACGGGGACTATTCCAACTGGATGGCCGTCAGAGGTATTCACACCAGCGAGGATGCCTATCCGTTGCCCCCGGAACTCGATGTCTACGGCTTCTGGGTCAACGATCCCTTCCCGGCCTCTCTTGGGGGAATTGGGGAGAACAGCTACAAGACCATCGCCGAGTTCCTGGCCACGTATTACTTGCCGCTCACAACGGGCGACGCGTATGACGGCGAATACGTCGCAATCTGCGAACCGCCGGAGACGGACGGTACCGAGGAACTCTTCTATGTTGCATCGCCCGCCAGGTTTACGGTAGAAGCAAAAGAAGTGATCGACGCCGTGCGCAATCAGGATTCGCCGCCGGATGAGCTGGTGGAGGAGGCCAATTCGTGGATCGTCAAGGCGGCCGTCGACGGCGTCTCGGAGCAGCTTATTCCGTACGATGACGCTTTCGCCCGGCGGTTCGCACGCACCGTCCCCGGTACGCCGCTCTTCGTGACAAGTAGCGCCGGCGCCGACTATTACGCGGTCCCCTTCGATGTTGCCGTGGCCGCCGTATCCTCTGACCTGACCAGCGGCGGTACCGCGGTGGTCGTGCTGGTCGATGCCGAGGACGGCCGGTTCAAGGAGGCATCATGGGTCAAAAGACCCGTCGCGTATCTGCCGGTATCCAAAGCCGAGGCCCTCGAGATCGCTCGTGAGGTGCTGGAGAAGCTCGGCATTGATCCAGCGTATCTCGAAAAGGCCGTTGTGGAACTGGTTCACTTAGAATCGACGCCCTACTATCCACACTGGCGCATAACCGGAAAGGACTTCGGACTCCTGATCGCCCAAAACGGCACCGTGACCGTCACGAAATGACCGACGCGTAAGCCTCACCGAGGCATTATTACGGTTGTGGGAGTGCGGAGGGTTACCCTCTGCCGGAGAGTCCGCGCGGGCTTTGAGCCCGCGGTTCAGGTAGTCGCGGAACTTATGAAACACGGTACTACTTCTCCGTTGGTGGTGGATCGATGTCGCGGAGAGGGACTTCAATGTCCATCGCCCCCGTGGAGACTAGGGCTTTTTGTTTGTGCAGTTCCATGCGGACGACTTTGGCAGGGCGTTTTAGCGGCTTGATATACACGTCATCGCCGGGTTTAAGCTCGTCGATCCAATGCGTCCAGTCGTGGAACGTCTTCTTGGATTGTTCCAGCTCCTGGCGGCCGCGCTCAAACCGGGCACGCTCGCGCCGGGCTTCGAGTGTGGCCTGGCGAGCCAGTCGTCTGGCTTCCTCAGCCTCCCGGCGTGATTGCAGCGTACCGGCAATGGCCTTGTTCAGTGCCCGTGCCCGGTCGTCGAGAAACCACTTCGCCCGTTTGACCAACCCGGCCGGCATCCCCAACCTCTTGGCGATGATCAATGCGTTACTATTGCCCGGCTCACCCATACGCACGCGGAAGGTCGGCTTCAGCGACTCCGGATCGAATTCGACGGCTGCATTGTCCACCCGCGGGGTGGTATATGCGATGGCCTTTAGCGTTGACAGGTGCGTGGTCACTACGCCCTGGGCACCGAGTTTCAGCAGTTCCGAGACGACCGCTTGCCCGATCGCGGCTCCTTCGTCCGGGTCGGTCCCCGCGCCGAGTTCATCGATCAGCACCAGCGACCGCTCGCCACTGTCGCGCATGATCTCCAACAGAGTGCCAAGGTGTGAGCTGAATGTGGAAAGCGACTGCTGCAGGCTCTGTTCGTCGCCAACGTCGATGAAGACCTGACGATACACGGGCATCCGCGAACCCTCAGCGGCCGGGATCGGAATACCGCATTGGGTCATCAGGGCCAGCAGCCCGACGGTCTTGAGGGTCACCGTCTTGCCCCCGGTGTTTGGGCCTGTAACAACAAGGACATCAAAGTCATCGCCGAGGCGGATGTCTATGGGCACGACCTGGCGATGGGGCTTGCCCTCTTGCGCCTCCCGCTCGAACAGCTCGATCAACACCGGATGCCGGGCTTGGTGCAGATCGAGCACGCCTTTTCCATCGATCTGCGGACATATGCAGGACCGCTTCCGTGCATAGCGACATTTCCCGGTGATCAGGTCGAGGATCCCGATGGCTCGCAGTGCCAGTAGTATGGCTTTGGCGTTGGCCTGCACCTTCTGGGTGAGCAGGCGAAGAATGCGGGTTACCTCCTTACTCTCCTCGTCGCGCAGGCGGACGATGGTGTTGTTGAGCTCCACGGATTCAGCCGGCTCGACAAACATCGTGGACCCCGTATCGGAGCTGCGGTGGATGATTCCGGGAATGCGGCCCCGGTACTCCGCTTTGAGCGGCAGCACCATTCGGTCGCTGTGAAACGTGGTCCCGGCGTATTGCAGCATCCTGGTCAGGCTGGGCTGCCGCAGGATGCGCTCAAAGACCCCACGGATGCGGCTGCGTGCCTCTGCTATGGCATTACGGATCGATGTCAACTTGGGACTGGCGTAGTCCAACACCTGCCCGCGGCCGTCGATGGCATCGTTGATGGTGTCGCCTATGGGGCTCAAATCCACAATCTGTTTCCGGACTGATTTCAGGGACGGGGCCGCATCCCCGATTCGTGCAAACCAGTCGCAAAGGCCGGCGGTGGCCCCGAGCGTTTCGGCGATGCTGGCCAACGCTTCGGGCTCCAACGGCGCAGGGAATGCAGAGGCCCGAACATACTCGCGCACGTCATGGACACCGGCCATCGGCGGGAAGGACTCCTGGGAAGCGACAGCCGCAAGCTCACGCACCTGAGTGAGCCAATCCCGCACCACTTTGGGCTTGGTCGACGGTGTGATCGTTCGGGCCAGCCGCTTGCCTAGAGAGCTTAAGCAATACGTCGCAAGTGTTTGACGGATACTGTCGAACTCGAGCCTTTCAAGCGTGGCGTCGTTCACAACTACAGCCTACCATGAAGTCACAGGCACGGTCCGGCGAATCGGAGGCGTCCGATTTTGCCACTGGTTTATCTACACGCCCGCCGGATACCCGGCTATAATATAACAAATCGTCGCTTATGTATTCGGACTTGGAGTTTTGAGGGGAAGGGTGTTATGTTTGTGAATCGGCCCGGGTCGCAACGAAAGACCGTAGGAGGCCGTATAGCGGCCATCTTCGTGCTGACAGTGACCGCCGGATGGCCGCTTGGGGCCTATGCCGGGGTGCCCAAGCAGTATGAGCTTGCGGATCTGAAGGCACTTCAAGCCGCCTTTGTCGAGCTGGCGGAAGACATACGACCCAGTGTCGTGGCCATCAGGACTTATCGGGTCAGCGACCCCAAAAACGCAGGCACAAGACTCGTGCTGCGTCCCCATAGCCAGGGCAGCGGCTTTGTCATCGACTCTGATGGGCACGTGGTGACCAACCGACACGTCGTCGAAGAGGCGAATGTAATCTCGGTGATCCTTCACAACGGCCTGAAGTACGACGCCACAATCGTACGGGCAGATCAACGCTCCGATCTGGCCGTACTCAAGATTGAGGTTGATAACTTGAAGGCGATTGACTTCGGCGATCTGTCCGGCGTCAAGGTCAATCAATGGGTATTCGCTTGTGGGAACCCATTCGGCCTCGCTAATGACGACGGCCGGACCTCCGTGACGTATGGCGTGGTCAGTGCACTGGGGAGGCAGATGACGGATCGGCTGGTCCGCAATTCAGACCTCCAATATTACGGCAACATGATCGAGACCTCGGCGGCGATTAACCCGGGAAGCAGCGGAGGCCCGTTGTTCAATCTGGACGGTGAGGTGGTCGGCATTGTGACGGCGATTGAAACCAGTTCGGGTGTTACCGAGGGCCATGGGTTTGCCATCCCCGTGGACAAGAACACGCGGCGTATCCTGGATCTGCTCAAGGCCGGGGAAGAGGTCCATTACGGATTTCTCGGCGTTCTGGTGCAGGACGTCGATCCGCCGCAGTCTACGCTTGTCGTCGATAAGCGCGTCTATCGCGGTGCTGAACTCAGGAGCATAAGTCTCCGGGACGGGCCCGCGGCACGAGCCGGCCTTAAGGCCAGAGACATCATCGTCGAGTATGACAGCATGCCGATCGAGGATTCCGATCACCTCGTGCGGCTGGTTGGTTTCACTCCCGTCGGCACGGAGGTACCCGTGACGTACCTTCGCAGCGGGGTAAAGCGCAAAACTGTGGTCACCGTGGGTGATCGGCAACAAATGCTTAGCCGTGCCGACCGGAATGAGTAGGCCGGTCGTAGACGATGGGGTTCTCTTGGCGCCCTCTGAATATTATCCGTGGGCTTGTTGCGATTGACCGCGTTGACAGCGATAAGACACGAGCGAATCGGACGTAAGTCCCTTTGAAGATCCCTCGCGCGTTGCACTCCTGGTCTGTCACACCACGACGAGCCATCACCATACAGCGTGAGCTGGCCGGTCGGGTCATCCGGCGAGGTCGCGTTGGCAGCCTGAGACTACTGGCCGGCGTTGATCTGGCCTTCTCAAAGGAACCAGAGAAGTGTATTGCCGGTGTTGTGGTTTGGGATGTGCGCGCCGGCGAGGTCGTCGAGCAGCACGTAGTCCGTCTCCCGGTTCGATTTCCGTATGTGCCGGGGTTGCTCTCGTTCCGCGAGGCACCGGCGATCCTGGTCGTGCTGCGCAAGCTCAATTGTGAACCGGATGCCTTTCTGTTCGACGGTCAGGGTTACGCCCACCCGCGTCGGTTCGGCCTGGCCTCTCACGTGGGACTGCTGATCGACCGACCCAGTATAGGGTGCGCCAAGAGCCTTCTCGTCGGCACGTGCAAACCACCGGGCATTTCCAAAGGCTCCACTGCACCGATCGAGCACAATGGTGAGTGTATCGGCATGGCACTGCGCACCCGCGATAACGTAAAGCCCGTTTACGTCAGCGCCGGGCATCGACTTTCTCTAGATGCAGCCGTTGGGATTACACTGGCCGCCTGCGCGGGTTTTCGACTTCCCGAGCCGACGCGCCTTGCTGATAAGCTCGTTGCTCGCGAGAAGACCCGCGTGTAGACGGTGTACAGATCACTAGCCTTGGGTAGCCCGCGCCTTTAGAGGTGGGGAAGCGATTTGCCCGGCGATGAAGACGGGTGGCATCTTGCAGCCTCGCGTGACAACTCCTGGCAATTTGGCTGGAACCCGGCCTGAGTGGCCAGGATTACAAGAATCTCGTTTGACGGCCGGAAAGCCGTGTGTTTCAATGATTGACCAGACTAGGGCGATTAGCTCAGTTGGCTAGAGCGCCTCCCTTACAAGGAGGAGGTCGTCGGTTCAAGTCCGGCATCGCCCAGTGCGTTTGCGGTCCTGAAAACGTGGTTTCACCCTTGTTTTGTAAGGTTTTCCTGTCCTGACACGGTGACGACACTGACTCATGCGTCCGGCCACTTGCGGCCACTTTTATCCCCTCCCGGCCAACCCTTAGTGCTACGGGGCGTGCTACCTTCCCCGGACGAATATCACAAGTTCCGGTAGCCTTGGCCAGTTCGGGGTCAGCCTTCCAGCAGATCGCAGGCAACTTGGCGATTTCGGCCCAGAGGTCGAACAACCCGAAATCCTGATAGTTCCGTAGCGTCACGCCGTGGGGGCTGTGCCGGGCGAGCATTATCTGAGCCCGCGGGTCAACGCCATAGACCCCAAGCCAGGAGATGAAGCTCGTCCTCAGGGCGTGCAGGTCCAAAGAGCGGCCCTGTGCGTCCTCAGCGAAAATCTGGGCTCGGTCCAGGTCGCCGATACGATACCGCCTCTCCTTGGCACCGTTGCTTCCCTTGTGCATATACCACCCCCCTTTGAACGTCGCCAGGCTCGGGATAGTCTCGAATACGCGGTCGGTGGGCTCGGCAGAAGGTGATCTGGCTTCCTGCAGCCCTGCGACCAAGTCCGGGTGCAACGGCAGCTCGTCACCCCGCCTCGCTTTCGTCGTGACTGCCCGCAGCCGCACGCATGGTCGTTCGCTGTCCAGCACGAGGTCCCGCCACTCAAGCTGGCGCAACTCATTCACACGGAGACCGGACCACATCGCAGCAGCATAATAAAGACGGCGTGGTCCGCTCACGGCCAATAGCTGATACGCTTCGTCGACTGCGAGTGCTCGGCGCACCTTGCGCGTGTCTGCCTCTTCATCGCGTCGTTGGATCGCCTCAACAGGGTTCCGACCGAGAATGCGGGCAATCTGCACGGCCCACCTGGCGAGAGCGAGAACGTGCTTACGGTAGGCGTTGACGGTCGCAGGTGACGCGCCGCCGTTCGCGATTCTCGCCAGGGCCGATTCGATCTTGTCCTCGCTCAGATCAGCAAGACGCGCTATTCCGGCCGTGTCCATCATCCGTTTGATATACGACAACGCCTGCACGACGTACTTTCGAGTCCGCTGCTTCCCCCGCAGATACTGGATGTATCTTGCCAACACGACCCGCGTCGGCATTGAGGCTGACTCAACCGTTGGGTCGATCAGGCCCGCTGCCTCACGTTCGACCTGTCTCAGTATCTGGGTGAGTTTGGCCTCAGCCACCGACTTGTCCGCAACCCGTTGGCCGTTCGGCAAGAACAGCACGTGGTCACGTTGCTCGCCGCTGGCGTCCTTGTAGCGGACACGGTAGAAGCCCGCCTTAACGGTCCGTCGTTTACCGCTCCGTATAACCGCCTTGCTCTTGCGATACACGCACCCTTGTGATCGTCGTGCCATGTTCCACCTACTTCCGTCGCTTAGTACGTAGCTCTAGCCCAAGAACCTTACACAACTTCGACACCGTCGAGAGGACAGGATCGCGGGTGCCGACTATGAACCCGTGCACGCTCGCATACGGGACACCGGCTCGCTCCGCGAGCTGCTTGATGGACAGCCCGCCTTCGCGAAATCTCGCCCGGATCAGGTCAGCCAGATCGTTTGTCGGTTCGGTTTTCATCGTTTCACAGGATGATATCACGTCAACGATATCCTGTCAACTGCCAACACGGGTTGCGCCTCGGGTAGGGCGCCAACGCGCTTCCACTGTGAGACCAGACACTCCGATACTACTGCATTACACAGCACGGCACACCTCCGCCATTGCAGCACGCCCGTGCCCGGTCGACTTTGGATGGCCAGTATAGAATGAAGGTTCGTCCAGTGCCTGCTTACGTGCCGCTCGATCGCGCCGCACTAGTTCCTGGATTAACCCATCAGCGTGTTTTTCTGCGCACTCGCGACAGATTATCTGACCCTCAAGGAACACAACCAATGTTCGTTCGTGCACCACGAACACACAGCTGCACACGGCGCAGTTCTGTCCATCTTCACGGCGCGCGACTTGAACAGAGGCCCTTGGGTGCCAAGGTTCGACCTCTTCATAGTCGCCTATCCGTTCGGCGTTTTCCCTCCAGACCTCCTCGGATTCATACCGCCAATCAGAAAACAGGTTCCACCCCACGCGCCACCTCTTCTTATGCGCGTGGCACACCATCCAGTGTTCTTTGTGAACATTCAGGCGGTGGTCCAGGTTGTGACACTCGGGACAACCTCCCCAATGGTCAACACCCTTCTCGATTTGCTCCTTAGTCCACATTTCTTGTCTCCTATATAGCGGTCGTAGATCTCCCGATGCTGGTGTAATCATCGTGCTTTCAATGTCTCCCTGAGAAACTCACGGTCCTCTTCTTCTTGTTCTCGCACCTGAGCGAGCGCGTCCATATCCATGTGCGCTTCGATCTCCTGCACCGGCCGTTCGCGGAGCACGTCCACGGGAAGCGCATCCAGTTCAACGCTCACGTCTCCACAAAGTTGCTCAGGCCCTCCCACATGGACACGTGGCGAGGCTGACGCAGCCGATCCTCGATCCACTCCCAGGGAATAATGCCCTCCTGTCGGGCACTCACAAGCGCCCTGCTCACCGCGTGATACTGGTTCCGGCTGTTGTCTATGACTTGTCTCGAAACGAGCTGGTAGTACACCTGTCGGACGGTCATCGGGTGCTGCTCGGCGAGGACCTTCCGTGAGGCCTGGATGATCTTGACTGTCTTTTGGTGTCTACCCATCTTGACCAGCATCCGTCATCCGCCCACGTGGACCTTCAGTTGCCGCATCAGGCGCCGATCACCTTCCAGCTCGACGACCGTACCGAAAGCCAGCCGCGAACCGATCCGGTCGTCGTACTGCCCGCAGAGGGCGTCGATGCTGGAGTTGCTCACGATGATAAGAGGTTTGCCTTCCCTCTCGTCGAGGGCTCGCTTGACCACGTCATATTCAAACGGGCTCGGTTCCGGCCTTTGCCCGATTTCGTCGAGTACAGCCAGGTGAGCGCTGCGCCAGTCCTTCCAGATGTCGATGACCGTCCGCTTGTGGCCGGTTGACCACGACAAGCTGCCTTGCTGTGCACCGATCAGCAGCTCGGTCAATTCGGTTAGTGTGAGATACCACCCGCCGTATGCGTCAATCGTGCAGAGCGCCGCACAGGTTTTCCCGGAGCCTTGTTCTCCGTGCAGGAAAAGAGGCCAGGGCTCTCGACCTTGAACCAGCTCGTTTATCACCTCCCGAAGATGAGGGGCGATGCCGTTCCGGTTCCGCGGCTTATCGGTTTCCGGCCGGTACGTCGGCTTGAAGCCTTGCAGCTTCCCGCAGCCTTCAGCTAGCAGCGGCCCGTCTGCTTGGCACGTTGCCGAAGCTTCCAGTGCCGGAACGCACTCGGCCAGTTTCAAGGGTTCTTTCATCGCATTTTTCTCCTGTCAGTTCGGACCAGTGTTTGAGCACGGCTTCGGGGCTGCACGCCACCTTTGGCCACTTCTGCCGATACGCCTCACGTCGGCGACGGATTTCAGCAGGTGATACCCGTGGCGTTGCCAGGTACGCTTTCGCAGCCTTCATGTATCGCCCATGCTCCGGCTTGCTAAGGGTGGCTTCATCCAGCCCGAAGATGTCGCAAAGGGCCGTCTTCATTTCGCTCGGTTTTAGGCTCTCTTTCGAGCTGCTCGCTACGCTCTGGCTTGCACGAACCTTCTTAGGTTCGTTAATTGAGTGTTCTAAGAGTGTTCCGTGCGCACGGTCGTGCGCCCCTTGCGAGTCATTTTGTGCGCCCCTTGCGCACTTAAGCCGCGCACCAGCGTGCGCCCCTTGTTTGCCATTAAGCCGCGCACAGTTATGCGCCGCTTGCAGTTTGTACACGTTGGGGCGGTTGCGCTTGTCAGAGCAAACCGGCCCAGCGTGTAGGTCAGTGGTCAAGAACCCCGCCTCTCCCAGCTCATCGAGCCCGAGCTGGACGCCGCGACGCGACATATTGCAGCCCTCGGCAAGCGTAGGCTGACTCGGCCAGGCCAGGCATTCACCGTTGGAGCGGGCGAACAGGTAGGCTGCCACGACCTTCGCCCGTGACCTCAGGTTTGCCGCCAGCACGGCCTCCAACCAGCGGAAGCGGGCGCGGGTACTTTGTGTCGCCTTGGCTCGCTGTCCCGTCATCGCCCCCAGCTCCGTGGTTGACCTAGGTGGAGAGCTGCTCTAGGATTCGTCCGAGTCGTGCTGTCGCCCGTGCTCCGGCGTGCCGGCCGGGGCGCGGGTACCTGTCTCTCACCCATCTTCGTACCCCTCAATGAATGCCTGTATGGTGCTTTCGCGCCAGCGGATGCTGCGACCGATTCGCCTGTCGGGCTTCGGGAACATGCCGGCCGCAATCCAACGACGCAGGCCGCGGTCGGAAATGTCCAGCAATGCGCGAACCGACCTAACCGAGAGCAGTCGATCGCACTCGCGCGAAGGATCATGCATGACAATTCCTCGTCCTGGGCCTACGAAGCGCCTTTTCGACGTCGGCCATGTCGTAGCGAACGGTCGTACGTGTAGGTCGTATGCACGGGATGCGGCCTTGCCGGGTCCACGTCCTGACTGTCTCCGGCTTGACAGCGAAGCGCTCGGCCACAACTCGTGCGTCAACAAGTTCGGTCATCGCACCTATCTCCCATAATCCGCTGGTGATTGTACGGGTGGTGAAGGTGTGCCATCGTGGGCGCAAAAGGTGTGCATAGGTGTGTAAAGGTGTGTAAAGGTGGGCGCCAGCGCGTTACGATTTCGGGAGGATGAGGCGGTACCCGCGACCTTGGCCCTTCTGGCCGGGGAACGAGATCACTTGTTCCCAGAGCTTGTCAGCCTTACGCAGTGCGTAGAGGCTACGGCGAACTCCACCGCCGCCGGTGATTTCCAATGCATCCTTAGAAAGTCCATCGGGCCAAGCGTCTACCAGAGCCTGCACAGCTCGATATCGCCCTGGGGTCAGGGCGGGCATTGTGTTTCCAAGAACGGTAACGGGTTGGTCTTCCCCGTGGAGTTCGACTGGTGGTTTATCCGGTTGTGCCTTAGCCTCTGCTTGTGGTGCTGCATCTGTGGCACCAGGGCTTGCCGGATGAGTGATTCTATCTCGTTTGACGCCATCCTGTATCTCGAGCGTGCCGCCCTTCGCTTGCTTGTGTTCTCGCCCTTCTGCCCCACGCAGAGCTGTGTCCAAATCCTTCATGTATTGCCTTTTGTGTTGCTCCAAGTCGGCCGGGACTTCACCCGGATCGAGCCCCCCGGTCGTGGCTCGCCGCGCTGGCCCGAGTAGGAACCGCTCAATGACCTCAACAGAATCCAAGAACGGCGAGACTGAGAACAGCCGAAGCCAATTCCCCCGCTCACCTAATGGCAGCGACAGTTCCTCATCGGAAGGTGGCTTCTTGCACCACATGAAGGACAGCCACCACGACACCGGATGGGCCGGTTCCACCGGCACCTGCTCGCGGACCGCCAAGGGGAGAGAGGCCCCGGCTTTGGCAGCCAGTTGTTTGAATACGTCGAAGAACTCGCCCCGTTCTTCCGTCCATCGGTCCCACCGAAGCAGGCGAGTCTGCGCCGCAATGCAGTAGACGGTGGCCCGACCCGTTTCCTCGTCTTCCGCAAGGGGGACAGATCCCAGGAGTTCATACCCTGCGCCTAAGAGCTGCTCTTCCTCTGCATGCCATTCCTCTCGCGTGTACGCCGCCAGGAAAAACGTCTCATCACCGAACTGAGCGTACGCCTCCCGGAACTCCTGCAGCAGTTCGTCAAAAGGGTTATCCGGCATTGAAGCCTATCCTTTGCTCGGGCCGATCCGGTTCGGATCGCGGCGATAAGTGCCCCACAATCCACAGCCGGACCGCTCGCCGGTGATCAGCCGACTTACCGCTCTTGTGGAGTCTGGCGTCCCAACCGCGCGTGCCTGGCCGGGGAGCCATTGGGGTAGGGGCAGGAAGTTGCCCTCGGAGTCGGCGGGTGGGCTGGGCGGCGGGTCGAGGCGGGTCTGATAGGGCTGGCCGGGCTCGCGGAGCTTGTGCCGATCGGCCATTGTCCAGGACGACACAACGATCGCGTCGCCAGTCATCTCCGCATTTGACATCATATGGCCCCCCCGGACTCGAATCGAGCCAACAGCTCGCGCGGTCCCACCAGTGATGTGTCGTCGAACAGGAACACATCAAGGGGTCCACTCCGTCCGGGCCGCCACATCCGCCCCATGGCCTGCTCAAGTCTCTCCGTGTTTTTGGGCACGTCGTAGAGGACGCAATACCGCAGCCGGAGAAGATTGAGTTTCTGTGTTGCCGCCTCCGTTGCGACTAGCAACCCCTGTGAAGCGAAGACATCTTCAAGTAGATGGGCACGCTCCTCCACTGGGATTGAGCCGGTAAGCTGCGTGGAAACGTACCCACGATCTGCCAGCGTAGAGGAGAGATAATCGGCGGTTGCTACGTAGCAGGTAAGTACTGCACTCGTCGAAGTGATCCGGTCAGAGACTAGACCTTCAAGAAGTCTATTAAGAGCGTTCAGTTTCGAGTCTTCTTCGACTTCCCCGAGCGCGGTGAGCAAATCCTCGACAAGCCCGACTCTCACATGAGACTCAGGCAATTGCTGAGTCTGGTGTTCCCACAGCAGCTGCTCACCACCACTGACGTCGGCGTCAAAGGCTGGAAACTTCCATCCGTTCGTGAGTCCGTCACGCAGCCGCAACAGCGACGCCTCAAGGGCGTAGAGACTGGATCGGGCACAATTCAGCAACGTGAGTTGAAGCATGCGGGGAGAGGAAGCGGCGTCCAGATGAGCGAGCAAATCGCCAAGTCTATCAAAAACCGCCACCTCTTTACGCGTGTATGAAAACGCGACCGTCTCCTTGCGCAAGGGCACCTTTAGTTTGCTCAACAAGTCCGCAACGCTTGAGCGCCAATCGGTTGTTACCAGTTCCGGGAGCCAGGCGGGTTGTTCGACGGGCGTAGCACTCATCATCAACAGCCGCTTTACCGATCCTGAGTCGATGAGCCGTCTTAGCACATCGTCGCGCCTGCCCGAGAGCAAGTGGCTTTCATCGACGATAACAAGATCCCACGAAACACGTGGCAAGCCGTCCGAGATGTCCTCCTGTTTCGCAAAGTCAATACTCATCAGCGCAACAATCGCGTCAGGCCAGGGTGATTGACCGACAGGCGCCTCTGCCTCCATCTCTCTGTATCTATAGCGATCGACGACCTGAACTGACCCGCTCTTCGTTACGGCGCGGAGGAGATAAGCCTGCTGCTCAACAATGGGTCTTGGGGCGAGGATCAGCACACGCCTGTTCCGACCCGATGCCAGGGTACGCTCGACAATGTGACTGATTACCGCCGTCTTTCCCGATCCGGGTGGCCCTACAAGCAGGTGATTCGGAGAAGACCCCGGCTCCGTGAATCTGTCCACAAACTCAGCCTGGAACGGGAGAAGCTCGCCAACGTGCGATTGTCTTGACTCTTGGTCGTTAGGCATGGGCAGCACCCCCTTTCCCGACGCGTGCGTCAATGATTCGGGATCTCATCAGAATCCATGACCTGGTGTCCCTGAGTTCCTGATGGTCCTCAATGGTGATTGTCCGGCGGAAATGAAAGATGTCGTTTCGCAACTCACCGACGACTTTCAAGCGAGCCCGCGTCCGGTCACGCGCTCCGCCGAAAACCGGTTTGAATTGCTCCCAGTGGCGTCCATATCCAATGATCTGAACATAGTCGTTGAATGACATTTCCTCCAACCGAGTTGGGACGGGGTCCGGATCGTACTTGTCCGTTAAACAAGCTTTCGAGCACTTGGCGAGGTCGGCGTCGTTCATCGCTTCGCGCATCAGCCGGCGTACACTGAGTTCGATTTCCTCCAGCAGAAAGTACGGGCTGGCGAATTCGTACAGTTTGCGTACCACATTCATCGCCGTCACGATCCCTTGCAGCCGTCTTGGCTCCCCGATTAGCACTGCATCGTCGCGGTCGAGCGTCTCGATGATGGCCTGGTACTCGCCATCAATGTGTGTGAACTTCGCCGCATCGAGAATCTCCATCGCCTCCTCGACCGGCAGCTCGACAGGATTGTGCTTCTTTGGGTCGATCTCGGGCAGTTTCAAGGCTAAGCTCCGATACGAGAAGAGGCCCACCACCTCCTGCCCCGCAACGACAGGGACCTGCGAGAAGTGATGCTCCTTCATCTGCTGCAAGGCGTCGCCGACTTTCGTTTCGGGGGAAACCGACACGATCTCCTGGTCCACAGGGAGCAAGCGATTGACACGGTGGAACAATTCCGTAATCCCCAGGCGGTCATCCGCACCTAAGATAGACAACCTAATGCTCGCTTCGAAGTTCATCGCACGGTCTCCTTATCCTGGATGGTTACTTCGCGTGGCGGGTGGATGTGTGACGGCCAGTCGGCCGGTTGGGGTTGGCCGGGGAGCCATTGGGGCAGGGGCAGGAAGTTGCCCTCGGCGTTGGCGGGTGGGCCGGGGAGCGGGTCGAGGCGGGTCTGGTAGGGCTTGCCGGTCTTCATGGCCTCGGCCATCTCGTCGTAGATTTCGAGGATGGTGTCCTTGGTTCGGTAGCGGCCTTCTTGCGTGACTTCGCCGGAGTTGTCCTTGACCTCAGTGCGGGCGATGTCTTTGCGTTTGACGATGGGGAAGGTCTCCATGATGTAGTCCATGTCGTCGCGTTCGAGGCCGTAGAGATGGAAGTAGGCGGCGTCCAACTCGCAGCGGATCAGGAACCGTCGCCCCTCATCCCACCGGAACGGCGGACCGTCGTAGGCGCAGTCCAACCCAAACGCCTCCAAGTCCCAAGCTGCGTACGTTAGTTCGAGTGTGCGAAGGCGCACCCAATTTCCTGTTGTCAATCGGCCTGCAATGTCCCAAGGGGCCTCTGTCGAGTAGAATGGCAACGGAAGCGTCGGAAGTTGTTTCAGTATGAATAGGTTTAGGTGCGCTCCTCCAATCTTCTGCCTCGTGCAAAAATCAAACACGAAGCTGTTTGCATTCGCCAGGAACAAAGACAGTGACACCGCGCTAAGCGACGGCGACAAGAGCGTGGGAATACTGTTGCCCAGTCCGCAGATTGGCAAAGCTGCAAATATCGCACACCTCGCGTTGGTCATCGGTTGAATGATGTCCCGAAAGGCAAGCAACCATTCCATCTCGTGCTGCCGTAGTCGCTCTTTAACGACATGCCCATCAACCCAGTAGCGCGGGGACACAGCAAATGTCGCGTCGCTCTTCGATTCGGCAGACGGCGCAACGGTGGCAGCCTTCGTCTTGAACTTGTCGGATTCGGCGATCCCATCGAATGTGCCATTACGATGGTCGTATTGCTGCACGAGTTTCGCCTCGTACAACGGTACAAATCTGGCGGCGTGGCGGACAAAGGCGCTTCCCTCTTGGACGAACCCATCATCCAACAACTCTGCGCGCGTCTTGAAGCGTGAACTGTCGTTCGTCATGTGGAACATGCCTAGGTAGCGGAGCGGCCAAGTGGACGGCGGCTGCTCTGCCTCTAAACAAAACACTGGAACTCTCCTGTAAATGTGCAGGGCGATTAACACCTCACGACGGGATCGGAACGTGGGACAGTTACCGGTATTCGGGTTGAGTAGTGCAAGTTCCTTCCACGCAAGATCAAAGGTTCTTTCAGTGTCGTTCGCATCATTCACATCGAGGCCAAAGAAAAGAAAGCGTGTCGCCTTCGAGACTCCCCTGCCGCCAATCGTAACCAGAGCGAATCTCATCACGGGAGCCACCTCTGGGAAAAAGAGGCTCTTGTTCTCAAAATCGAAGAACGATGCCAAAGACTGGGTTTGCATCAAGTCCTGGAAGAACAGCTTTGTTGTGTCGTCCGTTGCGAGGCCGCTTGGAACCACGCATCCAACTCGACCCCGCGTGGAAATAGCATTGCGCATCGCCTCGACAAAGAGTGTGTAGGTGTTAATGTCCCCTCGACCACAGAATGGGAAGCGGCCACTCGCTCGCAGGAATGCGCCTAGATTATCAGCGAAACAAAGCGCGGCTCCAAAATCTCGCTCTAATGCGCGATCGGTCTCGCACGCGGCTTGGATCGTTTTCTTGCGAGCTGCAGCAGTCTTTGCTTCCGCGAGTTTAGGGATGCGCGATGAAAACCACTCCTTCTCTTGGAACTTGACTTTCTCCCACGGCGGATTTCCCAGCACGACATCAAAGCCGCCCGTCCAGCCGGGCTGTTCGTTCTCAGGTGACTCCTCTTCGCTGGGCACTCGGAACACATCCGGGAAGGCCAGATGCCAGTGGAAGAACTGGTACTGGTCGCGCAGCCTACCAATCTCGTCCCGCATCCACGGCGGCAGGCAATGCGGATTGGCTTCAATCCTGCGGAACCAGCTTTCCGTGATGCAGTCGTCCGTAGCTCTATCCTTCTTCCAAACGAACGCAGCACACCAAGCGTCAGCGAGTAGGCGAGCGCTCTGATACCCGGTGGAGTCCACGAACTCTGCGTACTTCTTCTCCTTGGCCTGGACATCTTCGAGCGAGCCATCGTCCATCGCGGCGAGGTTGGCGAACGTCTGAACGAGGTTGCCGAGCTTGATGGACGGCATGGCCCCGAAGTCGAGTTGGAGCTGACCTTTCTTCTCATCCTTGTTGCGCCGCTTGTATTCGCTCACGACGGCCTTGTCGTCGCCGGTGATCGGTTTGAAGGCGTCGTCGGGGATGCCCTCGGCGAGCAGACGCGGCGTTACGCCAATGAGCGAGTTGCCGCAGAGGATGCGGTGGTCGAGAAAGCTGAGCGGCTTGCCGGGGTCGATGGATTCGAGCCAAAGCGCCACCTTGCACAACTCGACGGCCATCGGGTTGATGTCCACGCCGTAGATGCAATGGCTGACCACATCGCGGAAGGCCACGCGCCGGGAGGCGGGTGACGGCTCCTCGTCCCCTGTTCTCGCCGTGGCCAGGTGGTGCGACAGTCGGTTGGCGGCGGCGATCAGGAAGTGGCCGGACCCGCATGCCGGGTCGCAGACCTTGAGAGAAAGCAGAGCATTCTCGGCGAGTAGGGAGTGGCGAGTGGCGAGTGGGATCTTGTTCCAACGTTCGTCTAGGACTGCTTCGCTTTCAGGCTCTTCTGTAACGCCACCAGCTGTTTGCTGAGGATGGTGGCTTCGTCCAGCAACGGTTGGACCCTCTCCTGTGTGGTCAGCTCGACGCGCTGACTCAGCAGCAGATGTGTCTCCAGCTCGCGCAGGCTCCCCTGAGCCACTCGCAGGAACTGCTGGAACTCCTTGTTGCCCTGACGCCCCCAGCCTTCCGCTATGTTGGCCGGGATCGAAGAGGCCGCCCGGCGAATCTGGCTGGTCAGGCCGAACATCTCCTCCTTGGGAAACGCGCGTGTCAACCGATACGCCTGCTCGGTGAGGTTCATGCCACGCTGCCAGACATCGAGATCCTGATAAGACTGAATAGGCATGGTGTTTCTCTTCCTCCGTTCGCCACTCACCACTCGCCAATCGCCTAGCGTCTTTCAGACGCTCATCCACAACCGGATCGAGCGCGGAATCGAGCAGGCAGTTGATGAGCGACGACGGAGTGTAGTAACTGCCGGTGGTCTTGCGCTCGGAGCCGGCGACGGTTGATAGCTCGAACGTGGCGGCGTCGGCATTGACATCCGGGTGCAACTCCAGCAGGGACTCGTAGACGCTGCCGAGTTCCTCGGAGCCGAGGTTCTTGTAGTCAACCTGCCGCAGAACGTTGCGCTCCACGGTGAAGGCCAGATGCCGGACGGCCTCCAACATTCGGTCGTTGGCCAGTTCGCACTCGTCCAGGTCGGGCATGGTCCTGTCAGAGAACAGCATCGACCCCAGCGCGGGCAGACCAAGACGCGGCTCGCCCTTGTAGAGCAACTTGAAGACGACCTTGACGCCTTGCCACAGATCGCTGTGTCGGGTTCCGCGCCGCCGCTGTGCCAGTCGCCTGATGCGCGTGAGAGAGTAGTTCTTCTCGAAGCGTTTGCGGGTGGTCGCGCCTGCGTCGGGTGTCAGCAACAGGTCACGATCCTCGGCCACGAACAGGAAGATGAGTCGATAGACAAGCCGGAGTAGCTGCTGGTAGTAATCCTGCGTACTGAGCTTGCCGTCGGTCAGCTTCTGACGAAGCGCCGCGTTGCCCCGATGGGCGAGGAAACCCTGCCCGAAAGCCTCGATGGATCGCTCCACCCCATCCCGGAGGCGGTCCAGAACGCGCGTGCCTTGTTTCTTGGCGGTCTGGTGCCACTTCTCAAGCCAGCATTGTTCGGGGATGTCGCTTTCGACCCTGGACTGGTGACACAGCAACCAGAGCAGAAGGAAGTCGGAGTAGACCTCCCCCTCCATCATGGCTTCGAGGTCGAACTCGACGAAGGCCGGTCGGGTGAAGCTGACATTATCGCGCAGGATGCGGAGTTGCAGGCCGTTGCTGACGAATGCCCACAGGTGATCGTCGCTACGGTTGAGGAGTTCCTGAACGAGGCTGTGCGGGCTGGTGCGGAAGACGCCATGCGATGTAGTGTCGAGATCGTACCGGAACGAGATCAGGTGGATCGGCGCGTTGCCCCAGCCGTGACTGAATGCGTAGGTCTTGCCCTCGATCTCGAACGCCTTGGCGGTTTGGAGCCGACCGTAGCCAAGCTCGCGGAACAGAACCAGCAGCCAGCGTTCACGGGTGAGCGTCGTACCTTTGTCGGATTCGGGAAGTTCGGTCCACTGCTTCTGAAAGCGCTGCCATGCATCCCGGCAGGCGATCCAGGCGCGGTTGGTGGCCTCGTTGATCTTGTCGGTGGGATCGAGGTGGTAGCTTTCCGGCGAGAGACCCTCGATTTCCTTGTCGCCGTCCGCAACCCGTTTCAGGAGATCGGCGGGCAGCAACGCGCCCTCGGTCTTGACCGTCTGGAAAGCTGACTGTGTCCGTGTCGCCATCGCCGTCAGTGTCCGTTCCCAAGGTTCACGGTGCTGGGGCTAGTCAGCTGGTACTGTTCGTCCGAGTCGTCCCGCCAGAGCCGAGTACACGTCTCTCTGGAATGTTGAGTCAAAGCCGCTGATCCAGCCAAGCGGTCGTGTGGCGAGCCACTGGGCGTCGGTCTTCACTTCCACTTTTGAAGGACCCTTGACGTCGGGGTACTTGACAGTCAGTCGTCCGCGATAACGTTCGTATGAAGCCCCGACGATGCCGTGCAGCCACGCGGTGCGCAAATAGCCGCTGTCCTTGTCCAGGATCTCGATGTCCCAGTTCCGCGCGATCGTGTCGACGGTCCGTTGCCATGCATCGTCGTAGTTGTTGTTCAACCCGTCGCGTAGCTCGATGACTTTCCAGCCGGGCGTGCTTCGGACGAAGCTCCGCGGAGCACACCCGGTCAAAGCCACTATCATAAGTGATGCCAACCCGATCCCTACAGCTTTTCTTGTAAACGTGCTCATTCAATCTCTCCTTATCCAAAGGTCTACATACAACATCGCGTTCGCCACAATGTCCGCTACGCGGGCAGATAGACATAGATGCCAAGCACATCGACGGGCAGTTGCGGTTCAATCTCGTACTTGACGCCTGTGAGCCGTGTGGCTTCGCGGACCCGTCGGTGGGCTTCGAGAATCTCGTCGCCGCGCTGCCCGGCGTAGTCGTCCAAGCGGGGTCGGAGCGAATCGAAGTCGTCGATGACCTTCTGCACGAAGCCGGTGGCCTGCGCCGGGTCGATGTTGCGGCTTGGCTTGGCGTGGAGGAGCCGCTCCATCTCGTCCGTGTCGGTCATCCATTCGGCTTTGCCGGGCGCACCACGGTAACCGAGCAGGCGGCAGTCCTCGGCGAGAAGCTGGGTGTCCTCGCCGCCCGTTCGCTTTGTAATAATGTGATACCGCAGCCGAAGCAGCAGCAACGTCGTCCGTTTCTCGACGGCGGATGTATAGACCACACCGCACCGCTTGGCCGTGCTATCCGCAACCGGATCAAGGGCCGTGTCCATGACATGCGCGGCCAGCCCTTCAACGAGCGGATGCGTCCGGGTGAGATGCAAAACGCCCTCATCGACGGGCAACTCGAATTTGGCCTTGAACTGCGGTTTGGACTCATCCAGCCCGCAGGCGTCCCGCACCACCCGGAGTGTGTCTCGCAAGTCGAAAAGGGCAAGCCCGTTCTTATTGACGACCGCACCGCCATAGCTCTCAACAGCAGTCTTGACGAAGCGGGAGACGGTATCGGCCGTGCCAACGGTGCTGCGAACCTCATCCAATTCGCGAGCCACGTCGTCCTTATACTTGTCGAGTGTATGCTGCGCGAAAATGGTCCGGCTCTTCTTCTCCCGTTCGCCGGCGTTTTCCCATTCAGAGTGGAGCTGCTCCGCTTCCGGTGTCATGAACTCCTCGAAGAGCGTCTGGCCGTAGTCGCTTTCACGGAGAAGCAGGGCTTCGAAGAGCGCCTCCGTGACCGTGTTGGCGTTCCGCGGTACTGGCACGGAAACACCAGTTTTCTTGCGGATTTCCTCGTGCTTGCGGATCAGGACTTCCAGTACGATGCCATCGATCTGGTTGTCGATGCCGTAGAGCATGAGCGATCTGACGATATCGCTCTTCTGGCCGTAGCGGTCCACGCGGCCATCCCGCTGTTCATGCCTTGTCGGCGACCATGCCAGGTCATAGTGGACAACGGCGTCGAAGTGGGCCTGCAAGTTGACGCCCTCCGATAGACAGTCCGTTGCCACCAGAACGACCTGCTTGCCATCCAACTTGCATTTTCCCAGCTCGCTCACGCGCTGCTTGCGTTCCTCTGGCGGCAACAAGCCAGTCACCCACTCGACTTCGACTTTCTTGACGGCCTTACGAAGCTCCTTGGCGAGGTACTCAGCCGTGGCGATAAACCGGCAGAAAATGATCGGGCTGAATCCATCTTTGAGAAGCGACTCTGCGATTGCCGTGATCTTCTTGAGCTTGGCGTCCTTCTCGCCGCAAAGGCTGTCGGCCAGCCTGGCCATCTCACAGAGCCGGCGACGGGCCGAGGAGGTTTCCGCTTCGTCATAGTCGCTGCTGTCCGCGCCGGGAACCGTGTCCGTGATGTCGCCCTCCTCGTCGATGTCGACGTCCATGACGGCGCGGCGACCCAGCTCGTCGGCCTCGGCCTCATCTTCAGTGTCAATTCCAGCGGCTCTGGTCCGTAGAGTCGCGGCCGCGGCGGCCGGGCTGCTGGCAAGGGCACGAAGGAGAGCCAGGGACGCCCACCAGCGTACGCGCTGGCGATACTTGGGAACGTCTCCGGTCGTGTCACGGACTCGCTCCCGGACGTAGTTGAGCACTTTGTCGAAGAGCGCCTTGTATTCCGGGGTCAACTTGTATGTTTCTTCCTTCTCCTCGCGATCTGGGAATGGCGTGTCGGCGTCCAGGTAGTTCCGAATGTCCGCGCGGCGGCGCTGGATCAGATGAGCCGCAAGCTGACGGCGGTGACGTTCATTCTCCTTCCCGGAGAGATCGTCCGGCAGATCGGCGAACCGCCTATCCAGCAAGCTCAAAAGGGAGCGAAAGCTGGCCTCGATGCCGCTGTGGGGCGTGGCCGTAACCAGGATGAGGTTTCGGTCCTGATCGGCAGACAGACCTTTCAGAAGCTCGTGCCGGTGATGCTTACCACCTCGGTTCCCTTGAGCTGCCGCGCAGGCATGGGCCTCGTCCACGATCACCAGCTTCGGGCATGTTCGGAGGAACTCGTCCCGGCGCTTGCTGGACTTGATGTAGTCGGTGGAGACGACCACAAAGGGGAACACGTCGAAAAGCGACTGACCCATCCCGCATTGTCGCTCCAACCGACTCACCGTACTCGACAGGACCAATTCCGCTTCGACATGGAATTTATCCTTCAACTCACCTTGCCATTGTTCGGCAAGATGCGGCGGGCAAAGGACGGCCAGGCGTGTGTGCTCACCTCGGTCCAGTAGCTCCCGGGCTATCAGGCCGGCCTCGATCGTCTTACCGATGCCGACGTCGTCGGCGATCAGTAGCCGTATGGGATCAAGTCGGAGAGCCATCATCAATGGGACAAGCTGGTAGGGGCGGGGTTCACAGGCGATCTTGCCGAATGACCGGAACGGCCCGGCGCTCGCGCGGAAGCCGAGTCGAACAGCATCCCGCAGCAGACGGCACGAGAGGTGGTCGCCCACGGCGGTTGGGTCGGGAAGATCGAACGAGGCCGGCTCGACCGCCTCCAGAGGAAGGTAGATGCCGCACACTTCGTCGTCAGTGCCGCCGAGCGGCCGGAGCATGAGGAGGTCGGGATCGTCGCCGGAGTCCGGAAGGACGACCCACTCGCGCCCGCGACACTTCACCAAGGAGCCAACCGCCTGGGTCATGGTCCACCTCCGAAGATGCTTGGGTGCTGGGCGACGACCCTTTCCCAGTTGTCATCATCAATACGCAGGACGGTCCAGCCGAGGTCCTCCATGCAGTCTGTCTGTCTGGCATCGCGCTCCGCACGGTCGGGGTACTGGTGATGGGGGCCGTCGATGTAGACGACCGTGCGCTGCTCGTCGTAGATGAAGTCCGGTCGGGTCGAGCATTCCTCGAACAGGCGCTGGGCGGCGCTTGGAAGCCGGCACTCGTGATCATACAAGTACTTTAGGAAGCTCCGTTCCAGCTCCGAATCCGACAGGTTGACAAGTCGTTGATAGTGATCCGCCCGTGATTCGGTTCCCGACGATGCGTGGACGGTCGCGGTTGCCAATTCTCGAAGGAAGTCCTTGACAACCAGTCGATCCAAGAACTCGTGGTCGCGTTGATTGTAGTAGCTCATGAGGCAGTCATAGCAGGCTGCTTCGCAGCGTTCCTCGCCCTCGCTACGATCTTCTCCGGTGTCGGGATCGAAGTGGAGGGTCTCCAGCGCACACCGAGCGACGCGTGCAAGAGCCGCGGGATCGTCCACCAAACGCCGCAGGACGCCAGCACCCCCTTCGGCCGCCTCGTAAATCAGAAGCAATCGTCGGTCAGAATCGGTGGGCAGCGACTCTACAGCCAGTTCGCTGTCCTCCAACTGATAAAGGGCCTGGATCGCGACTTTCAACGCCGCCTGCAGCGAGGCCATGAAGGTAATCGAGCGCTCACCCTTGGGCCGAACGAGAAGCACATTGCGGCGGTCTTCTACGAAGGGGATCACACGTCGTCGCCGGTCACTCATCGGGTCATCGTCATCCTCCGGGTCTTCGTTGTTCTTGGCCCAGTAGCCGCGCTCAACGTCGAGCATGAAGCCCAGGAGGTGTTCCTCCTTCCTGCGCCGCCAGCCACGATTGATGCGCCAGATCGTGGCGGCGTGCCCGTAATTCAGCTCCGCAGGCTCATCGCCGTTGCACTCGGCATGGGCGCTGATATAAGCCGGACGGCCGCCGTGCTCGACAAATCGAATACCGGTAGTCAACTCAAAACCCTGGCGCTGGCGCTCCTCCTCGTCTGAGTTGATGCGGTCTACCCTGCGCGTGGAGACATTGCGCAGTCGGAACAGGTTGGTCATGGCCGCGTCGAGTTCACTTCCGCATAGGTCACACAGATCATGATTCGAGCCCGCATCAAGCGCGTAGTGCAAGTAGCCACAGGCACGGCACTGTTTCGCCGTGACGGTGGCGAGGCCCTCCTCGTCCATGTCGCTGGCGGGGAGGATCACGCGGACAACGCGATAGCGGACGCCTTCATAGTAGATCACGGCGCGCGGGCCGAACTCGGAAATGGCCAGGAACCGCGGCCGCGACAGGTACTCGTTGCGCTCCGTGCCACGAATCCGACGCCCCGGTATGAAGGCAGACAGCGGAAGCCGCGGGAAGCTGTAGCCGGGCAGAAAGCCCTCGCTGGCAAAGTACCGGTAGCTGTAGAAGTCGTCGTGGACGGCGCTGCGGGCGTCGGTGAGGAGCTTCAGCTGGTTCTCGGCCTCACGGTAGAGGCGGTCGGCCTTCTCCTTCACTTGTGCCGAGCGGGAGTGGTCCTGCTTGATTCGGTGTTGCAGGTTGTGCTGGTTCAGCGCCGAAAGGTACAGGCTGCGCCATCGTTCACAGGCGTCCTCGAAACGGCCCGTGACGTTGCCCAGAGTCTGCGAGATCCACTCGTTGGACCACCATCCGCCTTGGGCCAATTCATCGCGTATCGGTTCGAGGATCACACGGGCGCGGCGCTCGGCGCGATTCTTTGCGCCCTCATTGGATAGGTCATCCCTCAGTCTTTCCAGGAGTTCCAGAGATGGCGGATTGCCGTCGAGATTGAGTAGCTGGCTCAGTGATTTCTCCAACGATGTGCCGGTCTCTGCAAGCCAGACGGCATGGACGTGCGAACGGATCAGGTCCTCGTTAGCAAGTTCAAGGCGTGGGGCGCTCACCGCACCGGAGACCATGCGCTCTGGATGCCGGAAGAAGTACTGATCGTGCGGTGAACCCGTTGTGCAGTAGCTGAAGACCAGCGCGGGCTGTCCGCTTCGTCCGGCGCGGCCGCCGCGCTGGGCATAATTCGCCGGAGTCGGGGGGACGTTGCGCAGGTTTACCGCGTTGAGTTGAGAGATGTCAACACCCAGCTCCATCGTGGGAGAGCAGAAGAGCAATGGCAGTTTGGCGCTGCGGAAGTCCTCCTCACGCTGTTGGCGCTCCTCGTTGTCGACGGCGGCAGTGTGTTCTCTCGCCTGGAGGTCGCGGTTCTCCAGCCCCGCCTTCCGGTAGTAGTCGACGAAAAACGGATTCGTCTGGCCACCGGTTTGAGAGACTCGTGGAACGCGGATCGGATCGTAGAAAGGTACGGTGCCATCACCTGCCACCCAACGCATGCAGGAGGCCTGCACCTGGTACGCTGGTCGCTCCCCTTCCGCGGTTCGCTCGATCAGGCCACCCTCAACCAGGGCATCGATCAGGTCGCGCATAATCGCAAGCGTGTCGTCGAGCTTGCCTTTCGCGGGGTGCGTGTAGTCAGGGAAGGTCGCAGCGCGGCGCAGAAGCTGACCAAAACCGCCACGGGCGGACAGATAAAGAAAATGTCGCGGGTCGCCGGGGCGCTGAGAACCGACGCGCGCCTCCGGGGCCGTCCAAAGACGCTCGTTTTCATCGAGTGCCCAGGGCGCAACAAGCTCCTGGCTGCTGTTTCGCCGAAGCCGTTCCTGGTAGTCGTACTGCAAGTAATCCACCTTGATGGCCAGCTCACGGCGCATGAAATCGAGCAGGGCCTTGCAGACGAAACGCCTCTGCTCCGGCGCGGCAATCGCCAGCGCCGCGTGACGGTTCTTCCAGAGGCCCTCATCGGCGGCAACTTCATCGAGGGATACGTACCGGATCTCGAGAAGCCCACACTGTTCGAGGTTCGGCGACGTAAGCCGCCAACCACGCTGTAGGTCGAAGTAGAGTCGGTATCCGAGAACATCCTTGAGAGCGGATTCCGTTCGCCGTCTGGCCTCGTACTTGGCTTCCGGGTTCGACGCGTATTGTCCGAAGTCAAGGTGCAACATGTCGAACACGCGCTGGGTGATTCTGCTGTGATCCAGCCCTTCCGGACCTGCGGCCAGTGCAGCGTGGCAGAGGGCCGACCGGAGCAGGCCGATCTCGACGAAATCGTTGAAGTGGCCGGCCTGAAGCGAGGCGTCCTGGCGATTATCCGTGAAGCTGAGCACCTTTCGGGCGTGCGGCGGCAAACTCCCGTCCTCGCGGAGCCAGCGGATAGTGGAGAGACACAGCGTTGTTGTGGCCGTGCTCCGCCCGCCGCTCGCGAGTGTAGATAGCTTGGCAAAGTCGTTGGTGCGTCCGGAGTGCACTACGCCACAGTTGAGGCAAAAGTGGAACGGCGCGGAAACGAACTGCATCGGTAAGCCGTCCGCCGATTCAACGCCGAGCGTGTCCACGTCAACAGACTGAGGGAGCTGCTTTCGACGTTCCCTCTTGACCCGCGGCTTACCGTCACGTCCCGGCTCCGCCCAGTCGTCGGGGATGCGTTGGAAGAACTCTTCATTCTGCTCTTCGGGCCACGGAGTATCGTCGTTGCTGTAGAGGAAACCCGCGACACAATCTTCGGCGTCACAGCGGTCCCGCAGCTCACGGCCGCGATACCGCCACGGACTGTGATCGTCTGTGCGGAACCGCTCGACTAGGTAGTACTCCTGGCCGCATTCGCGACAGAAAGCCAACGGTAGCAGAATGCGGTTTCGGTCGCCGGGTACATATTGCTGTCCGCGGAGGGTGACGTGCCGGTTGTCGCCCACCTCCAACGAGGCGTAGACATTGTCGCCACGGCTGATGAACTGGTGTACCCGAAATGCAAACGTGGGGAAATCGTTGTCCGGGCGTCGGCAGTCGTATCCGGCCAGTAGACACCTGCTGAGTGCCTTGCTGCACTGACTGGCGTCGACGCCGACCAGTTTGGCAAGCTTCTGTGCAGCGCTGTCTTGCCCGCGGAGCCGCAGCGGCGTCGCCCGAGCTAGGTTGGCCTCGTCATCGCGGGTCAAGCCAAGGGTCGTCTCGATCCAACATGCCAAGGGATACTCGATGAACTGCTCGAATGTGGAGGGTATACCGGCCGCGCCGTTCGACACAATCTCCCTGAGCCGGGAGACTTGAGCGGGATCGGACATATCGATCTCCGCGGTAGCGCGTTCCAGGGTCTCCCCGATGACCTGGTCGGCTTTGACGGTCGTGCCAAAGATCCGTGACGCCAGGTCGGCAACGGCAGCCCGCTGCTCAGCCCGGGTACCTTCGCCAGCGAGAGTGGCGCTTGTGCCAACGCACTGGAGGTTTCGCGCTTGGCATACCTCGCGCACGCGGCGGATCAGCATGGCCACGTCGGCACCTTGACGGCCACGATACGTGTGCAGCTCGTCGAAGACCAGGAACCGGAGCCCGCGCGCATGTTCGACCAGGCGGCGGTCGTATGGACGCGTCAGTAATAACTCCAGCATCACGTAGTTGGTAAGCAGAATGTCAGGCGGGTCGCCGATGATCTCTCGGCGTCTCTCGTCAGACTCCTGTCCCGTGTAGCGGGCAAAGGTCACGAGGCCACGATTGTCCGGGTAGCCTCGGTTGATGAACTTGTCCAGCTCTTGCTCCTGGCTGTTGGCCAGCGCGTTCATAGGATAGACGACAATGGCCTTGATGCCTTGACCGGAGCCGTTGCGCAGGACGAAGTCCACGATCGGGATGACGTAGGTGAGGCTTTTGCCGGAGCCCGTGCCCGTGGTCAAGACGTAGCTATCGCCGGTTTGTGCTGCTTCAATCGCATCGAGTTGATGGCGGTATAGCCGGAGCGGCTTGATCAACTCCCCAGTGGATTCATCCTTGATTGCGAATACTCTGTGGCACTCGGTGTGCAGAGTCTGTCGCTCCACGAGGTCAGGAACGCTTGCCCCCGGTTCGAAAGCCGGATTGAGCTGGATAAGGGGCTCGGGCCAGAGTGCGCCTTCCTGGAGTTTCTGTTCGACCGTATCACCGATCCGGCCGTCCCGGATGTTGATGAAGCTCCGCACGTACTGGGCATAATCGGTGACGAGCTGATCGCGAAGGTCGAATACGTCCATAGCCTGTTCGCTCCGTCTCGTGCCGAAGTGGCTGTTGCTTCCGTTTGAGCCGTTGCCGCTGATTCGGGCGGCTTGCCCGATTCCTGGTAGGCCCGTTTCCGCCAATTTGGGCCAGGAATCTGTCCAGGTCGCGCTTGAGATACAGCCGGAGTTTGTTGACTGGGTGCCGATGGGGCTCCAACTCTCCAGCTCTATCCCAGCGGCGGAGCCTGTCCGGGTGAACGCCAAGGTACTCCGCCGATTCGCCAACCGTCAGATAGTCGCGGGCCTTAGCCACACCAGATTGGTTCCTGGCGCATCATTATGCAGATGTGCGCCCTCCCGTCCAACTCCGGACACCCGGCACCGACCCGTGCAGGCAGTGAGTGGCTGCCAACACCCCTAATCCTCTCCGAGAATCCGAATCCGGCGCTCGAACCAGACACGACGATAGTCTGGCGGCTGGGTTTAGCCTTTCTCCGTCCCACGCTCCGGGCAAATGCCGCTGACGTTGCCGGTGAGGTCATATCCACAGGTGACGCACAGCCCCTTCCGACGACGACGCCAACGACGCACGGGACCACGGACGAAGGCGATCGTGGGGTAGGCGGCGAAGAGTACAAGCGGTATCCACAACGGTGTGGAAACGGTGTCGAGGCGACCGTTGCATAGCTTCACGTAGATGAACGGGACCCAACCGGGCGTGCTCTGGACCAGGCATGGATGATCCGAGTGCAGACGCAGTAGCAAGAAGTCGGCATCATCTACAAGCAGCTCAACATCGTGACGAACGTAGCGGATCGGCCCCACCGCGAGCCCGACGAACTCGGCGGCCATAACGGTTATGGCCCCGAAGGTAAGCACCATGATGATGATCTTGCGGATCATGGTTCTCGACTCTCAGCCGCTCCAGCACCGGGCTGGGGCACATCTCAACGGGCGCTGGCCGGAGCTTTTCGCTTGGGCTGGCGCTCTCGAACATGCGATCCATAGGCCACGGGATCGGCCGGGGACACGACCCGACAAGTGAGCGGCTCTCGTCCTTTCAGCGTGGTCAGCCCCACGCTATCCGAAAGCTCCCGAAGTGTGACGCCCCGGCGGAGCCGCACCGCAAGAATCCGCTGATCGATCCGCTCGTGAACCTGGAGCGAGACGGTCGGCACCTCGAAGCTGGTATGCTCGGCCTTGCCCGCCCAGACGAGCTGCGGGTCGAGGTGGGGGTCGTACTGGTAGGTCTTCTTCGCGCCCCTCTCCGGGTCGGTCTGAGGCGTGACCAGGCCGACCGGCGGGTTGTTGGCCCGCTTCTTGTCCTGGTGGTCGTAGGACTCGATGGGCTTCTTGGTCGCCCCCTTCTTCGTGGCCTTATGGGCTCCACGCTTCGCCATCGTCCGGCAGCTCCTTCTTGCCTATTTCCACACGCCGATATGGGGCCGCGGTCGCCCGCGAGTGGCCGTGGAACTGGATATCATGCAGCAGAAATGGGTCGACGACAAGCGCCAAACTACCAGACATCATGGGTTGATTCATGGGATTCCCTGGAAAATTGCCTGTCTCCCCGTGGAGTCCACCACAGCGGCGTGGCTTTTCGTAGTCCCCTCGCGCCTGGAAGCGGAGATACCAAGGGCGTGGTGCGCAGCGGCGCTGCCGAGTGACGGCTCGGTATCCCGTCACCTGACCCACCCTCGAATCCGGGTTGCCCCGGCTGACGCCACGGACGACACCGGACTGGTCGATCAGCTCAGGCCGCGCGTCGGGGCGGCCGCCGGGATCGAACGGCAGCACCGGTCGCAGGTGTGCGTTGTAGGCGTACTGGGCTTTGGGAACGACCGGGACTGTGCCCTCGGCGGCGATCTTGGCGGGTGGCCGCTTGGCGATAGTCGCTCATCTGCGGCCCATCGCCGTCTTTAAGGCCGGCCGCGCGGCCGGTTCCACGTGCGGATGTCGACCTGCTGGTTCGGGGGTTTGCGTCCTCGTTTGGCCACGTCCAGCTCTCCCGGCGCCGCGCACCCTGTTCGTTATGGCCCCACCCACACGCCCCTTCGCTGCGGCCCCGCCCACACGCTCTCGGCGACATCGCGTTCGGTTCGGTTCAACGGGAGGACCCGAGCAGCCCAACGCCATAACGCGCGCCTCTAGCGAGGCGAACACAATAGATATGACTTTTTGCGTCGCGGAGCCGACGCGAAAAGTCTATTGAACGAAGCGGCGCGGGGGCAGGATTGGCCGGGGCCGGCGTGTGTCGTGACGGATGGGTTGCTTGTTGAGGCGCGATTCTGATCGGAGGCTGTTTTGTGGCGACTGATGGCGCAGCGCCGCCATGCTTTCCCGGCGTCCGCACGCCGGCGCCCGTCTTCGACGGGCTTGGGCATGGCACCCTCGACTGGATTGCAC
>JAUWWQ010000003.1 GCA_030616775.1 Planctomycetota bacterium
AGTACCGGAATCTGTGGGGTGCGGTCATGCAGACCAGGGCCGACCTGGTCCGATTCTCCGGAGGCTCTATCCCGGACCAGAGAACCACAATTGCCGACGTATCCTATACCCTCGATGCGTTCCGTGGCTTTACGTACCCGTTCTCCCCCGGCCCACCGCCGTGTTCGCCGTAGTGTGGCGGGGATTATGTAATGGCGTTTGCGGCTACGAGCTGTAGCCTTGGGGGTGCGTGCGATGCCACTGCCAGGCGGTTTCGAGCACGCGGCGGATATCGGTGTACTCGGGCTGCCAGCCCAGCTCGGTGCAAATCAACGTCGGGTCGGCGTAGAGCTCCGGCGGATCCCCCTCGCGACGCGGCGACGGTGATGCGGGAATCTCATGCCCGGTCACTTCACGAGCGACTTCGATGAGCTCCTTGACGCTGACGCCTTGCCCGGTGCCAACGTTGTAGCAGCGAAACCGCCCCTCCGGCTGAGTCTCGATGGCGATGCCGTGAACGTTTGACAGGTCCGCAACGTGCACGTAGTCGCGCACGCATGATCCGTCAGCCGTGGGGTAGTCGATTCCGAAGATCTTTATCTGATCGCTGTGACCCAGGGCCACTTTGAGCACGCGTGGAATCAGGTGGGATTCAGGATCGTGATCCTCGCCTATGCGGCCGTCGGGCGCGGCGCCGGCTGCGTTGAAATAGCGTAAGGCCGTCGCCCCCAGCCCCCAAGCGGCCGCACTGTCCCGCAGCAGCCATTCAATGGCCAGCTTGGTGCGCCCATAGGGGTTGATGGGAGTCTGGGGCATGTCCTCGGTGATGGGGACGGCCGGCGGCATACCGTATGTCGCACAGGAAGAGCTGAACACGAGTTTTCTGATCCCGTGCTTGGACATTGCTTCGAGGAGTGACAAAGTGTTGGCAACGTTGTTGCGGTAGTAGAACAACGGCTTTCGCACGGACTCGGCGACTTCGGCCGAGGCGGCGAAGTGCATGACCGCTTCGAAGTCGCCTCCGGCCAGCGTCTGTTCGAGGAGGCCAACGTCAGCCAGGTCACCGACAACCAGCGTCGCCCGGGGATCGACCGCCTCCCGATGTCCCACGGACAAGTTGTCGTACACCAACACGTGGTGCCCACGGTCGCAAAGACCATAAACACAATGACTGCCGACATACCCCGCACCACCGGTAACGAAGATGTTCATGAGCTGAGTCTTCCTCGAGGGTCCTTGAGTAGCGATTATCCTGGGAGATACCGTTTCTGGCGTTCGCCGCCGCCAGTGCGCCGTCTACTATTCCGTGACGATGTCCGCCAAGCGCGAAACGCTGATGACCACCGACCTCATCACCACGACCTCCCGTCGATTGACGGGCACCCCGTCCCGGTTGGCGTCGGCGAGGTAACGCTCCTTGTTGGCGTGCCCGTCCCGGCAATCGTGCATGTCTGCATCGGTCAAAACGAAGGCTCGATCCGTGATTTCCACCAGCTTGCCGATGTAGACAATGGGGGTATCGGTGTCCAGCACGACCGGCTGGTTCAGCATGCGTTTCAGCGGGTCACTCATAACCGTCAGGTCTCGAAACAACCGGGCATCCCCGGCGGTCGGGAGGAGTATGATAGCCGCCCGCCGAGGCCAATTCAAAAATGGCTCGTAGGTGCTCGGGGCGACGTGGCACGTTAGCGCGCTGTTCCGTAGTGTGGTCGCCGGGTACGGTGAGGGGATAACGAGAAAAGGGGAACCCAGGCTCGCCGATACCTGGGTTCCCTCAGTTGAGGCTGTCCACCCCAATGGGCGGTGACCTACAGCCTCACTGGGCGTATCGTCGGGCGTTGGGCAGCCCTTGAGAAACCGTCTATGCCGTTTCGTATGACCTGATAGGGTGCGCTCCCCAGGGTCAGAGGAGTTCGGTGGCAAGCCTTTATCGCCTTTCTCGGACCTCCCGGCTTAGCCGCAGGGACGTAACGGGGTGTGCTCGATTTCACCTGTATGCCGATGCCGATTATAGTGACTGGGCGGGCCAGAGCACCGAGGCGCGTCGTCTCAAGCGGTACGGCATAGCGGATGCGGGCGCATCGGGCGAGAGGCCCGATTGGCGGCGCAGACTCCGAAGGAGAGTTCAATGGCGTTCGAGAAAGTCGATCCGAAGGTCGATTTTGCGACTCAGGAGCGGGAGGTGCTGGGCTTTTGGGAGCGTACCAAGGCCTTTGAGAAGCTCCGCGAGATCAACAAGGGTAAGCCGAAGTGGTCGTTTTTGGACGGCCCGATTACGGCGAACAACCCGATGGGCGTACATCATGCCTGGGGGAGGACCTATAAGGACATCTACCAGCGATACCACGCCGCCATGGGCCGGGAGCAGCGCTACCAGAACGGCTTCGACTGTCAGGGGCTTTGGATCGAGGTCGAGGTCGAGCGGGAGCACGGTTTCAAGACGAAGAAAGACATCGAGAAGTACGGCATCGACAGGTTCGTGGAGGAGTGCAAGGACCGGGCAAGACAGTACGCCGCCGTCCAGACCGAGCAGTCCAAGCGGCTGGGATATTGGATGGACTGGGACAACTCCTATTACACAATGTCGGACGAGAACAACTACGCCATCTGGGCGTTCCTGAAGAAATGCCATGAGAAGGGCCTGATCTACAAGGGGGCCGACGTGATGCCCTGGTGCCCGCGCTGCGCCACTGGAATCAGCCAGATGGAGATGAACGAGGGTTACCGCGAGGTGCCCCACACGTCGGTGTTCATCAAGTTTCCGCTGCGCGAGCGACCGGGTGAGAACCTGCTGGTGTGGACCACCACGCCGTGGACGCTCAGCTCCAATGTGGCCGCCGCCGTCAGGGAGGACATGACCTATGTGAAGGTCAAACAGGGTGATGCATACTACTACGTTGGCAAGGCCAACTTCGAGAATCTCCGCCGGCATCCTGTTCAGGACTTGGATCCATCAAAGCTCCCGGCTCTTCTGTCGATCCAGGCGTTGTTCAAGAACAACGGGCCGTTTGAAGTGGTTGACGAAGTTGAAGGTCGATCGCTGGTGGATCTGACGTTCGACGGGCCGTTCGACATGCTTGACGGGGCGGCCGAAGCGATCCCCGCCCACCGCGTCATTGCCTGGGACGAGGTCACAGAATCGGAGGGTACGGGGATCGTGCACATCGCCCCTGGTTGTGGTGCTGAGGACTATCAGCTTAGCAAGGAGCTGGGGCTGCCGCAGATTGCGCCGCTGTTCGAGGACGGGTCTTTTCGGCCCGAGTTCGGGTTTCTCTCCGGCAAGCGGGTCGATCAGGTAGCGGATGAGATAGTTGCGGATCTTACAAAGCGGGATGTGCTGTTCGCCAAGGAGCCGTACTACCACCGCTATCCGCACTGCTGGCGCTGTCGTGACGAGCTGGTCTACCGGTTGGTGGATGAGTGGTTTATCCACATGAACTGGCGAGACCAGATCATGGAGTCGGCCAAGCAGGCCCGATGGATTCCATCCTGGGGGCTGGAGCGCGAGCTGGACTGGCTCCGCCACATGGGCGACTGGATGGTCTCGAAGAAGCGTTTTTGGGGGCTGGCCCTTCCTATCTGGGAGTGTCACGAATGCGGCCACTTCGAGGTCATCGGCGGCTGGGAGGAGCTGAAGGCCCGGGCGGTCAGCGGCTGGGAGGCCTTTAAGGGGCATACGCCGCACCGCCCGTGGGTCGACGCGGTCAAGATCCGCTGCGCTCAGTGTGGTGACGAGGGCGTGTCACGGATAAAGGACGTCGGAAACCCCTGGTTGGATGCCAGCATCGTGTCGCTTTCCACGATGGGTTACTTCTCCGACCGCGAGTATTGGGAGCAGTGGTTCCCCGCCGATTTCGTGGTCGAATCCTTGGCCGGCCAGTTTCGTAACTGGTTCTACGCCTTGCTCGCGGTCAGCACGATGATGGTCGGCCGGTCGCCGTTCAAGGTCCTCAAGGGGCACGGCCTGGTCATGGACGACGAGGGCAAGCCGATGCACAAGTCGGAGGGCAACGCCGTAGACTTCGACGATGCAGCGGACGAGATCGGCGTCGACGTCATGCGATGGCTCTACGCGACGGCGGCACCCGAGCGGAACCTGCTGTTTGGGCCCAAGCACTGCGACGAGGCCCGCCGGGAGATCATCCTGCCGTGGTGGAACGTCTATGCATTCTTCTCCAACCTGGCCCGGGTGGACGACTTCGACCCCCGCGAGCATGCCGCCACCTGGCAGGAAAGGTCGCTGCTCGACCGCTGGATTGTGTCCGACCTTCACAAGCTGATCCGCGTGGCCCATGAGTCCTATAGCGGGTTTGACGTCGCCCGGTTTTGCGCCGAGGCCCGCCGGTTTATCGAGGTGCTCAGCACCTGGTACGTGCGGCGCTCGCGGCGGCGGTTCTACGGTCAGGGCTGGCCTGCCGACAAGCGGGCGGCGTATACCACGCTTTATGAGGTGCTGACCACGTTTAACCGGCTGATCGCGCCCGTCGTCCCGTTCATGACCGAGAAGATATATCAGAATCTTGTTGCCGGGCAGATTGAAGATGCACCCTCGAGTGTGCATCACCTGCCGTTCGCTGAGGCGGACGAGAGCCTTATCGACGAGTCGCTCTCGGAAGGGGTGGCGGCGTCTATCAGGCTGGTCTCACTCGCCCGATCGGCCCGGAAGGAATCGAGGCTCAAGGTCCGCCAGCCGCTTGCGGAGTTGATCGTCGTGCCGGGCAGCGAGACGGAGCGCAAAGCCGTCGAGCTGTTCCAAGACCATTTCCTCGAAGAGTTGAATGTCAAGAAGGTGACGCTGCGCGACTCGGCCGATGATATGGTCACCTTCACGGTGGAATCCAACATGAAGACTATCGGTCCGAAGTTCGGCCGGAATACCGCCGCGGCCCGGGAAGCGATCTCGCAACTTGACGGCCGGGCCGTGGAAGAGGCATTCGCCCGCGGTGAGCCGGTGTTCATCACGATCGAGGGCAACAGGACGCCCATCGACCCGAACGACGTGACGATTAGCAGATCTTATGGTGATGACTGGGCCGGTGCCGCCGACGGCAAGACCGTGGTCATGATCGACAGGAGGCTGACACCCGAGCTGAAGAACGAGGGTCTGGCCCGAGACATCGTTCGCAACGTACAGAACCTGCGCAAAGAGGCCGGCCTGGATATCGCCGACCGGATCAGGCTCAGTCTGATGACCGAGTCGGAGAAGCTCAAGGCGGCCATTGATAAGTTCAGCGAGTATATACGGAACGAAACCCTGGCAGTGGAAATCGTTGCAAGGCCGTTTGCCGGCGACCCGGCACGAACTGACATCAAGATTGAGGCTGAGACCCTGCGCATCGAGTTGGCTAAAGCATAAATGACCTCGCGCAATCTTGGATCGCGATCGAGTCGTGGGGTTAAAGCCGGCGCGGCGAATCGAGCAGGACGGTGTCACCCAATCACGCACGGTGATACGCCGAGCGTGTACCGCACAAAGTACCGAACACGCAGATATGGATCTGAGATCGTGCGCTCCGAGCCGCAGGCTCCAGCCCGCGCGGACGTGCGCGCGAGTTGAAGGCCGCGGCTCGTAGACGGGGCCGTTTGCCCGGCTTATTGCGTGGTGGTCAGGCTGTCAATGGAGCCGTCCCCGTCCTGCATGCTTAAGAAGAACGCGGAAATCAGCGCGCTCGACAGGCTTTGGGTCGTGGTCTCCAAGCCGGTCAGTAGGGTGTCGCGGACGGCCGGATCGCAACCGCTAAGCTGAAAAGCCGACCCACCAAGCGCCAGGGCCATAGTGGCACGAACGAGGCGTTGCCGAAGACTTCGTTTTGTCATGTTCTTAGCTCCTGCCGAGGGCGTTGGGCGCCAGGCCCGGCAAAGTCCGGAATTCGCTTGAGTTTGGTTCGGTGGCGATTCATTTCGCAACCTCCCCATACGGGAGCGCGCGGTCAACTTATCGGACCGCTAGGCGCTCACTTATCGGTTGTTTGTACCAATCGGCGCCGCAGCGGCTGCGGTTTAGCACTTCCGATATTTTCGCCACAGAGGCCTTCTCATCAGGCTGATAGCGGCGTTGAAAGCCTGGTCCGAGGGAAACGTGTTCCCACAGGATCGGCTAGCGACAGTCATCGCTGAGCTGGCGACGACGTGTCGCCGCGCACGCGTTCCGTGTGCGTCTCGCAAAGCGCTGTGCTTCCACCTGCTCGTGATGTCGCATTGATCGCAGTTTTACTCTGTCCCCAAAACCTGCGACAGTAGCGCCGCGGCGTAACGATTCTCCGCTCGGCCCATCCTAATCAATGATCTATTCATGCGGGCTTTTTTTTCCACGATGAGGGAGACCCAGGAGTCATTCCCGCCCTTGATCCGGGCGTCTTGCCTTGCCCGCCGCGGGCCGTATGCTGACCGCTTCAACGGCCTATTTGGGATACTGCTGCGTTCAAGGAGTGTGCGGGCCGGCGGCAGCGGCCCTCCAGGATTACTTTGGGAGGCGACTACGTGACCAAACGGACAATCGTGACCATGCCGGGCGATGGTATCGGGAGGGTGGTCCTTCCCGAGGCGCTGCGCGTCCTCAGCGCGGTCGGATTTGAGGCGGACTATGTCCACGGTGATATTGGCTGGGAGTTTTGGATCAACGAGGGCAACGCCCTACCGGAGCGGACGGTCAAGCTCCTCGAACAGCACAAGCTGGGGCTGTTCGGGGCCATCACCTCAAAGCCGAAGGATCAGGCCTCCGCTGAGCTGTCGCCCAAGCTCAAGGACCAGGGCTACGTCTACACCAGCCCGATTGTCGGGTTGCGCCAGCATTTCGGCCTGGACCTCTGCATCCGTCCTTGCCGGTCGTTCAGGGGAAATCCGCTCAACTTCATCCGGCGTAAAGGGGACGGTTTTGAAGAGCCTCAGGTCGACGCGGTGATCTTCCGGCAGAATACGGAGGGTCTCTACAGCGGCGTTGAATGGACCGATCCACCCCAGCAGGTCCGAACCGCATTGGAGATTCACCCGAAGATGGCTCCGTTCAAGAATGTACCGGGTGAGGACCTAGCGGTGTCAACACGGATTTTCTCGCGCCCGGCCTGCCGGCGAATCGTAGGGGAGGCCTTCGCGTATGCCAAGAAGTTCGGCTACAAGTCGGTGACGGTCTGCGAGAAGCCCAACGTCATCCGCGAAACGTCGGGGATGATGCGTGCTGAAGCCAAGGTGGCTGCGAAGGATTATCCCGACGTCGCCCTTTGGGAAACGAACATTGACGCGCAGATGATGTGGCTTACGAAAAACCCGGAGGATTATGGGGTTATCGTATCCGGAAACATGTTCGGGGACATCGTTTCCGACGGGTTCGCCGGCCTGGTGGGAGGGCTGGGGTTTGCGTGCAGTGCCAACATCGGGCGGGATGTTGCGGTGTTCGAGCCGACCCACGGATCGGCACCGAAGTACGAAAAGCTATCCCCGTCAATTGTGAACCCGATTGCCATGATTCTCTCGGCGCGCATGATGCTGGACCACCTTGGCGAGACGGACAAGGCCAGCCGCATACGTAGCGCGATCGGGGCGGTGATCGCCGAAGGCAAGGTTCGAACTTATGACTTGCAGAGGCTCTCCGGTGGCCCGGATGCCATCAAACAAGGGGCAGTCAGTACGACGCAGATGACGGATGCGATCATAGGGAAATTGTAACGGCCAGCGCGGAGGCCGGCCGGTACATCGTCGGAGTTTGATTGAAAAGGTTATCCGATGCCGCAGAATTTGATCGAAAAGATCGCCCAGCGTTTTGCCGTGGGGCTGGCTGAGGATCACACGGTCCAATCCGGTGATTTTATCTCCGTGCGGCCGGCGCACGTCATGACACACGACAACACCGCAGCCGTCATACCCAAGTTTGAAAGCATGGGGGCCAAGCGCGTTTTCGATTCCGTGCAACCGGTCTTTGCCCTGGATCACGACATCCAAAACAAGAGCCCGGAGAACCTGGCTAAGTACGCCAGGATCGAAGCCTTTGCGAAGCACCACGGGGTGGCCTTCTTCCCGGCAGGGCAGGGCATCGGACACCAGATCATGTTGGAGGAAGGGTTCGTACTTCCCGGCACGTTCGTGGTCGGCTCCGACTCGCACTCCAACATTTACGGGGCGTTGGGCGCCCTGGGCACACCGGTGGTTCGCACCGATGCGGCTGCGATATGGGCAATCGGCCGCACCTGGTGGCAGGTGCCCGATGTTGTGCGTGTCAACCTACGCGGCAAGCTGCAGCCCGGAGTGGCCGGCAAGGATGTCATCATCACGCTCATTGGAACGTTCAACAACGACGAGGTGCTCAACTGCTGCCTGGAGTTCTCCGGGCCTGGGGTGGTGGGTCTACGCATTGATGAGCGGATGGCCATCGCCAACATGACCACGGAGTGGGGGGCACTTGCGGGTGTGTTTCCCTACGACGAGGTGACACAGGATTATCTTCTTGCCCGGGCCGAGGTCATGCGAAATCGCGGCGACAAACCCCCTCGGTTGACACCGGAGCTGATCGAACAGATCCAGTCCGAGCTACCCGAGGCCAATCCCGACGCCTTCTACGCCAAAGAACTCGACTTCGATCTGTCAGCGGTCACGCCGTTTGTGGCCGGGCCGAACGAGGTGAAGACCATCGTGCCGTTGCCCGAGATCGAGAAGCGGGACGTCAAGATCAACAAGGCTTATTTGCTAAGTTGTGTCAATGGTCGCCTGGAAGACTTCGCGGAAGCAGCGCAGGTTTTTGAAGGTCAGCGCGTTGCGGAGGGTGTTACCTTCTACATCGCGGCCGCATCGAGTGAGATAGAGGCTAAGGCCCGGAAGCTGGGATATTGGGGCACGCTGCTAAAGGCTGGTGCGGTTGCGTTACCGCCGGGTTGCGGGCCTTGCATCGGTCTGGGCGAGGGGATCCTACTGGACGGTGAGGTGGGCATCTCGGCAACCAACCGGAATTTCAAGGGCCGTATGGGCGCTCGCAGCTCCGAGGTGTACCTTTCGAGCCCTGCCGTTGTGGCGTCATCGGCGGTCGCGGGCAGGATTGCCGGTCCCAAGGGCGTCGGTGCGGGCAGCGTCGAGGAACGTCGGGCCGCTCTGCAACGCGGCAGTGCCGTTCGCGTGCAGTCTCGTACCGCCACCGAAACCAATAATGAAGTAGCCATTCTGCAGGGTTTCCCCAGGCAGATTGAAGGTGAGCTGCTGTTTGTGCCCAAGGACAACCTCAACACAGACGGGATTTACGGCAAGGAGTATACGTACCAGGAAAACCTGACGCCGGCCGAAATGGGGACCAAGGCCATGCTCAACTATGACCCGCAGTTCCAGATGATCGCTAAGGAGGGCGACATCCTGGTCGGCGGATACAACTTCGGGTCCGGATCGTCCCGGGAACAGGCGGCAACTGCATTGAAACACCGCGGCCTGCAAATGGTCATAGCGGCTTCCTATTCACAGACCTACAAACGAAACGCGTTTAACAATGGGTATATCGTGATCGAATGTCCCGAGCTGGTGGATGAATTGAAAGCCGCCTTTGCCGGTGACAAGACATTGACAATCCGTAGCGGACGTCGTGCGCGGGTGGATTTCACGCGCGGCCGTATCGAGTGTGAAGGAGAAAGCTACACATTCGCCGCGCTCGGCGAGGTGGCCCAAGAGCTGGTGGTGAAGGGTGGTTTTGAGGCGGTGATTCGACTCCGGCTCGCGGATGTGCAGCGAGAGGGATCTTGAAACGAGCCGCAGGCTTCAGCCTGCGCGGAATTTCGCGCGGCTTGGAGTGCACGGCTCGCAACAGTAGAGGATTAAAGTGATGCGCGAAGAGATCAAAGAGCTTTTCCCCGAACTGCAAGAGATCCATGACGCCGGTCTTCGTGAGAAGGTCATCGACGTTTGGGAGGATGCGATCAAGACGGGCGGCTGGGAGCCGGTGGACTTGACAAAGATTCCGTTTACCCTTCTGGCAGGTGACACGAAGATGATGTACTTGGAGCACATTCGCGCCTGCTGCCGCATGTGTGTGGCGATTGAGAAGGTTCTCAATGAGGCATGGGGAGACCGCATGCCCATCCACCACGATCATCTTGTAGCCGGCTCCCTGCTGGCCGACGTGGGAAAGATGATCGAATACGTCAAGAAGGACGGGCAGGTCGTCAAGGGCACGCGTGGTGACCATCTGCGCCACCCGTTCAGCGGGGTGGGTCTTTGCTGGAAGCACGGCTTGCCGGACGAGGTGATGCACATTGTGGCCACCCACTCGAAAGAGGGGAACCACGTACAGCGAACGCCGGAGTCGCTGATCTTCCATCACGCGGACTTCGTAGACTTCGACATTGCCTGTGCCTTGGGCAAGAAGTAGGAGTACGACATGGGCACGATTACGGAAACGCTATCGCGCTGGGCCTGTGACCTGAAATACGAGGATCTGACGCCCGAATCGATCGACGCAGCCAAACGCTTCCTGTATGACTCCCTGGGCTGCGCCCTGGGCGGCTATCAAACACACGATGTCAAAATCTTCCTGGAGCACGAGCGGGAAGTAGCCGGGGCGGGTGCATGTACGATCATCGGTTCGGGGGATCAGTTCAACCCGTTGAGCGCGGCTATGCTCAACGCCCTGATGATCCGGGCGATGGACTACAACGACATCTACTGGAAACAGGACCCGTCGCATCCCAGCGATCTTATTTCAGCCCCTATGGCGCTGGCGGAGCGCGATCATCTTTCCGGCAGGGACCTGATAGTGGGCATCGTGCTGGCCTACGAGATGGCCATGCGTCTTTGCCACGTGGCCGTTCCAGGTATCCGTGAACGCGGGTGGCACCACGCAACGCTTATGGGATACGCATCTCCGGTGGTGGCCGGCCGGATGCTCGGCCTGGGCTGGGAACAGATGCAGCATGCCATCGGAATCGCGAGCTGCCGCTGCTTTACCCTTGGCTGTGCCGTGGCGGGCAAGTTGACCATGATGAAGAACACCGTAAGCCCGATGGCCACGCGGGCCGGCGTCGAGGCGGCGCTTCTGGCCCAGAAGGGCTATACCGGTCCGGAGAACGTCATCGACGGTAAAGAGGGGATGGTGCATTGCCTGGGCGAAGCTTGGGACATGAGCCAGCTGACCGACGGGCTCGGCAAGCGGTTCATGATTACCGACTGCGGCATGAAATCCTTTCCCGTCGAAGCATTGATGCATTCGCCTACCTCAGCCACGCTGCACCTTCTTACGGAGCACCGGCTTACGGCGGAAGACGTCAGGGAGGTGTTGATTGAGAGCATCGCCCGCGCGGCGGACATCCTTTCCGATCCGGCCAAGTACGACCCGCAGGGCAAGGAATCCGCGGATCACAGTCTACCTTATTGCATCGCAGCCGCACTGGCTGAAGGCCGCGTGACACCGCTCGAGTTCAAGGAAGACAAGCTCTGGGATAAGCGCCTGCGTTCGCAGATGGCCAAGGTGAAGGTCGTTGCGAACGAAGAGTTTGAGAACGCGTTCCCGGCCAAGCAGTGTGCCCGGGTTACGATCACGACGAGCGACGGCCGGAAGTTGACGCATCAGGTGGACGTGCCCAAGGGCGATCCGCGCGACCCCATGACGACAGACGAGCTTCAGGTCAAGTTCGATGCCCTGGCCGAGCCGATTATGAGCGAGCAGCGGCGCACCAAACTCCGCGATGCGGTGTTTGCTTTGGACAAACTAGACGAAGTCGGCAAGCTTATGGCACTGACGGTCGTGGATCGAAAGTAATCCCTGAGCCGCGAGCTTTAGCCCGCGCGGAGCGGCGTACGCCGGAAGGTACAGAATACCTATTGGTCCGCACAGCGGACTCTACAAGGTGATGCGTGACGGCTGAAAGCTGATGGCTCAAGCCTGAGATTCGGATGACCAGTATGACACAATCGAGGATGCAAACCGCCGAGGCCGGTCGGCGCGGCGAGGATGTGCGATCGGACTGTTGGGTGAAGGTGACCCTGACCGGTTCGGGCGGGATCGAGGTCGACTTGAAGAGCAAGGTCAATTCGCTGTACGGTGAATCGACTCGCCGACTTGTACGCAGCGAGCTTGACGCCCTGGGCGTTAAGAACGGCAAGATCGAGATCGAGGACGGCGGAGCGTTGCCGTTCGTAATATTGGCTAGGGTGGAGACGGCCGTAAGGCGCCTCGGCCTTGATGTCGCCGAAGGGTACATTCCCGATTTCGCTCCGGGGACGGAATACGGGACCGAGCGCGACCGATTCAGACGCTCGCGCCTGTACCTTCCCGGTAATGAGGCGAGGTTCATGCTCAACGCCGGCCTGCACAAACCGGACGGGATCATTCTCGATCTGGAGGACGGCGTGGCCCCGCCGGAGAAGGACGCCGCACGCCTTGTGGTGCGTAATGCACTGCGGAGCATCAATTTCCACGGGGCAGAGCGGATGGTTCGGATCAATCAGGGTGAGCGGGGCCTTGAGGATCTGGAATTCGTCGCCCCACACAACCTTCATGTGGTGCTTATCCCCAAGGTGGAAGCGCCCGAGCAGGTCAAGCGCGTCGACCGGAAAATCCGAGAACTGCTGTCGGCCCGAAAGATCGATCGGCCGGTTTATCTGATGCCCATCGTCGAGAGCGGCCTCGGTGCCATACGGGCATACGAGATAGCCAGTGCGACAGACAGTATTGTGGCACTCACGATCGGACTCGAGGATTATACGGCTGACATCGGTGCAGCCAGAACCAAAAAGGGGCGCGAGAGCTTCTGGGCCCGGTCGCAGGTGGTCAATGCGGCCCGGGCGGCGGGCGTTCAGCCCATCGACACCGTTTTTTCCGACGTGGCTGATATGGAGGGGCTGCGCGACAGTGTACTTGAAGCTAAAGGACTGGGATTCGACGGTAAGGGTTGCATCCATCCGCGCCAGATCGCCGTCATTCATGAAGCCTTTGCACCCACGGAAGAAGAACTCGCCAAGGCCAAACGGATTGTCGAGGCTTTCGAGGATGCGGAGCGTCGCGGCCTCGGCGTCGTCTCTTTGGGCAGCAAGATGATCGATCCACCGGTCGTGAAGCGGGCGCAGCGGGTTGTTTGGCTGGCTGAGGCGATGCAGCGTGCCACTGCTCTGTGAGCAGTGCCTGTCATCCGGCGTGGTGTGCCAGTGCTCTGTGAGCAGTCCCTGTCGCGGGAAATCTACACATGCGAAGAACCAGCTCGCCAACGACATACACTGCGGTTCTGGGCACATCCAGGAGCGAGCCTGTTCGGCGAAAGATACGTAAAGCCTTGGACGAGCCGGGCCATGCCCACTTCCTGACATACTCATGCCTTCGGTGTTGGCCGCTGCTGTCGAGCGATCGTATCCGCCATTGGGTGGTGGAGGGGATGGAGGAGACACGTCGGAGGCTCGACGTAGCGCTATGGGCATATGTGATCATGCCGGAGCACGTGCACCTTCTTCTATTCCCGGAATCGGAGTGCCCGATGCGACGGGTACTGGCTGCCCTCAAACGCGGCGTGTCCAAGCGGGCCCGGAGCTATTTGATCGAAACGGGCCAGCATGACTGGCTCGAACGGCTGACCATCCGGCACCCTTCACGGACGGTTTTCCGATTCTGGCAGCCGGGCGGTGGCTATGATCACAACATTTGGAAGCAGCGCACACTGCGCGAGGTTGTCGGCTACATTCATGCGAATCCCGTGCGGCGAGGATTGGTCGAGTCGCCGGAGGACTGGTATTGGTCCAGTGCGAGGTTCTGGACGGGTGAGAAGAGCGTTCCGATTGCGATGGATCCAGTTGATGTGTAAGATGCTCGTGCGTAAATGGATGGCCGTTCGGCTGCAGATGCACAGAAGCACTGCTCACAGAGCAGTGGCACCCGCGTGGGCTTGCGATATGCTGGCAGACCACGGACTGGTTTTGCCAGTCCGTGCCACCCTGATGACAGTATAAAAGTAAGCCCTGGAGATAGGAAACCGCAATGGCAGTGAGACTTACCGAAAACGCCCTCGGCCGGATGGTTCCAAGCGAGATCAATGGACACCGGGCGACGCCGTTTGTGGGTGTTGGCAAGTATCGGCCCGAAGGGAGCAAGACAGCGCCACCTATTCGGAGTTGCGCCAATTATCCTGGAGACGGGAATAAGGTTGTGCCCGATCTGGCGACGGCGCTGAAAAATGCCGGAGTCCGGGACGGGATGACCATTTCGTCGCATCACCATTTCCGCAATGGCGACAAAACGGCTAACGCGGTGTTTGATGCAGCGGCTTCGCTGGGGGTGAAGGATTTGCGGTGGTTCCCCAGTGCCTCCTTTCCGTGTCACGCGCCGATCATCGACCATCTGGAAAGCCGAGTGGTTCATCATATCGAGGGTAGCATGAACGGCCCGTTGGGCGAGTATTGCTCGGTGGGCAAGATGCGCGGGATGGGTGTGCTCCGATCGCATGGCGGGCGCTGGCAGGCGGTACAAGACGGCGAGGTGCACATCGACATCGCCGTGATCGCCGCCCCGACCGCGGATCCCTTCGGTAATGCCAACGGGGTGACAGGTCCTTCGGCGTGTGGTCTGCTGGGCTTCGCCCTGGTCGATTCGATCTACGCCGACCACGTCATCGTGGTAACCGACAACCTGATCGACTTTCCCTGCATCCCCTGGCAAATCCAGGGCAACAACGTGGATCAGGTGGTAGTGATGGATTCGATCGGCGATCCAGCGAAGATCGTCTCCGGGACGACGGTCCTGACCAAGAGTCCCGATCGACTGCTGATTGCCGAATACACCGCCCGATTCATCCGCGACGTGGGGATTATGAAGGATGGATTTTCCTTCCAGGCCGGCGCCGGGGGCACGGCACTGGCGTTTGCCATCTTCCTTAAGGAGATGATGAAGGAGGCCGGCGTCAAGGCCCGATTCATTCGCGGCGGGAGCACCAGGTACCTTGTGGAAATGCTCGAGGAGGGGCTGACGGACTACATTCTCGACGGGCAGACATTCGATCTGGAGGGCGTTCGCTCCATGCGCGAAAACCCTCATCATCAGGACACCAGCCCGTTTACCAGCTACAACTTTCACGGCAAGGGTTGTTTTGCGTCGATGCTGGACGCCACCATCCTGGGGGCCACCGAGGTGGACGTCGATTTCAATGCCAATGTGGTGACACATTCCGACGGGCGGCTGCTGCACGGCATCGGCGGCTGGCAGAACTGTCTGGCCGGCCGTTGCGTGATCTTGCCGATCCCCTCGGTACGCGACCGCATCCCGGTCGTCGTCGAGCGGGTGACCACGCTTTGTGGACCCGGAGAGCTGATCGACGTTATCATCACCGAGCGGGGCATCGCGATCAATCCGCGGCGCAGTGATCTGATCGACGCCGTCAAAGGGTCTGACCTGCCCATTCGTCCGATCCAGGATATCAAGGCCGAGGTCGAGGCTATGTGCGGCGGACCGCCGGCTCCACCAAAGCTCGGTGACAAGATCGTGGCTGCGGTCAAGTGGGTTGACGGCACGGTAATCGACTGCGTGCGGCAGGTTGAGCAATAACGAAAGGGATTCAGGTGGGGGGTATGGAAGATGCGTTCTCTTTGCTTTGGCTCGTTTGCAGTGCTTCTGGTTTCCACTGCCGCTGCCGGGCCGATCGAGCTGCAGATTGATCCAACTCAGTCCACGGCCGATGTGGAACTATGTCTCACGATTATTTCCACAGTGTGCGATACCGATACCACTCCCGTGGCTGGGTCCGTGACCGTATCGCTGGATTGCCCGATTGCGCCGGGCGATATCAGTCTGCATGATTTCGTGTTTCAGCTCGCTGAGAACGTCGAATTGAATCTGAGTTTCGGCATTGGCGACTTCGACAGTATCGGATATGACGTCGAGGTAACCTACGCCGATCCCGGCAACCCCCTCCCGCCGGTGGTGGTGACCGACAATGCGTTTGCCTTCACCAATGTCCCTGCGCAGGTAACCGGGCTTCTGGAATATGAAGCGACCAGGACGGTATGCACCATCTTCGAGTCGCTTGGATACGGGTGCATCAGCGAGATTGATCTTAGCACGATCCTGTTGGATCCCCTGGATATGGACGGGACAATCACTATTTCCGGTAATGACGTGACTGTGACGCTTGACACCATCATATCAGGGCCGATCGATCCGAAACGCCCTGAAACCGGGGTATTCACCTTAGATGCGACCATGCTGGCCAGAGGTACTGCTGGGCCAGTTTGGCCCGGTGACCTGACCGGTGATGATCGCGTTGATCTTGACGACCACGGGCGTTTTGTCGGTTGCCTGGCCGGCCCGGGAACGGCCGCGATCGGCGCGTGCCAATGTGCCGATCTTGACGAAGATGACGACGTCGACCTTGAAGACTTTGCGGGTTTTCAAGTTGCCTTCGAGGGTTCGTAGCGTCGTTTTGGTCGAAATGGCACCCGTAGCGGTTGAAGAAGCTGCAATCCGCAATCCCCAATCCAGAATCGCCAGTCGAAGCGGTTGCTATCCCTTTCCGCGCAGCTTGGCCAACCGTTTCTCAACCAGCCTCACCACGAGGTTGGGGTCGGCTTTGCCACCAGAGAGTTTCATGACCTGGCCGCGGAGGAAGCCGGCTGCGGCCTGGGCTTTCTTGGGATTGCCGAGTGCGTCTTGGACGGCCTTGGGGTTGGCGGTAAAGGCCTGTTCGACCCAGGCTTCGGTGGCGGCTGTGTCGTGGACCTGGACGAGCCCCAGTTCTTGCGCGAGATGGAGCGGTGAGGGAGTGGAGCGTTGGGCGTCCGCGCGGGCTGAAGCCCGCGGCTCGGCGTGCTGGAGCATGACCTGTGCCAAGCGGTTGGCAGCAGTTTTGTTAATGGTACCGTCAGCGGTCATCCTGGCCAGCTCGACAATCTGTTCGGGCTCAACGCCGAGGTCCGTTACGTGAACATTTCGATCATTGGCAAGCTTGAGCCAGACATTGACAAACTGTTTGCCGGCAACGTCAGCAGGTGCGCCGGCTGCAATCACTTTCTCGAGCAGGTCGGCGGTTCCACGATGGTTGACGATTGTGTCAGCATCCCTGGTCGATAAGCCATACTCGCTGACCAAGCGCTGACGCCGGGCGATCGGTAGCTCAGGCAGCATCGCGCGAATCTCGTCCAGCATCCCATCAGTAATCTCGACGGGTACCAGATCGGGATCGGGGAAATAACGGTAGTCCGGGGCGCTCTCTTTGTCTCGTTGATACTCGGTGATGCCCTTCTCGGCGTTCCAGCCCCGGTTTTCGTTTGGCCGCTTGTCCTGCTGATAGTCGTGATCTTCCGTCCAGGCGGTGAGCTGACGCCGGGCTTCATAGGCGATGGCATCGCGCACGTGCCGGAAGCTGTTGAGGTTCTTGATTTCGGTGATTGGCGTGCGGTACTCCCGACCGTCGCAGCGGATCGCGATGTTCACGTTGGGCTCGAACCGCATTTGCCCCTTTTGCATGACGCCTTCGCTGACGCCGAGATAGGTCACCAGCCGTTGCAGCTCGATGCAGAACGCATACGCCTCATCGGCGGACGAGAGGTCCGGCTCGGTGACGATCTCCAGAAGCGGCGTACCGGCCCGGTTGAGATCGACAAGCGTGCACCCGGGCAGATCGTGAAGGCTCTTGCCGGCGTCCTCCTCGAGGTGGGCGCGGGTTATTCGGACGCGCTTCATTCGCCCCCGCACGGGAATATCGAAGAATCCGCGGGCGGCCAGCGGCAGATCGTATTGGCTGATCTGGTAGTTTTTCGGGAGGTCGGGATAGTAATAGCTCTTCCGGTCCCATTTGGTGTGGCGTGCGATCTTGCAGTTCAGTGCCAGGCCGGTCAAGACCGCATGGGTGAAAGCCTGACGATTGATGACCGGCAACGCCCCCGGATGCCCCAGGCAAACCGGGCAGACGCAGGAGTTCGGAGGGGCGTCGTACCTGACGGGGCAGCCGCAGAACATTTTCGTCTTGGTGTTAAGCTGAACGTGGATTTCCAAGCCGATGATCGTACGGATTGTTAACGTCGGTTCAGGCATGGTGCGTATTGGCGAATGAAGGATAGCGAATAGCGAACAGCGAATGACACAGGGTGAATGCAGAATTCGCTGTTCTGCGTTTTGATTCTCGGCTTACGATCGGCTGGCAATGGCCACTGCCAGAGGATTGACCAGGTTCGGCACGACCTTGTCGGTCGCCAGCTCCTCAGCTACATCGAACAGCGTCCCCAGGGCATCGACCAGCGATGGGTGTTCGACACCCCAATACTTGCGGGTGGTAAGGAAGACGCTGATCGGTTCGCTCTCGAAGGTATCGCTGCGCACCTCAAACGTGGTGGTACGAGACTTCACCTCGACGAAGGCCTGTAGATCGCACTCCGGAGACATCGCGATGCCGTAATAGGGTTGGGCGTCGATGATGTGTGCGGCCTCGTCGGCGAACAGAAACCCGCTGGCCGCGTGCTCACCGAGCAGTGTCTCCGCAACCAGCCGGTCGTGGTTCCCGCGGTATTCGAGATCGAACCCGTAGATCAGCTCGAGGTGATCGAAATCAATGTCGCTGAATGACAGGTGATAGGGCGCCTGGTTGAGGATCAGCTCTCCGAACCGGCGCACATCATCCGTATGGGGAGGCGCGAAGTGGCCGAATCGCAGGCTGCTGGCATCCAGCCTGATCCAGCGACGTGACCCGTGCTGGTTGGCCTCCTCCTCCAACACCAGGCAGTCGCCGTCTCGGCGGCGCAACTTCTGCAGGCCCGGATATTCTTTACGAATCCGGTCAAAGAAATGCAGGACCGTTTCTCGCTCGAGTTTCATTTCAAGCTTGAGGAAGAGCCGAACGCTCACGTAGAAATCGTCACATACCGCGCCGAGGCCATCATTCATGGCGAATCTCTCATTGTTACCGGCCCTGGGGATTCACTACGCTCATTATTAGGCAAAACGCCGATGATTTCAACCCGGAATACGGCACACGAAGCCGGTCCGGCGGGCGGGCTTGCCAATCTTGTGCAGGTAAGGAATCATACCGAGCCAGGGAAGCTAGTCCGTGGCGACGCGGGCAAGCAAGGGTGTGCCCTGGTTACCTGCTCATGGAGCCGTCTGAATGCAGCCAATCCGATCGGGAACGACAACGGAACGAATCGTCCGCACCACGCTGCTGATGGTGTTGACTAATGGATTCGCGATCGCGTTCCTATGGGACGGGTATGTCGGCTACGCTCGAGAGAACGCCGAACAGCTCGTGGGGTCGCTGGGGCCTGAGCCTGATCCGTTCCCCGCCATCAGGCCGGAGCTCACATCGACTGAGGCCCGGCGGGTCATACAGGAGATCAGCCCAGGGACCACCGCCGCTGCGGTCAAGGCCCTGTTGGGAGAACCAACACTCGATCACGGCGACGATATATACTACCTTGGCCCGGGGGGGCATCTTCGCATTCGCCTGGACCGCGGTCGAGTCACCGGCGTGAAATGGGTCGACGGGATCCACTCGGAGAGCGAGTTAGCCCACCAACGGTGGATCGGGTACGGGCTCGGCGCTTTGGGAGTGCTGTTCATCCTCCATTTCATCCGCGTAGTGACGACGCGTGTGTCGCTTACGGACGAGGGGCTGAAGATCCGAGGCAGGCCCCTGATCCCCTTCGCTGCGATGGATGCGCTTCAGGCTGACAGGTCGGGTAGAAGCGGGCGCGTCGAGCTTGAGTACTCGCTCGCCGGCCGGAGAAGTCTCCTGAGGCTTGACCAATACGTGGTCAAACATCTGCCCGCCATCGTCGCTGCCATCTGTGAGCGAAAGGACTTCACCAACCCTCTCAAAGCCGATTGAGCCGTGCAGCTATCGCCTCTGCGATCGCACGCGGTGTGCTGTGGCCTGTGTCGATCACCAGGTCGGCGGCTCGTTCATAGAGCGGTGAGCGCTCAGCCAGCAGATGCTCGACTTCCTCCGGGCCGGCCCGGTCGGTCAGCGGCGGCCGATAACCTTTGCTCGCCTCGTCAGACGCGATCCGCTGCCAGAGCACCTCAGCCGGTGCGGTCAGCCACACCAGCGTCGCCACCTGCCTCAGCATCCGGACGTTATTCTCGTCCACGATAGCACCGCCTCCGACGGCGATCACAGACGGTGCGTTCGTTGCGGCATATTTGACGGCCTCACGCTCGCGGCTGCGAAAGCCGGTCTCACCTTCCTCTGCAAAGATGGTTGCAATCGACTTGCCTGCCTGCTCGACGATGAATCCGTCGGTGTCGATGCACTCACCGCCAAGAAGGTCGGCAAGCTCGCGGCCCACCGCCGACTTGCCGCATCCGCGAAGGCCGATCAGGGCAATTGTTGGTTTCTCGTGATCCGGACCGGGTGCCGTCATGGTTGTGTGCTTATCTGCCGCTCAATCTCCCGGGTAATAAGGTCAGGGGCGTATCGCGTATTGGGCGATGCCGAAGTCCACAGCATGAACTGCATCGCTGCTTGCCGCACAAACATATCCAACCCGTTCAAGGTCTCGGCTCCTGCGGCAGCGGCGTCCTTCAGGAGCCTGGTCTCAAGCGGGTTGTAGATCAGATCGAACACCAGGCGGCATCCGGCCAGTGAATCCGCGGGCATCGGCGAGGCTTCAACGTCAGGCCACATGCCTACGCTCGTGCAATTGACAAGGACGTCGCCGATCCGCTGGGCTCGGTCCTCCCACGCCGCAGGACTGACGCCGAACTGGTCGCCCAGGCGATGAGTCTTGTCACGCGACCGTCCATAGACAGTCACCTTGCATCCACACATTGACAGACCGTAGAGCAGGGCCCGGGCTGCACCGCCCGTGCCGAGCACGTCGACAGATACGTCCACGAGATCGCAACGCGTCACACCCAGGGCCCCGGCAACGGAAGACACACCGGCATAGCAGTCCGTGTTGAATCCTTCCGTCTCTCCTGCGCGGAAGGACAACGTATTGAGTGCGTCAATTCCCCCGGCCATGTGGTCTGCACGATCGCCCACCCAGTGCAAGGCCGCCGTCTTGTGTGGGATCGTGACGCTGAAGCCTCCGATATCAAGCCACGGCCGGTCCCGACAGCCGTCAAGAAAACGTCGCAGGCAGTCGCCTTCGCCGGATACGCTCAACGGGAGATAGACCGCATTGATTCCGGCATCGGCAAACCACCGGTTGAACAGCAGCGGGCTCATCGAGTGAGCGACGGGATCACCGATCACCCCGAACACCCGCGTCGACGAATCGATCGCGGACCAGCGATAGCGGTGAATCATGTCACCGAGCGTGATCTGGCCTGGGGCGGTGGCGGATGCAGCCTCGAGCGAACAATACGTCGCGAAGCCGCCGAGCTTCTTGGCCAGCACGCGTGTCCAGAGGCCGTCTTCGCCCATCGCAATGGCGCTCAGGTTCCGGGCGTGTCTGTGCATTAAGTCCAAGGCGTCAAAGCTGTCGCAAATACGGCCTGCCCGGTAGGCTATCTTGCCGCCGGCAGCGCCGGAGGCGTCGTGCATTTCCTCAGCAAGTTCGGTCAGGTTGGGCGAAACATCGTTGAAATCATGGGCCGAGAGGATCAGGCGATGACCGGAGGCGCCGGTCTTCGCTGAGGCCAGTCGTACTTTCTGGCGGATGTTGCTCGATCGTCGCCAATCCGCCAGCTCGAAGTCCACGTACGCATCGGTTCCGCGCGCCACACTCATTAGGAGTGAAATGCGCTCCATCGTGTTGCCGCGAAAGTGACCGCCCTCGTCCGCACTGCGACAGGTCACGATCCAGGTACGATCCTTATGAGCTCTCAGGTAGGCGGCCAGCTCCGCAGGATCACCGCTGAAGGTGTCGATCCGGACTTCGACGGCCTCTGTACCTCCCGCCCAGGCTTGCTCGGCGCGCCTGTTCAGCTCCTCTAGACTATCGGGGGCGATCGACGTAACCAGGAGCGTCATCCGGGACTCCACACTTGTGGACCTGAAGGGGCATAGTTCCGATGAACTATATCTCAAACCGGCCGGCCTATACAACTGGGCGTCAAAAGGTTGATTTCTACTTGTGCCGCTCCAGAGAAAGCCCCAGCGGTTTTGACTGCCCGCCCCGCCGCTCCTGTTGACGATCGTGTCGGGTCGCTGGACCGAGAATCCCTTCTCGGTCCTCTGGCAGATGCCGAGAAAGGATTCTCGGCACAGCGTAATGCCGGGAGGATACCCATGGCCGTAACCTGCGAGACCGAATGACGCCATGACCAGGCTGTTGGTGCTTAACAAGCTGCGGTGGTATCTGCGGCTGCCGATCAAGTGGGTGATCTTCGCGCTGACCGTACTGGCGGTGTGCTTTCCGTACCCCCGTCTGCTGATTCGACACGTTCAGCACTGGCGCGACCCCAACGCGCTGATCGAACCGGACGCGCCGGCCATCCAGCCGCTTGTGGAAGAGCTTGGACAACAGCTCAGTAACGACCTTGCCCCACACGAAGTCCTGAAACGCGTCGAGCGATACGTCTACAACAAGATCGAATACGAGTGGGATTGGAACACCTGGGGAACGGCTGACTATCTGCCGACCGTGACCGAAGCCATCGAGATGGGCAAGGAGGATTGCGACGGGCAGGCGGTGGTGGCGGCTTCGCTTCTGCGCCGCTTCGGTTTCCAGGTTCAGCTTGTCACCGACTTTGCACATATGTGGGTCAAGACCGACCGGGGCGAGACCATGGGACCAGGCAAGAAGAAGGCAATTGTCGCAACGGACCGCGGACTCCGGTTTCAGCTCAGCGGGCTGAAGGAGTTGCCGAAGGCGTTCGCCCACGGCACCGCGGTGTTTCCACTCGTGCGCGAGGCAATCATTCTAGGCATGCTATGGCTCCTACTGTTGCGTCCCAAAGGGGACATCGTTTTGAGCCTGGTAGGGCTGGCGTGTTTCACTGGTGCCCTTATTTGCCTGAGAAACGGTGGCCGGGATTACTACCATCCGATCCTGTGGATGCAGCGGGTGGGAATGCTTGCCATTGTCGCGGGGTTTTTCGTGCTTCTCGTCGGTGCGAGGCGCCATGCAGCGGCCGCTGGAGGTACTTCGGCGCACAGCCCGCCCGATCCCACTTCTGAAAAATCGTAGCAGCCTGTAAGGACTTGTAGAACTGGCCGATTACCGCTTTCAACCGGTCGATCAGAGGGGTAGCATATCGTTTGGTGAATGAGTATTCGAGTCCTAAATGGAGGACACACAGAATGAAAAGGTACGTGCTGAACACAATCATTGCCGTTTCGTTGTCACTGACGCTTACCGCTCCGGCGCCTGCGCAGTTGGACATCCTGCGCAAGCTGGGCAAGACTATGGAGGGCACCAAGCAGATCGCCCACTTCAAGATCAAAGGCGCGTTGACGGAAACGCCAACCAACTTACCGCCGCTGTTCGGCAGTGAGCCTCCCTTGTCGCTCAAGACGCTGCTGGAGCGGTTCAAAGAAGCGCGACACGACAACAACGTCGTGGCCGTGGTAATCGACCTTCAACAGGCCGCCCTGGGCTTCGCCCAGCTACAGGAAATCCACGAGGCTATGCGGAAGTTCGCCGCCGTCGACAAGGAGGTGTACGTTCACGCCGATACCCTGACCACCGGCACCTACGCGGCGGCGAGTGGGGCATCGCACATCAGCGTGGTTCCCACGGGTGACATCTGGCTGGTGGGATTATACGGCGAGGCACCGTATCTTCGCGGGACACTTGACAAGATCGGCGTTGTCCCGGACTTCGAGCAGTGCGGTGATTTCAAGACCGCAGCCGAATCGTTCATGCGGGCCGAACCGTCTGAAGAGTCGAAGAAGATGACCGGGTGGCTGCTCGATGGCATCTACGAAGACCTGGTCAAGATAATCGCCGAAAGTAGAGGGTTGTCCGTTGGACAGGTTCGTGAGCTCATCAACAACGGCCCGTTTTCGGCCGAGGAAGCGCTCAAGGCTGGGCTGGTCGACTCCGTCAAGCACCGCCAGGATTTTACTGCCGATTTGAAAACCCGCTACGGCGAGTCCATCAAAGTGGTCACCAACTACGGCAAGCGAGACATGTTCGAGATGCCCAAGGATCCCTTCGCGATCATTCCCTGGTTGATGCAGTTGTTGAACCCGTCGCCCAAGGTCTACGCCAAACCGAGTGTGGCCATTGTCTATGTGGAAGGCGCGATTATGCCGGGGACGGCTGAGTCGTCTCCGTTCGGCCCGGCAAGCGGGGCCTACAGCACTTCGATCCGCAAGGCCTTGGATAAGGCCGCAGATGACGATTCCGTCAAAGCCGTCGTGCTGCGGGTCGACTCGCCGGGCGGTTCGGCCCTGGCATCGGAGATCATCCTGGATGCGACCAAACGCGTCGCGGCCAAGAAACCGCTGATTGTGTCGATGGGTAATGTGGCCGGCAGCGGCGGATATTACGTGGCCTGTGGAGCTGAGACGATCTTCGCGGACAGTGGTACGATCACGGCCTCAATCGGCGTAATTGGCGGCAAGCTGGTGACCACCGGTATGTGGGACAAGCTGGGGGTCAATTGGTATGCCGTTAAGCGCGGTGAGATGGCCGGCATTCTGAGCTCCGCGGAGCCATTCAGTGACGCGGAGCGGGCCAAGATCAGGCACTATATGGAGACGGTCTACGAGACGTTCAAGAAGCATGTGACCGATGTCCGCGGCGACCGCCTGGCCAAGCCGATTGACCAGATCGCCGGTGGGCGGGTCTTTACCGGTGCTCAGGCGCTCGAGCTCGGTTTGGTTGACAAGATCGGCGGCTTTCAGGACGCTGTCAAATTCGCCGGGCAGCGCGCCGAACTGGGCGAGTACGAGATCCGTGTGATCCCCGAACCTCTCAACATCTTCGATCTGTTCATGGGGGGACGTGACAAGGATGATGAGTATCTGGGGGTGTCGATTTCGGCCGGTCTGGCCAGCTGGCGAACGCCTCTAGACCTGGCGGGTCTGCCTCTGTTTCGGGCCATGTTGCCGACGATTGCCAAGGTTGATCCGCTCCGCGCCAAGGCGATGCTGCGGGCTCTTCAGCGGATCGAGCTAGTCCATGGCGAAGGCGTCGCCATGATGATGCCGACCGAGTTGGTGATCCGGTTAGACGCCGGAAAGAAATAAGCCGAACTGAAGGCTCTGAGTGCTGCGCGGGCAGGCAGTCTGCCCGTGCAACGCTCACCCAGTAAACGAATCAGTTTCGTTCCCCCGCGCCCCAGGTTGTCCGCCAGTGGTCGAATCACTCCAGATCGCGCGGTGAAACGCCGTCGACCTGGATGTCCTGAATCCTGACCCGATAGTCTTCCAGGCCAAAGGCGATCGTGATATTGGCACGCCCGTTCACAAACTTGCCTTCAAAGCTGAACGCTTTTGCATCGGAGGATGTTGTCGGCCCCGAAGGCGTAGGCTTGCCCACTTCGACGAGTTTGCCGTGTTTGACCGCGACTTGCTCCAACCAGCTTCGAATCGCCTCCGTGCTGACAGTTGCATTGAAATCGTCCGACCCGATCTCACGAAGGGCGAAAATGGCCGCGTCCATCTGGGACGAATTAGCCTCAAAGACCGTGGGGAGGCGCGCAGCAAGAGCCCCGGCGCTGATGCCCAGTAGCACACCCATCAGCAAAAGGATGGAAAGGGCGCCGGTCACGAGGGAGATTGGGATGGCCGCGACTGCCAGGCCGAGCCCCCGACGCCGCCCGCCTCGCGTGGTTACGACCCCGATGATGCCCAAAATCAGCCCCAAGATCGCGGTAATGCCGACGCAGCCCAGCAGAGAAAGCACAAAACCGGAAATCGCCGCCGCGCTCCACGGCGGAGGTCTATGAATTGCTGGGGGAACGCCGGCGGGGCTGCCTATGTGGCCACCCGGACTATATGGCGGTTGTTGGAACTGCGTCATGGCTGACAGCCTCTGAGTGGTTCAACTGTTTCAAGACCCGGACACGGTGGCGAGAGCGACACAGCCCTCTGGTCTGAGGGTCGAACCACCTCGCACACGCCGCGATGGTACGTTGCGCCACTGAAACGGTCAACCAGCCAAGTACTCCCCAGATGACGGCTCCCGTGTGCTCACGCTTGACGGGACATCCTGGCCGGCCCTATTATTCCTATAGGGAAGCTAGTGTGCGCCCCCGCGCGAAGCTGTTGCGCGGCTCGGTTGGCAACAGGACTGTGACTTTCCGGTGAGGCGGGCTGACTCCACAGCCCGGTAGATCGACGTCACCGAGACGGCGTGATTTCCGAGATCCACGAAAACACCTGACCTGGTTTCATGGAGCATACCCTATGCGTGGTGCGGTGCGTCTGAAGGTCGGCCTTGGCGTTCCACTGGTAGTGGCGGGCGTCATGTGGATGGCTGGAGGTCTTGCATCCTGCGGGACCGCCCCTACTCCGTTTGTGGTCCAAGGGCCCGGGCAGTTCGGTAACGACCCCCCGACGCTAACGATTCTAGAGCCCGCCAGCAACATCACCCGCGGACAGGGCGACCCATTCTTGATCCGTTGGACCGACACGGATCGTGACGACAACGCTCAGATCAGCTACTTTCTGCTGAGCACCACGTCGAATGAGCGCATCAGGCTGGTCGAAGGGATCGACGAAAACGACAGAACCGGGCCCGACTCGTTTACCGTCAGCACGACGCCGATCCTACCGGGATCGTATAACGTGCTCGGTACGATTTACGATGGCGTGAACCCGCTTGTTGAACAGTTTGCCATCGTTGCCGGGGCGGCGCTGCAACAGCGGGTGGTGGTCACGATCGTCGGACCTGGAGAAGGGCCCCAGACCGTACCGCCGATCATCACAGTCACCGAGCCGACGTTCAATCTGAGCGTAACCCAGGATGACGAGCTGACGGTGGCGGTCCAGCCCACCCCGCTACCTCCGGACCCCAACAACCCGATCCCATACGACCCCGACAGCGATGTCACGTTGTACATCCTGTTAGACCTTGACCAAGACCCGAACAATGATGATCCGGCCAATCCCGATGAGTCCGACATTATTGTGCTCCGGGAGACGTTGGTTCCAACCGGGGCTTCCGACCCTTACGTCTTTCCTATCCTGATTGATCTTGCCGAGGTCCCGCCGCGCCCAGCCGGTGAGCCTTACTACATCCGGGCGACGGCGGACGACGGTACAAATCCGCGCGTCCACCAATATGCCGTGGGCACGATCAACGTAGTGCGACTGGCTGCAGGCGAGGTCGACCTATTCGACATTGGGCGGACAAGATCCGGTGCCAGGTTCTATGGCTTCAACCCCGGCGCCAATCTCGGATCGACCGTTGCGCATGTCAGTGATTTCGACGCGGACGGCGTCGATGATTTCATCCTGGTTGCCCAGTTCGGCAACCCGCAGAACGTTGGCCCGGTTGGGGAGGCCTACTTGATCTATGGACGGGATGAGATCCGTTTCGGAGGGGCGATTTCGGTCAACTCGGTGAGCAACACGATTTCCGGGGTGATATTCCAGGCCCCGCCGGTTCGTACCTCTTTGGAGGTGGTCCCGGATCCTTCGGCGCGAACCGCCGGTATTGTTCACGTTAGCTTCATACAGGATCTGACTGGTGACGGGCGTCCTGATCTGATGTTCGGGCTTCCCCATGTGCATGGAGCGTACGACGCGACGGACTACGACCCTGGAGACGACTTCGGCGATACGTCATTCGGCTGCTACCCTGACCCCTACGTCAACAATTTCTCGGATCAAGACCCGAACAGGGACTTCGGATGGTACGCGGGGGGCATGGCTGTCATCGTTAATAGTCAAAACCGCGACAACCAGGCACTAATCAACCCTAACCGCCTTGAGTCCACCACAGTAGTGCTCGAACTCGTTGGTCACCCGCTGATTGAAGACAACGCCCTGGATGCGGGCGGTCTGAGTTACACTGGTAACATTACTGTACGTGCTGACAACGACGCAGTCGAAGACAGAGGCTCAGACCCGCAAGAACCCGGCCGGATTGCCGGGGCCCGCTTTATTGCCGGAGGGTTCGATTACGTGTTTCAGGATGAGCCCCCGCGTGAGGGACTGTTCGGACAGACTATCGCCCCGCTTGGTGACCTCAACAGCGATGGGCTGGGTGAAATCGTCATCTCGGCACCGCGCAATGAACGCTACCTCGCGGATCTGGAAGCGACGCCCGAACTCCCTTTCAGCCCACACTTTTGGTCCACCATGTTTATCGGTAGCATCGTAGTTCTCCCGGGTGGCAACTACAATGTCCAGGACTGGAGAGATGACAACAATGACCTCGGAACCTCGAGGGTCCCACCCCTGGACCACCATTTGTTCCCGCCTTTTGGCAGCTGCTCGAGCACTCCTCCGGAACCGCGCGGCTATGTCATTCCAACGGACTCGTTCGAGATTTTTGCGGAGGATATCGACGACATGCTGGGCGGCGGGAGATCCGCGGGTGATTTCAACCAGGACGGGCTAGATGACATCCTCTGTGGTGCGCCGCTTAATGATCGTGGCAGTTCGCTGCCTGACACCGGCGCGATGTATGTCATCTACGGCCGCACCACATTCGGAGAGGTCCAGCTTGACAGGGCCGATGACCCGCTGCTGCGTCCGCCCATGCTGCGCGTTCGCGGGCTGAAGATCGGAGATCAGATAGGTTGGCGCGTGACCGCCGGTCTCGACGTCAACGGCGACCGAATCGACGACGTGTTCGTTGCTTCGCCGCGAACCGACTTCGGCGATCTGACAAGATTGGCGTGCGGAACGGACATAGACGAGGACGGGAGCATCGACCAGAACGATTTTGTCCTGCGGACGTTCAACAATTGTGAGACCAGCTCCGGCGACCACCTGTACACCGACGAGGCCTGCAAGGCGTTTGATTACGATAACGACGAGGACATCGACGATGATGACCGGTGTGTCTTTTGCTGCCTCTCGGACGATTGCGAACCCGATGATAGTTGCGTGTTCGGAGATGACAGCGGCGATTGTTGCGCCAGCCTTGTGGACAACGGGTTCATCGGGATCATCTTCGGCGGTGTGTTTATCGACGGTGACCGCGACATCAGGCAACTGGCCACCAGCGAGTTGCCCGGCAGCATCTTTTTCGGGAGCGGGGTCGGCCATCGCGCGGGAATGGACATCAGCTCGGCGGGGGACTTCAACCAGGACGGTTTCGGGGACATCCTGATCACCGCGCCGGGAGAGGTCCGGGTGGATAGTGCAGGCCGGGAGCGACTCGGTGTCGTCTATCTGATCTTCGGTGGGACCCACCTGATCAACACGACGTGGAATCTAAGCGACGTCGGTTCCGGGGAGTTGCCGGGGATTGTCTTCCTGAGCCCCTATGTCAAGGGTCGTCCCAATGAAGCAGCCCCACGCGCTGTGGCATATATCGGGGACATCAACAACGATGGCTTTGGGGACATCGCCATTGGCAACCCCCAAGCGGACTTTATCGATCCGAGCTTCCCGCAGGGGCCGGACGCGCCGGGCAGCGACCCAGCCGCCGGCCGGCGTTCGGATGTCGGCGATGTGTACGTGATCTACGGCAACAACTACGGCAGCAACCGGGCATTGCCCTGATCATGGCGTGGTGTGGGAGGCGAGATAGCACGTAGGGTGTCCGCGTATATGGCCCTGGTTTCGGTCCAGGGGAGAGTCCCGGGCCCACGTTCGACTCCATCGCCCAACTCGTGCCGAACTGCGAATCTCCAAGCGACGTAGTATGCTCGTCGGACTTGTTGGGGCGGAGGTGTCGGTTGACCGTCCCGACTGCCTACTATAAGCATTAGATAGCTCCGGCCTGAGTCAGCGGCAAACTCCGCCCTTCAGGCCCGGGCTTGACACCGCCTTCAAGGAAAACCGCGAATGGCTCACGCTCACTTGAGGGAAATCGAGGCCGAAACGCATAAGGCGAGCTGGCTGTTCATTTTAACCCTGATGGGCGGCATGCTTGTGATGAGTTCGTTCGTGGTGGACTTCCCGTTCGTGGCCAGGACGCTCTTCCAGCACGAGGTGAGCATAGGACCCGACGGTCGGACCCCTAATCCCTACGCCGATGCGATTGCCCTGGTCGGCGCGATTCTCCTCGGGGCACCACTGGTCTGGCACGCTCTTAAGTGCCTTGTCCGCGGGCACACGCACATGGAGGAGCTTGTGGCTTTGGCGGTCGTAGCGGCCATCGCCCTGGGCGAATATCAGGAGGCTGGCATCATCGCCTTTTTCATGGTTATCTCCAACCTTATCGAGACTCGCACCGCCCTGGGCGCTCGGGCGTCGATCGAGTCGTTGCTTCGCCTGACGCCGGAGAAGGCCCACCGGCTGCAGCCGGACGGGTCGGAGGAAGTGATCGACGCTAGGTACATAAGCCCGGGCGACGCGATTCGCGTGCGTCCGGGTGACAACATTCCCGCCGATGGCGAGGTGATAAACGGGGAGTCCACGGTCAACCAGGCGAACATCACCGGGGAATCGCTGCCGGTCGACAAGGGTGTTGGAGCAGAAGTCTTCAGCGGCACCAACAACCTGAACGGCGTGCTGGACATAAGGGTGACCAAGGCTGGCAGGGATACTACACTGGGTCACGTCCAGCAGCTCATACTCGATGCGGAGAAGACTAGTATCCCCCTCATGCGTCTAATCGACCGCTACGCCGGGTGGTATACGCCGACGGTCTGTATGCTTGCGGCCATTGTCTGGTTCTTCTCCGAGAACAAGGATGTCGGCGTGCACAAGGCGATTACCATGCTGATTATCGCCTGCCCGTGCGCGCTGGTTCTGGCAACGCCGACGGCCATGGTCGCCGCCTTAAGCTGTGCCGCCCGACTGGGCATTTTGATCAAGAACGTTGTCCAGCTCGAATTCGCCCGCACGCTGACAGCGGTAATCTTCGACAAGACCGGTACGCTCACGACCGGTGAGCTTTCCGTGACCCAGATGAAACCGGCACCTGGTGTCGAGGGGGCTGACATGCTTCATGCCGCCGCCTCGGCAGAGCAGATGAGCAAGCACCCGGCTGCACTTGCACTGGTCGAGGTCGCAAAGAAGGCGAAGATCGAGCTTACACGTCCGGATACCTTCAACGAGGAAGCCGGGCGAGGCGTTACCGCCGAAGTAGGTGGCGACCAGATCATGGTGGGGCGGAGTAACTGGCTTGCCGGGCAGGGGGCGGATATGAGCATCATTGATGATCCCGAGTACGCCGAACCCGAGGGCGTCAGTATGCTCTATGTCACGCGCAACGGGAACTGCCTGGGCTGGCTGGGGCTGGAAGACCGCACCCGAAGCGAGGCCCGGGCGGCCATTGATGAGCTTCGTGAGCTGAAAATCCGCAATCTGTCCATGGTTACGGGTGACAAGTGGTCGGTGGCCCGCCGCGTCGGAGCGGAGATGGGCTGCACCGAGGTTCAGGCTGAAGTGCTGCCCGAGGAGAAGCTCAAGCTGGTCGACGATCTGAGGCGTCGCGGCCACCGGGTGGCCGTCGTGGGCGATGGTGTCAATGATGCCCCGATGCTCGCGGCCAGTGATCTGGGGATCGCCATGGGCGCCGCCGGAAGCGACGTGGCAATCAACTCCGCTTCGATCGCCCTGATGAACAACGACTTGAGCCGACTGCCGTTCTTGCTTCGTCTCTCACGTGGTGCAGCCCGGGTCGTCTGGCAGAATATCCTCTTCGGCGTGGCCTTTATTGTCACGACGATGACATTGGCGATCTGGGGGCCGCTCACGCCCATTACCGCCGCGGTGGCACATACCGGTGCGGCGCTCGTGGTCACCTTCAACAGTGCAAGGCTGTTCCGCTTCGGCGAGGAACGCACCGTCGACACGACTGCCTACATCAGCCCGCTTGCTGCCGAACCGGTTCCGGCTGCCTGATATCGACAGGTCTACAACAATGTGGCGGGGGTCTTCAACTCGTGAGAGCGTGGACGGCTTCAGCCGTCCGATATGCAATTCATTATGTGTTTGCCGGGGCGCCGGCTTGCAGCATAGGGACTTCATCCATCGGAATCAGGTATCGACTCGATTCGTCCAATAGTCGCATCCACAAAACCCGGCAGTAAGAGCTAGCGACCGCGGTAATCAAGGCGGACCTCAATTTGCCCTTGAGCAGTCCCATAGCTTAGCGATCTTACAACCCGCATCGCCAGGTGCAGCACCTTGCCAAAGTCTCGCGCCTGCAGTGTCGATAGGGCCTGCTGACCGAGAACCAAGAATGACAGACCCGCGACACTATCGGGCGTATAACAACGGACGTTCGGGCAACGAGGAGGCAAACGCGTCGTCGGCCGACGTAACAACGCATTGCAGCTCTCCACCAAGGCGTCGGGACGTATTATCGCGCGGGGCCAAGCTCGCGTTTGTCGTCCCGGTTGTGATGACGTTCTGTGCGAAAGACGCAGTTGCCGCGGGCAGCAACCACAGTTGCTACCCGGCCGGGCATGCCTGCCCGGGTGCGGAACCCTGTTGTGACAACCTTGCCTGCAACAACGGAGTATGCGCAGATCCCTGCGTAGAGGCGGGCGGACTATGCTTCGCCGATTCCGATTGCTGTAGCGGAGACTGTCAACTCGGAGCCTGTCAGTAACCTGCGACAATCCGTCAGTATGACCATACTCAGAGTCGACGGCGCCATAGTTGCGTCATCGCCATCAGTACAACCAGCCCGATTAGGCCAGTCTGCATAATCCCCGCGCCGCAGAGCCTTGGTGGCGGGGTAGCGTCCGGGTCCTCGGACATTGGATCGGCGGTGTTTTGCCGGGCTTTGGCACCAACGGCGAAGACGCCCGGAGCGTCTCGCACTGCCCAAAAGTCGACGCTTCCGTCGGCGTGGACAACGAATCCCGAATCACCGATGACGCCCGTTGGTGGAGACTCGCCGAGACAAGTGCCGGCCGGCACCCAGACACCCGGCGGCGGACCCTGTGTGGTATCAAGCACATGCAGCTCAACATCCGCCGGGACGATACCCCAATCGGCCAACTCATCGTCGTCGTAGGACATACTGACGGTAAGGTTGAAACTCCCCGTTGCCTCCGAACTCTCAACCACCACCGTGCGTGGCAGTGCCATGCTCTCAGCGAAGCCGGCTGTGGTACCCGGGGCGGGCCCGGGGGCTCCGGTCGAGTCCGGTCCGGGGCCGGCCACAGTGAAAGTAAAGTACTTGTCGGGATCAGCATCACTGACCGCGATCTCCGCGAGGGGTTCGCCCTGAGAGCCCACGCCTGTCTCGGCAAAATCCCCGTTAGAGTCGGTAAGACCAGAGCTGCTCGCAAGGAGTATCTCGAACCCGGCGATGCCGCCCGGTGGCCCGCTGCCGCTGCATGTCTGTATCAAAAGGAAGGCATGGTAGTCGCTGCTGGGATTTTGGCCCCAACCGACGATCTCGCCGTCGTCATTGATGCCCGTGGCCCTGATCAGCGTCCACGTGCTGTTGGTGTCGATCAGATCGTTCAGGTCGGTCATCGTGCCGTTCTGGTAGATGAAGGCGTGGAAAGCCCCGCCGGTCACATTTGATGTACCGACCACCTGGTCATCGTCATTAATGTCGTATGCCACGCTCGTGTCACCACCAGTCAGGACACCGAGATCGGTCATGCTCCCATCGTACAGGAACGCATGGCCATCACCGCCGGCCGTGTACGACATGCCTACTATGTCGCCAGAGCTATTGATGGCCTGTGCCCGGTGAAGGATGCTTGAGTCTTCGCCACCGAGCGTACCCAGATCGGTCATCACATCATTTGCCCAGCGGAATGGGCGCATGAAGTTAGTGGCGTTCTGGGCGCCGCCGACCACTTGCCCGGAATCGTTGATGTCCATGGCCACGCTCTGATGACCACCTAACGTACCCAGGCTGTTGATCCCGGCGCCAAGAGTGTAAGCGGGGGCGGGTAGATAGATAAATGCCAGCCGATCAGCCGGAGGCGCGCCGAAGTTGTGGGCCGTGCCGACCACCTCGCTGCTGGCATTGACGGCAACGGCTTCGCTGTCGGAACGGTCCGTGAGCGTGCCCAGATCCGTCAGACTGCCATCGTAGAAGAAGGCCTTGCGATCTCCGCCGGCGTTGTCCGACCAGCCCACGACTTCGCCGGAATCGTTGATTCCCAGCGACTCGTTGACGCTCCCACCGGCGAACGTGCCGATCGAGGTAAACGAGCAGGTTTCACACAGCCAGGCGCTTGTGTTACCGGTCGTTGCGTTCTCGTCGTAGCCGGCGATCTGCTCGGAGTCGTTGATTGAAAAGCCGTAGCTTCTTTCCTCGCTGAGCGTTCCTAAATCGATGACCTTGTACGTCGCCGCCAGGGCCTGGATATCGGTCACGCCCAAGGCCCGGTCGTATACCCGAACGTCGTCGATAGCACCGTCGAAGTCAAAGGAAGTCTGTCCATTCCCATGCCGGCCTATGAAGGTGTTGGATCCCAGGCCGGAGTAGCTGATCGAGCTGGTATCACTGCCCGTGCCCTCCTCAACTCCGTCGACATAGAACTTCTGGGAGTTGTTGTCGTCGTCCACGACGTACGCAAGATGATGCCATCCCGTGTCGGCATGGAAGTCGGACGTACCGAGGACCGCCCATGCTGACCCATTATAAAAGAATCCCTTTGTTCCTACCCCCCCTCCTTCATCCATCCTCATGGCGACGTAATCGCCCAGAGAAATGACTTCTTTGGAACTGGCTCCGGAATCCAGCCTGGCCCATACGGTTAGCGTGATGTTCGCCGGCTGTCCCAACAATCCGGTGATCGTTACGTAATCACCAGTCCCGTCAAACTCCAGCGCCCCGCAAAGACGTCCGTCGGTCCACGTCGCGTTGGTGATCGTACCGTCATTGGTCCCCGCCGAATCCTCTGTAGTCCCGCCGGCTCCGTCATCGAGCTTCCAATGAGCGACCAGGTTCGCAACAACGCCAGCCTCGGCATGGGTAACAGGGGTGGTCGTCCCAGACTTATCCGCCGAGGTTGTGACGTTGGCGGTGGTCAGGGAGATCTTGACCGCATCGCACTGGGTAAGTGTCAAGAAGTCGGCACGGAGGATGTAACTTGTGGCGGCCGTGACACTGATGGCCGTGGAAAAGGTAATGGTTCCGGCGGCGGTGTTGACCACGCCGGTACCGCCCACCGTGGTCGTCTCACCAACGCCGATGTTGCCGTCATTGTTGCTGTCCACGATGATTTCTACGCTCCCCCAGTCGCCATCGGTCAGAGCCGCAACGTCGGAAAGCGTGAAGACGAGCTGGGTCACCGAGACCGTAACGCATTCGGGCTCCAGCTCGAAAGCGAAGAGTTCGGCGTTGGTCTCGCCGCCCGAGCCGCCAAAGGCGTTCGACTCCTGACTCACGGTGTGGTCGGCGAGGCTTAAGACCTTATCACAATTAAGTACAGCAGTGATAATGGCAAGACGCTGTGTAGTGCTCCAGGTGGCAGTTGGGTTCTCGGTGCTGGAGGTGGTGGCATCTCTTTGCGCCGAAGCGCTGGAGTAGGAAAGATCATCCTGTTCAATCTGCTCCGTGTAGCCGCTTGGCGCAGTATGGTCAGCGGGGGTCCCAAACGTCGTAACGTAGACAAGCCTATCGCAAGATCCGACGCTCACGCTGCCGGCCTGGATCGTGCTCGCCGAAGTGTTGGTGTTGGAAGCGCTGTCTGCGACAGGCGTGGTCTGGTCCACGCTCTGATAGGTAGCGGCTTGCACCATGGTCTCCCCACCATCAGGATTGTTCGGCGCCTGATCCCAGGTGATGCTTAGCGCGTTGCCGACCATGTTCCCGATACCGGTTTCATCAAGGTACCCGAGCCAGAGGATGTTGTGGAAGGCGCCGGCAGACCCGACGACTACGCCGTCCGCATTTTGTATAGCGGTCAGCGTCTGTCCGCCGAGAGTGACCGAATTTATGTTCGCGACGGGATTGGTGTTACTCTCAGACGTGATCATGATCAGAGCGATACGATTGGAACCTGCGCCGGGCGTGTAGTTGAAGCCGTTGGTCTCGAATTGAGTCTCCCCAGTCCAACTGCCGACCAGGTCGACGGCCGCCCGGGCCTCCTGAATACTCAACGGCAGCCCAAGAATCTGCGCCAACCCAAAGAAGACCCACACGAAGAGGAACGACCCGTGCCGGCGGCTGGACCTGGTTCGACAGCAGAGAACGTGGCTCAATAATCGCATGTCATCTTCCTCCACAAATGCGCGGCGGGATAGGGCGGACTTTGCTCATCGTGGGCGATATGAGGAGCAAGAGCAGTTGCGGCTAGAAGCACCACGAGCATTCCGGCCGGTCGTCGGGCAAATTGCCGACGTGTAATGCATACTGGTGCTTTCATGCCGAGGGTGCCCTCTTCAGGAATGGCCGCTGAGCAGCTTCACCAGGCCCACGCCGCCGCGGATCAGCAGGCTCAGCAGGAGGAGGAACAGGAGCGTGGCCACGGTGAGGTTCAAAACAGCCCAGGCGTTCTGGACGCGGGGGTCGGCCACGTCGAGCAGCGAGCTGAGGGTGGCGGCGCCGATCCCCAGGATCAGGATGGCGCCGAGCGCTCCCCGGAGATTGCCGGGAAAAGGGGCCATCCGAACGGCAAGGCAAACCAGCAGGTAAAGAAACAGCCAGGTCTTCCAGCTTGTGAAATCGGCGGCAAGCGACGCGCTGACGATCGACTCCATCAGGGTGATCAGGTCGCGTAGAAGTTGCCAGGCGCCTGCGGTTGTCGTCGGCAGAGTAGGACCGATCGTGCCCGCGCCAATCTTCCCCAGGACGGGTGCCCCAAGCAGTCGAGCGACAAAGAAGATCACTGTTGCGCACGCTACCAGGGGAAGCATGCCGATGATGACCGGACCTACGATGGGTATCTTGGGCCGCGGATCGGGCGTGGTCTCGGGGGCACCTGATTCGCCGTCCCCGTATAGCGTGGTGTTGCTGATGGTCGCGCCGGTTACCAGCAGTCCAAGGACATGGCCGACCTGGGCCGCGAGTGTTCCCGGAAGCAAAACCGTGTTCAGGACCTTGGGCTTGACCATCGCGGTCCAGAGCTGGTGCACGCCCCAAGCGGTCAGCACGATCACCAGCAGCCAGAACGTCAATGAGGCATACAACATCTGCCTGGTCCTCGCTTCACAGGGCTGGAAAGCCTACCTCGTAGACTTCCTCAGCGGACTCGCACTCATCGGACTATCGGCGCGCACCCGGCCCGGTGGTCAATGAAACTTGCCGTATCAGTAGCTTGAACTGCTATTTGGGTCGTACGCCGGCCGGTCTTGCCCCTAGTACTCTTGGCAGGATGCTAGTGTTGCGTCAACCTTGAAGTTGCGGGCAAGAGCTTGGGTGCCACTGGCGGCTTGCCCGCCAGTGACAAGCACGGGTAAATAAGTTTGCCCATGGCACCCAACCCGCAGATCCGTGGTTGACGGTGCACTAGCCCCCAATGCGGTGCTGATATGGCACTGCGGGTGGGCGCGTCTGTCACAAATGACGGCAGTCGTCTCTGTGGTGAATTATGACCCGCCGACTCTACCACGCCCCGCTTTGCTTGTGGAGCGGAATGTGAGCCTACGGCTACTCGACTCACCTGGCACGCCAACCGGTTTCGGGAAGTTCGATGTAGGATATAGCGTCAAGCCTGACCATAATCGCTTGCTGCTGGCGTGTCTCGTTATCCTCGTGAATGGTCGTCTTGGACAGAACCAAGAATCCACCTTTGCATTCGCGCAGGGCGTCGGATGGTCGTACGGATGAGGTGGTGCCGAGGGAAGTGTGGAACTCGCCGGAAATGCTACTGCCGGATTTGAGCCAGATGGTCAGCCTGCAGCATTTTGTTGCCTTGTCCATCGGGATGTCCCTCGGTGATTGCCCACTGGAATATCGGCGTGCGCTACGGCCTGATGAAAGTGGGGAGATGTGTTCAGCGAGTCGAGCCAACAGGGCTGTTGGCTTATCCAAGAAGTGGCGGGAGAGATTTGGCAGGCTGGGTCGCGACCGTCCGTGTGCACATGGTGTTCTTGTTCATCACACGCTCAGCGTTGACCAAGCCAAGGCGCGAGACTTTGACCTTCGACCGCTGTTCCACCTCCGCGGCGACTTGGCGCAATCGTGGTCCGTGTTTGCGCAGGGGCTCCGGCAGGCTGTCCTGCCAACCCTCGACAGCTATCTGGATGCGCGCCAGCTCGCCGGCGTCAAGCCATTCGCCTTCGCATCCCGGGCAGGTCTCGATCTTGATGCCTTCGTGGTTGATCGTCTCGAGGGTTGAACTGCAGTTGGGACATTGCATCGGCCATCACTCCCACGGAACGGACTCGTCCGCTTGGCTGACCTGTGCCCCGCTAACCCTCCAACTCAGCCAGATGCTCCGCAAGACTCGTTCGCTGGACGATCAGGTCGGTCAGCCGCCGGCGCTCGGCCTCGACAACCTCGGGTTTGGCGTTTGCCACGAACTTCGCATTGGCGAGTTTCGCTTCCTTATCCGCGATCTGTTTCTTGATGGTTTCGAGGGCTTTGGCTGTTCGGGTGCGCTCGGCATCGTCGTCGCTGATGTCGTGGACGTAGATTCGCAGGTTGTGAACGACCATGCTGCCGGCGTTGCGCGGACGCTTTGCGTCCGAGACGACGTTCAGCTCGCCGATGTTGGCCATATGCTGCACGATATGGGCGTGGGTTTTGAAAGACCTGAGGTGGTCCTTGGGCACCACAATCGTGACCGTGAGCTTCTCTTTAGGCGAAACGCTACAGCTTGCGCGGAGGTCGCGCACACCGCGAGTTGCATCCTGCAGCTCCGTAAAGGTCGCAATGATGCTTTCGCTCTCCAGATCGGGATACCCTTCAACGGGTGGGAACGGTGCATGGATCAACCGGCCGTCGGTCTTCAGGTCGGCAACGCCGGGGAGACCCCGCTTAGGTGCAATGCCGTTCAACTGTTGCCATAGCCGCTCGGTGATGAAGGGTATGGTCGGATGGAACAATCGGAGAACTTGATCCAGGCAGAAGGCGAGCACCTGCTTGGCGGTAGCACTCTCCCTCTCGCCTCGCTCGGCGCTCATACGTGGCTTGGTCAGCTCGATATACCAGTCGCAGAGGGAGTCCCAGAAGAAATCCCGCAATTCCTTGACCGATGCGGAGAACTGGTAGTTCCCGATGTACTGATGATAGCGGCGGACGGTCTGCGAAAGCCGGGCGAGAATCCACCGATCCTCGGGCGGCAGGGCGGCCACATCGAGCGTCTCGCAGGGCGCGCCCTCGAGGTTCATGAATGCGAACCGTGCGGCGTTCCACAGCTTGTTGCAGAAGTTCCGGCCGATGTCGAACTTTTCGGACGTCTCGCGAGCGAGGCCAAGCTCTTGTTTGAGCGGTTCTTCGGCCCATTGGGTGGCGAACTCCTTGCCACACTCTCTGTGAGAGCACCTGACGCGAATGCAGTCGGCCGGTTGCAGACCGCGATCAATTTTCTCGCCGCGTGACTTGCGGGCCTGGGTCTCCGCCTTGAGGGCCACAGCCTGATCGGTGAGCCTGCCGCAATGTGGGCACACATAATCCACGGGCATGCGGATGTCTTGCGTCTCGGTCGTCATGTCGGCGAGCGAATACCGCATCGCGTCGGCCCCGTGAGTCTCGATGATGTCCACCGGATCAACGCCGTTGCCCTTGGACTTGCTCATGGTCTCGCCGCGCCCGTCGAGTATCTTCGGGTGCACGTATACGTGATCGAAAGGAATCTTGCCGATCGCGTACAGCCCGAACATCACCATCCGGGCTACCCAGTTGGTGATAATGTCACGCGAGGTCACTAGCACGGTGCCGGGATAGTACTGCTTGAGACTATCGGTCTCCTCCGGCCACCCCTGTGTGCTGAACGGCCATAAGGCGGAACTGAACCAGGTGTCAAGAACGTCAGGATCACGCTGCATTCCGGCGCTCTCAATCTTACCCTCAAACTCTGAATGCCCAGAGCTAACACACAAGTAGAGCTCTAGCCATTCCTCATGATCGTGGTCTTCCCAGATTCTGGTTACGTCCCATGCAAAATCACGTAACTCCTCGCGCAACGTCTGCCCGCTCCATGTGGATGGGCCAGTGTCGCCAGAAGGTAGGTTGACTAGCCCGATGAACGGCTGGTCCTGGATGGCATCAGTTAGTCTGCGCGCCTTTTGCCAGATGGGTATGCGATGTCCCCACCAGAGTTGTCGTCCTATGCACCAGTCGCGTTTCTCACCCAGCCAGTCAAGATAGGTCTTGGTATACCGCCTCGGGAAGACTCGAACACGACCATCGTGCACGGTGTCCATCGCTGCCTGGGCGAGTCCGGGTGCTCTCGATCCGTCACCGAGCGTGATTGCGCCGCCCTCCATCTTCGTCCCTTCGTCCCTTCGTCCCTTCGTCCCCTCCTTATCCCCCGTCTGCAGAAACCACTGATCCGACAGATACGGCTCGATGGGGAGCTTGCTGCGATCGCTGTGGCCGATCTCCACCTCATGGTCTTCGATTTCGTATAACAGCCCGCGGGCCTCCAGGCCGGCGACCACCTTTTCGCGTCCCGCGCCGCTGAACACCAGACCTTCATACTCGCCGCTGTGCGGGTTGGTGGTACCGTCCGGCTCGATTATCCGGGCGACCTTGCCATCAGCGGCCAGCACGTTGACCATCGGGAGATTGTGGCGCAGGCCGACCTCGTAGTCGTTCTGATCGTGTGCCGGCGTGATCTTCACACAACCGGTACCGAGCGTCGGATCAGCCCATTCGTCCGCAATCAGTGGAATCTCGCGTTCCACCAGAGGCAACAACAGCTTCCGCCCGTCGTTGGCCATGTCGCGCAACTGTACGAGCCCTGCCAGGTGCGACTTGCGGAGAGTAGCCAAGGCCTCAAGTTTCGCTGCCAGCTCGGCGCCCTCCTTGCCTGACCGACTGGAAAGTCGGTCCCGCATCGTCTTGAGCCCAGCCTCCTGCTTTTGGAAGAAGCCTTCCGGATCCGGGTGGACGGCCACGGCCGTATCACCGAGCATTGTCTCCGGGCGGGTCGTTGCAATGATGACGTGCTTGGGCTCACCCGGCTTCGGATCGATCACCGGATACTTGAACTGCCAGAAATGGCCTTTGATGGTTTCGTAATAGACCTCGTCATCAGAGACGGCGGTCTGGAGCTGCGTGTCCCAGTTGACCAACCGTTTCCCGCGGAAGATCAGCCCGTCTTTGAACAGCTTGAAGAACATGTGCCGGACGGCACGAGCACAGCCCTCGTCCAGCGTGAAGCGCGTACGCTCCCAGTCGCACGAGCAGCCCATCAGCTTGAGCTGGCTTATGATCCGCTTCTCATACTCATCCTTCCACTGCCAGATGCGCTTGACCAGTCCCTCGCGGCCCAGATCATGCCGCGTCTTGCCTTCCGTTTCGTAGATGCGCCGTTCCACGACCGCCTGGGTGGCGATGCCGGCGTGGTCGGTACCGGGTTGCCACAGGGTATTGAATCCGCGCATCCGGTGGTAGCGGGTCAGAATGTCCTGCAGGGTGTTGTTGAGGGCGTGGCCCAAGTGCAGGGCCCCGGTGACGTTGGGCAGGGGGATAACGATCGTGAAGGTGCGCTCGTGCGGGCTGCCGTCCGGAGTTGCACGAAACGCAAAGGACCGCTCCCAGGCTTGGTAGATCTCCGGCTCAACCGCACGCGGATTGTAGACCTTCTCTAGGACCGGGTTCTCAGGCATATCCATTCTCTGCCCAGGTCACATATCGGCGTACAAACGGAGCGAAGGTAGGGGATAGCCCGGAAAAGTCAATGTGCGACCGGCTCAGGCGAAGTGGTCACCACCGCCTACCGCAAGTCGAGATGCCGCTTACACCTCGACACCTAGTTGCATGGCCGCCGCGTCGGCGGTCTGGTTGATGAGTGTGGCGATGGTCATCGGGCCTACGCCGCCGGGGACGGGGGTGATCAACGAAGCCGGCTCAATGGCAGCGTCGAAGTCGACGTCGCCGATGTTGCCTTCGTTGTAACCGGCGTCAATCACTACTGCGCCAAGCTTGATCCAGCCGCCCTGGACGAAGCGAGGCCGGCCGACTGCGGCGATCACTACGTCGGCGTGCCGCATAATGTTGGGCAGCGATCGAGTGCGTGAGTGGCAGAGCGTGACCGTGGCGTGGGCGTTGATGAGCATCGATGCCATGGGCCGACCGAGGATGGGGCTGCGGCCGATCACCACCGCGTGGGCGCCGTCCAGCTCGACGTTGTACTCTGCCAAGAGTTGCATGATGCCGGCCGGGGTACACGAGATGAACGCCGGCATGCCGAGAACGACCCGGCCGAGAGTGGCAGAGGTGACCCCGTCCACGTCCTTCTCGAGGGGGATCATCTCGAAGGCCGCCCGCCTGTCGATCGGCTTGGGGACCGGGTGTTGGACCAGGATGCCGTGTACCGATGTGTCGGCGGCGAGCTTCTCGATCTCCGCGACGAGCGCTTCGGTGGTTGTACCGTGGGGTAGCTCGACGCGCAGGGACTTCATACCGGCCTCTTCGCACCGCTTGCGCTTCATACGGACGTAAGTCGCCGACGAGGGATCGTCCCCCACAAGCACCGTCGCCAGGGTCGGCGTGACTCCGGTCGCTTTGCGGATCTTTTCGACCTTTGCCGCGGCCGCTTGGCGCACGCGCTTTGCCAGGGTCCGGCCGTCCATCAGCTTGGCCTTGTTTCTCGTTTCCACGTGAAAAATCATACAAGGATGCGGTGGCGGTGTCACGTCACCCCGGCCGGGACTGACCGCACGATGGCTCTGGCCCGGCCTCTCCCCCTCGTTTATGATGGTGTCGGTCGAGAGGTAAGGGGCCGCATTGTGGTCGCTGCTTAATCTGAGCTGTGCGCGCTGCGGGCCTAACATAAGTCCCTTGAGGAGAATTAACCATGAAGCACGGAGCGAGGAACCAGCTAGCCGGCAAAGTGGTCGAGATCAAGCGGGGCACGGTAATGTGTCAGGTCAAGGTCGAGGTTGCTGCCGGGGCGTCGATGTTTTCAGTCATGACCCTGGATTCACTGGCCGACTTGGGCATTAAGGAAGGCGACAGGGTCAATGTGCTCGTCAAGGCCGTGAACGTATTGTTGGCCCGGGAGTAAACGGCGCCTCCCTGCCATCGCACGGGAGGTTCTGTTGAGCCGGCGGCCGTCCCGACCACCCAACCGCGCAAGTGCGGCTGTGAATCACCACGGAATAGCGAGTCAATATTCGTGAGTTACCAAGTCACAGAGTGCCGGCCCTTCGCCATTCGCTATTCCTAATTTGCTATTCTGTGCATAGCGTCTTCGACGACCGCGGCGTGGAAACGCTCGAGGTTGGGGGGTTCGATTCGGGCCTTGCTGCGGAGCTGGGCGACTTGCTCGACGACGAGGCGGTTGTAGGACTCGATGAGGACACGCTCTTTGAGCCGTGGTTGAAGGGTTTGAAAGTCCGGCTCGTGGCCGGGGTCGATCTGGTCGCAACGCACCAGAAAGAATCCATCATCCGTTTCGATGATGTTGCTGACCGAACCTGCGTCCAAGCTGTGTAACGCCTCAACAGCAGGTTCAAATCGTTCGCGTACACTTCCTTTAGTAACCCAGCCCCAGGATCCGCCTTCATCGGCATGAAGCCCGTCCGAGTAGCGGCGAGCGACCTCGGCGAAGTCGACGCCGCTATCCAGTTCGGCCCGGGCGGTTTGAATGCGTGAGCGGGCCTGCATACGGGCGCTCTCGAACTGATCACGTGTCGGAGAGCCGGCATCTTTTCCAGCGCGATCGCGCAGGCGGACGTCAATCAACGACATGCGCCGTCGGGCCGGCCGGCGGAATGAATCGGCATTGGCCTCGAAGGCGGCGAGCAGCTCGGCCCGGGTCGGCTCGGCCACCTTCGGCTTGACCTCCTGTTCAAGGTAACTGGTAATGATGATCTCACGGCGGACCTTTTCGCGCGCGTCTTTAAGTGTGCGTCCCTGTGACTCCAACTGTCTCTCGTAGCGCCGTGGAACACCGTCGTGCTCGGTGGTTATTATCTTGCGGATCTGTGCGTCAACGTACGTGTCGACTTTGGCGCTCATCTCAGGTGAGAATCGCAGAGAGGCCTGCTGATACAAAAGCATTTCCGCAATCTTGTCAGTGATCAACCGGGCCGCTCGACGGTCGAGATAGGTTCGATAATCCTCGGGAGCAAGAGTCTTGGCTTTGGTCGACAGCTCGTCATGGAGGCCCAGCCAAAGCTCATGTGCCTCGACGGTCTCGGCATTGACGGTAAGGCGACTGACAGCGAAAGTCCCCGCGGCGTCGTGATAAGCGGGTGAAGGATTCGAGCGTGACTGCGTAGGCGGCGATGTAGTAATGCGATCGGGGTTGGATTGCACCGGGACCATGCACGCTGTGTTCCAGATGCATAATGCACCTGTGGCCAAGGCGCCCCGCACAATCCGCCGAAGAGAGTCTTTCACGTCACTGCCTCCACACGTGATCCGGCTCTGACAAACATTTGCCGTAATATCGGTAACAGGGTCACCGGTTCAAGACAGTCGGGCGGGAGCCGCAGGTGAATCGTCTTGGGGTCCGGCATACGCACGCTTCCCGGGGCGTCGGTGAAAAGGGGCTCAGCCGTGGGCAAATCGTCAATCAGGAAGACCACGTCCGGCGGCCTCAGGCTGATCGACTGTATCCCGAAGCGACGCCCGTACACGCGGATTTCCGCCAGCTCCAGCAGCCGTTGCACCTCCTTGGGGAACGGGCCGAACGCGTCTATCAGGTCCCGCTCGAGCTGGGCCAGATCGGCTTCGGTCCGACAGGCCACGATCCGGCGGTATATTTCGATCCGTGATCGATCCGCGGTGATATAGTGTGGCGGGATATGGGCGGCCACGTCAAGGTCCACGTGAACCGGCGGAGGCGTCGGATCGGGTTCACTCTTCAAGCGACAGACGGTCTGTTGGAGTAGGCGGCAGTACATCTCATAGCCAACCGCTGCGATGTGCCCGCTCTGCTCCCGCCCCAGGAGGTTGCCCGCCCCACGGATTTCCAGATCGCGCATGGCAATCCGGAATCCGGCGCCCAGTTCGCTAAACTCCTCGATCGTCTTTAGCCGTTTAGCGGCTTTGCTGGTGGGGGGATGATCGGGCGAGAGCAGCAAATAGCAATAGGCTCGATGGCTCGATCGTCCCACACGACCACGGAGCTGGTGGAGATCGGCCAGTCCGAACCGCTCAGCGCGGTGGATAAAGATCGTGTTGACGGTGGGAATGTCGATACCGCTTTCGATGATAGTGGTGGTCACGAGCACGTCGGCCTTGCGGCGCACGAACTGGTGCATGACCGATTCCAGCTCGCCGTCTTTCATTTGGCCGTGGGCGTAGACCACCTTTGCTTCCGGTACGATCTGACGGATTTTGTCGGTCATGCCCGCGATGGAGCGGACGAAGTTGTGTACGAAGTAGACCTGCCCGTCCCGGTTCAGCTCACGGAGGATGGCGTTGCGGATCAGATCCCGATTGAACGGACCCACCTGTGTGGCGATGGCCCGGCGGTCCACGGGCGGTGTCTGCAGCGAGCTGATGTCGCGGACGCCCATAAGTGACATGTGCAACGTTCGGGGGATCGGTGTGGCGGTCAGCGTCAGTACGTCAACGGTTTCGCGCATGGCTTTCAGTCGCTCCTTGTGCTCCACGCCGAAACGCTGCTCTTCGTCGATAACCACCAGGCCCAGGTTGGCAATGGATACGTCCTTGCTAAGAAGCCGATGGGTGCCGATGACGATGTCCACCTGCCCCTTCTTGAGCTGCGCGACAAGCTTCTTTTGCTCGGATGGGCTGCGAAACCGCGACAGGCATCCGACTACGAAGGGGTACTCGGCCATGCGCTCTCGGAACGTGGCGTAATGCTGCTCGGCCAGCACGGTCGTGGGGACCAGGAGGGCGACCTGCTTCCCATATTCGACAATCTTGAAGGCCGCTCGCATGGCCAGTTCCGTCTTGCCGTAACCGACGTCGCCGCAGACCAGGCGATCCATCGGACGCGGTCGCACCAGATCCTCGCGGATATCCTTGGCGACAAGCAACTGATCTTCGGTCTCTTCATAAGGGAATGCGGCCTCGAACTCGCGCTGCCACTCGGTGTCAGTCGGATAGGGCGTACCGGCCGCCTCATCCCGGATCGCTTGTACGTGGAGGAGCGATTCGGCGAGCTCCGAGACGGCGTCAGCGACCTGTCGCTTGCTCTTGCTCCAACGTTTGCCGCCGACTTTGGACAGCTCCGGCCGCCGGCCCCCGGCGCCGATGTATTTTTGCACCAGGTCTATCTGCGAACACGGGACGTAGATCATGGCTTTGTCGGCGAATTCCAGAGCGAGGAATTCTTCCCGCTGACGTGACGTTCCCTTGCGTATCTTCTTTAGCCCGCGATAGATCGCGATCCCGTGCATCACATGCACGACCAGTTCACCGGGCATAAGATCCAGCCAGGACTCCAGAGGTCGACCGGCATGAAGTCGTCGGACGCGCCGTCGCTGCCGATGGCGGTGGAAGATTTCGGAATGCGGGATGACCAGCGTCCCGGTCGCAGTCCACTCGAAACCTCGATGCAGGACGCCGATGCCGGTGTGAATCGACTCGGCAAGGTCGGGTGCCTGCTCCGAGACCATCTCGATCAGCCGCTGGCGCTCCCCCTCGGCGTCGCAGATCACATGCACCTCATGGTCGCAGGCGACACGGCAGAGCTCCGCGACGGCATCGGTCGCATTACTCTCAAATCGGGACACGGACGTGACACCCATGTCGAACTCGTCTTCGTCTTTGGCAGTCGCCGATCCGAATGACGACAGATAAAGCTGCGGGAATCGGCCTGTTCGTGCCAGCACCTCGGTCACGTCGTAGATGCGGTCCGACGCTCCCAGACGCGCTTGAAGTATTTCGCCCATGGTCTGGATTTCACCCGGCCCATCGAGAATGATCAGGGTGTCAGATGGCAGGTAGGCGGTCAGATCCGTGACCGCCGCGCTGTCCACCCCTTGATCGCCGGGCAAGGCCACAACGGACAGCGAAGTCAGCGTCTCGATGGAACGCTGAGTGCTGGCATCAAAACGCCGGATCGATTCAACCTCATCGCCGAAGAACTGAATGCGAACGGGGTCTGTTTCACCCGGCGCGAACAGATCGACAATATCGCCGCGCTGGGCCACATCGCCGGGCGATTCCACGAGTTCAAGCCGCTGGAAGCCGCGGTTTATGGCCCACGCGACGATCGACTCCGGCGATCGGGCAGCGGGGCAATCCCCGCCTGTGCCCCTGACAACCTGCAGCGTGTGGTGTCCAAGCGCCTCTGGATCGGGTACGGGCTGCATGAGAGCCTGAATCGGCGCGACAATCAGGGTTGCAGGTGAGCAAGCGGTCGGATCTCCGCGCAGGCTAGAGCCTGCGGCTCCCTGAAGACGGCTGCACAGGTGAAGCCGCTCGGCCTCGATCTCACCGCTGGCCGCACCCTCACCGGGCAACGTCTCCCAGGCTGGGAACAGCTCGCATGACCGGCCCAGGAAGAGCTCCAGGTCGTCGCGGGCGTCGTCGGCTTGTTCCAGGTGGGCGGTTATGTACAGGTGGGTCCGCTTGCGGGCGGCTGCGACCAGAGCGGCCACCATAGGCGCAGACGATCCCCACACGCCCGAAACATGAACCACCCCGGTCGAACCGGAAAGCCGTTCATTAAGGCGCTTCACCCGAGGATCGGAGGCGATCGATGGGATCACCATTGCTTGCCGAGTATGATAAGCGTCAATGCAACGAATGTAAAACCCGCGCCCTCGGACGGCTTATCCCGTCCCCGCCGGCACCTCGACAACTTCCCACAAATATCGACAGACCAGCGCTGGTATATTGACGAAGGCGCAACTATGCTGAAAAGAGTGATCGCCGGAGTCCCGGTCACATCCCCGCGATTACTGCGTCAGGGTGCGACCCCTCGGACGGGGCGACACAGCCGGTCACGAAGAGCGTTATCGACTCTCGGAGGATCTGATTATGATTCCTTCCGGCCGCTACGCGACCTTTGTTGTCTGTAGTCTGGCTCCATCCCTGGCACTTGCCGGGCCTCTGCCGGACCGCTTCACACTCGGTCGCTACATCCCCGGGGATGTGTGGTTTTACGTGCACAGCGTGCACAACCCCGAACGGGCCTGGCTCGATGCGGAGTGGGCGGAAGTCTGGCATGCGCTCAGAGAAAGCGGCATCGATCGCGACATCATGTTCCTCGTTGCGTCGGCGCTGAGTGGCGAGGATCGCGTCCAAACGGAAGCCACCCTCCAGAAATGGACGGCGCTACTCGAGGCGGTGCGGTGGGGTGACATTTGTGCCAGGGAGTTCGCCTTTGCAGAACGCCTGGCTAAAGGCAGTGTGGGCCCCGAATATATCGCCCTGATGCGGGGCAGACCGGACACCGCCAAGAGCAACATGGCTGGTCTGGTTTCCATCTTCAAAGAGTTCGCATCCTCGAGTGAAGACATCCTCCTGAGCGAGCGTGAGTTGGGCGATGTGCACATGTGGTCGATCGGCCCGCGTAGACCCAAGACTCCGGAACTCGTCCCCGGCTTTCATCTCTTCCGCAAAGGGGACATCATTGGGATCGGGCTGAGCTTCGGGCGCGAGCCGTTCAGCGACGTGATCCGCTTGATGACCGGGAAGACGGACGGTTCTGCAGTCGTCGCAGCGCCGCGCTTCATCAAAGCGCTGACCCAGGTCAAGACACCCGAAGACACCGTCATGTTCTTCGACAGCAAGCAGCTATTTCAAGACATTGATCAGCTCATGCTGTTTACCGTCGGAGGCACCGAACCGGGCTGCTGTGATGAGGACGATTCCAAGAGGGCCAGCTTGATCAGGAGCATACTGGATCTGTGCAACCTCTGGGAATACAGCATCGTTAGCATGGAAACGGAGGGAAGGCGAGAACTGACCCACACGGTCGCCCGTATCCAAGAGGGCAAGCAGAAATGCGCGCTGGCCTGCGCTCTGTTTCAGCGTAGGCCCTTTGAGCGCTTCGATGAGTTCATTCCCGCCGACGCCAGCGGGTTTAACCTTAATGGATTGTTCGATCTGGAGCAGGTATACAAGCTGGTGATCGACTTTGTCGAACGCGACGTCCCCGATGGGGCTGAATATGTCGGCGAATTGAATGACCTGCTAGCGTCAATAGGGTTCGATCCGCAGCGCGATCTGTTTAGCTGGTGGAGCGGCGAGATGATCAGCGTCACGCTCCCGCCGCCGGCGGTCACGCAGATGAGCAACTCGGATTGGGTGCTCATGTTCCGCGTCAAGAACGGTGAACTGGCATCACAGAAGGTCAACGCCGGGATCGATTTCATCAACGGCAAACTTCAGGCTGCCGGACAACCGCTTATGATATCGCCGGTTCCGGTAAAGGCCGAGGGATTTCGCCAGGTTACGCACCCGTTCATCATGGTGTTCATCCGCCCCGTGATCGGTGTCAAGGACGAGTGGCTGATCATCGGGTCCTCACCGGCGGCAATCAACAAATGCCTGGACGTCGCCGCGGGCAAAGCCCCTTCGATCCTGCAAAACGAGCGCTTCAGGGAGGAGGGATTGATACCCAAGGGCCCCGTTTCCGCCGTTTCCTTCAAGGACATGTCTAGAATGGGTGAGGAGATGAGCGAGGTGGTCGGCATACTCGGTATGGGCATGGGGATGGCAAGCGCATCCCTACCCGACACGCACAAGACGCAAGAGATCAAGGTGGTGCTTCAGAAGCTCTCCCCAATTGTGATGAAGCTCGGGCCCGTCCTTCAGAAAATCGACTTCTATAGCTCTCAATCCTCTGTAACCACGTTCGATGGACCGCTAATCATGCGGACAGAGAAGGTCGTCACTTACAAGCCCCCGTTGCCCAAAGAGGCAAAAACCGCCACCACGAAATGATGGCCGTGCCGCTGCCCGTCTGGATTACGTTGCGGGGCTCTCTCTGAAGGGGATGAGGCGGATCAACCGCTCGCCCTGGAGCGACTCGACGCGGATTGCGCGTCGCCCGGCCAAAAGCTCCTCGAGCATCGCGCCGACCGTCCGGCCCCGCCAGCCATTAAGCAGTTCAACGTCGCCCCGATCCGGCGGGTGCGCTCTTGTACAATGGCCGATCAACTCGCGGATCGATTTCTTGGATGCCGCCAAGCCGTAGGCCATCTCGTGCTCCAGGCAATAGCCCCGTATGACGGCGGTCGCCAGCGAGATCAGAGCCTGTTCTTTCGGCGTTTCGGTCTCACGCGGCGTCGGTGTGGGCCACCGTTCACTCGGTATCTTCAAGGCTTTCTCCACGACCCGGCAAAGGGCACGCACGTGCCGATCGCTGAGGTTTATGCCGCGAAGAGCACGGATCTCGTCGAAGGAGTGCAGTTCGAGCTTGGCGATCTGAACAAGGAGATGGTCCCTGAGCATGGCACGAGCCGGGCGGTTTAGCCCCTTCGCCGCCGCCTCACGCCATTCCAACAGTTCTCGTACTACTGCGAGCTGTCGACCTTTCAGCGCCCCCGCCCCCTTGACGCGCAGCAGCTTCTCCTCTTCCGCCTGACGGTAAAGCGAGATATTTTCGAGTTGGCTGAACTCCTCACGCAGCCAGTCTAACCGATCCCACTTCGACAATCGCTCATGAAGCTTCTGACGCACCGCCAGAAGGTAGCACACGTCTTCAGCCCCATATTGAATCTGTTCAGGAGCCAGCGGCCTTTTCCGCCAATCGGTCAGGGTTTTCGATTTGTGTAAACTGAAGTGCAGCGTGGCCTGAACCAGTCTCTGCAGGCTGAGGGGGTAATCGTAGCCGGCAAATCCCGCGGCCATTTGCACATCATAGATCCGGCGTGGCGCCTTACCGGCATGCTGCACGCATAGCCCCAGGTCCTCCTGACCGGCATGCACCACCGTCTCAACCTGCTCGTCGCAGACAAGCTCCCATACAGGTCTCAGGTCAAGGTCGAGGAACGGGTCGATGACCGCGACGGAGGACTCCGTGGCGATCTGGACTAGGCAGACCTCCGGCTCGAAGCGGTCCTCCATTATGAATTCGGTGTCGAACGCAAACCGACCCTGTGCCCGGCACTCCCCGCAGACCTCTTCGATCTGTGTTTGTCGTTTGATCGTGGTGACGTACGGTGATGGTGGTCTACGACGCATTGGAGTAGCCTCCATAGCCCATCCCGCTGCTGAGATTGGTTCGAGCGGTCTGCGTGGGCCATACGGGAAGACGCAGCCGGTCCCGGACAGCCTCAATCAATTGCCCAACAGGACAAGTGCGATACAATAGCGTCCTGGATAAGGTTTTGCCATAGAATCGGGGTTTCTTCACCACCCAGGGACCACCCATGGCTAAAGCACCTGAGGTAACCAACGAGACCATCGTCAACCACTCGCTGATCGACGAGATGCAGGATTCATACCTGACCTATTCGATGAGTGTGATCATGTCGCGCGCCCTCCCGGACGTCAGGGACGGGCTCAAGCCGTCGCAGCGGCGCATCCTGGTAGCCATGAACGACCTGAATCTCGGCCCGCGGGCCCAGACCAAGAAGTGCTCCAAAATCAGCGGTGATACCAGCGGTAACTATCACCCTCACGGAGATGCGGTCATCTATCCGACACTGGTCCGTCTGGCTCAGCCGTGGAACCTTCGCGAGCCGCTCATCAACGGCCAGGGCAACTTCGGGTCGATCGACGGCGATCCACCGGCGGCCATGAGGTACACTGAAGCTCGGATGGCCCGCGCCGCCACGGTCATGCTCGAGGACATCGAGCTTGATACCGTCGACTTCGTTCCGAACTACGATAACTCGCGCCAGGAGCCCACCGTGCTGCCGGCCAGGTTCCCCAACCTGCTGGTCAACGGAGCCACCGGAATCGCGGTCGGGATGGCTACGAACCTGCCGCCGCACAATGTCGGTGAGGTGTGCGACGCGCTTCTTAAGCATCTGGACAACCCCGAAGCGACGCTCACGGAGTTAATGCAGGTTCTGCCTGGTCCCGATTTCCCAACGGGCGGGCAAATCTGCGGCCGCCGTGGCATCGTCGATGCCTATAGCACTGGCCGTGGGAGCATAACCCTTCGAGGGCGATGCCACGTTGAGGAAGGGCGTGGCCGCAAGAGCACTATCGTGATCACTGAGATCCCCTATGGCGTGCTGCGCAGCACGATCACGGAGAAGACCGCCGACGCTGTGCGATCCGGGTCGATCAAGGATGTGGCCGCGGTCAATGACGCCTCCGACCGCAAACACGCGGTCCGGATCGAAATCGACCTCAAGAGCGGCGCCAACGAAGATGTGATCATGAATCAGCTCTTCGAGTACACGCCGCTGCAGACGAACTACCACATCATGAACATCGCCCTGGTGGATCGCCAGCCGCGCACGCTGACGCTCAAACAGCTTCTTAGCCTCTACGTTGACCACCGCAAGGAGGTCATCCGGCGACGCACGTCGTTCCTGCTGCGGCGCGCCAAGCAACGGGCGCACATCCTCGAGGGGTTGATCCTGGCCATCGGTGACATCGACGAGATTATCGAGCTTATCAAGAAGTCTCCCGACCCCGCCGTTGCGAAAGAAGCGTTAATGGCCCACCCGCTGCGACTCGCCGCCCAGGCAACATTGCGTAGGTTGCTTCCGGAGGCGTTCGTGGAACGCTATTCATCAAGCGAGCACCACCTGACCGGTGTCCAGGCGGGTGCAATATTGTCGATGCAACTTCAGCGGCTGACCGGCTTGGAGATCGAGAAACTCGCCGGCGACTACTCCAAGCTCGTCGATGAAATCGAGGGGTACGAAGTCATCCTGCGCGACGAGAATCGCGTGTTGGACATCATCCGCGAAGACCTCCACGACATGAAACAGAAGTTCACCGGCAAGCGGCGCACCGAGATCGTCGAGGCGGTCGGTGAATTCCGGATGGAGGAGTTGATCCCCGACGAGCAGGTCGTGGTAACCATATCGCGGCAGGGGTACATCAAGCGCACCGACATCGACTCCTACCGAAGGCAGGGACGCGGCGGCAAGGGGATACGCGGCAGTGCTCCCAAAGAGGGTGATTTCCTGGAGCATCTGTTTGTCGTCTCCACCCACGACTTTCTGCTTTTCTTCACCGATCGGGGTCGCGTCTACTGGGCTCGGGTCTACGACCTTCCGGTCATGAGCCGGACGTCGCGGGGCCGGTCAATAGCCAACCTCTTGCGAATGCAACCCAACGAGTCGCATCGGGCGGTGCTTCCGGTCAGACAATTCGAAGAGTCTTACGTTTTCTTCGCCACCAAGAAGGGCACGGTGAAAAAGACGCCCATGGCAGCATTTAGCCGACCTCGACCCAGCGGCATTATCGCCATCACGCTTGATCTGGACGATTCCCTTATCAACGTTGAGCGGACCACGGGTGACAATCAGATCGTCCTGGGGACGCACAACGGCATGGCCGTTCGCTTCCAGGAAAGCGACGTTCGCGCCATGGGGCGCAGTGCCCGTGGTGTCAGAGGGATGACGCTTAATGGTGAGGACTCAGTTGTCTCGATGGTGGCGACAAAACCCGGCGATTCGCTGCTGACCGTCTGTGAAAACGGTTTTGGCAAGCGAACCGGCATCGAGGAGTACCGCAAGACTCGCCGCGGCGGCAAGGGGGTCATCAACATCAAGGTGACCCAGCGCAACGGCTACGTTGTAGCCATTCAAGCGGTCGGCGACGACGACGAACTGATGATGATTACTGCCAACGGGATGATGCTGCGAACCGATCTGCAAGCTGTTCGGGCGATCGGGCGGGCGACCCAGGGTGTCCGGCTAATCCGGCTCGCTCAAGGGGATCGGGTGGTCGCGGTGGCGAAGATCGCGCCGGAAGACGAGGAGTCAGGGCCGAACGGCAGTGTCAGTGAGGCTGGGAATGGCCCGGAAGACGCAGCCTCCCAGGGCGCTGAGGCATCAGATACGGAGGCTACCGGGGAATAGACGGCGTGGAGTCTACTGGGCGCCTTGATGCACCCAAAGGCAGTCGTATCGGGTATACCTTAATGACCGCACCTGAAGCCGCGGCGGTTCCGAAAACCTGGGCGAAATCGGTGTTTGCCGGGTTTTTCCATTGGCAGACGCACTCGGAGGCCGAATAATAGCGGTATGAGGATAGGCAACGCCCGATGTATTGGCGACTCTAAGGGGTGATGATGACAAGGCGTAATCTGTGGTTGACGGTGTCGGTGACGGCCATAACGGCATTGGCGTCAGGCCCATCGGCAAGCGCCCAGGCAATCCTGGACGGGCGAACGGCGTTTGAAAACTATGACCTGGCCCAAGGCAACCCGCCCGGGAACATGGTTTCCAACGGTTTTGCCCGTGCCCAGGCGTCAGCCGATGGGGCTCTCGCCCAAGTCCTGGCACCGGAGATTACCGAGACGGAGTCGACATCGATCCGCGCCCAATTCCTTGTCACGGCAATCGAAACCGTCTTTGATCAGCTCGAGCGGACGCTTTTGTTCCTGGCCAATCGCTGGCTTGCCCGCGCCGGCTTAGCCCCGCTCCTTCCGACCGATCTGTTCTTCCCGTCCACAGACTCCGGCAGCGGTGATGGCGCTGACGACGGCCTGGACATCGGTGACTTGATCGACCAGATCGACGGCGACACGGCTCCGCCCGGCTCGGACTCAACCGATTCGACAGACTCAGGCGACTCCTCCGATACTGATTCAACGGATGACAACGGCGGCCGCCGCCCCGGCAGAACCGGCCGCGGTTAGGCACCCCCACCCCCGCCACCGGGTTCGCAGGCTCACGCCGCCGAAGCTGGTCTCCGGCGCAGTATGATTGATCCCGCCACTAACACGAGCACCGTCATCACAACAAGGCCCCATTCGGAGACGGCGGGGATGAGCGGACGGACTTCGGCGACACGGAACCCAAGGTTGTTGTTCTCGTTCGTCGGGGTGAGGCTGCTGCGGCCCGCCGCGAGCAGGAGGACATGGCTGTAGTAGAACGACCCGCCGCGGATAACACGATTCGAATCGTAAAGCACCGCTTCGTTCCATTCCCACACGTTCCCGCCCTGGTCGTATGTAGCGTACGCGCTGTCGGAAGGCTTCTCATTATATGCGCCAACCTCGGTCCTGTAGTGCGTGGGATCGACGTAGCCGCCGCTGTTGTAGTTCGCCGACCCGTTCGTCATGTCCGTACCGGGCGGCGCCTCCGCTGTCGGTGCCGTGTCCGATTGCGTCGGGTAATCGTAGTAGTTGCCGGTCACGCCGTCGTTTAGGTGATACGCCGCCTTGTACCACTCGTCCTCCGAGGGAATCACCCACGTGGCGTCCGGCCCACGCACCACCGCCAGTAGCACGGCATCGCTCATCGCGCCGTTGAGGAAGTAGGATCCGTCTTCCGTTGTGATTAGGTCCTGTGCCCCGGTCGGTTGGCCGTTATGCAGCCAGTTGGCGAACCGAGCCGCGTCGCCCCAGGACACGTAGTTCACCGGACGATCCGTCCACTCCGCACCCGCCACGTAGCTGTAATGGGGCGACGAGCCGGTGCGTTCGATCTTGCAGCCGTAGACGTCGCTCCACATGCCCGTGTTGTACAAGCCGTACGTGTCCTCGTCCGCCACGGCGTTGAGAAACTCCGTGTACTGCCCGGCGGTTACCTCGAACGTACCAATGTTGTAGACGTAGTCCACCGCCCCGCAGATGCGGTCGGGCCCCCACCCGTCCGGCTCACTGCCGCCTGAATTCTCCCCGGCGTTGCCCGGGTTGCCGACGGTCACGGTGTCAATGACTACCTCCGCCCGCGCGCCGGAGACGCAGGCCAACACCACTGCTGCCATTGCCGCAAATCTTGCCACGCTATTCATCGCCGTACCCTCCTTTGAGGGAAATCAAGAACCCATCACTCCCAGGTTGCCCCTCGTTCGTCCCCAGAAGCGTACGTTGGGCATGCCTTCATCAGCCAAATTGCGTGGGGGAAGATACTTCCCCCCCATTGCCTACCATGAGCCATCATTCTAACCCGATCGCTGGCCGTGCACCAATAGCCGGATTCCGGACCGCCTGCCCAGCGGTGCATCCCGAAAAAGGTGGCAGAAGCTCACCGGGTGACATGGACAAGCGGTAGCTTGCCTGTGCAAACCGCTCTCACGGGCAAATCCCGACGTACGTCGGGACCCGTGCCACTCCGCCCGTCAGGTGCGCTTGACAGGAGATAAGGGCACGCCTATCATTTTCAGAACGTTTTGAAAGGACTGCGCATGCCTGAAACGCCTGTCGAAGCAGCTAAGAGCTTGTACATCCGACGTTGGGGGGAGATGGCAGCCAGTTGGGGCATCAGCCGGACAATGGCCGAGATCCACGCCCTGCTCTATCTGGCCAGCGAGCCATTGTGCACCGACGACGTGATGGAGCAGCTCGCCGTATCCCGCGGTAGTGCCAGCATGAACCTGCGCGAACTGGTTAACTGGGGCCTGATCCGCCGCATCCACCGCCGCGGCGACCGGAAAGAGTACTTCGACGCCGAAAGAGATGTCTGGCAGATGTTTGACACCATTGTGCGCGAGCGGCGTCGCCGGGAGGTGCAGCCGATCGTTGAGACCATCGAGCGGTGTCTCAAAATGATCGGCGAGGGGAAGCGTGGTCTCCGCGGCCAGGCTGGGAAGAACGCCGAGGCTTATAAGCGGCGCTTCACGGACATTCTCGATTTCTGTGAGATCATGAATACACTGTTCAACCTCATGAGCAAGACGGGCCGGAGTGGACTCAAGCCGCTGGCGGCAACGCTGGGCAAGCTGGCCGGGTAGCCGCGGTGTGCTTTCACCAGTGAGGCACGGTCCGGAAGAAACAGCGTGGGCACGGGGGCGCCGAACGCGGCCTGGGACCGAAACGGCCCTTGGAGGCTCCGAAACGGGGTCTTCCGGTCGGATTTGGCTAAATATTACCCCGGCCTGCCCGAATCCCAGATTGAATGATCCCGTGGGCCGATGTCGTGGCTCCGGGGAGACATAAGTTCGACGGAGTCTGATCATGACTGGCCAAACTCGAATGTCACCGTTGACGGCCCTTTTCATCGGTCTCTTTGGCGTCGGAGCCGTGGGGATCGCCTCCGGGACACTGGTGGTGTTGTATGGAATGCGGATTATCGACACCAGGGCGGGTGAGGTGCTGGGGTTCGCCGACAGCACCATCAGCCAAACGCTCGATGGGTTGCCTGCGATGCTTGATTCGCTTCCGAAGGCAGTGCAGGAGCTACTTGGCGATCGAAGTGCACCGGAGTATGTCGCTAACCTCGATGTTGATGTCGACTTCGTGGTTGATGAGCGATCGAAAGGTCTCCGCCCGGTTCTTACGATCACCAACAACGGTAGCGAGGTCGTTTCATTCCTGGCCGTTCGGGTGGCGGCCCTGAATAGCCGGAGGCTGCCGATCCGGGAGTGGACCGAGGTTGTTGCCACCCCGATTGCTCTGGAGGACGGCGACTGGCGTGGGAAGCTCTATCCCGGCAGCACGCGCTATGCTGTGGTATCGTCGGGCTGTCGCACTGTCCCGGCGGATAGGGCTGAGCAGGTCATCGGTGCGGTCGAGATCTCCGACATTCGGATCTGGCAGCCCTCCGAGGGACTGTAATCCGGGTCTCGGCCAGCCACGATCGTAAAACGGAGGGCGGGACCGCTGCTTGCCGCGCGACGCTGGCACCCCCAGCGAAACGCGGTTTTCTTTGCGCGGGCCCGATTCGCTCACCTGAATAAGTTTTGACAATTGCCAGCCACGTCCAAAGCGTTTACATTCCCAGCCTAGTTGGAGATTTTGACTCCAAGAAACCCCAGGAGATCGATTATGGAGCACAACAGATACGAGCGAAGGTTATGGACCGTCGCGGTGGGGCTTTTACTTGTTGTAGCCAGTTGGCCGGCCACCGCAGGGGGAGAGGAGCGGTCACCGACCCCGAAGGGCGTTCAGCCCCGTGAGGTTGTTCTGGAGAACGGGCTTACCATCCTTCTTGTCGAGCGGCACGAGCAACCCACCGTTGCCTGTGGCCTGTTCTACGACGTGGGTGGAGCCAACGACCCCCAGGGCAAGAGCGGGATTGCCCATATGTTCGAGCACATGATGTTCAAGGGCTCGAGGGTCATAGGGACCAGTGACTACAAGGCGGAGCGCTCGTACGTCGAGGCCCAGGACAAGCTTCGGGCGAAGATGAACACCGAGATGAACAAGATGCGCCTGATGAAGCGCCGCGGCGTGATCGACGACGTGCTCGATCCCAAGCAGTGGACTCCAGACTATGCCGCAATGAAGAAGCAGTATGATGAACTCGTCGAAGCCGAGCGGACCTACATCAAGAACAACGAGTTCTTCAACCTCTACACGACCAACGGCGGTGCCCGGCTTAACGCCGGCACGATGGAAGACGCGACGATGTATTTCGTCCAGCTTCCAGCCAACAAGCTGGAGTTGTTCTTCTGGATGGAGTCCGACCGAATGGTCAACGGGATTATGCGTGAGTTCTACGTCGAACGGGACAACGTTCGTGAAGAGCGCCGTCTGGGGGTGGAGAGCACGCCTACCGGCAAGTACAACGAGGCCTTTGACGCCCTGTTCTGGCAATCGCACCCGTACGGTGTCCCGGTGATCGGCTGGGCGTCGGAAGTGGAGTCCATCACGCGCGATGACGTACGCGACTTTTACAAGATCTACTACGCGCCCAACAATGCTCGCATGGTGCTGGTGGGGGACTTCGACTCCGACAAGGCGGTCGAAATGGCCAAGCGGTACTTCGGTCGACTCCCCCGGGGTGTCAAAGGGCCGCCACCGGTCATTACCGAGGAGCCCAAGCCCGTCGCGGAGCGACGGCTTCATGCCGAGGCCGAGACCAACCCTCGAGTCAGGATGCGCTACCACACCGCTGCCATCGGCCACACCGACGAAGCGGCTCTTGCTGTGCTGGCTCAGCTACTTTCGGGCAAGACCGGACGCCTCTATAAACGCTTGGTGACCAAAGAGGACGCAGCCATCGGTGAGCCGCGGGCGCGCAATCAGGGTCGGAAATATGCCGGCTATTTCGAGGTCAATGTAACCGTCAAGGAAGTCCGAACGCCGGAAGAGGTCGAACAGTTTGTTCTCGAAGAAATCGACAAGCTCCGCGACGGCGAGATCACCGACCATGAGCTTCAGAAGGTCAAGAACCAGGTGCTGGCCTCTTCCGTACGCCGGCTCAAGAGCAACCTGGGGCTCATGTTTCAGCTCGGCCTGTATGATACGTGGTACGACTGGAGCTACATCAACGAAGCACCTGAGCGGATGCTGAAAGTTACCGCGGACGACGTTCGTCAGGTGGTCAAGGAGTACTTCGATCCCAAAACGCGAACCGTCGCGATCTATCGCACCAAGGTAGGGGCCCCGAGTGAGGGCGAAGACCCCGAGCTGGCGGCGATACTGGAGAAGCTGTCGCCGCAGCAACGCGATCGAACCAAGGCGATGATCACGCGGATCAGGGAATCCACCGATCTTGACCGACTCAAACCCATGTTGCAGATAATGGAGCAGGGAGCGTCGTCGGATCAGATCCCCGAAGAGCAGAAGATGATGTTCGAGTATGTGCTGAAGGTGCTCAGCGCGCGCGCGGCCGAGCTTGAAGCCGCTGACAAGGAGTCGGATTAACATGTGTAAGAGAATCAATCTATGGATTGGAATCGGATTGGTGGTATGTGCGACGGCCGCGCTGCAGGCGGAGGAACCGCTCCCGGGCCATCCAAAGGATCTTCAGTATGCCCCGCTGGATTTCAAGCTGCCGCCGGCGTCACAGTTTAGGGAGGTGCTCTCCAACGGCCTGGTGGTTTACATCGCCGAGGACCGCATGCTTCCGACGTTCGACATGACGGTGACGATTCGCACCGGCTCCGCGGTTGAGCCGCCGGATAAGGTCGGCCTGGCGTCGCTGGCCGGTGAGCAGATGCGCGATGGCGGAACGAAGAACCTCACCCCGGAAGAGCTGGACGAACGGGTCGAATTCCTCGCCGCCTCGCTGTACAGCCACATCGGTGAGACGCGCGGGGAGGCTGGGCTCTTTTGCCTGGCCAAGGACATCGATGAGGGGCTCGGGTTACTCGTCGAAGTGCTTCGCTATCCGCGGTTCGACGGGGAGCGTTTGCGCATGGCCAATGATCGGATGTTGCAGAACGTCAAGCGCCGCAACGATTCGACCAGGTCGATTTCCCGGATCGAGTGGGGCTTTCTGATGGACGGGGAGAGCCATTTCGGCAACCGGTACCCGTCCTCAAATACGATCAAAGCGGTCACACGGGAAGATCTGTTTGCCTTTCACCGCAAATACATCCATCCCGGGAACATGATCCTCGCCGTTGCTGGCGACTTCGACCGAGCGGCGATGCTCAAGAAGCTCGAGAAGGCCTTCATCGACTGGCCCACCGGCGAGACGGGTCCGCAGAACTTTCCGGCGCCGGACCACACACCCACACCCGGCGTCTACATGATCCACAAGGAGGACGTCAATCAGGGAAGGGTGACAATCGGGCATAAGGCGATCATGCGCGGCAGCCCTGATGAGTATGCCTTGCGGGTGATGAACGGCATCCTCGGTGCCTCGGGTTTTCGCTCCCGTTTGGTGGCCAAGGTTCGGTCGGATGAAGGGTTGGCCTACAACACAGGCAGCCGTTTCAACCAGGGTGTCTACTACCCCGGCAATTTCCAGTGCTGGTTCCAGAGCAAGAGTAACTCGTGTGCGTATGCCACGAATCTGGTGCTCAACGAGATCAAACGCCTGCGGGATGAGAAGGTAGGCCAGAAGGACCTCGATGACGCTATCGCCTATTACGTGGAGAGCTTTCCGCAGCGGTTTCCTAGCAGACTGTCTCTTTTGGAGGCCTATGTGGACGACGAATACACCGGCCGCGATCCGAATTACTGGCAGAGCTATGTCGACAACCTCAGTGGCGTGACCGTTGATGACGTGCAGCGGGTGGCCAAAAAGTACCTGCATCCCGACCGGCTTGTGGTTCTGGCCGTCGGTGACGCCGAGGCGATGAAGGCCGGCGGACATGACAAGGCCCCTGAATTGCGTTTCGACGCTTTCGGGCAGATGAAGCAATTGCCGCTCCGCGACCCCGATACGCTGAGAAGGTAGCCCCGGGTCGGATGCCGATGTCCGCCCGCTTGAGTCCTTTGGCATTCATAGGGGCGGCTGAGAAGCCGCACCTGTATGTGCGCCTGCCGCGGGTAGCATACCTGCCATGACTCGATGCCGACCAAGGGCACCGATGCGTTTGCGAGTTGTGGTTACCCGTCCAGGCCTGGTGAGGTATGGTGTCATTGCATTGTGCTCGGTGGCCGTGGTGCCACCGGTCACAGCGGCGGACAAGCCCAAGGTGACTATCACCGGCGGCGCCGACGCCTCCGGGCAACATTACGCTTGGACTGTGACCAACCGACACACCTCCCCGATCGTCTACGTTGAGTTTCCACACTATCACGCCGATCTATTCTTCGCCCCGGAGAACTGGTCCACTAAGACAACCGCCCTGGTGAATGTGGGTTACAAGGATGAACCTGGTGTGTGCATCGCAAGAGTCGAGTCGCCGGCCGCAGGTATACACCTGGGCGGAGCCCTCGACTTTGGCATGCGGATCGCCCCTCTACCAACAAAACGCGGAAAAGGGACTGTGTTGGTTCGATTCGCGGACGGAACCGAATCCGGTGTCGCCGGAGTGGAGTTACCCCAACCCAGAGGTGTGTGGGACAAGTACGCTTCGCTGATCGGACTCGGCGCAATATTCCTGCTGTGGATCATATTTCGAGCAAGGCGCTGGGCGAAGGCCCGTCGCACAGCGTAAACCACAACATGCGTAGTGCATCCAAACGAACCTTATTAGGCGTGCTCGTGATAGGCGCTTTCGCCCTACGCCTTGCGTTTTGCGCCGGGACGACCGGACTGGGACGGTCTTTGGGGAAGGATTATCGCGAGTACATTGTCGCGGGGCAGCGTCTGCTCGAACACGGCACCTTGACGAGTCCGTTCATCACCTCAGATTCAACCACGACCCCCTCTGCGCTTCTGCCGCCACTCTACGCAGGGCTGGTGGCAGCCGTTTACAAGCTTCTAGGAACCGAAACCTTCCTGGCTACGCTTGCACTGCAGGTACTGAATGCCATCGCCACGTCAGTGACCGTCCTATTCGTCTTCTTGATCGCTCGACGCGTTGGCGGGGTCCGCGCAGCCTGGATAGCCGCTCTTCTCGCAGCGATCAACCCGATGCTCTTGGGGTTTACTACATATATTTGGGACACCAACGTATTCTGTTTTGGGGTTGTCTTCGGGGTATGGTTGGCGCTCCATGTATCGGACAAGCCGATCGGTTGGCCTGGTTGGCTGGGATTGGGATTATATCTTGGGGCATTAGCTCTACTGAATCCGGCCCTGACCATAGCCTATCCGTTGCTCGTGCTCTGGCCACTGAGCAAAACGCATGGGTGGAGGTTTGGAGCGATGCTCGGCCCAATCGGCATGACGGTATGCGGCTGGCTGGTCGCCGTCATGCCTTGGACGGTCCGGAACTACGTTCATTTTGGCGAGCTGATGTACATCCGCAGCGGCCTCATGCATGAGTTGTGGCTGGGCGTGTGCCCCGAGGCCGATACAAACCCGGCCGCTATCTTCCGACGTCAGTCCCCGCTTCAGGACGGTGAGGCGCAGCACAGAATCGCCTCGATTGGCGAGCAGGCGTACATCAAGGAATGCAGCCAGCGCGCCAGGACGGCGATCTCGGCCAACCCGTGGCGGTTCGCACGGCTGGTAGCGCTGCGTACCACGGACTATTGGGCGGGTACGCTGTTCAGTCATAGGCGTCCTGGTGGCACCGGGTGGCCACAATCGCCGACGCGTCTCGCAGTCATGCTCTTCTTACAAATCGAAGGATTCGCCATCGTGGTGTGTCTTTTGGCGCGACGGAAGATCAGCCTTGACCTGCGATGGTTGTTGGCGATCGCCCTTTTGTTCTCACTCGTTTATTGCGTAACGCACGTGCAGTTGCGTTTTCGTGCGCCCATCGAGCCGATTATGGCGGTCCTTGCCGCAGTTTCTGTCACGGATATGGTCGGTGCGGTGCGTTCCCGCCGGGTTTTGTCGGCAGACACAAGTGCAGTAGATAACGATTACAGCACCTAACGCTCCCGCAACCAGCGGTACCAGCGCAATCGCCATAGGAGCGCACGTGTACCAGCCCTGGTCCTTACTTGACACTCGAAGATTTCAGTGTACCGTTTATATTGCAGAACGGTATGGATACGGAAGTAATCAAAACCGACCCCCAGGTCGGCGGGGCCGATGCGGTCCGCCGCGCGGTGGAAGTCCTCACAGGCAGCGGACTAGTCGCCTTTCCGACGGAGACGGTGTATGGAGTGGCCGCGCGGGTCGACGATCCCGCAGCGCTGAAGCGCCTCCGAAACGTAAAGTCGCGCACGGCGGACCAAGCTTTTACCGTGCACGTCGGTTCACCTGGTGAGGCGGTACGCTTCGCCCCGGGGCTTGAAGGACTGGCCTCTCGATTCGTTCGCAAGGCTTGGCCGGGTCCCTTGACGCTCGTTGTCTCCGTAGAGGATCCGGCAGCGGCGGCGGTTATGTCCGATCTTGATGGTTCAGCCGCTGCGGCGATGTACCATGACGGCACGATTGGGCTCAGGTGCCCGGACGACCCCTTCGCTGGGGCGTTGCTCCGAGCCGTGGAGGTGCCGGTCGTCGCGGCGAGTGCGAACCGGGCAGGCCGCCCGGCGCCCTGCAGCGGCGACGACGTGCTAAGGGAACTCGATGGTCAGATTGACCTGTTGGTAGACACCGGTCACACAAAGTACGCGAGACCGTCGACAATTGTGCGGGTGACCGGGTCGTCGTACGAACTGGTTCGTGAGGGCGTGTACGATGCCGGCCTGGTCAAGCGATTGTCGGTGCTACGCCTGCTGCTGGTGTGCACCGGGAATACCTGCCGCAGTCCGATGGCGGTTGCACTGGCCAGAGACATGCTGGCTCAGCGGCTTTGCTGCGGCGTTTCGGAGCTGTCGGAACGAGGGGTCGAAGTGCGTTCGGCCGGCACGGCTGGCGGCTGGGGCGGGGCCTCGCCCAACGCGATGACGGTGATAGAACGGCGGGGACTCGACCTGTCGGGGCATGAGTCGGCCGCCCTGACGCCCGAAATGATCCAACAGGCGGATTACATCTTCGCCATGACGCGGTCGCATCGCGACACGATTATCAATATGGTTCCATCGGCCGAAGAGCGCGTTGCCCTATTGGTCGACGGGCAGGACATTCGTGATCCCATTGGCGGATCTGTGGATGACTATGAGAAGTGCGCACGGATGGCCGAAAAAGGGCTTCAGGCCCGACTACAGGAGGTGATCGTATGAAGGTAGCTCTGTCCAGCGACCATCGGGGGTTTCATGCCAAGGAGCAAATCAAAGCTTACCTGACCAACGCGGGGCATCATGTAGTCGACTTCGGATGCGACGCCCCTGTGAGTTGTGATTACCCCGAGCATGCGCTCACCGGGGCCAAATCGGTTGGCTCCGGGGAGACGGATCGCGGGATCTTTTTTTGCGGCACAGGTATCGGGATGTCCATGACGGCCAACAAGGTGGCGGGGATACGTGCCGCGCTGTGTCATGATGAACTGACGGCTGAGATGTCACGTCGACATAACGACGCCAATGTCCTCTGCCTGCCCGCCGACCTTCTCGGCGACGAGCTGATCCGCCGTGTGGTGGACGTCTGGCTGCGCACCGAGTTTGAGGGCGGCCGCCACGAGCACCGACTGAAGATAATCGCCGACTTCGAGAGAAACGGTCAGTGGACCGACAAGTAGAGCCGGTCCCTGGGTTTGTAGCGATCCGTACCGGCAAGGATTTCAACAGGCGAGGGCGAGTACCCCAGCGCCTATGCCAACGCCGGCGCGCAGGTCTTACTTGGCAACGAGGGTATGGCAGCAACGGCAATCCCGTCGGGCCGTGAAGGATGACGGACACAGCCGGTTACTACGTCGACGGCCTTTCAGCAGAGCGGCTGAGGAAGTGCTACGAAGTAGCGCCACCACGGGTGCGCAGGTATCTAGAGGCTGAACTCAGCCACGTTCTGGATCAGATCCGTTCGTCTCATTGTGTGCTGGAGCTAGGGTGCGGCTACGGGCGGATTCTGGACAAGCTGGCCACCAAGGCCAGAACGGTTGTGGGGATTGACACCTCGCCGTTGAGTCTAGAGCTTGGTGGAAGCCTGTTGACCCGGTCTCCCAACTGTCATCTGGCGGCCATGGACGCTGTCTCTCTGGGCTTCGCCGACGCGGTATTCGACGTGGTTGTCTGCATCCAAAACGGCATATCGGCTTTCAAGGTCGACCAGCAGGCGCTCATTAAGGAAAGTGTGCGGGTGACCAAACCGGGCGGGACGGTACTGTTTTCGAGCTACGCGAGCGAGTTTTGGAGCGATCGACTGGAGTGGTTCAGCCTCCAAGCGCAGCACCGGTTGATCGGGGAAATCGACTGGCAGCAGACTCGCGACGGGGTAATCGTCTGCAAAGACGGGTTCAAAGCCACCACGATCGGACCGGACGGGTTTCGGGCCCTGTGCTCCTCGCTGGGGCTCGAACCTCGGATCGAGGTGGTCGACGGTTCGAGTGTCTTTTGCGAGATTGACGTCAGCTCATAGCCATCCCGTGATTGGAGGTCTTGAGGAAACGAAGGATGAGTGTCCAGCGTTTTCAACCGTGCAGGTGCAATGCTGTTTTATCGGTGGCGCACGCAAACCCTGAGCGGGGAGGTATGCATTCGTCGCAGGGTAAACCGCGCAGCTCGACACTTGCTATGGGATTGGCTTCCTGCGTGTGTAAACGATCTCCAGAATCCTGAACTCCTTCCCGTCTGCTCCAGGCTCGTGCAGCTCGAGAATATGCTTGTCGTCGTCCACGAACCGGGTGATACCCCGGCTGGGCCTCTTAGTACCGGTCCACGGGTCGCCATGTTGCCCGACAAACGTGATCAGTTCGCACGAATCTGCACACGTGCCGAAATTGGTCGTGATCGCCGTGTTCATCGTGTCCACCCACACGGAGGTGTACTTTTTCTCAAAGCTATCGTAGCCGTAGATGGCCAGCCCTTGGAATGGCAGTGCCAGGCTACCGCCGTCGAACTCTTCGAGCAGGAACCGATTGCCGAGAATCCACTTGCGCCGGCAGGTGCCTTCAGATTCAACAACCGGGGCCTCAGAGTTCATCCGGTACTTGATGGCCAGGTTCCAGCTACCGGCCATTCTCTCAAGGACCTTGTGGTGCTCACCGGGCATGGCGTATCGAACCCACGTGTCTACCAGGGAGTCGGTATCCGGGCCGGCGTCGGACTTACCGGCTTTTTCAGGCTCGGGCTTCGCTGGGGACTGGTCATTCTGGGAAACGACCTTATTGGCAGCTAAGGCAGCTACACCGACGAGCGACAGGACATACAACAACGTCCGCGGTTTCATAATCCTGGATCCTTTCGCATTCGAGCCGGGCTCACCCCGCGTGGAAGCATAACCGAGTAACAGGCTGTGCCCTAATGGGAAGACGGGGCGTGTTTCGCACGCCGGCCCCTTCCTCCGTATCCTGCGTTACGCGGGGCGCGCCCTGCTCCCGTGGCCCCACGCTGCTGCACTCGGTTCTTGCTGCCGACTTCCCTGCGAGGCTGAGCCGGTGGGTACGGCAATTGCTCGGCATATTACCGCAGTACATCCGTGTCCGGATACGGGCGTGGCAATCCTGTTTATGAGCACGCCGGTCAAGTTGGCACGGACTGGCCTTGCACGCTACTGTACGCGTTGTAGCTGACCCGGAACACCAGGTCGCGGCCCACACATGGGCGACGTGAGGCGCGTTGCGGAGATTGACCCGGCTTTCAAGCATGGGCTTCGCAAATGGATCGGAAAGACCGCCCGAGCGGCTTGACTATAGGTGGATTCACACGGATTGCGGCTCTGAGCGGCCGGAAAGGATAACCGATGGAGGTCACACTCGACGGGAACTCGCTATCGATCGAACAGATTCATTCAGTGGCTCGCCGTGGGGCCAAGGTGTTGGTGTCCCCGGAAGCCCGGGCGAATGTCCAACGCTCCCGTGACGTTGTCGAGCGATGCGTAGCGGCTGGGACCGCTGTCTATGGCGTTACCACCGGCATCGGGGAGTTCGCCCGCATCCGCATCTCGCTCGAGCAATGCGCCGAATTGCAGCGACGAATCGTTTACAGCCACTCAGCGGGCACGGGTGATCCGCAGCCCAAAGATGTGGTTCGGGCGGCCATGCTGTGCCGGGCCAACACTCTGGCTAAGGGTTACTCCGGTGTGCGTCTTTGTTTGTTGGACACCGTGATCGACATGATCAACAAGGGCGTGGTCCCCTACATCAACGAAAAGGGTTCGTTGGGGACCAGTGGTGACCTCTCGCCGCTTTCGCAATTCGCCGAGGTGGCCATCGGCGAGGGGCGGGCCTATTACAGGGGCGAACTGATGCCGGGCGGGGAGGCGATGAAGCGGGCCGGCATCAAGCCCACCGATCTGACCTATAAGGAGGGCCTCGGCCTGATCAACGGCTCGCAGATGATGACCGGCGGGGCGGCACTTTTGATCTATGATGCCGAGCGCATCCTCAAGAACGCCATGATTGCCAGCGCTATGACACTGGATGCCCTTCGCGCCGTCGCCCGGGCGTTCGATCCGCTGGTTCATCGCGTTCGACCTTTCCCAGGGCAGAATGCGGTAGCCGGCAATCTGCTACGCCTGATCGCCAACAGCGAGGTGATGGCCCATCGAACGGGGCGCGTTCAGGACGGCTATAGCATTCGTTGCACGCCGCAGATCATGGGTGCATCGCTTGATACTCTGGAACACGTCCGCAGGATCATCAATATCGAGGTCAACGCCGCAGCGGATAATCCCCTCTTTTTTGGGGAAGAGGACGAATACTTCGCCGCGGGCAACTTCCACGGGCAGGGGATCGGGATGGTCGTCGACTTTCTATGCATCGCCATGTCGGAGGTGGCCAACCTTTCCGAGCGGCACACCAACCGGTTACTAAACCCGGTGCTCTCCGGCTTGCCCGACTTTCTTGTGGAAGGTAAAGGGCTCAACTCCGGTCTGATGGTGTCGCAATACACGGCTGCGGCGCTGGTCTCGGAGAATAAGGTGCTGTCTCATCCCGCCTCGGTTGACTCGATCAGCGTATCGGCTGATCAGGAGGATCATGTCAGCATGGGGCCGATCGCGGTACGCAAGTGCACCGAGATCCTCAAGAACGTCCGGACGGTGTTGGCGATCGAGATGATGTCGGCCGCGCAGGCGTTCGAGTTCCATGAGGGTCGTCGGCCCGGCAAGGGAACCGCCACTGCGTACGACCTGATCCGCTCGAAGGTACCCAAGCTGGTGGACGACCGGGTGCTCTACCCGGACATCGAGGACATCCGTCAAATGGTCGAGGATTGCAGCATCTTAGATGCGGTGGAGAAGGAGATCGGGCCGCTCAACCTGGCCCGCGACATGGAACTACCCCGGCCGAACGTCCCGGCGTAGGGGCGGCAGTAGGGCAGAGTCTGGCGCAGCCAGGCTGTGGGCGCGCTTGCCGTCGACAAGTTTCACCAAACCTGGGTGCCATGTTATTGTCGTGGACGTGCCGGCAATTACCCAGGCGATTTGGACCTTCAAGGTGAAAGCAATCGCAGTTGTCGGTGCTGGGACGATGGGGGCGGGGGTTGCACAACTGGCGGCTACGCATGGCTGCATCGTCTACCTGAATGATATCGATGGCGAGGTGATTCAGCGCGGGATCGACGGCATCGTCGCTCGCCTGGAGCGCTCGGTCGACAAGGGTAGGCTGAAGCGCCGCGATCGGGATGCCATTTTGGGCCGCATCAAGCCCGCGGACGCAATTTGCGACCTGAGCGACGTCGATCTAGCGGTCGAGGCGGTTGTCGAGGACCTTGCTGTCAAACAGGAGGTGTTCGCCACGCTCGAAGAGGGCCTTTCGGCGTCGGCTGTCTTGGCCACTAACACCTCGTCCCTATCCATCACCCGGATTGCGGAAGCAGTCAAGAACCCATCCCGCGTGGTTGGCATGCATTTTTTCAATCCCGCACCGGTCATGCCGCTTGTAGAGGTCATCGCCGGGCGTGCCAGTGACGAAGCATCCGTCGATTTCGCGTGCAAAGTGGCGGAAGGTTGGGGTAAGGTCCCTGTGCGGGCAAAGGACACGCCGGGGTTCATCGTGAACCGTGTGGCCCGCGGCTTCTATCTGGAGGCGCTTCGACTCCGCAGCGAGGGTGTGGCCGGTGTTGATGAAATCGACGCGGTGATGCGCACGCACGGCAAATTCAAGATGGGGCCGTTCGAGCTGATGGACCTGATCGGTCTCGACGTGAACCTGGCGGTCAGCACATCGATCTGGGAGCAAACGGGCAAGCCTGCTCGGTTCAGGGTGCACGAGATGCAACAGCAGCTCGTCGACCAGGGTCATCTGGGCCGCAAGTCGGGTCGAGGTTTTTACCTGCATGACGGCGAGACGCCCCTGCCGGCCGTTGCAGTTGATCGGCGCAGCTACGAGCTTTCACCGCTGCTCTCCGATGCCATGTTGGCGTTTTCGGCCAGGGCCGGGGCCGCACAGACATCCAGCACCGAGCGGTACGTTTTCTGCCGGATTCTCAGTGCGGTCATCAACGAAGCCGGTTTGCTCTTTTCGGACAACGTAGCCACTCGCAAGGATATCGACATCGCCATGGTCAAGGGCGCCAATTACCCGAAGGGTCCGCTGGCCTGGGCGGATGACATCGGCCATCGCACGGTGCGCGGCCTGCTCAAAGGCTTGAACAGCACCGTGTCCGACGGGCGTTATGAGCCGGCCCCGCTGTTTGCCGACGCACAGTGACTCCCCCGAGCCGCGGGCTTCAGCCCGCGCGGACATACGGCGGTACACGGTGGCGGGTGGAGCGAGGTGACACTCCTCACATGGGGTCTGGGAGTGTCGAACGGTTACTGATCCTAGTAAGATAAGTCGCTGAATACTCAGCGGTCCGAGACGTGGAGAGGCGACAATGCCGCAGAATGAAACGGCGCCGGAGCATCCTGACGGCGACACGACCAGCATCTTACGCAGAACCGTTCAGTCCGTTGTGGCTGGGATGTCAGGGCTCGCGTCATCAGACCGAAAGGAGGTCATCCTCTCGGTCGGACGTGTGTTCCAAGCGATGGTCGCGGGTAAGTTCTTGTCCCAGCTGGAGAGAGAGTGGGAGGACCTCCGCAGGAAGGGGCGGATCAAGGACGACTATGATAGCACGTCGCAGAGCAGGGCTTGTCTAAGCGACTTGCTTCGCTATTTGGACTCGGAGGTTCCCGACGAAAAGCGCCTTGATCTACTGAAGAAGATCTTTCTCGTTGCGGCGACAGAAGAGGTCTCTGATCGAGAAAGCCATCTCCCACAACAATTCATGCAGATCTGCCGAAACCTCTCCACCGGGGAGATCCTCGTCCTGGTGACCACGTACGCGGTTGCGGACCAGAAGGACTACAAGTCTAGTGCACCCAACGAAGCCCAGACGTGGTTGCGTCTGATCGGCGACAGGTCTGGTCTGAAGCACGAGGAACTCGTGGAGCTTCACGAACAATCACTCATGGAGAAACATCTGCTCACGCGGCGCTTCTACGGCGACCGCAGCGGTGTATCGCTCGGTAAGCATTTTCGCCTGAGCAATCTTGGATACGAGCTGTGCAGGTTTCTCGCCCATTACGACAAGGAAACGGAGTCGGCCGCCCAGCCATCGGATGGGTGACCGCGCAAACGCGTGGATGCACGAACTAACATCCCGCCACGAACGTTGTATGAGTTACTCAAAGCAAGACAGGGTTGCGCCCCCGCGACCTAGACGTGTGTGCAAGATGTGGGTGAGGTGGAGCCCACCGTATGACTATGCTGTCCGTCGGTGAATAACCCAAATTCCAGTTAAAATCCGCGGTTTCACCGTCGGACGCAGTTGAAATGTGGGGGTCCGCGCAGGCTGAAGCCTGCGGCTCAGGGCGGCGCGTAGTGGTGAATTATAGCTGGACTCGCCATAACCCCCCGTGAGCGTCGCAGACGGTTGAAGACTCACAGGTCCGCCTTGACGGCGGACCCATGCCACCCGACGCGTGAAGAACGACCTATGAACATCCGATCCGCCCGGGCAAACTGTGTTGAGCTTGTGACGCTTGGTGCTATTCTGCTGCTCTTTGCGGTGGTTTCTGTAGTCGGCATCACGTGGGGTTTGCCGAGTCGGACAATCGACAAGTATCTCTTCGGCGATGATCCGCCGTGGCCGGGGGAGAAGATCTATCGGCTGGCCGGGGCCGCGGAGAAGTTCTCGCCCGATCGCGGGGCCGATGTCGATGCCGATCCGCTGGATAGATCAGGGGACGACCCCGTCCTGCTGACTGAGACCGAAGAGGACATTGCCAAGATCTATCTTCGCTATCGGCTGTACACCTATCAGCCTGACGAGATGATCACGATGATGGCCCTGGCGGGGATGAAGCCACGCAGGCTTGAACTCGACCCCAGGCTCTATCAGTACGGCGGCCTGTTCATTTACCCGGTGGGGGCGCTGATCGGGGCGTGTGGTTCTGTCGGCTTGATCGACGTGCGCAGCGACATCGTCTACTACCTCGACAACCCGGATGAGTTCGGCAAGTTCTACATGGTCGCCCGGGCATACTCGGCCGTTTGGGGACTCGTTGGTGTGGTGATCGTCTTTGCCATCGCCAGACGATTGAGCGGCCTGCGAGCCGGGCTCCTTGCGGGGCTGTTGTTTACGCTCATGCCGGTTGTCGTCTGCATGGCCCACGAGGGCAAGCCGCACCTGCCCGGGGCGGTCCTTATGCTGACGGCCGTGCTGTTCGCAATGCGGTATCTCGATTATGCCACCTCGCGCAACTGGTGGCTGATGTGCATCTGTTGCGGGGCGGCGCTGGGGATGGTGTTGTCGTCCTGGCCGATCTTTGTGTTGATTCCGTTGATCGCATGGCTGGAAACACGAGGCACGAAGGGCGGCACCCCGCGCGGAGTCACAAACGCTGAGCAATCGCCACTCCCGCACGTTAGTCCGCGTGGGCTCCCGATAGATCGGGATTCCATTCCGCCCGCGGCTCGGAACGGAAACGCAGGCGTCCTTGGCGTTGGGATCAAGCGAACCGTCGGTGGGGTCGTCATCGGGGCGCTCGTGTACTCTATCACGAACCCGTACATCTTGATTAACGCGTTCGTCAATCGCGAGGTGCTGAGCAGCAATTTCGGCAACTCGCTGGCCATGTACGAGATTTCCCGGATCGGCGAGGGATTTATTCGCGTGCTCGAATTGACCGTCGAGGGTGCGACACTGCCGATAGTGGCTCTCGGGGCAGTTGCACTTTTCGTTTCGTGTCTCCGAATGGGTGGCGCGGGTAAACGTAGCTTGGACGTGGTTGGTGGTTACGCAAACCGGGGCGAGCAGGTTGACGATCGGCATACCGGCGCTTCGCTTGGGCTCGGCACCCGGCATGACACCCGGTATGACACCCGAAAGAAAAACGCGTTGATCATTCCACTGGTGGTTCCTGCGGCCGTGCTCTTCCTGCAGTTCGTGCTGATCGGTGCCGGCAAGCCGGCCGAATATGGCCGGTTCGGCGTCTTCACCAACACAGCTCTGGCGATCGGCACCGCCTGCCTCCTGGCCCACCGCTGGACGAAACTGCGCGAGATCGTCAACTGGGTCCCGGCGATATTCGTTCTAATCTGGGTTGCGGGCTTTGGGGCCGCCTACCTGCGCAACTTCTACATCGATTCCACGGGGCAAAACTCCCGGACCTTGCTGGCGGAAGAGACCACTTGGTTGGAGCTTCGTGATGCCGTGGATTCCAATCTGACGGATTCTGCTGGACTAGCGCCCATCACGGTTCAAAGCGAGCCCGCGCCGTACTGCTTCCCTCCCCTAGATTTCCGGAAGACCGTTGTGCTTCTCGTGAAGCAACCCGAACCGCCGGCAACCGCGACTTGCAGGCGCCTGTTCCTCCGAACGCTTGATCGGCGGACCGGGGCAAGGAGCGGCACATGCCAGGATGATCCGTTCGCCCGGTGCATAAGCAGGTTTGAACGTCCCGAAGCAGAGGCATGGTCGGACCCAATCGACACACCGATAAGTTGGGCCAATAAGCCTTTCGAGGTCTTGAGCTACGTCACAGTCTACTACGGTAACGAATCCCCCTCACGAATGCAGGAACCTCCAGAACGCGGGCGGACGCAGCAGCCCTGACGGTCAAGACACGCAGTCTTGACCAGGTGCCGATGAGCACATAACCTGCCAACCTCGTTTCAGGTGCAAGCAGGACCCTGATCAGGAGAATATCAATGCCTAACCCATTGTGCCATTTTGAGTTGATGACGGATGAGCCCGAGAAGTGCAAGGCCTTTTACGGGGCTGTGTTTGATTGGAAATTCGACGATGCCTCGATGCCGGGGTATACGCTGATTAACGCCGGGGCGGAGCCCAGCGGCGGTGTATTTCCCAGGCCGCCGGAGGTGCCGGGCGTCTGCATGAACGTCTACTTCCGAGTCCAGGATATCGACGAGACACTGAACAAGGTTACGGAACATGGCGGGCAGGTCCTGGTCCCGAAAACCGCGATCCCCAACGTCGGACACTTTGCCATGTTCGCCGACCCGGAGGCCATCCCGATCGGGATCTTGCAGGCAACAAGCCAGTAAAGTCGGCCAGACGCTGCCAACTGGTTTCAGCCGATAACTAACAGACTCAAACTGACCGATATCTCGCTCCCAAGGCGCAGACTTGAAGTCTGCGCGGACTGCCAATTGCTATTGACGCTGATTCGGAGAACGCGACGCCAGGCGGGCTTTAAGCCCGCGGCTTAAGGGTCTGCGGTCAATCGCAACGAACAAATCGGTGGTTTGAGTAACAGACGGTTTACACCAACGCTCGTGTGTGAATAGAATAACAGACGGACCAGAGTGCCGATAAAGGGGGTTACTTGCAGGCGTCGAAATGGGGTTCAGCGTGAGAAATCATATTCTCAGCCTGCTGCCGGTAGGCCCGGGGGTTGTTCGGCTACAGATCCGGCGATGGTACATCGGTCACACCTTGCGGATCGTCGCATCCGCAACATCCGTAGCACTTTCCATCAGCATCGCATCGAGCGCGGTGGCCAAGCCACGTAATCTGCACGGCCATAAGGTTGTCAGGGTAACTGTGGCGAATAAGGCAGAGCTGGCCGCCCTGCGGGAGATGGAGGCCGCCAGTCGCGACATCGAGATTTGGTCGGAAGGTATTGGCGGACCCACCATCGATGTACGTGTGTCACCAAAGCAAAAGCGTGCGTTGGACCGCTCCGGGTTCCGCTACGAGGTGCTGATCGAAGACCTCCAGGCGAAATACGATGAGCTGTATTCCGCACCCGCAGGGGCAGGATTCTTCGATGCCTATCGCACATATGCCGAGCACGTTGCATTTATGAATGATCTCGTAGCGACCTATCCGGACCTGGCGACTATGGTCAACCTGGGAGAGTCGTGGAACGGACGTATTCTGTGGGCGATTCATATTACCGGCCCGGGTGGTGACAAACCCGGCGTCATGTACCACGGAGGCCAGCACGGCAACGAAATCATGGGGCCCTGCGTGGTGGCTTATCTGGCCCAGCAGCTTCTTGCCAACTACAACAGTGATCCTGTTACCGCAGCACTGGTCGACAACATGGAGTGGTTTCTGCTCCCGATCATGAACCCTGACGGGTATGAAGCCGGAAGCCGCTATAACGACCACGGGGTTGACTTGAATCGCAACTGGGGCGGGCCGGGTACCGGCGCAAGTGCGTTTTCGGAGCCTGAGACGGTAGCAATGCGTGATTTCTTCCTATCCCATCCCAACGTTCAGGCCCATGTTGATCTACACTCCTACGGTTATGCGATTATCTGGCCCTGGGGCCATAAAGAAGACCTTTGTGACGATCATCTGACATTCAAGGCTCTGGGCAAGCGGATGGCCGACGAGATCCTCGAAGTGCGCGGTGTTCCATACGACACCCGTGGCTCGATTAACCGCGCCCTGTATCCCGTAATAGGAGGGTCAGTAGACTACTCCTATGGCGAGCTGGGCGTCTGGGCGTTTGTCTTTGAGCTTGGCTATACGTTTTTCATGCCGTCCTATCAGATCCTCCCCACGAGCGAGGAGATCGGGCAAGCCCTGGCATATTTCTCGGACTGGATCATCGACTGCAATAGTAACGGCATCCTGGACCTGGACGAGATTGTTCAAGGGATATCCACAGACTGCAATTACAATGGCACCCCCGATGTCTGTGAGTCCGATCTGGACTCTGACAGTACAATCGATGCGTGCGATCCTGATATCGACGGTGATGGTGTTCTTAACGAATTGGATGCATGCCTCTACCGACCTGTGCGGGCACCGACGATTATGGAGGGATTCCCGTTCGGTGACCTGGACCGGAACTGCAAAGTCGACCTTTTTGACTACCGGAACATGCACTTTTATTTCTGCTTTTCTGAAAACGGCCCCGGTATTCCGAGTCCCTACAGATTCTGCCTCAGGGAAGTGGACGCCGACGGCGATGAAGACATCGACCTGGCCGACTTCGCCATAATCCAACGTACGTTCGACCCGGAAACCGGCGAATAGGTCACCGGCGGACGCAGGACTGCCGACCTTTCTTGAAGCGACTTGACCTCGGATGTCTGGCGGCTGGTCCCGAGAATGAACACATCCCATGTTGGGCAATGCGGGGTCACGTGGCCGCACGCCGCCGCTGTCTGAGACGAGCCCGCAAGGCGGCACGTTGGCTGACCGGGCGGATAGATCGCGGTTCGCCGCTTGATCGGTGGTGTGATTCACCGGGTATTTCCGGTATGTATCTTTCCCTACATTGCCGACAGAACCGCGGCAACACACGCTCAATACCGTTGACGATCACGGGAAACCCGCAGTGCGGGCAATGCGTATATAGTGGTGCCATCTTTCGTCACCCGCCAGATCAGCCGTTTGAACTGGTGGAGTGCCCCCTCTGTGAATCGATTACCCCATTGCAACGTCGCCGTGTAATCCGCCTCATGTGGCGAGATTCGATGACGGAAGTGCTACCCCCTTGTCACTTCCCCCAAAAGCGACGATGGCTCGTGAATAAAGCGCTGCCCATGCGCTGAGCCGGATCATCGTCCGGTCTCAACCCTACAATCTCGTTGAGCAGCAGCACGGCATCCTGTGTGCCGATGGACATGATGTCGCTCGACAGCGGAGCCTCCATAAACTCCTGGTCCTCGATAAACGCATCGGCGGCCGATTGGTCGTCCATCAGAGCGCGGTCGTCGTCAACGTGATTGAGACCCAGCAGATGTCCAGCCTCGTGCGAACCGACGTTGCCGATGGCAATTCCCAGCTCGAAGGCTGTCGGAACACTTGAGAAAAGGTGCGGACCGAATGACTCCGTAAAGATTATGGCATCGTCGCAGAAGTCCACATTGTAGAGGTCCACATCCTCGGCGATCCCGAAAGCGCCGGGGTTGAAACCGCCGAAATATACCGTCGAGAACTGCGTTCCTGCAGGTGGCGGATCATCGGTGGTCCATATGTCGACGTTGTAGGGTACGAAATTCTGTTCAAAGACTGTACGAATCGTTTCCTTGACCGTCTCTGTTTGACCACGGTAGAACGGCGAGATGGGGGCGGCGTCGAAAGGATCGAGCGTCACCAGTCCGAGTGTCGGAAAATCCACAACAGCACCGTCGAAATCAAGCAGCAAAGCCTGCCCGACGGGACCCGGAACGGCCAACCCGTCCGACGCTTGAACATCGATCTTGTAGGTGCCCGTGTATCCCCCGCTCCCGGCGAAGGCCGAGTGAGTCGCAACGAGGTAATATCGGTCGCCGCCGTGGCGTACGACCCATTCGATATAGGAGTCCAGGAATCGTGCGCTCGACCCGCCTCGGTCATCGTTGTTGTACACCAGTCGCTCCGCGGCATCGAAGATCCCTACGGAAATGTCGAGTGGCGAGCCGGTTGTATCCGCATCCACGATCAGTCGATCACCCGCTGCCAGCGGGCCCAGGAGGAATACGTCCAGATCCCCGACATCGGCCACAGTGCCCTGCAAGTGCGCTATCCCCTCTTCGTCAAACACCGCCACGATAGCCTGCAAGAACGAACCGTTCGGTTCTCCAGAGGTCTTTCCCGACATGCCCGTTGAAGGAGCATCCCGGTTCCCGTCGATCACGTCGGTAGTCGGTCCGTTTGTCGGTGGTGGGACAAAACCGGGATCGGTGCCACAGCCGGTGATTACCGACACTACAATCAGGGCGGCCAGGTGCCCGATGCGCCGTGGCGCGGAAGCATAACACGAACAAACGGCAACGTCTGATCTCACGGTTTCAATACTCTCCCTGGCCACAACTCACGTCACGCACTCGTCCGGGGGTTGCGTCCATCACCTGGCGCCTATGCTCTCATGTTACCAGTACCGGTGGATGCGGACAACGATCCATCTGCATCGCCCCCACATACGAGTGTTACAGTCTATCGGCTGCTGCCACATCCGGCACGTGATCCCGGTTACTGGTCGTGTAGACAACAACCACTCAGGCGCAGCATGGAGCGTGCCGGCACATGGTCGCCATCGTCTCGTGGCGGGAGCAGCTGCCGCTGCGGGTTACGGCTCTTGGCGAACCAGAGCGCCGGGTCGCCGCCAACAGTGTCGAACAGATGCTGCACCGCATCCTGATACCCCAAGGGGAACACGGCAGCATAAATCGGCGATAGGTTAAACCTCTGATTGCGGAGCAGCTCGCTCAGGCTGGCGGTTACGTCCATTAGCCCGGCGGGGTCATTGGTGTGAATCATGCCCAGCAGATGGCCGATCTCATGACTGGCTACGTTGGCAACGGCCTGACCCATCTGGGAAACGGACGGGCTTAACCGCATAAAGGCCGCGAAAGTATCGCAGAACACAATGGCCTGCTGCGATTTTGTTGCGTTGAACTCGTCCACGCCCTCGGCCACCCCGAGCAGTGCTTCGTCGAAACTGCCGAAGTAGACGCGGGTCATACCGGGTTCGAACCAGTCGCCCTCGCTGGTGGAGAGGATGGTCACGTCGAGCCCTTCGTAGTCTTCACGTACACGATCGACGATTACGTCGATCATCAGGTCCGTCTGTCCGGCGTAGTCTGAGGAAATGTCTGCGGCTTCGAATCGGGGGACGTCGATGGACGGGCGGCTGCCGATACGGACGTCGAATGCGCCGTCAAAGACCAGCAGCACGACATCAGGCCTTGGGTCTGGCAGGTCGACGGGAAATTCCCTGGACGTGACCAGACCATAGTCGCCTGAGGAGTTGTACCCCGGCGTGGTGGAAACCGCGACGTAACAGGCTTCCGACTCATGCTGGATAACGACATCAACGAAGGGCTCGGTCCTGCCCAGGTAAACGTTGCGATGATCGTTAACCAGCAATGCCGTACTGCTGTCATCGAATAAGGCGATCGCCCCATCGAGTGACTCAGCCGCGGTCATGGTGACGAGAACCCGGTCGCCCGGTGTCACCGGCCCCAGGTCGTACACATCGACATCGTTGGTTCCGCTGACACGGCCACGAATGACGCGCGCTTCGTCCGCGAGTTCGACGAACTCTGCTAATTCAAACAGATGGTTGGGATTGGCCTCGTAATAGGTGGACGCGCTGTTGAGGCCGAGCGTGGACAGGTTAAGAGTCGAACGAGGCCCGTCGGCATCTTCCGGGCCGAGGGCGACGCCGCACCCGCCAAGGATTAACACGCCGAACAACGCAACCCGGCGCGCATTGCCTCCATTCATCGGATTTCGGACGTACACAGTCTCGCACCCCCCCCAAGAAGGCGGACAAGTTTCCCCAGCTACCCCCCCTCGCTGTTGGCGGGCGTTGTGGGTTGCAGCCGGTCGCAGCCAAGTCGCTCCGCGGCGACGCCCGGCCGCCTCCTCGGTGGCCGCCCACGCCGGTTGCCATCTACAACGAACTGTGCTTCGTCCCCTCCAAAAGAGGAATCTACGATATGCAGGGTGCGGCGGGCGCCGGAATCGTGAGCACTGGTCGGCCCGGCGGCCTGCGCCGCGACATTTGCGGACGCCCAGGCCGACATACTCGCTTTGACCGCTGGCCTGCCTCGGTCAGCGTCGCGGCCATTGTCCGTGCATAACCGCGGTTGGTGGCTATAATCTCGGGTTTGATGCCGGCTCTTTCCTTCACAGATCAACAGCTTCAAGCCACGCGGACAACCGGGCGGAGTGTCATCGTCTCGGCGGCGGCTGGATCGGGTAAGACGGCGGTTCTAGCTGAGCGCTGCGCCTACCTGGTATGCGATGCTCCGCCCGATGTTCGTTGCAATGTGGACGAGTTGCTCGTGCTGACGTTTACCGACGCAGCAGCGGCGGAAATGCGATCCCGAATTGTCGAGACCATTCGAGAGCGGTTAAGGCAGCACCCGCATGACAATCGGCTGAAGGAACAAGTGGCGCTGGTGGACGCCGCCCAGATATCAACGATCCATTCGTTCTGTCTGTGGCTTGTGCGCCGCTGGTTCAATCACCTAGACGTGGATCCGGCTGCCACAGTCCTGGATGACGAAGAGACGACGCTGCTGAAAGACGAGGTACTCGACGCCATGTTGTCCGGTCTCTATGCGACGAGTAACTTGCCCGACGAGCCGCTTGGACGGGCCGACACAGACGCGACCCGAGCCTCATCCGTCAACCGAGCCGCGGGCTTTAGCCCGCGCGGACACCCGTCCAACCTGGATTATGCAGCTCTTCGGGGCTGCGATTCACCGGCGAAACTGCGCAAGGCACTTGGCCCCGCATTCATACAACTGGTGGACGACTACGGGTTGGGGGAGGATCGGAACATCACCAGGTTCATTCTGAGGTTGTTCGACTTCCTCACCTCGCTGCCTGCGCCGGAGGCGTGGCTACGCGAGGCGTGCGAATCGCTATCGGATTACCCGGAGAGAGTCGTGCTGACCATGGTCAGCGCCCTGAAGATTGAGCTGGATCGGCAGGTCGAGCACTGCGAGCTGACGGCTTCAACCATCAAGGCCGGTCATCCGAGCGGTCACTTTTATGCTTCGCAGATTGGCAACTATAGCGAGCAGCTCCGCATCTGGGCCGAGGCACTGGGAGAGACCCAGAGCGGCGCGCGAAATGCGGGCTCCGGCACGAAGATCGGCCCAGAGATCAGGGAGGCACTTGCCAGGTTTGAGACTGTTCAACGGCAGATCGCCGACTTCGAATTCAGCAAGGCGCGTGGCCCCAGACTGCCCAAAGATGTTGAGCTCGCGGTTAAAGCGGTGCGTGACGCGGCCAGTGCACAACTCTCAGACGTCAAGAAACGCCTCTTCGGCGAACGTGTCAAACGGCGATTCGGGCTGTTCTCGGTCGAGGAATTGACGGAGGGCCTGAAGCGAACGGCCCCATATGTAGCCACCGTTGCGGGGCTTACGCTTGCGTTTCGAGACGCCTACCAGCGAAGGAAACGCGGGCTCAGCGTCCTGGATTTCGCCGACCTCGAACGATTGGCGTTTAAGCTGCTGCGTAGCAACGACGATCCCCGGAAACCCTCGGATGTTGCACGGGCGTTGCATCGCCGGTTTGCCTACGTCCTTGTCGACGAGTTTCAGGATATCAATCCCATCCAGCAGGCGATCATCGAGCTGGTCAGTCGTGAATCCGACTCCGATCGGCCTGATAACCTTTTTGTGGTCGGCGACGTGAAACAGAGCATTTACCGTTTTCGCCTGGCAGAGCCGTCGATCTTCACCGAGCGGCTGACAAGGTTCCGCAAGAAGGCCGGCAACGGCGCAGCGGTGTCTTTGCAGAGCAACTTCCGAAGCCGCTCGGAAATCCTGGAAGCCGTCAACGCGGTCTTTCGGCAGCTCATGCGTGAAGGCTGCTCAGACATCGTCTACGACGCAGAAGCGGAGCTTCGGCCGGGCCGTGACGTCGACCCGGACACGCCACACGAGCCGGTCGAACTTCACCTGCTCGAACGGTCCTGGAGAAAGGACACCGGCAATGACGAAGAGCCGGAACGCGGCGTGGCCGATCTCTCCGATCCCGCCCGATGGACGGCGATTGAACGCGAGGCCTTTTTGATCGGATCCCGCATCCGCACTTTTATGGAGTCCGGCGGATTCAGGCTCGACGGCAAGCCGCTGCGTTACCGTGATATTGCCGTTCTACTTCGAGCGGCCAGGATCAACGCCGAGCGTATGGCTACGATGCTTACGTCGATGGGCGTTCCGGCCTATGCCGACGTGGGCGGCTCTCTGTTCGGGGCCCGTGAGATTCGTGATATAGTCGCGGCGCTGGAGCTGCTTGATAACTTCCAGCAGGACATACCCTTAGCAGCCGTTCTTCGCAGCGGCATCATGGGCCAGGCGTTGTCCGAAGATGACCTGGTGGAAATACGGTGTCTCGATCGTAACATTCCATTTCATGCCGCCGTTCGCCAATATGTAAAGCGCGGCGCCGACCCCGGCCTTCGGGAGAGGCTGTCGGCGTTGCTAGAGCGCATCAATCGCTATCGCACCGAGGTGCGCCGCCGCCCGCTGGCCGACGTGCTATGGAGTCTGTACGAACGGCAGGGGTTCCTCGCGTATGTGGGCGGGCTTCCGGGCGGCGCCCAGCGCCGTGCGAACCTGCTGAGACTCCACGAGTTGGCCCGGCGGTTCGGCTCGTTTCGCCAGCAGGGCTTGCACCGGTTCCTGCGGTTTATTCAGTCACTAGAAGACCAGAAGCAGAGCATAGCGTCCGCCCCGGCTGTTTCTGAAGCGGACGATGTCGTCCGAATCATGAGTATTCATAAGGCCAAGGGTCTGGAGTTCCCCGTGATCTTCGTGGCCGGCCTGGGTACCAAGTTCAACCTCGGCGATCGCAGCGGACGGATGATCTTCGAGCGCTCCACCAAGATTGGATTGCGTGTCGTCGACACGGAGCAGATGATCGAATACCCCTCCGCCGCCCATTGGCAGGTGGCCAACGAGATTGAGCAGACTACGCGTCATGAAGAGCTTCGCATTCTCTATGTGGCTATGACTCGCGCCCGTGATAAGCTGGTCCTTGTCGGGTCTTCACGTGATATTCAACGGTTTAACGATTGTGAGCACCACCCTTCAGGTCGTGTGGTGCTTCCGCGCGAGCCAGTGCCCGCGGCTCTGTGTTCCTTGAGCGTAGCCACCGCGACGACACCGCTGGACTGGCTGATGCCTGTGCTGGTGGCTGCACCTTGCGGTGCCGTACGCCGTGGAGTCGACGGGGTATCTAGCGATCATCCGTTGTTCGATGTGCAACTTCACGGTGTGGAGGAAATGGCAAGCTGGCGGGCGACGGATCGCTTGGATGATCGCGAGCCTGTGGCGCGACGGGCGGCTGCTCGATGTGGGCCGCTGCCCAGCGACGAACCGCTTGCACCGGGTGATCCAGGCGTCGAGGAGGTGTTATCGCGAATCGAGTACGCCTATCCGGAGCTGGCCTCCACGTCGGTGCCGGCATCAATCGCGGCCAGCGAATTCAAAGGGGCCTACGATTTCATCCGCAACCCAGAGCAGCGCCAAGACGGATGTAACCAGGACGACTTCCGGGTGCTACCGCGGAAGTATGCCGCATTTGCGCCGGAGGAAGCCGCACGTCGCGGCGTGCTCACCCACCGCATTCTACAACACCTGGACTTTACAAGGGCGGCGGACGCAGGCACCGTGGCATCGGAATTGCAGCGGATGGCGGCGGAGGGCCTGCTCAGCACCGAGGATCTGGCGGTGTTGGATCAGGCTTCGATTGAATGGTTCGTGTCGACGCCATTGGGGGCTGCGATCCGGCAGGCCGGCGACGGGTACCGCCGTGAATTTCTGTACATCGCGGCCGAGCCGCTGGCCTACTTCGATCGCTCTATCGACCTGCCGCCGGGTGATCATGTACTGGTGCGCGGGATTGTCGATGGTATCCTACCGGTTGCGGATGGCATCGATATCGTCGATTTTAAGACGGACGCAATCGACCCTGAAGAGACCAGCGCTCGCGCCGAGCGGTACCGGCCGCAAATGGCTCTTTATGCTCAAGCGATGTCGCGCCTGTGGCGGCGACCGGTGCGAGCCTGCTGGCTGGTGTTTCTGACAGCGAAGAGATGTCACGTTTGGCGTGACGGCGCGTGGGAAGAAGGCCATCGCTCCGTCGTTCGGCGGTCTTGACGGTACCAACGCCTGGAAGCAACGAATATCTCATGCCCCACCGTGAACGATTCAACACACGGGTACGCGAGATCGGGCGGGAGATCTTCGAACTCGCCCAAGCTGCACGTCCGCACATCTGGAACATGGGCTGGTGGCAGGAGCGGGCGGTTCGTATACTCGATCGCGATGAACTCCTGCTGACACGGGCATTTCAGTTTGTCGATTGCCTGCCATCGCTGAGTGACAATGCCCAGCTAACCCGGCATCTGGCGGAATATTTCGACGCCAGAAACCTGGATCTTCCGAAGGTCTTTTACGCCGCGATCGGGCCGGGGCGGCTACGCTCGCTGCGCGAGGAGATCATCGGGCAAGCCGTCCGGTTCGGTGCGATGCAAATGGCCGGGCGATTCATCACAGGCTACGACGTACCCAGCACAATCAAGACCATTGAGCGCCTGCGTGCCAAAACAATGGCGTTTACACTGGATGTGCTCGGCGAATCGACCACCAGTTATGCCCAGGCCGACCGGTATGCGCAGGTGTATCAACACCTGGTAGACGACTTGACACCGATGGCCGGTCGCTGGGAGAGAATTCCGATCATCGACGAGGATTCCCACGGCCCGATGCCGCGAGCGAACCTGTCGATCAAGCTCACCGGTTTGGATCCCCATTTTGACGCTAAAGATCCGGACCGGGCGATTGAAGAGGTCGGGCGGCGCTTGCGTCCACTGCTGCAGCGCGCCCGACGGGCGGGGGCATTCGTCAACATCGATATGGAATCCTACAAGCACCGCGACCTGACACTGGAGCTGTTCAAGCGGTTGCTGCTCGAAGACAGCCTGAGAGATTGGTGCGACGTGGGCATCGCGGTGCAGGCCTACCTCAAGGACGGTGAGCGTGACCTTGCGGATCTTCTCGAGTGGGGAAAACAAAGGGGGACGCGCTTCGGCATCCGGCTGGTGAAGGGCGCATATTGGGATGCGGAGACTGCAGCGGCGGTTCGCAATTACAAAGAGGCGCCTGTCTGGACGCGCAAGTGGGAATCCGACGCCTGCTATGAGCGTATGACCCGGGTCATGTTTCAGCACGCCCACCTGATCCGGCCGGCTTTTGCCAGCCACAACGTGCGCTCGCTGGCCGTCGCCCTTGCAACGGCTGAGGAGTTGGGCATCTCCCGCAATGATTACGAAGTCCAAACGCTGTTTGGCATGGGCGATCCGCTCAAAACGGCGATGGTACGGTTGGGCCAGTGCGTCCGTGTGTACTGTCCCTACGGTGATCTGATGCCCGGTATGGGTTATCTGATCCGGAGACTGCTGGAAAATACCTCCAACGAGGGATTCTTGAAACAGAGTTTCGACGATCGCGGGACACACGGGCGGCTGCTCTCCGACCCGGCGATTGTCAAGCCGCCCAGTGAACCGCTACCCGCGCGGCACTATCGAAACACGGACCCGGAGGAACCGATGGTCATGTTCACCAATGCGTCCAACACCAACTTTGCCTTTGGCGAGAACCGCCAGAAGATGATCGGCGCGATCGGCTATGTTCGCGGTGAGTTCGGCCGAACTTATCCACTGGTCATCAACGACCAGACCGTATCGACGAAAGCCTGGTTCGATTCGATCAATCCCTCATGCCCGCGGGAGGTGATAGGCCAGGTCGCCCAGGCGACAACGGCTGACGTCGGTCAAGCGATCAAGGCCGCCCGCAAGGCGTTTCAACAGTGGCGGGCGGTCCGGGCCGCGGATCGAGCCGACCTGCTTCGCAAGGCCGCCGATAGAATGGAAATGCGGCGGTTCGAGCTGGCGGCCACTATGATTCTTGAAGTCGGCAAGCCGTGGCGTGAGGCTGATGCCGATGTCACCGAAGCCGTCGACCACTGGCGCTATTACGCCGATCAGATTCAGCGCATCGAGTCGTGCCCGCGATTGCGCAACATACCCGGCGAAGACAACATGCTCACTTATTCGCCTAAGGGTGTGTGCGCGGTGATATCGCCCTGGGCGTTTCCGCTGGCGATCTTGAGCGGGATGACCAGCGCGGCACTGGCCGCGGGAAACACGGTGGTGATGAAGCCCGCACGACAGGCGTCGGTTGTGGCGGCTAAGCTCGTCGAGATCCTCGGCGACGCGGGTATTCCGCGCGGGGTGGTCAACTTCGTACCCGGACCGGGGGAGACGATCGGCCAGCACCTCGTCGAACACGGCGACGTCAACCTGGTGGCTTTTACCGGTTCGCATGAGGTAGGGACCGGTGTCATCCGGGCAGGGGCCTATGTCCGACCGGGCCAAGGATTCATCAAGAAGATGATTGTCGAGATGGGCGGCAAGAACCCCATCATCGTCGACGACGATGCCGACCTGGATGGGGCGGTGCAAGCGATCATCGAGTCCGCGTTTGCCTTCGCCGGCCAGAAGTGCAGCAGTTGCAGCCGGGTGATCGTTCTTCAGGGGATATATGACGCTCTGCTGAGTCGGCTCTGCGAGGCCACCGAGAGTGTGCCGATCGGTCCCGCCGAGGCGCCGGCGACGATGGTTGGACCGGTGATCGACGAGGAGGCCCGCACGCGCATCGGCGAATACATCAACCTCGCCCGCGCCGAGGGGCGCATACTGGTGCAAGCGGGACTACCGGCTCAGTGCGACCAGGGATATTTCGTTCCGCCAACCATCGTCGTGGACGTCAAACCGGATGCCCGGATCGCCCAAGAGGAGATCTTCGGGCCTGTGCTTGTGGTGATCCGAGCGACCGACTTTACGGAGGCGCTGAAGATCGCCAATAACAGCCGATACGCCCTGACCGGCGGTCTCTTCTCCCGGAGCCCCGGCCACATCGACCGGACACGACGGGAGTTTGCGGTCGGCAATCTGTACATCAACCGTCGGATTACCGGTTCGCAGGTGGACGCGCAACCGTTCGGCGGCTTCAAGCTGAGCGGTACCGGTGTCAAGGCCGGTTCACCGGACTACTTGCTGCATTTTATGGACGCCCGCTGCATTACCGAAAACACGCTGCGCAGTGGATTCGTGCCCACACAAGAGCGGACTGAAGTATCATGAGTATTCCCGATCCCGCGTGCCTGCAGGTTAGTTAAGCCCCGGCGGCGGAATGAGCTTGCATTAGGAGACACAAGGATGGCACTCGACACGTTCTTCGGCTCTACGTTTGTTAACGCGGCTATCATTGCAGTGCTTCTGTTGCTGCTGGCCGGTCTCTTCTAAGGTGACATGTAGCACTGAGGCACCGGGCCGCAGGCTTTGGCCTGCGCGGGTATCCTTCCTCCGCAGTTCACCAGCCGCGCCGCGAGTCAGTTGGGCAGAGGTCCCTCGACTGTCAAGGATCCCAGAGAACACAGCCGGCTCGAATGGTCAGCCGTGTTGGCTTGGACGGCGCCGCTAACGGAAACGAGCATGTCCAGGCGCTGCACAATGGATTGGGGACTAAAGGACCGCTCGCGGTGGGCAATACATTGACCATGGCCGAGCGGGCAGACGCCGTCAGCGATACGGCAGGGGCTACAGCCGGCCCGAGATTGAATGGTCACAACGGCCGGGTAGTCCGAACCGATCACCGCATCGGTGGCGGCAAACAACGCCAGCGTTGGTATGCCCATCGTGCCCGCCAGGTGCATCGGAAACGAATCGCCGGTGACCACGGCGTCCATCTGCACAAGGACAGCCGCCAGGTCGGCTGCCGTGGCTGTCTGGCCGCAAAGGTCATGTGCAAACTCTGCACTGTGCGCCTCAGCGTGTCTTGTCGCGTCACCGGCACCGATGAGATAGACCTCGAATCTCGCGTCGATCAAGTATTGGACGAGCTGGTCCAGCAGATCCCGTGGGTACGACCGGAGGCTGTCGCTCCGTCCGACGTGCACGCATATGCGGGCCCGGTTGGTCACGGGGAACCTCCATCGCTCTCGCACCTCTCGCGGGATAGCTACGTGTGGCGGGCTGCCCGGACGGGGCGTGTGCAGAATGACACTAAACAGATCGGCGCAGCTTCTCCGCCAGCCGTATGGCACGGCCTCTACTTCCTCAAAGGACAAGTAGTAGTCGTAGTGCTCGATCTGCTCGGCCAAAGGTGGGTATGGCAACTGTTTGCCGAGCCGCGGCATTAAACGTAGCACCTCACGAGGCGCATCCGGCGCGGCGATGTCGATTGTGACCTGGGGGTACCGCTCCTTCAGAGCAGCGAGGCACGAAGCCACAACCACGGTATCACCGCGCCGCCCGATGAACGGTAGGATCAAGCGGTGCTTCTTAAGCGGTTCTCCATGGTAAATGGGCAGCATGCGGTCCAGGCTTGCGATCAGTTTCAAGACTCCGTCGCGGAGCCCATACCCGGCCTCGGAATCGTAAACCACGTACTGGCAACCCGCGCGCAGGGCATAGGTCTCCTGTCTGCCGGCATCAAGCACACTAGCATCTGCGACGGCTTCGACAATCTGCACGGAGCCGCTCCATAGATAGCTGGTGGAATACGACACCACACCCTTGTGGGACATCGGCAAACAGATGACGGGGATGTAGAACAGTGATGCGAAAGCGGCTGACACCCGGGCACAGAGGGCGTCAGTGGTAGTCGGGCGCCTGGCCCCAGTGCAGCTTTGTTACGAGATTGTGCCATTTGGCGTACAGGGGATTGTGCACGAGCACAAAATCGGTGTCGAACCGGCGTAAGGTGATGCGGTCTGAAGGTTGGAGCGGGCAGGAGACCTGGCCGTCGATAATGGCCGTCGTCCCCTCGCTCACGTCGCGCGCAACGATGTCGATCACAGATTCGCGTTCGACAACCAGGGGTCTGTGCGTGAGCGAATGCGGGCAAAGAGGTGTCAGCACAATGGCATCTACACCCGGCTGTATGATCGGCCCGCCGGCGGATAGATTGTGCGCCGTGGAGCCGCTCGGGGTACAGACAATCAACCCATCGCCACCCACCTCAGTCAGATGCTCGCCGTTGATCGATATGGCGAGTCTGATAATCCGAAACGGCGGACCCGCCTGAATCACACAGTCGTTGACAGCCAGACTCCGGTCGCGTACACGCCCTTGGTGCTGAACGGCTACCTGTAAGACCGTGCGCCGGCTGATGATGGTATCGTCGGATATCGCCCGGTCGAAGCAGCTCTTGAACTCGTCGACGGAGAACTCAGCGAGAAAGCCGAGCTTGCCGACGTTGACGCCGATGAGCGGGATCTGGTCCGCGCCGAGCGAACGGGCTACGCCGATGAGCGTACCATCGCCACCGAGAACAACGATCCGGTCGGCCCCGGCAGTTACTGCCGCCCGCCCGTCCAGACCCAAACTCGAACCGGAGACGGTGCATCGCGAGGCTGCAAAAGACAGCAGGTCCTCAAGCGCGCTGGCCGCATCGACCCTGTCGGGGTTGGAGAGAAAGTAAACCCGCTGCGACTGGGCAGTGCCGGGCAAGGTATTATCCTCCGCAAAATGAGCGGCAATAGCTCTTAAGCGGTGGGAGATTCCGCGCAGGCCGACAGCCTGCGGGCCGCTTCCACCGGTTCGCTCGTCTCGATGAGCGATTGAATGGTCGACGCGATTCCGGTTGCGTCGATGCCGCACTCGGCCAACTGTCCTCTGCGCGATCCGTGGGCGATGAGTCGATCCGCCGGTATCCCTAAGCGGACGATCCGCGACGCGGCAAGACCCAGCTCCTGAGCAGTTTCCAGAACGGCCGAGCCGAATCCGCCGGCCACCGAGTGATCTTCCACGGTCACCACCGGAGCCTCGGACCGAAACGCTGTACCAACCATCTCCCGGTCGATCGGCTTGGCAAATCGGGCGTTGACCACACCAATCTCGATACCGCTTTCTGCAAGTATTTCTGCAGCGGCCATAGCATACACCGCCGTGACGCCGTAGCACAGAACGGTGGCGTCATCGCCGTCGCGAAGCCGCCGCGACTTACCTAGCGCAAACGGCGGGCAGTCGGGAACGGGAGCGGGAACGTTATCGCGCGGATAACGGATCGCACAGGGCTGATTCAGCACAAGACCGAACCTCATCGCCTGGCGCAGCTCAGCTTCGTCGACGGGGGCCATCAACACCATACCCGGGAAACCTCGTAGATAGCTGATGTCCAGGAAGCCGTGATGCACCGCACCGTCGCCACCGACGAGTCCGGCACGATCGAGACAGAACATGACCGGTAAGCCCTGGAGCACAACTTCCTGAAATACCTGGTCGAAGGCCCGTTGGAGGAACGTCGAATAGATCGCCACGACGGGTCGTAGACCGGCCTTGGCCATGCCCGCCGCCAGGTCCACCGTACAGCTCTCTACGATGCCAATGTCACGGCACCTGTCGGGAAACCGCCTCAGGAACTTGCTCAGGCCCGTACCGTCCGGCATGCCGGCAGTCATCGCATAAACCGTGTCGTCCTTTTCGGCTAGATCGATCAGGGAGTCTACGAAGGCAGTCGTCCAACTCTTGCCGGTTCCTCCTTTGAGGATGACCTTGCCGCCTTCGACAACAAACGGCTTGGGGCTGTGGTATTTACCCGGCTCTGCCGAGGCCCAGTCACATCCGTTCCCTTTTATTGTGTGAACGTGGAGCAATACCGGACGGTTGGCGCGTTTCAGCACTTCGAGAATCTCTATAAGGTGCTTGATGTCGTGCCCGTCGACCGGCCCGACATACTGCAACCCGAGGGCTTCAAACCACTGCCCGGGCGACATCGTGGCTTTGATGCCCTCTTTCAAGTGGGCAATCATCTCGAAGACCGGTTTGCCCAACAACGGCAGTTTCGGGAGGAGCTTCTTGGTGCGCTCCTTCATCCCATCATAGAGACTGCTCGCCCGGAACTTGGCCAGATACGCGGCGATTCCGCCCTGGGTCGGTGAGATCCCCCATTCGTTATCGTTGAGAACCACGAGGAACTGCCGTTTGAGCGTACCCGCCTGATTGAGTCCCTCGAAGGCAACGCCGTTGACAATGCTGGCGTCGCCGATTAGAGCCACGACCCTGCGGTCCCGGTCCAGGAGCTGATCCGCCCGAGCAATCCCTACCGCGGTTGCGATCGAGGTTCCGGCGTGGCCCACATTGAACAGATCGTACTCGCTTTCGTTAGTGTCAGGGAAACCACTGATCCCACCTGCCTGACGAAGCGAATCGAAGCGGTCGTTCCGACCGGTCAGCAGCTTGTGCGGATAGCACTGATGGCCGACGTCCCACAGCAGCCTGTCTTTAGAGAAATCGAACACACGATGGAGTGCGATCGTCAACTCAGTGACACCGAGGTTGCTGGTCAAGTGCCCGCCGCGTCGCCCGACGACGTCCAGAATCCGCCGACGGATCTCTTCCGCCAGCACCGGTAGCTGGTCCAAAGGCAAAGCTCGGACATCGTCCGGGGAATGAATCTGATCCAACAAGCTCATCGATGGACGGCTCCAGCTACTAGACCGTCAAACTCCAGAGCACAGTGCTAGGAGGTAACGCGTAGTGTAACGAATCAGGTCGCGGCCGGTGACTTTCACAGCTTTCAATAATTTCGATCAACAACGTATCGTGCCAAGGCCCGCAGGTCATCCGCTTGGGGACCGAAGGTGCTTAGCTCTGCAATTGCGGCTTTTGCCTCCTCCGTCGCGGCGGTGCGACTCCGCTGAATTCCTACGCACTGCGGGAACGTTTGTTTATTGGCTAGAGCATCCTTGCCGACCTTTTTTCCCAGCTCCTCGGCCGTTGAGGTTACGTCCAATAAATCATCGGCAATTTGGAATGCACGCCCCAGACTTTGCCCGAAACACCCGCAGATGGCAATGGTATCAGTGTCACCACGCCCGGCCATTGCTCCAAGGCGGCAGGATGTCTCGAACAGGCTCGCCGTCTTGCGTTTGTGAATGTATGAGGCCAGTTCCAGCACCGGAGGTTTCGATTGGCCGAGAATGTCGGCTGTTTGACCACCGATCATCCCCGCCCAACCTGTTCCTAGGGCAAGCTCCAAGACCATGCGGGCTGCGACCGCCTGATCCTTCACATGGCGTGTAAGCAGTTCGAAGGCCAGTACCACCAGCGCGTCGCCCGCAAGGACCGCCGTGGCCTGGTCGAACTTTTTGTGACAGGTCGGTTGGCCTCGGCGAAGATCGTCATCGTCCATCGCTGGAAGGTCATCATGGATGAGGCTAAACGTGTGTACGCACTCGACGGCGGCGGCTATAGACCAGGCGTCAGCGGCCCTCCCGCCGACCAGCTCGCAACAGCGCACCACCAGATAGGGTCGAATGCGCTTCCCGGGGGCCAGCGCCGAGTAGCGAATCGCTTTGACCAGCTCGGATGGAACATCATCGCCGGGCGTCAGGTATTCCCCGAATCGCCGGTCGAACTCGGATGCGAAGTCTTTAAGAGATTTGGAAAAGGAAGTTGTCATCGACACTCCGCACGTACAGGCCACATCACCGAGAACGTCCGTCATCACCGCGGTATTACCCGACACACATCCAGGTTAGCTAGATATTCGGCGATATCACGTTGACCAGACAGGCCGCCGCGTCGCGCAGCACCGCCAACGGCGGCTGGTCGCCGTTTACCCGCGAGATCAGCTTCTTGGGGTATGCCTCGAGCACCGGGCGGGTCTCGCGTTCGTACACTTCGATGCGGTTCTCGATAACCGAGCGGTCAACGTCGTCCGGACGGTCGGACTTCTTGGCCCGCCCCATCAGCCGCGCAACCAAAGCCTCCCGATCCTCCATCAGCAGATAAACGATTCGCTTCACGTCGATGACTTTTGCAAGCAGCTCAACCTGCCTTGGCGTCCGTGGAATCCTGTCCAAAATCAGCGTGTGGTAGTCAGGATCGATCTCGCCGGCATTGATCCTCTCTTCAACATGATGACGGAAGACGCGGACGGTCAACTCGTCGGGAACGAGCCGGCCCTTGGTTGAATAGGAAAGGAACTCCTTGCCAATCTCGGAGGTCTTGTCGAGACCGCGAAAGATGTCACCCATTGCAAGGTGCACCAGATTGGGCATCTGTCCCAATACAACGCCTTGCGTCCCCTTGCCGGAACCGGGCCCACCGAAAATCAAAATCGACGTATAACCCTTCGTCTCAACCACCTGGTTTTCCTTAAGTAGCCTTACGGTCTCAATGCGTCTCAGCGAGCCGCGGGCTTTGGCCCGCGCGGACGTCCGGGCCCCGCCATTTAGCGATCATGATCCTCGTGTTTCCGGTTGAACGCTTCCGCTAAGGCCGGGTCGTGAATCTCAATGGTAGCCTCCCGAAACAGCTTCTCAAAGAGTTCGTACATGGCCGGTGCGGCCACACGCCTACGCACCGACTGCTCCAGTTCAGCCCGAACTTGCTCAAACTCCCGCTCCTCAGCCGGCAAGATCTGTTCCACCTTGATTAGATGATACCACTCACCGATGCGAACCGCATCCGACACTTCTCCCGGCTTGAGAGAAAAAGCCGCTTCGCGGAAAAGGGCCGGTACTTCCTCATCTCCGGCGGAGAAAGGATCGAGCAGGCCCTCGCTCTTGGCACTGGCTGTGTTGGCACTATATCGCCCGGCCAGCTCGGCAAAGTCTTCCCCGGCCGCAAGTCTCTCCTTCACCCGTGCGACCTCGGCAAGTGTGCCAAGCTGAATGTGACGGACCTGCACGCGCTCGTCGTAAAGCCGGCCAAATTCCCGCCGTAGTTGTCCTTCTGTTAGCAACTGCTGCGATTCGACGATCTTCCTCAGATATGTGTTGCGTCGCGTGATGATGTCGAACTCCTCGCGAGACATGCTTCGTTGCGAAAGGATTGTCTCGAGTAGGCGTTCCGCGGCCTTGCGGTCGAACGGCTCCGGCGTGACGGACGAGAGTGGATCGGCCAGATTCCGCAAGGCCTGCTCGTACTCGCGATCCACATCCACTTGCGTGATGGTCAGGCCCTTATCCGCAGCAGCCATTGATACGGCTTCCAGACCGATCAACTGCTCCATAACCTCCACACCGCGCGCTTTGAGAAGAAGGTCGAGCACACGGCGGCGGGCGATCGGTCGGCCGTTGACCGTTGCAATGGTCGGCTCTTTAGTCTCAGTATTCGGCGGGATTAGCACCTGGCGATTCGTGACCGCCTGCTGATGGGAGAGTCCGGCAGACGCAGCCCCGGCTTGATCTCGCCGTTGCCAGGCCGCAGCTACGGAGTCTGCCGGTGCCTTTTCGGGGGCGTCACAACCGCTTAGAGCAACGGCGCACAGGAGCGCCGTCCAAGCATACGCCCGATTGAGTGGCTTGCTCATTTGCAGTTCGGTCTCCACCGCCCATTCATTCCTTGGGCTTGCCTACACGGACATGTATCGACGGTAGCATGACGCTCAAGACCGGTCAACAACGTTGTACGAAGGTGAGGGGAGTCCGTCAGTGGCAGTAATCGAGTAGGGATTGTATCATGCTCCACCACCGTAGTGCAAGGGAAGTGTCCTTCGTGCGGTGTGAGGAGCTCTTATGAGTCCCAGCGCATCGCCTGTTGAAGTGGTCATCCTTGGCAGCGGCACGTCGCACGGCGTGCCGATGATCGGTTGCCAATGTGCGGTGTGCGCTTCGAGCGATCCCCGCGATAAGCGCAGCCGGCCGAGCATCTTCGTGCACCTGGGCGACCAGCGCATCCTGGTTGACACCGCTCCCGAGCTCAGGCTTCAGTGCGTGGCCAACGGCATCGACCGCGTAGACGCGGCGCTTTTTACGCATCACCACGCCGACCATGTTACCGGCCTTGATGACGTGCGGCGGTTCAACTGGCTCATGCAGCAGCCGCTGCGCTGTTATGGTACGGAGCGTACGCTCGGAAGTCTGCGACAGATGTTCTTGTACGCGTTCGAGCACGCCCCGGATTCGCCGCACAGCAGACCCGAACTGGTGCTACACACCATCGACGCCGGCCCGTTCACTATCGGTGGTGAAACGATCATTCCGGTTCCGCTGATGCACGGATCACTGCCGGTGTTGGGCTTTCGCTTCGGCAACTTCGCCTATTGCACGGACTGCAGCCACATCCCACCCGAGTCGATGTCGCTGTTGCAGGATCTTGACGTGCTGATGCTCGATGCCGTTCGCCGCACGCCCCACCCGGCGCATTTCAATCTGGAGCAAGCCGTTGAAATGGCTCGTACTATCCGTCCGCGCCAAACGTACTTCACACACATTGCCCATCAGCTCTCCCACGAGCAGACCAACAGGGAACTTCCTGAAGGCATGGCCCTGGCCTATGATGGGCTACGTTTTGTAGCCTCGTAAAGAGCTGTGAATCCGATAGCACCGAACGCGCCGCGAGGTGCGGGGAAATCTGTCGCGACGCGTTGCGAGACTCCCCCTCGTAATCCCGGCTTTGCGAGTACCATGTTTCACAAGTAATACGACTATAAGCTGTGCCGAGAATCCTTTCTCGGAACCGCCAGAGGACCGAGAAGGGATTCTCGGTCCAGCGAAAGTCCTGCTACTATCTGAGCCGCGGGCTTCAGCCCGCGCGGTGTTCCGCGCAGGCTAAAGCCTGCGGCTCGGCGCGTGATCTATAGTCGTAGTATTTATGAAACACGGTGCTAGTTGCGAGATCCTATGTATCCCAATGCTCTTAGCGCATCAATATCAACGTCAGGCGTCAGGTCATGTACGGCCACGTCGGCGGGAGGGTCCGGCATGATTGCCATAAATTCGGCGACGCGCTGTGGGTGATCCTTCGCCATGTCCCGATTGGCATTTGGATCGGTTCGCAGATCGAAGAGCCGCGGCACCGGGTCATAGGCTTTTCGGATCATCTGATGCCCCTCCCAGATTACACTCCGAAGGTGCACGCCGTAGTCGGTCTCACTGAACATAGGCCACGGATCGACGCGTTCACCTCGCATAAGAGGAACAAGAGAACGCCCGCGGGTGGGCGGAGCCGGGATTCCCACAAGCTGAAGTACCGTGGGCATCACGTCTTTCAGGCCCACACTCTGTCTGACCACCCCAGGCGCTAATCCCGGCCCGACAATGACCAACGGCACTCGCAGGCATTCAGGATAGATCGTACCGTAGTGGCCCACCGAGCCGTGTTCGCCGAATTCTTCGCCGTGGTCGGATAAAAAAACGACAATGGTGCGTTCAAGCTCACCGCATCGCTCCAAGAACTCGAAAAACCCACCGAGGAGCTGGTCGGCCCGGGCCACACCAGCGTCATATAAATCGGATAGGAACTTGATATTGCCCGGCGATAGACGGCGCCCTTGTTTCTTGAAATCGAAATCATCACGGAGATAGTCATCGAAGGGTTCCGCGTCCGGCGATCGGAACCTCGAAGCCCACGGCTCCCAGGGTTCGTACGGCGCATGCAGGTCGTAGCCGTGCACGAAAATGAAGTAGGGTTCTTCGGGTTGAAATCGCTCGATCTGTTCTTGTGCCAGTACGATGGCCTTGTCTAGTGCACATGATTTCAAACCGTTTTTCCCTTCCCCGGAAACCACGTAACGCTCGAATCCACGGCCGAAGCCGTAATAAGCAGCCACGTTTCCTCCTCCCGTGTAGGCAAACGTTCGGTACCCGTCCCGCTTGAGCACCTCGGGCAGTGTGGGAATTCGATTCCAGAGACACACGCCCGGCGTAGTGACCCCGTGGGTCGTGGGGTAAAGTCCCGTAAACAACGTCATGTGCGCCGGCGCGGTCCAAGAACACTCGGAAATGACACTTTCAAAACGCACGCCGCGTTCGGCCAGCCGGTCGACTGACGGACTCGTGTTCCGTTTGTAGCCGTAGCAGCCCAACCGATCGGGCCGGAGCGTGTCCACCGAAATCAAGATCACGTTCCATTTACCATCTCGCTGCATCGCCACGGACACCGGCTTGGCACTACTCTCAGCGGGTTTGCATCCCGCAACAAAGAAGATGCCGACCACAAGCCCAAACAGAAAGGCCTGTGCTGATGCAACATGGGCACCGTGACGAATCGAGTTGGATGTCGGACTTACGACTCTCATTGCTCACAACTCCTACGTGCGCAGGCTGCCCTCTTCCGGCCCTACGTCCTATATCCCTTATCGAAACATGGATACGCCTAGTTGAGCTGGGAGGACGCCAAATATGAGAGGCATTTGCTGCGTGCCCGCTACGATCAGCTTCGATCCGCATCAACCTTAGGAGATGAGGCGCGTGCGTGTGAGCACCCCGCCTTAAATTCCGAGACGATCGCAGTTCAGTGATCGGTCCACGCGACGGGACCCGCAGGCGGCGTATGTCTCTTTTGCATCTCGATCAACGTTCCATCCTCAAGCCCAACGGACGCGTATGCGTATCGCTCGACGCATCGCGGGTCGGTCACGAAGTCAAACAGCGCATAACCGGTGCGGACAGGAATCCTTTCCGGGATGGCATAAACAGGCTCAGCGAAGCGACCTGAAGAATGATACAGAACGATGTCCGGTTTACGTTCGAAGACGTAGTCCGTATTGTAGCGGGCGTGGCCGTGAACGGCTCCGTGGAAGACGTCGCCATACAAGCCGACGGTCCGATCGGTAAGGCCTAGCATGTCGATCAGTGGCCGGCGACTGAAATATCCGAAGGCCCCCGGGACAATGGTGGCGACCACCGTATCGGGAGGTGTGTTCTGTTCCAGCCACTGACCTACCTTGGCCCATGATCGAGCGAGCTTTACATCGCCGTAATACCCTGATGCCTGTTGGCGATATGTAAGCACGTTGGAGACGCCAAACGCCGCGACCAGCACTACCAGATATGCGCATTTGGTCACAGGTGCTAAACGGAGACGGATCGCGGACCATCCCCACGCGAGCAGCAAAAACCACGCGGGCACCGTGGGAAGCAAGAACCTGAACATGGCGAAGTTGTCACCGCCGACGTAAAGCACGTAACTTCCCCACAAGACGATCCATCCGCCCAGAAACGCGATCGGCACCTGTCTGTGGACGCGCTGCTTCCAGGCGACGACCAGCACCATAAACACCGCCGCAAGCAACAGGATGTTGGCTCTTACCGCAGGTAGGATATAGTAACCCCCGTCGTTGAGCCGCCGGGCCAGCTCAAATGTCACCTTGGCGTGATAGGTGTTTGGCACCCACGCTCCGTAATACAGGTACCGGAGCATCAACATGACCGCCATCACAGCCGCATAACCGATGAGCACCCGGATCGAACGCCGCTCACAGATGAAAAACGCACCTGCGTATGCTGCAAGGAGAACCCCTTCCGGGCGGGTAAGCGTGGCGAGAACCAGCAGGACGCCGGTCCTTATCGACAAAGCGGTCGTACGCCGGTCCTCCAGAATGGACATCAACGATGCGGTTACGAGCAACAGAAACAGGGCAGTCTCCATGCCTGATGCGGACCAAAAGAAGATGACCGGGCTGCTGGCCAAGCCAACCCCTAAGACGGCCAGGTCCCACCCACCGACGCGACCGGTCTTGTACAAGCCGTGTAGCAGCAGTGTGATTGCACCGCCGCCACAACAAATCCCCAGGGCGTAAGCGAGCGTTTCAAAATCCGGCACAGCCACGCCAGCAATACCGAGCATGAATGTCCAGAGTGGCGAGGAGAATCCCTCGACTCGCTCGCTGACGTTGAAGACCGCACCATGCCCCTCGGCAATGTTGCGGGCGTATCTAAGGAAGATGTAGGAGTCGTCGATCAGGTCTACGTCGAGAACCCACGCCAGAGTGACAAGAGTGGCCACACTTGCCAGCAAAACAATCGCAAAGGTGGCAGGACGCACACGCGGCGCAGTCTGATCAGTCGCATTCGATGCTGGATGATCCGGGCGCGCAATCATGGACCTCTACCGTTGCAGCGACAAAAGCCTGACGATGAGGATTATCGGAAGCTAGCCAACCCAGCTTGATTGATCCGCTGGTAAACCCCGACTGCTCTGTCCCTTACCCATCCTCAGCATGGATGGCACCCGCGCGGGCGTGCGCACAGAGGTAATGAGCTTAGAGATCAGGTCTAATCGCCGTTCGCACTGAGTCCGATGGCCGAGGCGGCGGCGTGGTGTTCGGTGTGGGTGATGGACAGTAGGACGCGGGTGATGCCTTTGTCCGCCGCGATGCGGGCGGTTTCGCCGATCAGGGTCACATGTGGTTGACCCAGCTTGTCGGGTAGGATCTCCATGTCGGTCCAGGCGATTTTGCCCCGCCACCCGGTGCCGATCATCTTGAGGATCGCCTCCTTAGCCGCCCAGCGCCCGGCGATAAACGGAACCGGGTTTCGATACCGCGAGGCGCTCTGCTGCTCGGCGGGAGTGAGCACTCGGTCGAGAAATCGCCGGCCGTGGTTTTCCAACACCTTGGCGATCCGGCTGCACTCGACCAAGTCGATGCCGTGACCCAGGACGGACATACACCCAAGCTACAGCCAACGCGCCGAATCTGCAAAGAATGGGCAGGTCGCGTGGCCCACTCAGGGCGGCAAGCATGCCCACGCAAGCGTGGAGCATGCCACCCGCCGCCGCCCGGAAAGGATGAGGTATGAAGGATGAAAGCTAACACCCACTCCAGTTCATCCTTCATCCTTCATATTTCATCCTTCTCGAAGCCGCCCTGGTCCCTCCGCGGCTCGGATCTGCTGGGGGCTCCTGAATAGATCAGTTATTGGCCGCTGCTTGTGGCCATTCGGGTCCGGCCCGATTCTGCCGTAGGAACCGGCGTGCTATGGAATACGCCAAGTCCTGGAGATACAATGGCTGCAAGGAAGCGAAGTGGGCGTAGGCCCGGTAAGCCCGTGCGATCAATCGCGCGAGACGGATCAGAGGGCACAGGAGGGTGTGAAGGATGCGAGTCGAACCGGCTTTTCGTTTGGCGGTTGCTGCCGGCCTGAGCATGGTCTTGGCCGGCCCGGCCTCGGCATCATTCTACCTGATGCAGATCGAGCAGGTCATCGGCGGGGTCGACGGCGACACCTCGGCTCAAGCGATCCAGTTGCGCATGAGATTCCCCGGAGACAGCGACCTGCAATTCGCACGGATTCGTGCCTGGGATGCCGCCGGTGACAATCCGATCACGCTGATTGACTTCGATGCGGGTGTGCCCAACAACAACCTTGGGGACCGCATTCTCGCTGCAAGCCCGGGATTTGCCGACTATACAGAGACGGCACTTGCCAGCGATTTTACACTTACAAACCTGATCCCCGAGTCCTACCTATCCGCTGGCCGGATAACCTATGAGGGTGACGACGGCATCATATACTGGCTGCTGAGCTTCGGCGGGGCAGGTTACATGGGACCAACCACCGGCTCGAGCGCCAACGATGCTGACGGCGATTTCGGTCCGCCGTTTGTTGGTCCGTTGCCCTCGAGCGGCCTGCAAAGTCTCCTGTTCCAGGGAACTGCGATGGATCCGAGCACATCCAACCTGGCCGATTATGCTCTTACGGTTGGCCCGGCGGTATTTACGAACAACGCCGGAGTCAGTGCTGCTGTCGTTCCCGAGCCGGGCACGTTGTCCCTTCTTGCTTTCAGTTTTTGGATGCTGACAAGACGCCGGACTCGTTAGAGTTGAGCGTAGCACTGTGCGCTGTTGCAGCGCAACGGCGAAGTGTTCTCGCAACGAGGTTGCGGTGCTGTAGTGTCAACTGGTGCGTGGCCGGGCCGGTGTGCAATCACCAGGGCGCCGGCGCCGATCAGCAGAAATGCGAGCACGATCAAAGCCCACTCCGACACCGTTGGGATAGCCTGGCCGCCGGTGACCGTGATGGTCCCATGATGAAGCGTCGTGGCCAGCTCCCCCCAACTACTGTCACCGGCATAACTGGAAAGTAGCACATCCCAAACCCCGTTGGCGTCTATGCCGACTTGCACGGGAAAACCCGACAACGGCCCCGAAAAAGTAACCGGGTGGTCGACGAACTCTCCGTTGTCATCACTGCTGCCGTTCAATGTCAACGAGCCGGTTAAGTCGGCGTCAAACGGCGTGAAGGTTCCGAGCCCAGGCCAGGGGTCGTCGAGTTGCACGATGTCCACAGGCGGAGCAGGCGTAAAAAACACTGTCCCGGTATTGCCGGGACGCGAATCGATGACCACCTGGATAGTCACGCCGAAGGTGGATTGGCCATCGATGTCTCCAAAAACCACCACCATCCCGGTTTCGCCCGGTGACATGGCCAGATCGGCAATCGAAAGCGTAGGCGCTGCAGCCGCGATTGGACCGACCACCAGAGCCGATAACAATCCCGCCAGATATCCGCGAAATGGCATCACACCCCAAGACCCCCCCTCGCGCCTTGATTCTACCGGCGATCCCTGCCGAAGACCAGCACGACCACCGCAGATCACGACAATCCGTGAGGTTTTCGGAGCTGATTATCCGGGCGTATACCGAACGGCGGCAGGAGGCCGACCTACAATCTGCTCGTACGAGGCGGGGTCGGTCGCACCTTCAGTAGAGATGATGAGGACGCGGCTGTTGTTGTCGATGCCGAGGCGTGCCCGTACCGTGTGTGCGTCCTGGCGGTCCAGCAGTTCAAAAAGAGCGCCCAGGCCGGCTGCTCCACTCTCGCCAGAAACCACGCCGGCCGTCATTCTGCGAGCCCTCAAACCCGACGAACCGGTCGAGATCGTCGTAAAACGCGACGGCAAGGAAATGCGCCTGACGATCACGCCAACGCTGCGGAAATAGCCTGCTGGCGCCTGGCGATCCATTCTTGGTGGTCAAGCAATAGCCGCAAGAGCCGTGGGGCCGAGACCCGCGCATTGCGAATGGGTTCCGGGTCTGAGCGGCTTCCGGAAATAGCGGACGACCCGGGATTGCGACTCGGCGATGTCGCTCCGACGCCCCTCTCGGAGTCGGTTTCCCGCCTGATACTACTACTCGGTTACGAATCGACCGTCGACGAACTCGATCCGTTGGTTCTCGACTACCGATTGAAAGCGCACGCGCACCTCAGTGCTGCGACCCTTTTCTTCCGACACAGACATCGCCACCGGAAAACGATCGACTGCACCACGCCCCAACGCGACTTTCACGTTATCCCCGAAGGCATACCGCTCGATGGGCAAAGACTTCTCAATTCGCTGGAATTCTGCCTCCACATAGAGTGAGCGCAGCGAGAAAACTCCGACGATGCTATCGATTACTTGGGTCCCTGGCTGAAGTGTGACCGTTCCCTTGAGCATGGTGGGTTTATTCACCGGTACGGCCCGCCCTGCCATGTCCGTGAATTGCCGTTTGTGGAGTAGGGACTCGACGTGCTTCCAGAGGAGCGCTGGTTCTTTCCCAGGTTCTCGGATGTGAAGCTCACGAAACTCTGTGATTGTTCTGGCACGATCTCGATCGGGTTCCGGTATGTCGAGCAGGATCTTCCGGATTCGTGGCAGGATCGTCACGCGAATGCCGAGATGGGGGACAACATCGACCACGGAGCGCCAGTCGACCGATGCGGCGTCACGGACGGACATCGCATCGTGCCCGTATGACTGAGCCTTCGTGAGAGCTTTGTGGGAAAACCCGCTCTTTGAAACGAGCACGAGTTTGTTGGTATTGAGCGCGCGGTGCTTGGCGTGCATGGTGTCGACCCACTCAACTGTTGCGGGTCTGCGGCCTGAGCGGCACTCAAGACAGAGGAGAAATGGATGAGGTCCTGATCGGAATTCAACGACGACATCCACCTCGCGTCTCTCCCCGGTCGTCTTGTCGATCAGCAACCGCGATTCTTCCACTTTGGCGCCAAACGGCTGAAGTTGACGGGTGAGCTTGAAGACGAGCGACTGGAACGCGTTGGTACGCTTTGGCATATGGCGAAGAATAGCCGAAAGTGGGAATTCCGGCTACCCTGTGATTGGAGGATGAAGGGACTCTTCTCGAGAAAACTCGGGCGCACCAGCGCTGCTTACCCTCTCCTGCTCACCGGCTCTTTTATTTCCCGCCCCAGGCGGGCGAAACTCGGGGTGACTGGATTCGAACCAGCGACCTCTTGACCCCCAGTCAAGCGGGGTACCCCATCCCGTTGCGAAGCACGGGGCACCACCCGCTGTCAGGGCCAATCCCAGCAGGGCTCTTCCTCAAGAAGCGTCAGGCATGAAGCACATCCGAGGCGCCTGTGCCACACGGCCCCGGTGAGACGCACTTACATGTGGATCTCCGGATCGTCGCCGCTCGGTTTGGCCCGACAGCAATCCCAGAAGACGAACACGCACAGCCCCAAAAAGAGAATCAGGCCGAGCCAGTTCTCGACACGAGTCAGTGATTCAGGATTCACACCGGCATCGATCATCCTACCGCTCATATCCATAAACGGCATGATTTTGCCAACCAGGGTTTCGGTGGTGCCCACCATCTGCTTGGTGCCCAGCAACAGCTCGTCCAGCGCTGTGGTGAAGTTGACCAGCACCTCCATGATGGCTCCGCCGGCGATCAATCCGGAGGCGATCAGAATCCCCTTATTGTTGCGGGCCTTGGAGAGCTTCTCGTTGCTGGTGCTCTTCTTCACCAGCATGCCGACGAAAGCCCCGATGAGGATGGGAGTGTTGATGTACATCGGCAGGTACATGCCGAGCCCGAAGGCGATCGCGGGAATACCGATCAGCTCGACCAGCAGGGCCACGATTACGCCGATCCCGTAGAGCAGCCACGGCACCTCGCCGGTGCCCAGGAAGCTCTTCAATGCACCGGCCATCATGTTGGCCTGGGGGGCATCGAGCGCTCCCTCACCGATGTAACCAGGCTGATAGGCCAGCACCATGATCGTCAGGCACACGAACACCACCGAGACGAACGAACCAATGATTGCATTCCAGGCGATTTTCTTGGGGCTGCCGCCCAGCCAGTAGCCGAGCTTGAAGTTCGTGATCAGTCCGCCGGCCATCCCCAGGGCTGTGCAGACGACACCACCCACCAGCAGCGTGGCCAGCATCCCGAGGTCACCTCTCGGCAGACCCACCGCCACCAGGATCACCGCCGTGATGATGATCGTCGTAACCGTCATGCCGGAGATCGGCGTCACCGAGATCATGGCGATGCACCAGGCGGACACCGTGGTGAACAGGAAGGCGATCACCAGAACGATGACCACCGAAACGAACGTCAGGAAGCCGGCGTGTTCCATTCCGGAAAAAACCACAGTCCGGAAGAAAATGGCCATGCCGATAGCGGTCAGGATGCCGAGGATGGCCATCGTGGGATAGCTTATGTCCTCGTCGGTACGGATCGGTTCGGCGGTGGGGGCACCCTTGGATCTGAACAGCGCGCCGAGTGCCTTGCGCAGGGCTGTGACGATCACCCTGCCCATCTTGAGAATCGACAGCACGCCGGCAGTGAAAATCGCACCGATGCCAATGATGCGGGGGATCTGGTACCAGATGTCAGAGGCGGTTGGATCGAGCGCGAACGCGAGCAGCTCGCTATCTTGGGCCCTGATCACCCAGCCGCGCCGCGTGTCATTGATGCCCCACGCCTGTCCGGCCTCCTGCACCGTGACCCTCGTTTTCTTGGGGTCCGCGACGTCGTAACCATGCCCGTCAAATGCAGCCGTGAGCTGAACCATCAGCTCATCGCGGCGCGCTTCGCGGGCAGCCTTTGCTTCCTCGACCTCTTCGCCAACGGGTGTCTTGCCAACTTCTGCGAGTTCGTCCAGTAGAGACACTGCAGACACAGGAAGCGCGAAGCGTGCGGTCTTCTCCGGCAACCCGTCGGTTGCCTCGAACGCGGGGTTCAGCCGCTGCAGGGTGTCGAAATCGAGGCGACCGAGAAGCGGAGTGATCGCCAGGACCGACAGAAAGGAGCCGGCGCAGATGATCGACGCGAAGCGCAGACCGATGATGTACCCCAGGCCGAGGTAGTAGGCCCCGGCACCCATCGAGACGACCGCCTTGACCGTGACCGTTAGTGTCGCAAACAGCCCCTCCGCCCCGAATGCCAACGTTTCCACGCCCTGTTTGCCGACCGCCTCGAGCTTGGCGTATCCGGTGGTGAACATGTCACTGAACAGCTTCAGCCCGGTGGCCACAAATGTGTAAATGGCGGACAAGACGAAGGAGTAAATCAGGATCCACGCTTGACTGGTGCTGCCCGATGCACCGGTGACCAGGATCTCATTCGTGGCCGTGGCCTCGGGGAATGGCAGCTTGCCGTGCATCTCCTTGACGAAGTAACGGCGGAAGGGGATCAAAAAGATGACACCCAGGATCGCCCCGTAGAACGGTACCAGGGCAATCTGCAGGAAGAGGGAGAAGTGGCCGATGTCCAGATGCTCCGGCTTGTTCAGCTCGAGGATATAGATAGCCGGCATGGTGAAGCACATGCCGCCCGCGACGTAGCCGGACGTCGTGCTGATCGCCAGGGCGTAGACGTTCTCCAGGATGGAGCTGGCCCGCATGCCCGCCTTCAGCAGGAACCCAGAAAGGCCTACCGCGAGAATGGAGATCGGGATGGCCGTCTCGATACCCTGCCCGGCTTTTAGGGCCAGGAACGTGGCCGCCACCGAGAACACGACGTTCATGATCAGCCCGAAGACGATCGCTCGGGTGGTGATCTCCGGAACGGTCGCGCCCGGCGGCACCATCGGGACGTATTCCTCGCCCGGTTTCAGCTCACGATAGGCGTTTTCAGGAAATTTAGTGTAAGTTTGGGGCTCAGCCATGCTCCATATCCTTCTTAAGGCGGATCAGGACACCAAGGGCCCGGCTCCGCGCCAGTGACCAGGCCACAGGTTAGGGCACTAAACCTACCATCCCAAGCCGCGGCTTTCAACCCGGGCGGATTCTCGCCGTGGGTCTCAGGAAAAACGGGATCCATCGGGCCGGGCAGGCTGGTCCCTGCAGGCCGTGGGGGCACCATGCCGCAGGATGGCAGCGGCATAGGGGCGCAAACCTTGCGCGGGGCACCACACAGCCATTGCCGTGTGATCACCGAGTGCCCAAACCGCCATCAATCAGCCTTGGTCTTGAAATCCTTACCGATCCATCCTTTGGCAAGGATCAGCAGGACCGTGGAGGAAACCGCAATCAGGGCGTAGATGAGCCACATAGTCTCGGTGTTCGTCGGGCCCTCCTCGGGGCAGTATCGTTGGAGGAACCAGCCGGAGTAAAGCGGTACGATGACCTTGGTCAGGAACCAGGGGAATTGAGCGACGCCCATGTAGGCGCCGGTCCGGCCTTCCGGAGCGATCTCAGCGGCATATTGCATAAAGCGCGGCTGCCACATCGCCTCGCCGAGCGTCATGATGAGCAGGTATGTGACCAGCGTCCAGGGCGTGGGCCCGAGTGCGAGCAAGAACGTCGGCGCTGCCATGACGAAGGTCCCCAGGATCATCATACTGTAGACCTTTCGCTTGTGGGTGATGGCGGTCACGATCGGCACAAGGATGAAAATTAGCAAGGGGTTGAAGTTGACCGCCTTTTCAAAGTTCGTGCTGAGCCAGGGCCACGACTCGCGGAATCCCCGCTCGATGTACATGGGAAGAGTGAGCCAGTTGTGGGCGAACAACGTCTGCACGGGGATAAGGCAAAAGATGAAAAGGGCGAACTTCGCATCCGCGAGAGGGTGATTCTTCAGCCACTTTCGACATCCATTGCGCCATCGCCCCGGAATAATCGAGTACACGGCAATGAGAAAGAGGGATACGTACAGACCAATGGGGTGAAGGTAATCCGGCAGACTCTTGGGCCAATAAAAGAAGAGGACCGACAGACCAATGAGGGCGACCCAAACGGCAAGCCAGAATGCAGCGGGAAGACGGACCTTCTCCTGCGATTCCGTCTCGACCATCTCCTGTTCGTGAGGCTTCTCCTCTTTCTGCTTGTCGTCTGCCTGCTTCTCCCTCTCGGCCTTGGCACTGCGTATGGCGTACTCCACGGTTTTTCGCGACAAGATGGCGAAGGTCAAGACCAGTGCCAGGACGGTGAACGCAATGTACACCCAATATGTGCCCGAGATCCCGACGCGCTCGCGTACCGGTGTCATCCAGAACGGCAGCCAGCCACCGAGATTCATCAGCGCATACAGCATGGCGAACCCCATCGCTGCGGTCTTAGGGGTCGTGAACTGACGTACGGCGGCGTAGGCGGCCGGCTGGTACATCCCGTACCCGATGAGTACGAACAGAATCCCGAACATCGCAAAAAGATGTACGGGTGACCATAAACCAGCCGCCCCGAGGCCGATCGTGGGACCGAGCGGGAGGAACACCCGCCCCACAATCAACAGTACAAAGGCCAGGAGCAGAGCTGTGCGCACGCCCCATCTGTCGGCGAGCCCCCCAAGAAAAAACATGGCGATCGTGATGCCGGCAGTCTGAACGCCGACCATGAACCCGGCATGAACATCATTGAGCCCCACATAACGGTTGAAGTACATGGCTAAGTAGCCAAGGAAACCCCAATAGGCAAAACCCTCAATGACGTAGGGCAGATTGACACCCCACAGAGCGCGGGGGGCGTGGACCAGGTCGATGAAGGGCTGGACGATCTCTCGTAAGGGGCTTTTCTTCTCTTCGGCCATTGCTCCATGATACCTTTCATAAAGGCCGAGCTACGACCGTCAGGGAGTGGGTGACTGACTATTGAGTCCCGCTCGCCTATGCTCGCAGCCCGGATCAGAAAACGCTCCCAACTCGGGGCAACGGGGAGCCTACGACTTTTCTTTTCCCCACAGTTGGGCCAGCTCGATCAGAACCTTGACCGCCGATTCCATCTGTTCGAGGCAGGCAAACTCGAGCGGCGAGTGGAAGTTGTGCATCCCGACCGACATGTTCGGCGTCGGCAGGCCCATCTCGCTTAGGCGCGATCCGTCGGTGCCGCCGCGGATCGATTGGAAGTTTAACTCCAGCCCGGCGTTGTGGATCGCTTTCGCGGCCAGGTCAACCGCACGCGGCTCCTTGGTAAGATGCTCGATCATGTTGCGATACTGCTTCTTGACCTTTATGTCGATCTTCGCACCGGGATGCTCAGCGAGGATTGAGGCCGCCACGGTCTTAAGGATTTTGGCTTGGTCCTTCAGCTCGTCGGCCACGAAGCTGCGAAGCAGAATCCGGATTTTGGTCTCGGGCACTCCGCCCTCGATCACGTAAGGGTGTAGGAAGCCGTCGCGATCCGACTCCGTCTCCGGTGACAAACGCTGCCAGGGCATACGCGTCAGGAACAGACCCGCCAACCTTATCGCATTAATCATCACATCCTTGGCGAAGCCCGGATGGATGTTCTTGCCGGTGATCGTCACCGTAGCGAGATCGGCCGAGAAGGTCTCGTTCTCGAGGCTGGCCTCCGCTTCGCCGTCGAGCGTGTACGCGCACGTAGCGTCGATCTTCTTGATGTCGACCTTGTCACAACCGCGCCCGACTTCCTCGTCGCAGGTAAACACAACCCGGATCGGCCCGTGCTTGATATCAGGGTTGGCCATAAGGTGTCCGGTCGCGTGCATGATCACGGCGATGCCGGCCTTGTCGTCCGCACCGAGCAGGGTTGTCCCGTCGGCCGTGATGAACGTCTTGCCCTTCAGCTCGGCCATGCCTTTTGTCTCGGCCGTGAGGATCACCCTGGACTCGTCGCCGGGCAGGACAATGTCCTTCCCATCGTAGTTCTTGATGATCTGCGGTTTGACTTGCTTGGCTGTGAATTCAGGCGACGTGTCCATATGCGACAGCCAGGCGATCGTGGGAGCCCCATCAACCGTTGCGGGAATGGTGCCCATGACAATCCCGTACTCGTCGACCCCGACGTTGTCGAGCTTGAGGTCCGTAAGTTCCCGGGCCAAGATTTTGCCGAGTTCAAGCTGCCCCTCACAGCTCGGGTATTTGTCCGTCTCCTCGACTGACGTCGTCTCAACCTTGACGTAGCGGCAAAACCGATCCAGCAGCTTCTCCATCACGCATCTCCATCAGGAAACGACCTGTTGCCAACCGCCGCGAGCGTCCGCCCAGCCTGAGGCGCGCATCCAAACCGCCCACGCCGGCGGTCCTCAGCGGCGAAGCCGCTTTGTACGGCCTTTGGAGCCGAAATGCAACTCTCACGCGAGGCAACGTGAGGAGAGCGTCCGCGATCATGTCGTACAAGATTAAACAGCCCTGGCCGCTCAATGTCCGCGTGAACCCCTTGTCGCCACCGCGTCGGATGGGTACTTTTGGTGGTTCCTGGAAGGCGCGGCGATTACACCGGGCCTGAATCTGTTTCTGAAAACCTGTGGAGCGGGCGGAGTTGGCAACCGCCGTCCGAAGCTCATCCTGCCGTTAGAAAGGGGCAACATCATGCTGCAAAGTGTAATGCGGGAAGGAGTCATCCTGGCAGCCGTTTTTGCATGTGGGTGTGCGGTCCGGGCGCAGAGCCATCTGATGCGCTACGCTGACGTGCACAAGGACAAGATCGTCTTTACGTACGAGGGCGATCTGTGGCTGGTCTCGAGCCAGGGCGGCGATGCCCGGCGCGTCACCAGCGACCCGGGATCGGAAGTGTGGGCGAAGTTCTCGCCGGACGGCCGGCACATCGCCTTTACCGGGCAATATGACGGCGGGACGGACGTCTACGTCATGGACGCTCGGGGCGGTGTGCCTCAGCGTCTGACGCATCATCCGTCCGGCAATCGCGTGCTCGGCTGGTTCCCCGATGGCAAGCACGTCCTGTTCCGCTCACGGCGGGAATATCCGACTCGCGCGGATATGATCTACAAGATCTCCGTCGATGGCGGCATGCCCACCAAGCTGCCCGTCGACCGGGCGGGACTTACCGCGCTTTCCCCTGATGCCAAGCAGATTGCCTATAACCGCATCAGCCGCGAGGCCCGAACCTGGAAGCGTCACCAGGGTGGCACCGCTCAGGACATCTGGCTGGGGAGTCTGGAGAAGGGCGATTTTCACAAGATCACCGATTGGCCCGGTACGGACAACTTCCCGATGTGGCAGGGGAACTCGATCTACTTCGCCTCTGATCGTAAGTTCGGCACGCTCAACATCTATAAATACGATCTGGCCACCGGCAAGATCACACCGATGACCTCTTATAAGGACTACGACGTCAAGTATCCGTCCATCGGCCCCGACCAGATCGTGTATCAGTACGGCGAATCACTACACTCGTTGGACATGAAGTCCGGCAAGAGCCGGCTGGTTTCCGTAAACGTTCCGAGTGATCTGGTGCGGATGAGGCCGGAGTCCGTAAAGGTCGCCCCGCGCACAGGCTCATTCGGGCTGTCGCCAAGCGGGAAGCGCATGCTCTTGGAAGCTCGCGGCGAGATCCTCAACCTCCCGGTCGAAGACGGCGAGCCGATCAACCTCACCAAGACCCCTGAGACGCGAGAGAAGAATGCCGCCTGGTCGCCCGACGGCCGGTGGGTTGCTTTCACGTCAGACAGGACCGGCGAGGAGGAGGTGTACCTTGTCGACCAGAAGGGTGAGAAACCGTGGCGACAGCTCACCAAAGGCGGACTGGGTTTTCGCATGCAGCCGGTCTGGTCGCCGGACAGCAAGTATCTGCTCTTTTCCGACAAGTTCCTGAGGCTCAACCTGGTCGTCGCGGAAACGGGGGCCATCGCCGTCATCGACCAGGGCGAGTACGACGATGGCTGGGAGCGCTGGGGCATCCAAGACTACGTCTGGTCACCCGATAGCGAGTGGATCGCCTATACCAAGTTGGAGCAGAGCATCTACGAGGCGATCTTCCTGTACTCGATGGCTGACAAGACCGCACACCGCGTGACTGACGAGACGTACCCGGACTGGAGTCCGTCGTTCGATCCGAAAGGCCGCTACCTGTACTTCCTGTCGAATCGAGACTTCAAACCCGTTATGGGCTTCGTCGATCAGAACCACGTCTTCCTCGATATGTGCAGACCCTACGTCGTGGTGCTCAAAGATGGCGAGCCTACCCCGTTTGCACCCAAGGACTCCGAAGAAGAGGTCAAAGAGCCTGAGGAGGAAGAGACACCCGGTGACAAGGAGGAAGAAGAGACACCGGATAAGGAGGAGAAGGAAGCCGAGCCTGACGAGGAGGGAGACGGTGAGGCCGACAAACCCGTAGAGATCGACACCGGGGGCATCGAGCGACGCATTGTCGCGGCTGAGGGTGTACCGGCGGGCAATTACTTCCGCCTCGAGGCCACCGACAAAGGTTTCCTGTATCTCAAGAAGGACGAGCACGAGTTTACGAAGTACCAGAGCGTCACCGACGAGACGGGCGGCAAGCTCGATCTGTATCACTACGACCTCGAGGAAAAGGAGGCCGAGAAAATCCTCGGCGGAATTTCCAATTACCACTTGTCCGGGGACGGCAAGAAGCTCGTCTATCGTGCCGGTGATCGATACGGCGTTGTCGACACCGGCAAGGAGGCCAAGGTCGGAGACGGCGAGGTGAAGCTCGACCGGGTACGCATCAAGGTCAACCGGAACCAGGAATTTCTCCAGATTTTCAACGAAGCCTGGCGCGTGCAGCGGGACTGGTTCTATGATCCGGCCCTTCACGGTGTGGACTGGAAAGCGACGGGGGAGAAGTACCGCAGGTTCGTTCCCTACTGCGGCAACCGCAGCGATCTGAACTACCTGATCGGTGAGATGATCGCCGAACTGAACATTGGACATACATATGTCAGGGGCGGAGACATCCAGCGCAGCGCCAAGAGGGTGCCCACAGGCATGCTTGGCGCCGACTTCGACACGGTCCCCGGCGCCGACTACTATCGCATCGCTCATATCATCCCGGGCACGCCATGGGACCGGAGCGAACGCTCACCACTCACCGAGCCGGGCTGCCCGATCAAGGTCGGCCATTTTCTGATCGCAATCGACGGGGAGGAGGTAACCACCGCGGACAGCGTCTTTGCATTCCTGCAAGACAAGGCCGACGCAGTCGTGACGCTGACCTACAACGACAAGCCGACCGCGGAAAACGCTAAGACCTGTCGTGTCAAGACGATCCGCAGCGAAAGGGCGATCCGCTACCGTGAGTGGGTGGATAACAATCGTGCGTTCGTTACCGAGGCTACTGACGGCAGGGCCGGATATCTACATATCCCGAACATGAGCTCGTACGGCCTGATCGAGTTTGCCAAAGCCTTCTATCCTCAGTACTACAAAGAAGCCCTGGTTATCGACGAGCGGTACAATGGTGGTGGTTTTACGGGTGACATGATCATTGACCGGCTGGAGCGCAAGATCTGGGCCCTGGTGCAACCGCGTGAAGGGAAGTCGCTGCGCCACCCGGAACGGGCCTTCCACGGGCATTATGTCGTGCTGATCAACGCGGATACCGGCTCGAACGGTGAGTACTTCGCCGAGGCCATCAAGCGTAACAAGATGGCCAAGATCATCGGTATGCGAACCTGGGGCGGGGCCGTCGGCATCGAGCCCCACCAGAGAATGCTCGACGGTGGCGGGGTTACGCCGCCGCAGTTCGCCCCGTTCGGTATGGATCGGACGTGGCTGATCGAGGGCCACGGCGTCGACCCCGACATCGAGGTGCAGAACATGCCCGGCGATGTGCTCCGGGGTAAGGACGCCCAACTGGAAGCCGGTATCGAGTATATCCTGAAACGGCTCGAAGAGGATCCGATGGAGATTCCGTCGCCACCGGCCTATCCGGACAAGAGCAAGCAGCAATAGCCTGCACTACTGATAGACCTGCTGGGAATCAGTTCGGGATCCATGTAGCGCCGGGCCTTGTACGTGTTTAGCGTGGGCACCTGGACCCCCCTCCCTGGCAGGGAGGGGCTGGGGAAGGGTCGGCCTTGTGGAGGTCCGGTGTTGGCGACCAACCTGAGACCCCCCTGTAGTCCCCCCTTGCAGGGGGGACGGTTAAGATCGCTAAACACATACCGGGGCTTGTCCCCGGCGCTGCTTACTGAACCTCGACGGCTGAAGGCTGAGGGCTGACGGCTTCGATCTATGCATTCATGTCCGCCCAGCGCTTGGCCAGTCTTCCGTAAATGGCCAGGGCAATGGCGGCCAGGACACCGATCGCGGCGAAAGGAATCCAAACCTTGTACTGAGGATCGTAGGTATCCCAAAGAATCTTCGTGGCGCTGGGCCCGTCAACACCGAGTACCTCTTGCAGCTTGGCGAAGGCCTCGGTGCGGGGTACACCGGCTGCCTCTTCCAGTGTGTGCACCGATCCGTCCCAGGCCTTACCTTCCCCGAAGGGTGTTTCCTCCATCATGTACTTCAAGGCCAGCGTCGCTTTTTCGCCGACACGATTGTAGATCTTACCGGCGATATAGTTGCCGAAACCGCCGCCGATCCCGATGGGAATGTTAACGTATCCCAGGTATAGGCCCTTCTTCCCCGGCGGTGCGATTAGTGCCAGGTACTCGTTCTTCTTCGGCCCGGTAAGCATCTCCCCGAGCGAGAAGCAGAAGATACCCAACAGAAGCATCCACCCGTTGCCCGTCAACCCGGCCACCAGAACGCCCGCCGTGGCCCCCAACATTCCAAAAAACATCACTTCCAACGTGCGCATTTTGCGAACCGCCCAGGATACGGGAATAATGAAAAGAACGATGAGCAGGGCGTTCAGGGAGATCAGTATTTGTTGCGGAACGCGCAGACGCCCATCCGGTCCTACCTCCTCCCAGGAATCAAACGGCATGTGAGCCGCGATCATGGAACTATCCACCCAGTCTTGGATGAAGTTCGGTTGTAAATCCCAGAGCTGATACATCATCGCCCAAAAACACGACATGATTAGCAGCCAGGCGACCAAGCGAGGTTCAAAGATGTTTCTCAGCGTCCTGATGAAGACCTGGAAGGGGTTCTCGGTCTTTGATGCCCCTGAAGCTACGTCCGGCAGTGCGATCAACATGAACAGGTTCAGGCATGTAAATCCGGCACAGGCGAGGAAGAGATTTCGCCAGTCCGCCGTACTATGATTAACCAGAATCAACGCCGAGACAATGTGGCCTATATAGGATCCGACATTGACGACCCAATAGAAAACACCCCATCCCAGCGAAGACTGTTTTTTTGTCAATTGATGGCCCAATGTCGCCTGCAGACCGGGTTTGAAGAAGGCGGTCCCAAAGGCGAGCACCAGAACACCGCCAAAGAAGCCATAGTAACTGTGAAAGAACGCCATCATCAGATAGCCGGTGACGTTCACGATTACGGAGAACAGGATGGTCTTCCTGTACCCATAGCGGTCAGCCAATCCACCTGTGACCATCGGGAAAAGTGACTGAAAGATGAACCACCACAGAAAAATCCACCCCTTGTGCTCTGCGGTGAGATGCAACCCGCCGGGCTCATCCGCCTGCATGATGTAGATGGGAGCCACCGGGCGCAGTGTGTAATACGCCAGCCGCTCCCACATCTCGACAACGTTGCACATCCAGTAAGTAGAGTTGAATCCCTTCTTCGAATCGGGATTGGCGGTAGTGGACGAGTCTGCTGAGGGATCACCAGTCATGGCAACTCCTGGGAATCAAAGGCAAGCCACTGTCTGTCAGCGGTGAGACTCCAGCTCTGCCGCAGCTCACCTTGTTCCTACACAGCATCCGCGAGGCGCGAACAGCAAGAGGTACAGTATGGAGAGCGACGTCTGCAGTAGGCGCGCAAACCGGCCGATTGTACCGATCTCCGTCCAACACCCCAGAGACGACGACCAAATCACGGAGTCTCATCTGTCTGGGATGTCTCGCCGAAGACGAGCATCAGGCTCTGATTGGCACGCAGTTTATTGACAGCCCGGCGAAGTCCGTCGAAATCGCCCGGCCCAAGCGTCTCGGTCGTGACAGCGACATTGCGGCGCAGCCGGACGGTCTTTTCTGTCACCTTTACCGTCTGCGCTACACTTCCCCAACTCCCCTCTGCCGGTGTCAGTGAAGCAGGGACTACCCAAACCTTCCACCCGTCGGGCAATTCAACCGTCACGTCGACGACCTCGCGGAACCGACCCGCCAGACGCACATCCGTTTGCCGGCGTGATTGAGCCAGCGGCATGGGCACATCAGCCAGAAAGATCGGGCCATCGCCGAAACGCAGTAGGTGCCGAGTCCCATACCGCTTCAGTCCGTCCTTGCTGGCGATGTTGACCGTCGCCCGGAGCACGCGGTTGGAGAGGGTAGTGATCGAATGGCCAGTGACCTCAAAGCCGGTCACAAGACGACCCGCCAACCCACTGACCAGTTTCTTCTGTGCCTTCCCGGTCTCGAGCCGCAGCGGGTCGAAGAACAACCCGGTGAGGCGAAGACGTAGTTCACCTGATGCCTGGCCCTTTGCGTCAACGGTGATCTTACCGGTAATCTGCAATTCGCTCGGCTCGGCCTCCCCGCGCCCTTGTACATACGTCTTGCGCAGCGCTCCGGAGGCATCCACGCCCAACAACCAGTGTCGTCCCCAATGCCCCGGGTTCTCAAACACACCATGTTGGGGATGGATGTACATAGGACCCTCCGGCAGGTCCACCACGACACCCATTCCCGCCAGCGCCGAACTGGTCGGCACTTGTTCATCCCAAACCGTCGCGTCGACTGCCACATCGGCAACGGCCTCCATCCCAAGTGATCGTAGAGCGGCTAGATACAGTGCAGCCGACTCGAGCGGATTGCCGTAATTCGCTCGAAACACCTCGGCTGCGCTTCTACAGGTCAGCGACCGCAGCGACTTGGGCGAGTCCACGACGTTGAAGGAATCGTGCAGCTTCTTGGCGATCTTCCGCACCCGCTGAGTCGCATCGACTTCGTCTTCCACAGCGGATTTGCAAAATGTCTTGATGGTGTCATCCGGCTGCCCCGCCTGCTCGACGCGATCCGACATGGTGGAAACCCATGCAGTAGCGCTCGGCGCAGTAGTGAACCTCAACCGACCGCATCGCTGCTGCCAGGGCAGAGATTGCGGTTCGGCGCGCCCACCGGCCAGATCCTTGAAAGTCCAGCGGTAGGTGACCACACCGTTTGCGGCCGATTTGCCGAAATCGCTGCGCGCCGTGTCGGTCCGGTCAACCTGATGGTGCAGCGCCGTGCCCTCCGGCAGGGTCACGGTAACGACCCGCTCCACGGTGGGATAGTCCTCGTTGAGGCGCAGATCGGCCTCGACCCACGGCAAGACTCCGGCCGGGGTCACCACTTCATAGTCAAGCTCGATGACGGCGTTGGTTTCGATGCCACTGAACGAGACGATCTGCTGCTGCCAGTTGGCGTACTCCGGCCAGCCGGCCACGTCGTTGGGAGCAGCGATGTTGAACGAATAGTCCGGTACCCGCAGTATTTCTCCGTTGGGCAGATGGGTCCGGGCCGTGTGGACGACCAGCTTGTCTTGTCCGTGAACGAAATCAATTCGCGGATCGCCGACCCGGCGGATGGGGCGTCTGCTAAGCAGCTTCAGCCACCGATGATCCCGGCGGTGGACCGTTCCGTCCCTCTGCAATGTCCAGTGCTGCGCCCAACGAAGGATGACGGCATCATCGTCGGGGAATTGGGCAGCTCCGATGGAAAGGTCAGGCGTGGCTTTCTGGCCCATCGACGCTCCCGCCGCCGGGGAGTTACAGGCCAGCGCCGTGCTGAACATCAACGTCGCGGCAGTCAAGATGAGACGCGACGTACAACTGTCTTTCGGGTCGAGGTTGTTCATCGTGTCCCTCCTTGTCCGCTTGTGCGGGATACATTCGCGCGTTTCGCCAGCTCGCTATCACTATCGCCGACGGTGCAGACAATCCACTCCTCGCTCAGCTCGTTCATTGTGTCGATCGCCTTCTTGTAGTCCGGGTAGTCCTCCGCGGGGACAACACCGTTTTTTAGCCTGAACTCGAAGCGGTAGGTCAACTCACCATCGCCTGGGGTGACTTCAAAGGACAGCCCCGCCGACGCGGAATCCAGGGTCTTGGGTTCCGGTACGTGGTCAACCTTCCAGCCCGCCGGGAGCTTGAGTGTCTCTTCATAGCGAATCAGCCGCGTCGCCCAGAACCGCAGTCCGTACTTGCGTTCCTTGAGGTCCCCGGGGTCCAGGAAGCTGGCCCGGAAGAACCTGTTCAGCGGATGGGACAACAGCGGTAAACGGAACATGTGTACGCCGTTTCCGCCGGATGCATAACCCTCCGCCGACACCTTCATGTCGACATATCCGTCGCGCGTGTAGTCATACGGGTCGATGTACTCCAAGTCCCCGAGGTGAGCGTTCGGAGCGATGTTCAGGGCACGTTCGAAGGCCGCCCGCTTCTCGGGGTCCGGGATGCCGTTCACCGCACGTCGCAGACGGTTATCCGCGCCGCCGTGAAGGTCCATCGTGATTCGTGTCGACAGCGTACCGTCGTCGCGAATCTCACCCACGCTGCGAACGGCTCGCATGTTGTATTCGGGCTCATAGTGTGGGGAGAGTGTCAGATCCTGTCCCTCGGGTGTGCCGTAGACCAGGCCCTGCAGGTCCTCAAAGCTCGACCAGGTTGCACGGAACAGCGGAACCCACGTCGGATCGAGGATGCGGAAGCTGCCGTCCTTGTTGCGCATTACCGTGATCGTGTGATTGAACTGATCGGCGGGGATTTGCTCGACGCGCGAGCCCGCCATGGTCAGTGCCGGGTAGACCTCATGTCCGAGCACTCGAAGCATGGTGACCAACATCCCCGCCTTGTCCTTGCACACCCCGCCGCGATCGCGGAACGTGTTCCTGCTGTCATGCAGAGTGTACCCTTCGCGCGCTCCGCTCTGCTTGGTGCCGTAGTAGCGGACGTTGTCCGCCACCCAGTGCGTGCAGGCAACGATCTTCTCCTCCTCGGTCTTCAGACCTGCTGTGATCTCGTACACCTTTGCCCGGATGGCGTCGTCGGCGTCGAATTGGGGCTCGTTGACCTCGTAGAACCACCGCGATTTCGCTTCCCAGTCCTCCAGCGTAGCCATCACCAGCTTGGGTACGCAGTCGTCAAGGGCGATCATCCGCGGCTCGCGCTTGACGGCAGGAATACCCTCCGCCTCCCAGGTGTACACGTGGTAGTCGTCGTCGAACCACAGGGATGACTTCAGCGTACCGTTATACACCTCGTATTGAACAGGCTTGTCCTTGGGCATGTGAACGGAGTAGCGCTTCTTGAGGATCGGATGTCTGGTCTGGAAAAGCGTGACCTCATGCCAATGGCCCGGGATCGGTGGGATCAGTGTCTCTCCGCCTGCACCACCGCCGGAGCCCGCCCCACTGCCAGCCAGATACGCGATGTTGAAGCCGATCTTGCTGACCCGGATCTCCAGCGTATCGCCGATCTCCAGATGTGGGATCGGCAACAGGTACTGCTTGTTACCCCAGAATATCATCCCCTGCTGGGCGAACGACGTCGGCTGGATGATCAGCGACGTAAGATCCACCTCTTCAACGGTTTCGTCTTTGCGGTGGATGCGAACCGCTTTCACCGTGACTCGGTAGGTGTCGGGGTCAAACTCCCACCGTAGGACCGATTGCGACCGCGCTCCGGCGTCGGTCAGAATCTTGATCAACCGGCAACTTTCGGTTGTGGCCAGCCCGCTATCCTGGACGTAGACATCCGCCTCGTCCAGTACGTAGACCAACGCGGCATCATCAAAATCCTTCGCCTCGCCCGCGGCCGCGATCAGCTCCTTGATCTCCTCCTCGGTCGCAGGCCGGGGAGGACCGCCAAGCGCCGGCATCGTCCACACAACCGCCAGGCCAAGCAGGGGAATGACCCTGGTCAACAGTCTGTCACCTTTCATGAGATACCCTTTCATCGCCTTCCAATATGCTTCTCTCTCGTCTCTCTTTTCTTTAAGCCCCAGATCATGCCCCAACTGCCCTTACGCTCACGCCAGTTATAAAGACTTCGCTGACCGACAGAGCAGGACTGCACAGGCTGGACTATCCGGGCCCCTAACGTAGCTCTAGTCGGTCAATCCCAGCTTCGTTAACAGCTCCTCCGTCTGATCAAGCAGCTTCTCGAACAGCTTCATGGCGTCCTGAATCGGCTCGGGCGTGGTCATGTCCACGCGGGCCACCTTGAGCATGTCCACGGGGTACTTGCTACCGCCGCCCTTCAAGAACTCCATATACGCCTCGCGCGCACCGGGCTCACCTTGCATGATCCGGTTGGCGATATTCGAGGCCGCACAGTAGCTGGTGGCGTACTTGTACACGTAGAAGTTGTAGTAGAAGTGCGGAATACGGACCCAGTAGTTGTCGACCAGGTCATCGTGGGTATAGTCCGGGCCGTAGTACTTCTTCATGATCTTGCCGTACGCGGCACCCATTGAATCGGCGGTAAGAGGCTCACGTGCCTCGGCCATCTCGTGAATCCGCTGCTCGAACTCGCTGAACATCGTTTGCCTGAAGACCGTTCCCCGGATGCCCTCCAGGAACTCGCCCAGCAGGAACAGCTTCTTCTTCGGGTCGGTGGTCTGCTTCAGCACGTAATTCTGCATCAGGATCTCGTTGCAGGTCGATGCCACCTCTGCGCAGAAAGTGCTGTAGTCGCTATACACGTACGGTTGAATACCGCGCGCGTAGAACGAATGCATGGAGTGCCCCATCTCATGAGCCAGCGTCGACATGTCGTCGTACGAGTCATGAAAATTCATCAGGATGTACGGCTGAGTCAGGTAAGTGCCGCTCGAATAAGCCCCACTTCGTTTACCCTTATTGGGGTACACGTCCACCCACCGCGAGTCGAATCCCCTCTTCATCTGAGTGAGGTAGTCGTTCCCCAGCGGCTCGAGGGCGGTCACGATGGTCTTGACGGCGTCTTCGTATTTGTACTCGAGCTTCTGGTCGCCAATGAACGGCGCAAACAGGTCGTAGGCATGCACACCGTCATCCAGTTTCAAGACGCGCTTGCGGATCGTCTGATAGCGGTGCAGCAAGGGCAGGTTTTCGTTGATCGTATTGACCAGGTTGTTGTAGACCTTGACGGGAATGTTGCTGCCGTGGAGCGAAGCAGCCAGGCAACCGTCATACCCTCGGGCCTTGACGGTGAGGATGTGGCTTTGAACCGCGCCGTTGAGCAGGGCCGCTGCGGTATTGCGGTGCTTGGCGAACGTTCCCACGATGGCGTCGTAGACATCCTTGCGCACGCGCCGGTCGGGCGAACGCATGTACAGATAGAAGGCTTGCTCGTCGATCTCCCTGGTCTTCCCCTCCGCATCGACGATCTCGGGGAACACGGTGTCGGCGTTGGAGAAGAGGTTATACGCGTTACCAGGGGTGCTTCGGACCTCGCCCGCCAAGGCCAGCAGCTCCTCTTCCCGTGGCGACAGCACATATTGCTTCTGCCTGAACAGGTCGTCGAAGGCGTGCCGGTACAGCTCCAGCTCCGGTTTTTCCCGCATCCAGGAATCGATCTGCTCAAACGGCATCGCGGTGAGCTCGGGCTTTTCCCAGGACATCAGTTGTCCGTACTTGATGGCCAGCGATCGGGCACGCGACCTCATACCCTGATGCTTGCCTTCGCGGGTGTCCTCATCCGCCGTCAGCGACGCATAGACATAGACCCTCGAGATCCGTGGCTCCGCCTCGTCTCGGGCTTTCAGGAACTTGTACAGTTGGTCGGGACCTTGGCTTAGAGTGCCCTTGAACTTCGCCAAGGCCTCCATCTCCTTCTCGACGGCGGCGAACTCCGTTTCCCACTCATCCACCGTGCGGAAGATGGTCTCCGTAGCCCAAAGATACTTCGTGTCGATCTCGCCGCGCTTGGGGACCTTCTCAGCCCCCCCGGCTACGGCGCGGGCTGCAATCACCGAAAACGCAGTGACGACGACGATACTCATCCATCCAGGTATTACGGCATGCCGTTTCATGGGAGTTTCTCGCAACGGGATCCCTCATCGCTTGTCCGATGGCAGCCCCGCCTGCCGCCGTCGGACCTCACAGACCGCTGAGCCTATCGCCTAGGCCCATCCGCAGCAATACCACCGGGTCCAAAACCCTTGTTACTCCGTCGCAAACGCGATTTCTCACCGCAGGCGGGTTATGTGGTGCTCGTGTGATGGTCTGGCTGGGGGGCGGGCTTTGGTCGACGGTCCACCATGCCGCGCGGCGCGGTCTTGACCGTCGCATTGCTCAACGCCTGTTCCAGATCGGCAATGATCTCATCGGCGTTCTCGATGCCGATGGACAATCTTACCAGCCCGTCTGTGATATGGGCCCGCCGTCGAGCCTCCGGCCCCATGGTCGCGTGGGTCATGCTGGGCGGGTGCTGAATCAGCGTTTCCACGCCGCCCAGGCTTACAGCCAGCGTGCAAAGCTTGACCGAGTTCATCACCCTCCTGCCGGCCTCCACGCCGCCCTTCAACTCGAAGCTGATTATTCCACCAGCTCCTGCCATCTGCGTCCGGGCGAGTTCATACTGCGGATGACTCGTCAGCCCCGGGTACCGAACCCATTCCACGGCGGAATGACTGGCAAGAAACTCCGCGATCTTCTGGGCGTTTACGCAGTGCTGTTTCATACGCAGAGCCAGCGTTTTGATGCCTCGGTGAACGAGAAAGGACTCAAACGGCGGGAGCACCCCGCCGAGCTGGTTTAGCATCTTACGGAACGCCCCGTAACGTGTCTCGTCCCTGACGACGATCACACCGCCGACAACGTCGGCGTGGCCGTTGAGGAACTTCGTCAGGCTGTGCACGACGATATCAGTTCCCCAGCGGAACGGTTGTTGGAGGATCGGGCTCATAAAGGTATTGTCCACGACCACTAAAGCTCCTCGCTCGTGGGCCAACCGACAAACAGCCTTAAGGTCAGCGATCATCAGCGTTGGATTCCCCGGCGTCTCCACGTAGACGACCTTCGTGTTAGGGCGGAAGGCACGTTCTATGGCGGCCAAGTCCGATGTGTCTACGCCGGTCGATTCGATGCCGTAGCGGGTCAACACGGTCTCCACAAGTGTGCAGGTCGGACCATAGACCGCGTCGCTTAAGATCATGTGATCGCCTGCCTCCAGGAGGGAAGCGAATGTTGTGTGGATCGCAGCCATACCGCTGGCGCAGGCCAGGGCACGGTGTCCCCCTTCCAGGGCGGCGATGCATTTTTCCAGGGCTTCGACAGTTGGATTGCCCATTCGTGAGTAGATGTACCCGTGCTCCTCACCGGCGAAGAGGGCGGCTCCCTGCTCAGCATCGGTAAAATAGAATGTTGAGGTCGCGTAGATCGGTGGGATCACTGGACCGAACTGATACCGATCGGTTCCGGCGTGAACGACCAGTGTTTCGGGTGACGCCTTGTCGTGTTGTGTCATTTTTGCATCCCTTTCTGGTGGTGGATGAGGCTCTCAGCGCTAGGATAGCACAAACTCAGCGCCGCGAAACTGGCTGGCAATGCACGTACCCGGCGAGCGGCCGTCCCAGGGCATCTCTCAAGCCACCTTCGGGCGCTTGGTCGAAGCCGCCCGCCACAAAGTAGCAAACGCTCTGGTCAACGGCAAGATGCTCGTAATCAAGGGAGGTGTAATAGCTATGTCGGACGGAAGGACATTTGTATGCAGGGATTGTAGCCATCGATTTAAGGTTCCGTACGGCACGGGCCGACCGGCCCGGTGCCCTTCGTGCTCCAGTACGAACTTCGGCCGTGCTGCCGAGAAGCACAGCCAGCGAGGTTGATGGCACAGCCGGGGGCAGGGTCGCCGGGTCCGCTCATGGCGGTGGATACCACCAATGTGCTGGTAGTCGGTGCGGTGGCTGCGCCGGGACTTGTGCCGCTTCGGCGGACGGAGCGCAACATGCTATTCGCCATCGTTGGCGCCGGGGGTATATCCGAGATCGCTTCGGGACAGGCTACACTTCACCGCATCCGAACTCCGACCGACGAAGTGACCTTGAATCTGACGGATCCGATTCAACTGCGGGATGCCCTTGCGCTTAAGCCGCTCAAGCAGGGGGACATCGTGTATGTGTATGCCGCCCAGCCTAACACGGTCTTCGGCGGCGGGTGAGGAGGATGGAACCGGCCAAAAGGAGCAGACCGTAGGGTGGGTCATCCGACCTACCTGTTTGCTCCGTGGTGGAGGGTATTATCCGTACCTCGACCCCGGCGGATACAAGGCGCACGCTATCCGGTGGGTTCACAGAATCCACCCTACCTTGCTTCGGCAGTTCCATGACCTGGACGCACGGGACTCGCGAAGGTTCGCGCCGGAACCAACCTTCTGGCTCACAGGCGAAAGCTGTACACCCTATCCTTTGATGACGCCTCACGCCTTTGATGCTGACGGTTTGTTGTCGGACCGTGCATCTACAAGGACAACATAGCGGTCGTTTTCCATTTTCAGCTCACGGAGAATCCCATGGACCCGAAGTAGTTCATGGTCTGAAAAAAATATGATGACCTTGAATCCGACCTTCGCATCGCTCGCTTTCTTGTAGATATCCTGTTGCCTCTTGAGGTTCCTTTTCAGCTGCGTGTTGGTGGCCAATTTGAACTCGACAAGAGTCTTGTCCGCCGCCCCACGCGAAATCTTGAAGTCAGCCGCTCCCCTCCCGTCATCTACTTCACGACTGACGTCCGACGGTGTTCCGTGCCACACAAGCCGGAAGAGAATATGTACATCCCGCTCCCGCCGCACTGGTTCCCCCTGGGCGTCATAGAAGATTCTGTGTCCTCCCTTGTTTTCGATTACATCTTTGAAGAACCCGATTTTTTGGCGCGTCTCTTCTTCCGTGTCTCCGGCAACTCTGTAGAACGCGGTTTCCTGTTGCAGGAGGCAAGCAAGACTCCCGAACTGCTTTACGTACAGCAAGTCGGATTGCCGTACTTTGGCTGAACTACTGGCGACAGCCTCATCACCTCTGTCCTCCTTGAGCTTGATGTAGTAGTCTATTAATTGCGGGTACTTCAAAACAGTAGATGCAACCGCGCGGTCGTACTCTTCCGTTGTCCACTCTCGATCGCGCGGAATCATCGAATAGAAGTAGTTGTTTATCTCTGCACGCAGCTGGTCGTTGTCAACGGCATTGGGGATGTCCTCAAAGCTGTTGAACATGTCATTGTGGTTGATCCACGTTTCGTCCTTGGTCAGAATATCCTTCGGTGTTAAAAGGACGAAGTCGTCCCCACAGAACGGAAGCACGTATGGTTTCGGCATCCACCTCTCGGTTTCATAGCTGAAGTACGCGCGCGGCGCAGAGACGGTACGAACGAGATCTTCCGAAAGATGCTCTGCCGCAAAGGTAGCGGTGTAGGCGAGCAAGTAGTCCTTAATCAGGTTCGTCGTGAAATCGCTGATCATGTCTCTCCCGACGCCTGACTTGATCAGACACAGCTTCTCCAGGTGGCTTCCTCGCGTAATCTGTTCCTGCCCGAAGTTCTGGAACACATGAACCAGGTTGGCATCGAGCGCCCGCGCAAAACCCACCCCGAGGCCCCGTCCCGTATTCCCAGATTCACAGAAGCCAAGCCAGTTCTGCTTGACCTCGCCAAAGCAGTACCACGCCTTCATAAGAGCAGTAGATATCTCCCTTTGCTCTGACTTCAATCTCAGAAAACGGAGATAGCGGATGATGTCATCATGCAGGCCGTGGTATTCTGGCTTGTCGCTGTTGAAGAGGAGGAAAGGATCAATGAAGAGCGGAAGATCCGCAATTAGCGAGACGTTGAAGGCTCCGTACTGATCAAGGACATCCTCCGGTATTCCGAAAAAGTCTGTGAAGTAGAGCTGCATTTGACCGCCTCATCCAACAACCATTAAAGACTGCACGTAAACCGGGCGATGCGCGGGGTCTTCTCGTGTGCGTTGCGTGCACGAGTTGGCTAGGCATCCACAGCCCGCAGCGCTAGTTTCGTCGCCAGAGCGCTAATGACACTGAACGCCAGGGTTCCGCCCTTGGACTGAATTACGTCACGAATCTGACGCCATACGCTGTCGCTCTTGATTTTCGCCAAGAACTCCTGGCCATCCCACGTTAGTTCGAAGGGGATGACGTAAATCACGCGATCGCTTGTCGATGACTTCACTGGCTCGCACCGGAGAAACCCCGCGTCGTGGAGCAGCACCATGTGATACTTGATGCTGGTTTCGTCGTACCCCTCGATCGGCGGGATTTCTACGTGCTCTGGTGTCTCCTTCTCTTCGAAGAAGATGAGTAGCTTACGGATTAGGTCGAAATCGCGTTTCATTAGCCCCGGATGCCTCACATTTACTGTACAGGCGCGTAGGCTGCGCCGTGTGCGCCACCACCGATTGCCCTCGATCTGGTCCACGGAGCGGACCCTACAAGCTGAGACGATGGGTTGAGACCGCGAAAGGGACCGACCAAGTTGTCGCGGGCTTTTTGCACCGCCAAGACTCTTGCTGACGGACGAGCTTTTCGGCCGAGTTGGTCGAACTGTGGATACTATAGACCGAGGTCCCTCCGCCCGCAAGGACGGTATTCCCGGGCTGGTAGGGCCGGCGTGCGTGACAGTCCCCCGCCCCGCTGGGGCGGGCGGCTCAGGAGTGTCCCTGTCCCACGGGTTCCGCTACGGGCACCTCGGCCGCCATTCGGAGACGGAGGTTACGAAGACAGATGTGCTTCAGCGGACGGGTACGCTTTGATGAACTGATAGATGGCCCGTGTCGCGGTGGACCGGTTCAAGGTATAGAAGTGGATTCCCGCCACCTCCTGCTCCAAAAGAGCCAGGCATTGCTGTGTCGAGTGATACATCCCGACATGGCGCACGGCTTCGTGGTCATCTTCCACGGCTTCGATCTTTCTCAGCAGATCCTGAGGGATTGTCGCCCCGCACATTTGTGTGAAGCGTTTGATTTGCTTCCCACTCAGAATCGGCATGATCCCGGCAAGAATCGGTATATTGATCCCGGCGGCAGCGACCCGATCTCGAAAGGAGAAGAAATAGTCATTGTTGAAGAATAGCTGTGTGATCAGAAAATTGACGCCGGCATCAACCTTTCGTCTGAGGTTCTCGAGGTCTTGCTCCAGGTTCGGCGCTTCCGGATGCCCCTCTGGATAGCAGGCTCCGCCGATGCACAGGTCCACATGCCGCTCCCGGATGAAGGCGGCCAACTCGCTGGCATATCGAAAGCCTCCTTCCGTGGGGACGAAGTTGGCCTGCCCTTCAGGTGGATCGCCTCGAAGCGCCAAGATGTTCGTGATGCCGCGATTTTTCAGGTCGTCGACGATGCGAGCGATGGCGGCCCGCGTCGATCCCACGCACGTCAAATGAGCCATGCTTTCGATGCCGATGTCGCTCTTGATACGCGCCACCAAATCCAGCGTCCTCCGTCGCGTAGTCCCGCCGGACCCGTAGGTGACCGAGACATACGTAGGATCGAGCGGCTTGAGGGACTCAATGGTGCGATAGAGATCCCAAAAACCGATGTCGTCCTTCGGCGGAAAGAACTCGAAAGAGAGGGCCGGTCTTTTGTCGTCGAGCAGCTCGCGGATACGCATCGTTTTCGATATTGACTGGGCGCGGAAGGATTCGAACCTTCGAAGGCTTACGCCAACGGGTTTACAGCCCGTCCCCTTTGGCCAACTCGGGCACACGCCCTGTTAACGTGCCCGGTGAGCGCCGTGCCCAGCCGGATCATCGTGCAAAAGCGGCGTCTTTCTATAGCAAGAAACGTGCCGTGGCAAGAGGCGTGGCCTAACAGGGCTTCCACGGCACTGGAAGCGGCGATGCCCGCAACGACGCTACCGGGTCGATAGACGGCGAAGGCATGGCCACCCAAACCCCGGATCACCCTGACACGGCGATTATCCAGCCCGCCACAGCTCCACCAGCATCATCGTTTAGCTGTGACAGGCACCCTTGCAAGGAGGCACCGACGCTAAGCGTTACGGCGGCCCCCTTATTCCTTACCTGTAGTGCTGGCTTACCGCGGCAACAATTGTGCTTTGTTGCTGAACTTCTTCTACCGTTAATGCAATGGCGAGATCGGCTCCTCGGTGGCCTGGCCGGCCGGGATCACATCGCCGCGATCCGCCCCAGCCATGAGGTGGTCACGCGGTCTGCATGAGGAAATCCAACAGCCCGAACATCACCGCCAACAAGAAAGCCGTGAAGGCTACAAAGAGCGTCGGCATAGTGGTCGATCTCCAACTCCTGTGGTTTCTCGAAACGGCCCGCCGCCCCCGCGCCAGGGACAACGGCAATGATCAAGTGTACTCGACCTTTGGAGCAATGGGCAAGAAGCGCCGGCAACCGGCTCGCCCGCCCGCGTCGCGGTGCCGATCCCGGGCCATTGAACTTGGGCCGGTTCCCACTGCGCCCGCGCCCACGTGACAGCCCGGCGTTTGCAGCGTTGACACCCATCTTGCCGCTTCCTAAGTTAGCCGGAGCTGGCCACGAGAAGGCCTACCCGGGACTTGGCCCTGGTCGTGATGACGGAAACCGCCCTCAAGACACCGTTGTACGAAACGCACCTCGCCGCAGGTGCGCGGATGGTGGAGTTCGCCGGGTGGCTCATGCCCGTACAGTTCGCCGGAATCACGGAGGAGCACATACACACGCGGACTGCATGCAGCGTCTTTGACGTGTCGCACATGGGCCGGCTGAAGCTGACCGGTGATGACTGCGAGTCGTTCCTGAATCGCTTATGTACGCGCAACCTGGCCGGTGCGGAAACAGGACGGTCGTATTATTCACACATGTGCCGCGAGGACGGCGGGATTCTGGACGATCTTATTGTCTCCCGGTTTGAATCCTACTGGGGGATTGTCTGCAACGGTGTGAACCGGGAGAAGATATTCGCCTGGCTGATCGAGCATAGTCCCGGGACCGACGTCACCATCGAGGATCAGACCCTATCGACGGCGATGTTGGCCGTCCAAGGACCGAAGACGGTGGAGCTGGCCGGCGAGATTGTCGACGTTGACCTGTGCTCGATGAAACGCTACCGGTTCAGGGTGTTCGAGCTGCTGGGGATGCCGATCAGCGTCTATCGCAGCGGTTACACCGGCGAGGACGGGTTTGAGGTGGTTGTCCCAGGGGGCTTTGTCAAGCTGCTGTTGCCCAAGCTGCTGGGCACCAAGGACAGGCCTCACCCGGTGATAAAGCCCGCCGGCCTGGGGGCCCGGGACACGCTGCGGATCGAGGCGGGCATGCCCCTCTACGGGCACGAGCTGACCGAGCAATGGGATTCGCTCACCGCCGGGCAGGGCTGGTGCGTCGATTTGACCAAGGATTTCGTAGGTGCCGAGCCGATGCGAAAACTGCAGGCACAGGGGCTGCCGCGCCGGCTGGTTGGGCTACAATTGGAAGGACGCCGAATCGCCCGGCAGCACTACAAGGTGTATAGCGGGGATCAGGAAGTTGGCGAGGTGACCAGCGGAACACTGAGCCCCACACTGGGCAAGAGCATCGCAATGGCTCTGATTGCCAACGAGCACGCGCAGGAAGCTATGCGTCTTGAGATCGAGATCGGCGGCAAGCGGGTTGCCGCCAAGGTCGTTAAACTTCCGTTCTATCAGCGTCCGAAGTAGACGGTGAAACGAATCTCCGAATAGGTATGTAGGGATATTGGCGAGAGCCGGCGGCGCGCCGGAGGGAATTCATGAAGGTTCCAACCGATCGTAAGTATTCCGAAACGCACGAATGGTTTCTCATCGATGACGACATCGTAACCATGGGCATTACCCAGTACGCCGCGGACGAACTCACCGACATCACTTATGTTGAACTGCCCGAGGTCGGTACGTCAGTCGCCGCAGGTGATCAGCTCGGCGAGGTCGAATCCGTCAAAGCCACCTCAGAGATACTCACGGCCGTGGGAGGCGAGGTGATCGAGGTCAACACTGCCCTGGCGGATCACCCTGAACTGATCAACGACGACGCCTTCGAAGAAGGCTGGATTGTAAAGATCCGGCCCGAGTCGACCGAGCCGCTGACGGCGCTTCTGGACGCAAAAGAGTACCGCCGCTACGTTCGCAACGCGGGCTGAGCCCTGCGGCTCGATGCGCTGCATGCATATGGACCTGCATTGGCAACGGGGCCGTTTGCACACATGCCTGGCCTGGGCCCAGCAGCGCATAACCTCCTGCGATATAGAACGTTAAAACTATACCCGCCCCAGGTGGGTCTTCTATACGCGTCCTCGTAGGCTGCATTCCTCTCCGTGCAGCTCGCAAGCGAGCGCGCCCCGCCTGATCGCACGCGCAACCAATCTCGCGCCTCACGAAAACCGATAAAACGCGTACCTGGAGCTTCCCAGGTGCGATTGGGGATGCTCGGTTCAGAGACGCACTTTCCGGTGCGCCACCGGTTGGAATCCGCATGCTTCCGCTCATCGCCCGCCATTTGATCTGTCCGGTCCACGAGTGGTTGCTCGGTAGGCGGACATTTCGCAATCTGCGAGAGCTGGAGCGGTCGCAATGGCTTGCCCCGGACGACATACGAGCACTGCAGCGGGCCAAGCTCCAGGTGTTGCTGCACCATGCCCAGAGCAACACGCCCTTCTACCGGCGGCGGTTTGCGGAGGCCGGCGTCGACATCGAGGATCCGGAGCCGGTTGAAGCTCTTGGCCGACTGCCACCCCTCCACAAGTGCGAGATCCGGGCATCGCTCGATGACATGCTATGGCACGACGCGCCGGGAGGTGTGTTTGAACACAACACGGGTGGGTCTACCGGCGAACCACTGATCTTCTACTTCGATCGACGACGGCAAGGTTACGACCAGGCGGCGCGCATCCGCAGCCACCGCTGGTTCGGAGTTGATATCGGCCATCGGGAGTTGTACATCTGGGGCTCCCCCATCGAATCAAACCGGACGGATCATGTCAAGCATCTGCGCGACGCCCTGTTTAATCACCGACTGCTCACCGCGTTCGACATGTCGCCGCAGCGCATGGACGAGTACCTCGATGAATTTGACCGATACGGTCCCGTTTGTGTGTTCGGTTATCCCAGCAGCATAGCTCTGCTCGCTCGTCATGCGCGATCCTCAGGGCGGCAGCTCGATACGCACCACCTTCGGGCGGTGTTCGTGACGGGTGAGGTCTGCTACCCGCATGATCGCGAGGCGATTACCTCGTATTTCGGCGTCCCGGTGGCTGACGGATATGGGAGCCGAGAGGCCGGCTTTATCGCCCACGAATGCCCGCTGGGGAGCATGCACATAACCGCGGAGAATGTGATCGTCGAGATCATCGACAAGACCGGTGAGCCGGTACCGGTGGGCGAGACCGGTGAGATCGTGGTGACGCATCTCGACACCTACGCGATGCCCTTTATCCGCTATCGCACGGGTGACGTGGGGCGGCTCAAACCCGGTCGATGTCCGTGTGGAAGAGGCTTGCCGATGATGGACGTCGTCCAAGGGCGAACGACGGATTTTCTGTACCTGCCCGACGGCACGGTCAAGCACGCCTTGTCTATTATCTATCCGCTGCGTGAGCTGGCCGGTGTGCGACAGTTTCGTGTCACTCAGCATGAGGACTACAGCGTTACGGTGGACATTGTGGCTGAGGACAAACCCGGGCGAATCACCCGGGAAGCCGTCGCCAGACGGGTGCGTCCGGTGGTCGGCGAGCGGGTCGACTTGCGTGTCGATCTGGTCGACCGGATCGCGACTGCGGATTCCGGGAAACATCGCTATGTCATTTCGCAGGCGAGGCCGGGTGCTTGCCGCACGTCTGAGGATGAGGAGGTGAATGTCGGTGTCTAGCGCTCCCACCGTCGCAGTTGAACCGATGAGGATGCCGGCGGAAAGCCCACAAACACCCGCCGTGTCACCTTGCCGAGTTGCCAAACTCAGTGCAGACCGGCAGGCTGAATGGGATGCGTATGTAGCGTCACACCCGGAAGGGACACTCTTTCACACGGTCGCATGGCGCGGCGCCGTCAGAGATGCATTCGGCCATCAGGACATCTACCTGGCGGCCTTACGGGAGGACCGCATTGTCGGCGCACTGCCGATGTTCCTGATGGCCAGTCTGATCGCGGGGCGGATCCTCGTGAGCGTTCCGTACGGTGTGGGGGGCGGGATCATCGCGGACGACCACGCCGCGACCGTGGGCCTGTTTGACGCCGCAAAGCGAATCGCCAGCCAGCAGCGCTGCTCGACAATCGACTTGCGCAGTGAGAGAGCCACGCTTTCTAATGTACCCGTTGTCGATCGGTATGTGGGTTTCCGCCGCGAGATGCCTGAGCATGTTGGTGATGTTCTGGGGTGGCTTCCCCGCAAGGCCAGGGCCGCCGCTCGCAACGCCCGTGACAAGTATCGCCTCACGGTCTCTTTCGGCGATGAACATCTCCGTGAAGCCTGGACACTGTACTCGATCAGCATGCGCCGCCTGGCGTCGCTGACCTATCCGCTTGTCTTCTTCGAACGGCTCGTAGCCTACACGCCTCACCGACACTGGGTTTCGATCGTTCAGTGGAACGGACAGACCGTGGCAGGGCTGGTCACATTCCTGTTCAAAGACAGCGTGATGCCGTATTTCATCGGCACCACGGATGACGCCAGACGGTGCAGCGCAGCCAACTTCATCTATCTGGCCGCGATGGAGAGGGGTGTGCAGTCCGGCTATCGCATCTTTGATTTCGGTCGATCGCGTCGGGACAACACCGGTAGCTACGACTTCAAACGTTTTAACGGATTTCAACCCCGCCCGCTGGGGTATCAGTATTACACTGCGCCGGGCCACAGTGCACCGGACTTGTCACCGAGTAATCCGAAGTTTCGTTTCGCGCGCCGCCTTTGGACGCATCTACCGTTGTGGGTCACGCGGACTCTCGGGGCGCGGGTCGCAAGACACATTCCAGGATAACGAGATGAACATTCTGTATCTGGCTCATCGCATTCCTTATCCGCCCGACAAGGGCGACAAGCTGCGCTCCTTTCGACAGATCGAGTATCTTGCCAGGCGTCACCGGGTCTGGTGCGCGTGCTTTGTCGACACGCGGTCCGATGAGCAATACGTTAATCCGCTTAGAGCTTACTGCCATGACGTAGCCGCCATCCGACTGAACCGCACCCGTTCCACGATGCGCGGTCTTTTTGGCTTGCTCCGCGGTGGAACCGTCACCGAATCGTTCTACACGTATTCCGCAATGTACGCTGCTGTGCGCCGGTGGTGTGAGTCGGTCAAGTTCGACGCGGTTGCTGCGTTTTCTTCGAGTATGGCGCCCTCTGCGCTGCAAGTACCGGTCAAGCGGCGCGTGCTGGACCTTTGCGATCTGGACAGTCAAAAGTGGCTCGAGTACGCGGCGGCCTCTCGTGGTCCGGCGCGGTGGCTGTACCATACGGAGGGGCGTCGACTGGCACCCAAAGAGCGGGCCTGGATCGACGCTTTCGATGCCACCCTGCTCATAACCGAGGCGGAGGCGGCGGCACTGGACGGAGCCGCCAGGCCCGGCAAACTCCATATCGTCGGCAACGGTGTTTCCCTGCCTGAGCTGGCTACTCGTGATAGCAGTGACGATGTTGTGTCAGCGCCTCAGCAGGTGGCATCCAGTGCCAAGGGTGTTCACGAGTCGTCCCGACCTCCTACCGTCGGCTTCGTCGGCGTCATGGATTACCGACCGAACGTTGATGCGGTGTGTTGGTTTGTATCTCAGTGCTGGCCTGATATTCGAGCGCTGTGTCCTGAGGCTGTCTTTCGCATTGTCGGCCGGTCACCCACGCGGCGGATCCGTAGACTCGCGATCATACCGGGTGTAGAGGTTGCCGGCAGCGTTGAGGATGTCCTCGCAGAGGTGCGACGGTTTGATGTAAGTGTGGCGCCGATGCGCATTGCCCGCGGCCTGCAGAACAAGGTGCTCGAAGCCATGGCGGCGGCTAAGCCGGTCGTGCTCACCAGTAAGGCGGCCACAGGTATTGCCGGCCGACACGCTCAAGAATTTCTCATCGCCGATCGGCCTTCGAACATCGTCCAGAACGTGGTATGGCTGCTGACTGATCGAGCCGAGCGTGAGCGTCTGGGTCGGGCCGCCCGGCGATTCGTCGCCGTGCATCACTGCTGGGAGGAGGCGTTGCGTATGTTCGAGCTGGTTGTGACCGGTGTCCTGGAGCGGACGACTCGTCGTGTTTCGCTGCCCCAAAGACCGGTCCCGGTGCAGGCCGAAGAACTTGCTGTACCCGCGGGTGTCTGAAAAGAACACCCGTCCTTGACCAGCTTCCGTCAGGGCGGGTTCATACCGGTCATTCCCCTCACCGATCTACACGGTCTCGCACAGCGAGGCCGTGGCTTGATGCTTCTACGGCCTGTCCCGCCTACGGCGGGTCAGACCGTGCCACCCCCAAATGGGATGCACCCCAGATTCGGAGCCCCCGCCCCACATGCTTGTTATGCCCCTCAGGCCAGTTATAATTCAGGAGGTGGGCGTGCTGCGGGCACCTCGCACACGATGCCCGATGTTCAAGCCCGCGTTCGGTTCCCCCGGAGATTCCAGGCCATTAAGATCGGTGGACGTAAATACGAGTCGCCAGGAGTTGCACCGCTCGGCCCTCGGACGCCGCACCCGGTGTTCTGGGTGATTGCCGCCGCCCTGGTCGTGATTGCAACGACGCTGGTGCTCCGTTCCGATAACCTGCCGATAGGAGGGGTCGCGCTAGGGCAACCGGTGACCAGTGCCGGTGGGCGGGGAGTTTTCGCCTTCTCCGGGCAGATGTCCAAGGGCAGTTACGGCGTCTACATGGTGGACGTCGACGCAATGACCATCTGGGTCTACGAATACCTGCCGCAGAAGGGCTGTTTGCGACTGGCGGCGGCCCGAACGTGGCGTTATGATCGTTACCTGGAGAACCACAACATCTGCGACCTGCCGCCGGACATCGTCGAGCAAATGGTAGACGAGCAACGGCAGTACAGGCTGCAGTCAAGCGAAAGTCAGATGCCATGACTGCAGCATCTGACCTAGCGGTACGAGGTAAGGTGCGGACCCATGGCTAAGATGTTCTACTCAGGACAAGAGGCTGCTGCGCGGCTCGGCAAGACCGAGGAACAGCTAAAGGACCTCGTTCGCGCAGGGCAGCTTCGCGAGTTCCGCGACGCCGGCACGGTCAACTACAAACTTGAGGACGTGGAAGCGATGGCTGGCCCAGCCGTTGCCGACAGCGATGAGTCCGCTGATGCCGGCGCCTCGGGAAGTGGGGACATCGTGCTCGAGCCGGTGGAGGACTCCAGCATCGAGGTTTCCCCGTCGGGCAGCGATGTCGTCAGCCTCGAGGAGACCGACGCGGAAGCAAGCGCCGCGGGGGTTACGACAACAGCTGCGAAGGCAAAAGACTCTACGGTTGTCCCCTCGGTGGGCGTGAACGTTTTCGACGATGACGAACTCGACGAGCAAGTGGACCCGCTGGCGCAGACGGCGGTGACCGACGTGGCCGGCCTAGGAATGGAGGGTACCGGCAGCGGCTCAGGCATTTTGGATCTAACGCGGGAGAGCGACGACACCTCGCTCGGCCAGGAGCTTCTGGACGAGATCTACACCGCGGAGGGCGAGGGCGAAGCCACCGTGGAAATGGGCGACGACACCCGGGCCGGTCTTGAGGCGGCTATTCCAGCAGAGGAAGCCACTGAACCGGAAGAGGCGTTTGAGGTTGAGGAGGAGACGGAGACGGAGACGGAGACGGAGGCCGAGCCAGTCGTGGCCGAGAAGCCGCGAGCGGTTGTCAAAGAGATGGTGGTCGAATACGGTCCGGATGCCGTGTCGACGAGTTTGACGGCTTTGATGGTTGTCGCCGTGGTGGTCATGTGGTTCGCCGGGTTGGGAGCAGCGGCGCTGGTGCGCGGCATAACACCGTCCCTGCTCCAGACCGTCTATGCGAACCTGTGGATCTATGCCACCAGTGCATTGGTTGTTGGCGCCGTTGCGGCGGCAATAACCTTTTTCGTAGTTAAGAAGCGGTCCGGGTAGGGCCGTGTGTCGAAGGCGCGGTGCATAGCGCGGCCGAATCAGGCGCGGGTTTCTCCGGCGCCATTGAGAGTGGGAGATCCACCGGTCACTACGTAGGTTTTGCATTGTGACCCGGATCCCATTCAGATACGCGAAATGGAGCTTGGTTGGAGGCAGGTGAGGCCTTGATGGGACCAAGCGGGCACCGGTTAGTGCAATGAGGCGAATATGGCGATCGGGCCGGAACTTCTGCAGGCATAGGAGATATGTGATGCGCGGTGGCGGATGGATGGTTGGCTGTGTCGTGAGTGGTTTTTCACTGGCTGTGTTGAGTGGGTGCGTGCCGCTGGAGAAGCACCGGCGGTTGGACGCGGCGCGTCGCAATCTGACCGCGGAGAAGGAATCGCTGGCTCAGGAACTCTTCGACGCGCGTAACGTCAACGATTCGCTGCGCACGCGGGTCAGCTCGTTGGACCGGGAACTGGACACCAAGGACGAACTGGTCGCCAATCTCCGCAAGGAGAACGAACTCCTCGATGAGATGCGGAAGACCGCACAGTCCGCCCTGGAGGGGATGGCCGACCGGCAGGTACTGCCCGACATCGGCATCACCAGTCCGAGATTGCCCGCCCGCTTGGACAGCGCCTTGAAGCGCTTTGCGGACGAGCATCCCACCGCGGTGGTGTACGATCCCGGGAGGGGGACGGTGAAGTGGAAGGCTGATCTGCTGTTCGCCCTGGGCAGCGACGTGGTCAAGGAGTCCTCCAAGGAGTCATTGCGGAGTTTTACGGAGGTCATCAAATCGTCAGCCGCCGCTGACTTCGAGGTGATCGTGGTAGGCCACACGGATAATACACCGATCGTCAGACCCACCACCAAGACCAAGCATCCGACCAACTGGCATCTTTCCGGCCATCGTGCCATATCCGTGGCATTTGCTCTCCAGAAGTACGGATACGCTCCGAAGCAAATCGGCGTGATGGGATACGGTGAGTACCGGCCCATCGCGGATAACGCCACGGAGGCAGGCAAGAGCCAGAATCGCCGCGTGGAGATCTACCTGATGCCGAAAGGAACGATCTCTCGGGCGTCGACGGACACCAGTTGGCGGATCGAAGGGGAAGCGCTGGCATTCGTGCCCCTGTCGCCCTGACGGAGACATGCGGCTACTCGTGGTACCGCCCCAATCCTGGTCAGAGGGGCGGTCGTCGCACCGAGAGTCATGGATTATACCCTTCCGGTGTGGCGTCAGGTCTGCCACAGTGCGAGCACGGTGCTTGTATGTAAGGCCGCCGTCCACCAACTGCGAGATACCTGCCAAGTCAAGTGTGCCAGATGGCAGCCACCACAGGACAACAGTTCCGAGACATCCGGGACAAGCTTGACGCCGGCGGGCCTCTGACCCTCGAGGACGGCGTGCGGCTTTATGAATCGCGCGACATCCACACCCTCGGGGAGCTGGCCAATAGCATTCGCGAGCGCCTCCACGGCCGCCGGGCCTACTACAACTTCAACCTGCACATCAACTACACGAACTATTGCGTTCTTCGCTGCAAGTTCTGCTCGTTCCACCGCCCCTATCCGAAAGGAGCCGCAGGCTTTAGCCTGCGCGGACACTCAAAGCAGAAAAACATCGACAGTTCGGTCCATGACAACGCCGGCTACGAGCTGTCGATTGACGAAATCGTCACCCGGGCAAAAGGCGTTTACGCACGCGGTGCAACGGAAGTGCACATTACAGGCGGCTTGCATCCTGCCCTCCCGTTCTCGTATTACACCGACATGTGCAAGGCGATTCGTGAAGCCTGCCCGCACATTCACATCAAAGCCTTTACCGCAATCGAGATCATCCATTTCGCGCGAATCAGCAAGCCGCGGCTGTCGATTGGCGAAGTCCTGACTCGCCTGCGGGAGGCCGGTCTGAGCAGCCTCCCCGGCGGAGGGGCGGAAATCTTCGACGACCGCGTGCATGATGAGGCCTTTAAGACGAAGGTGGGCGAGGCGGAGTGGTTCGATGTCCATCGCACCGCCCACGAGCTGGGCATCTTCACCAACGCGACGATGCTGTACGGCCACGTCGAAACACCGGCTGAACGGATCCAACATCTGATCAAACTGAGTGAACACCAGAAGGAGAGCCTGCGATCAGGCAAGGCCCATTTCAACTGTGTCGTCCCACTTTCCTTCGTTCCTGAAGGAAGTGAACTGTCTCACCTGCCGGGTCCAAGTGGTCTCGATGACCTAAAGACGCTGGCGATTAGTCGCATGATGTGTCCCAACATCCCCCACATCAAGGCCTTTTGGATCATGCAGACACCGAAGCTGGCCCAGGTGTCCCTCAACTGGGGGGTCGATGATATCGACGGCACGGTGGTTTACTACGATATCACCAAACGCGAGGGCGGCGGGACCACCCGCCAGGAGCTGACTGTCGACAAGCTCAGACGGCTAATTGTCGAGGCCGGCTGCAGACCGGTCGAACGCGACAGCCTGTACCGCCCCGTGATCCGCGATGAAACCACATGGCAAATCGAGGGTCAGTCGTGGTCCGTGACGTACTCCCCGAATCGGGCCTGACACGCTAACGGGGAGGCCGGGTCACGCCTCGATCGGTAGATAGAGGACCAGGACCAGGTCCTCCCTGGATACCAGTGGGTCGTGGGCTTTCTCCAGCTCGTGAGTCTTGCGCCACTCGTATTTGCTGGACTTGACCCACTCCAACAGCCTCATCCAGACCTCGAGGACGTTCCCGTTGGGATCCCCGTGCAGCTTGCAGATCGTGACGGCGTACAGGCCTCCAGCGAAATCCTTCACTTCGATGTCGCCCTCAGGTTCGATGTCGTGGTCGATGGCGATCCAGAACTCGTAGCCATACTCCTTGCGGTCTGGAGAGGGGCTGGGATTGTTGAATACGAAGACCGGTGGGCCCGGGTCTGGCGGCAAACCTCACCTCGGCGAAGCGGCTCGGGAAGGAGGACACGAGCTGACAGGATTTTACTTGACATATCGTCAGATCACGATATATTAATATTGAGATGTCAAAAACTAAGGACATAAAGCGGACTCCTGGAGAGGTGATCGAGCGGGTGGCGGCGGCGCTGCGGGTGCTGGCCCACCCCCACCGGCTGCAAATTGTCGAGCGCCTGATGGAGGCGGATTTGACCGTGGGAGAGCTGGCCGAGGCCCTGGAGATTCCGCCAAGCGCCTGCAGCCAGCATCTGAACCTGATGCGGGCGCACGGGCTGTTGACCGGCCAGCGCGACGGGCGGGCGGTTCATTACCGGGTGACCGCTCCGGCCGCCGTCAGTATCATCCGCTGCATTCACAAGCACGAGCTTGGGGGTTGACCCGCGGTCCGTGCCCTCGGAACTCCCGGAGGCTTCGATATTGTCTGATTTGCGGTTCAATGTGGTCTTTTTTGGCAAACATGGATAGAAGGAGCCGGATATGGCAAACAGAGCTGAAGCGTTTTTCACGCAGTGGGAAGAGGATCAGGGAAAGATGAAAGAGCTGGCCCCCGATGTGATGCGGGGGTTCGGCGGGCTGTTTCAGGCCGTCATGAAAGACGGGGCCCTTTCGGTACGCGAGAAGGAGCTTATCGCGCTGGCGGTCGGCGTTGCGGTGCCCTGCATCCCCTGCATCAATTTACACGTGAAGAAATGCCTGGAGGCGGGTGCCACGCGTGAGCAGATTCTTGAAGCGGCCGGCGTAACCGTCATGATGCGCGGCGGCCCGTCGCTCACGCACATACCGGAGGTCATCGAGGCCTTGGAGCACTTGGAGCAGACAACATGATGGCCGAATGACGAATGGAGAATGTAGAATTGCGAGTGAAAAACAAGCGGCAAGGATAACGAGGCGGCGGCAGGCCCGGGCCACTTCCCGCCTGGGGCGCTTATGCCATTTCGCTATTCGTCATTCTGCTCTCGGCCGCCCCGATCACCATTGATCCGATCTTCTCAGGGCTGGCCTGGTCGCTGATCTTCGGCCTGTTGGCCTCGACGATCTTCACCCTGTTCGTGATCCCCATCGCCTACTGGCTGCTGTACGCTGGCAAGCCCGGCCACGGTGCTACGTCACCTGAGGCCAGCCCGCAACATTAGCCGGGGCAGGGTCTTGCCGGACTACGGTGCAAGCAATGCCGAACAAACGTTCCAGATCGTCGGAGGAGACGAGCCGAATCTTTCCCCGGAACCGGAGAATATAATAGACCGGTGGTAAGGCGGGAACTGCTGCTCAATCGCGGTACAATACTGTGCAGTATATGGATTTGTGGCTGGGTACCGATGTTATACCGGAACATGCCGGGATGAGGGCAACGTGTCGTTGAGTCGGCTACGTAGCCGCGAGGGCGGCATTGTCGCAGCCAGAATCCGTGGTGGCTCGTCAAGCCCACATATACTGCTGCCACGAAGAGAGACGCAGACATGATCACCGGTGGACCAGACCGAGAATACGATCGATACCCTGTGCAAACTTATCAGCGCTCGCGTGGGCTGAGCTGGGTGATCATGCTTGGCGTGTGGGTCGTGGTGTTCTTACTGGTCTGGTCGTTTGTCAGGCCGGAGCAGCCCGCGCCGCTGCACGATCCCAACGCCGAACCCAGGGTTGTCACGCCCCGTGCGGATCTCGTCGCCGATGAGAAGGCCACCATCGAGATCTTCCGTGAGGCCTCACCGGCTGTGGTGTACATCACCAGCACCGAACTCGGTCGCAGTTTCTTCGGGGTCGATGTCTTTGAGATACCCCGCGGTGCGGGTTCCGGGTTTATCTACGACCGCGACGGTCACATCGTCACCAACTTTCACGTCATTCAGGATGGCACACGCTGGACGGTGACACTCGCGGACGAATCGCAATGGCCGGCCCGAGTGGTCGGCTTTGAGCCCGACAAGGACATCGCGGTTTTGAAGATCGAGGCACCGAAGGAGCGGTTGAAGCCGATCACCGTTGGCACCTCCCACGATCTCCAGGTGGGCCAGAAGGTGCTCGCCATCGGCAACCCCTTCGGGTTCGACCAGACCTTGACCCTGGGCGTGGTCAGCGCGTTGGGCCGCGAGATAGAGGCGGTGACCGGTCGCAAGATTCGCGGTGTGATTCAGACGGACGCGGCCATCAACCCTGGTAATTCCGGCGGGCCCTTGCTGGACAGTGCCGGGCGACTCATCGGAGTCAACACGCAAATCGCCAGTCCTTCAGGGGCGAGTGCAGGCATCGGTTTCGCGGTGCCGGTTGATATTGTCAACGACATTGTCCCGGACATCATCCGCTACGGTCGGGTGCTGAGGCCGGGCTTGGGTGTCAATCTTTTTCAGGACAGGCAGACGCGCCGCGTGGGCATACGTGGATTGCTGATCGATTCCGTGGCGGAGAACAGCGGCGCCGCGCAGGCAGGTCTTCGCGGGACTGCCGTGGACCGGCGGGGATACATACGGCAACTCGGCGACGTCATCGTCAAGATCGACGATCAGGAGGTGAGCACCGTCAACGGGCTCAAAGACGTCTTGGAGTCCCATAAGATTGGCGACGAGGTCCGCGTCACCTACATCCGGGACGATGAGGTACGGGAGGCTCGGGTCAAGCTGCAATACATCAACTAGCCGCTGCAGAGCATATACCACTACTGGTAAGGCCGGCCGGCTCGCTATGGCCGCGATCGTCCGTGATGCGAACGCGATGGTGTTCCGTTTCGGGACTCCAGTGCCCGAGACAACAATCGTCCGGTAAGCAACACGCATTCGATATGTCGTTTGCCCTCCCTCCCTTAGTTGCAATATGTTGTATGTACAATGCTTATTCGGGCGTTGCGGGCCATTTTCCTTCAAGCCCGAGAAATCGCCCTGACGATACTATAAAGGACAGCGCTGCTGTCTGGGGCAGTCTGATGGATCGGCCCCTCGCAACATTAGCACACCCGATTTCGCACTGGCCGTTCATGGAAGAATGCGTGAGTGAGGTTGCGGGGATCGTATGTCTGCTCAGCGAGAGCAGTGAGGTGAGTTTAGCAGGAGGTTCCGGGCGCGTGCCGACACGCCCGAGCCGCGTCGGATGGCCCTGGCCGGCGCGGCAGTAGCTCTTAAAGAACGCTACGACATGAGTCTGAGCATCAACATTGGGCCTGCCTACCCATCCGTGCCGTTCTCACGGGTGATAGCTCGCTCACCCACCTCACCCGCCGCCCTCACCACGGACGGGGATAGAGTAGAGTTTTCCAGCGTCGGCCGGACCCTCTCGCGAGTCGCCGAGGAATCGAGCTTCCGCATAGCTCGAGTACGGGCGATCCGGGACGAGATTGAGAACGGCACGTACGAAACGCCGGAACGCATCAACGGGACCGTTGAGCGGCTAGTCGATGTTCTCGCCTGACATTCGCGCCGTCGCACCCCGGCAATGACATTGTCTTGTCGCCACCGTCGGTCGTAGACCACTCAAGACCCGATAAGATCATTCCATTCCAAAACGCTCACGAGCGGAAGACTGCTTGCGTGTAATCGTACTGACGTGCGCTGACGCGGCTGTGACAGCAGGCGCGTCACAATGGGCAGACTTTTCTTCCTGCGCGTCTTCCAATACGGCACAATAGGAAAGCTCTTATTATAAGCCGTAAAGGGTGACACCATTTACCATCGGTCTTCGACAACAGGTTGAATTGTAGACTCGAAAAGAGCTAGGATGATTAGGGGCCCGCATAGATAGTCGTGGCTCCATTGGCTTCACAGATGATAGTGTCGATGTCCTATATCGATCTACAACCTGCACTCAGCGACTGGCCTTACGAGCCTGAGAAGATCTCCGTTCGCAAGATCGTCGGCGCCGAAGGTTCAGTGAGGATCCAGATGCGCGTTGAGCTGGGCGTCTTGCAGATGGAAGCCGAGGGCCGACCCGACGGCACAAAACCATATGCTTGTGAATCTCTGGTAGCTTACTATCACAAGCGCCTCACAGAGCACGAGCAACGCAATGGAACCATGCTCGGATTCGGTCTGTCACGCGACCAGTGCCGTGAGCTGCGCCTGGAGGCATCGCTTTACTATCGCCGTTACATTGCCTTCTTTGTGCTCGAGGAGTACGCCAACGTCTCCCGCGACACCTCACAGAGCTTGGCGATCTTCGATCTCTGCCGCGACTACGCCTTGGAGCCCGAGGACCGGGTCTCATCGGAGCAGTTCCGCGCTTATGTGCTCATGATGGATGCCCGAGCACGGGCCTATCATGCGTTGGAGGAAGGGGAACCCGACAGCGCCTTGGCCCATGTGAACCGAGGGATCATGTCCATCAAGGCGCACTTCGAGCGATACGGGCAGTCGGATGTGGAAACGGCCAGCGAAGAGATCAAGATTCTCCGGTCATTGGGCAACGAGTTAAATCAGCGGGTCCCGAAAAACTCCCTGATCGTAACCCGCAAGGCGCTGCGCGCCGCCATTGAGCAGGAGCGCTTCGAGGAGGCCGCCCGCCTGCGCGACGCCCTCAAGAACCTCTACAACCACGAGCACTGAGCATCGGCGGGGCCTGGGGGGCCCTACCGCAAGTTTTACGTCCACTGCCCGCCAGGACGCCATAAGCACTCCATTCTGTACGCGGCTGCAACTATGGACACCCGCTGGGCCCATCGAACGGGTAGTCAAACCCGCGGAACGCGTCGAGAACCAGCGTAACGTCAAGGATGTCAATCGAGGCGTCGGGAATCACCGGGAACAGGTCGCACCGGGTGGTGGCCGGGGCCGTGGTAAGATGTCTGAACCCGTCGAGCAAAGCTGTGGCGTCAATTATCTGGACCTCACCGTCCGGCGGAGTCCAGCCTCCCTCGTGGAACTTGCCGACGGTATCGCCCCACACGGGAACCGTGGCCATCGCTACAGGTCCCAGGAAGTCCACACCATCCAGCGTAGCTTCCACTGCGTACGTTGCCCCCGGGACGATATCCTGGTCCCCGGCGTGGACCGGTGTAAAGCCCCAGTTCCGGTAGGTCGGACTACAGGATAACCGTGACATACCTTTGGCATTCGGTGCAGCCACCCATTTCTGTTGACCGACCGTATCCGGGAACAAGGAATTCGAGACCGTGGTAACCCTAAAGGCCTGCGGTATACCCAGCGAGTTGCCCGGGATGAACGAAATGTAGCGGTTCTTGGGGAGGGGATCGGCCGTGGGGGCGCTGAAAGCCGGACACAGGTCGAAGGACGGAGGCTCAGCCGGTGGCCCGGTCCAGGCTGCCCAAAACCCAAACCAGTCCTCACAGTCCACATCATTGTCGGAATCGAAGTCGAAGATGCCGCACCCAGGTCCGATGGGGCCCACCGGGCTGGTGAAACAGAGTATGAACTCGTCGAAGTCGGTGGTATCAATGACGCCGTCGCCGTTGTAGTCACCGGCGATGCTGTCACACACAGCCGCTGACAGCCCAATGTCGTCGATGTTCCAACCGCAGTACTGCCAGGAGGCATCCGTAGTGCCCATCGTCCATCGCAGGTACACCGTCGGCTGATCGTCCGCCACGGCCGAGATGTCGATCTCCTGGAACGTCCAGGAGAAGTCGGTCACTTCACTGGTATTCTCCCAGACATTGATCCAATCGGTTTCATTGAGGCTGACCCGAACGTAGGCCTTGTCGTACCGAGCTTGCTCGACACCCAGCCACCGCCAGAACGACAGGTGGATGCCGTAGCGTCCGGTGCAGTCGATCGACGAACTGGTCAAGTGTGTTTCCGGCAGATCCGCTTCGTAGTCCCCGGACAAGTTATAGCCGTACACGTTGATTCCGGTATGTCCACTGGTCGGATCGGGCCAGCCGTATTCACCGCCCTGCCCCGTCGGCTGGCCGTAGGCCCACAGGGGTACCGTCGTCCAGCCGGGATCGGCGCTCAAGTCTTCCGTGAAGAACGTCACGCGACCCGGCGTGGTCACGCCGGGCGAATATACTTCGGCGCCGGGAGCACCTTTAGGGCTTGCGAGGGTCGTCCCGCCGTCACCCTCCGCGTAGAAGTAGTATTGGGGTGTCGACGTGCAATTCGTCGCGGGCAAAACCGCCTCGTAGGAAACATCCCCCGTCGATGTCAACAGCGACTCGATGAACGGGCCGCTCGGGTCGTAACGGTAATACAGCCGGGCGCTTCCGGGATTGATCGACTCGCGGTGGGCGATGATATCCAACGGGATATTGGTATCGGCACCGGAGGTGATCGTTGTGGGGTGACCCGCCGGGAACCGGTACCGCAGGGAGATTCGCACCCAATCCGAGTTCGTCTGGTGCAGCAGGGCAGGCAAGATCTCTTCGTTATTCGGGATGATCTGTTCAGGCGGTAGCAGGAATCCATACTCACCCGTATCGCGCAACTCGAGGGAAAAGGAAAGGAGGTCCAGCGCAGCGTAGGTCCAGTCGATGGAACCGCCGCTGACGGGATAGATGGCGGTGTAACAGGAGCCGCCTGTGTAGGTGAGGCCGTGCACGCCATAAATCAGCGATTGCATCGTGGACCCGATGTCTGCATACGCCTCCCAGTCGGCAGGCGGGTCGGGTTTGTACCCGTACGGCCAGAGAAGAAGCTGCCCGTAGCTATGGATATCGTGGTCGGCGCGGACATTCGGATGGGCGTAGAAGAAGTCGCGCATCACCTGAGTCTCCGGTTCGGAGAAGGGGGCCGTACCGCGGTATGTGCTGTAGCTCGGGTTGCCGCTGGATCCGATGTCCAGACCCCAGCCTTCGCCCCAATTACGGTTGATATCGACGCCGTAGCTTCCGTCTCCGTTGTCCCGACGGTTCTTCCGCCACATGCGCTCCATCGTCCAGGTGTAGATATACCCATCAACATTGAAAACCGGGATCAGGAAGAACTCGATGTTGTCGACGAGATCGGTAACCGTGGCGTCGGTGCCGTAGTTTTCCAACAGATACGTAGCGAGGTACAGCGGTGCCGTAGGCGTGATCCACTCGCGGGCGTGCTCGGCGCCGAAGTAAACCACGCCAGGCTTGTCGGCGATCAGATCGCTGGTGATCCGCAGGCCGTGGATGGTTCGCGCCTCAAGTGTGCTGCCCACGTCGACCATCGACGCGAGGGTCGGATAGAGGGTCACCAGTTCGTTCATGTACCATACAACGGTTCCAGTTTCGGATGCGTTTCCGTACTCGTGATAATCCAAGAAGAAGTCCTCGAAGGGGTCAGCACGCAAGGCGACGGGTCGCTGGGCGTCAAATAACATCTGCACGTTGTCGTGCAAGACCTCTGTGTGCAGACCCAGGCGCTTAAGCTCGGCAAGTTGCTCCGATGTTGCCACCACGTCCATTGGGCCGACGCCGGGTACGCAGTTGGCAATGATGGCGCCGCTGTCTTCCAGAACCTCGAGCTGCTGCCAGGTTTTGACAGCCACGCGTGCGAACTTGTGGTCATCATATCGCTTAGGCTCTTGGCCCCAGGCGCTCAAATGCGCTCCCAAGCCGCCCAACAGAACGGCAACAACGGCTGCCGACAACAAGCGGTGAGTACTGCGGATCATCTCCATCCTCCTTTCCACGTAGCCTGCGCGGGCAACGCTGCGACTCACACGAGGCTTTCGGGGTCACCATACTCAGCGGCGGAGGATCTCCACCCTACGAACCCGGCCCTAAGTTGGTGGGTATTGCTGCGTGCTTGTCAATCCCCGCCGGAGACCCCATTGACACCAGGGTAGCTTAGCCGACCGATATTTTCCAGGATCAGGCACGCCTTAAGGGGTCCGTGACAGTTTAGGCGGCTTCAGCGCCGCACGCTGATACAGCCTGAAAGGCTGACCTACAGTAGCCGTGGGCAAGTCCTGCCGAGGCGGGACGCCGCCCACGGTAACCCCAACACCCGTTCCATTCGACCCTGTAGGGGTCGCATAAACGTCCCGTCGCACACGCCGCAGAGAATAGACGACCCTTTCAGGGTCGGGCGGTTCGGTGGCGGCGCCATCCGGGGGCGGCGCTACGCTTGCCCCCGGCTATTACAGAGCAGGCCTCCAGCCTGCGACCCCACCCGCCGATTCTGTCACGGACCCTGCGAGGGCTCGCGGCGCGCCGGAGCACGGGCTGCTTGCCCCCTCGCGGACAGACCCGCAATTCTCTCTTTCGCGCCTGCTATCAAGATTATCTAGCGCTAAGGGAAGAGCCGTTAAATCAATGTACTTTGCAAAAGGAGGTGATACGAATGGCACCCGAGCCGCCCGGAAACGCCGCTGCCTGGACCCACACGGCGGGGCAACTAGCGTTGAATTGTAGGGGCAAGGACCGCCTCCGAATAACGGTCCAATGAGGGTGGCGGTGGCGGTCCTTACCCCGTCCATGCGTGTTAGCACTGTCCGATCTCTCGCGAAAGACAGAGCCTTACGCTTGTTTACATCTGGACGCTAAGTTGTCGCCCGCCGTCGCTGCCGCCGGGCAACGACGACCATGCCCGCCCCTAGGCCGAGAACCAAGGCAATCATGCCCCATGCCGATACGGTTGGCACATGTTGCTTCCGCATGCAGACGATTTCCAGGGGTGGAGCAGCACAATTTACACAAACGCCGTGATCCTGATCCACATACGTACAGACGCAAGCCTGGTCTGGACTCCACTGACAAAAGTCATACTGCCCAGCGTGACAGGCCTGTATACACTGCTGCTCGTCCTTGCTGAATGAACAGTCGGACCGACCGTCTTTAAAATCTCACTGGCAGCAGCTCGCATAGGCCTGGCTCGCGGACATCAGTCCCACGCCAGCCAGGCACACCAGTAATACAACACTTCGTCTCATGGCCTTTCCTCCTAATTAAAACATGTGATACCTCTGTCCCCGAGCCGCCGCCAAACCGCGAGAGATCTTGTCGCCCGGCGGCCAAAGAACCCTATTGGCACCTTCAGGAGGGGGATAGAAACCAGCCGACCTGCGAGAGGCGGTTCTCCCCCGCTCCAAGGAGCCATGTCCAGTCTACCCATGCCGTGCAAAAACGCAACACATTTTTCAAAAAAACCGCGCCCGCCCGGGGCGCCCCGCTCACACCGCCTCTGGGGTCGGATGTTCCATCGGCGCGCCGCCGATTCGTGGAACATGCATGTGCCCCAAACCTTTCCGCTGGTCCGGTGCAGTTTGCTGTCGTCTACCGCGACCGGGTGATAGCCGCCCCATCGCGCCGGACATTCCTGCTCGATCAGCGAGATGGTCCGCCGCTCCACCGCCGGGCGATCCCAGGCACCGTATTCGGCAAAGTGCTCGACCACTCGCCAACGGGACTCCAAGCCCAACGAGACCAGAATCTGCGTGATCGTATGTTCCTCCCAGCCCATCACCATGCCCGTCACCCATTGCACAAACCGCACCCACCCGGGCCGCG
>JAUWWQ010000012.1 GCA_030616775.1 Planctomycetota bacterium
ACGGTTCATGCTCGTGGTGCTGGCCGGTGCAGCCGAGATGGAGCGGAACCTCACACGGGAGCGTACGCGGGCAGCGATGGCGGTCAAACGTGCCAACGGTCAACGGATCGGCTCAGTACCCTATGGCTTCGACCTGGCCGATGATGGAGCGACGCTCACTGAGAATCAGGCAGAGCAACAGGTCGTCCAGGACATCCGGGCTATGCGGGCCCGCGGGATGAAGCTACAGCAGATCGCGGCCGAGCTCAGCGCTCGCGGCGTGCGAACCAAGACGGGCAGGTCGCCCCGGTGGACGCACCAGAGCGTGGCGCGAATCCTCAGCCGAGCCGGCTAGGACCGTGGGTGGCAAAGTTACCCCCCCTACCCTATGGCGTGTCTGAACGGTCCACGTCAGACGGCTCGTTGTACGCGCGTGCGCGTGTGTAGCCATCCGATGAGGCTAAGTGCTACCCGGGCGCTCGAGGGGCGGTGGGGGGTGGAATCGAATCCGACCCAGCCGAAAGTTGGGTTGCGCCATAAGCTCATGTCAGATAACGACTTAGATGCGTACAACCGACAGGCGAATGTATCATAAGTGGACTGTTATCGGGCGCTGTTAGCGCTCGCCTGAGGGACAACACTAACCTCTACGGCGCGGGTTGGTGCTCCTCCGAGAGCTATTACATCATCCTTTCGCTAGCGCCAGGGCGGTTTTCGAGGGTATCCGTTTGCCATTACAGCAGGCGTAATTCCCGCTCGAAAGGGGTGACAAGGGGTTATCTAACCGCTTCCAGCACACTTTCTAACACTCCAGCACACTTTCTAACACTCCAAAACACCTTTTTCGCGGTGTTACACGTTCCGCTTTCGGAACATGCGTGCCGATTTCGCAACACCGTTCATACGCTGCCGTCTGGGCGTCGGGATCGCCGATGATTGCCACGTGGCAGCCACGCCGACCTGGCAACCTTTGCCACGTGTGACACGGCAGGCGGTTGGCGGACCTTTTGTCCCGACATGGAGATCATCATGCCCTGGCTCAGACAGCCCGATGCAGCGGTGGCGATGGGGATCAGCGGTCGGACGCTCGCCCGTAGGATCGCGTCAGGGCTGATCGTCACCGTATTCGTCGCCGCTTTGTGACGTTGGCGCACTAGGCGTGTTCCGGTGCGTCCCAACCGCTCGGAACGGCTGTATTCACGTCCTGCATCTATTCCCACGGCTCCCGGTACAGCCCACAATCCGGCGCCTTTTGGGGATTCAGCGGCGTAAATGTACCCGCCTTTCGATCCATGCGATTCTAGCTCGCATACGGTTTCTGTGCGGGGCTCCGACCGAGATTCTGTACGCTGCCTGGCCGGAGCCTCGACACTTTGATGAGTCTCAGGGCCTCCTCGATACTGTCGACGGGGACGGAGCCGGCTATCTCGGTGTCTCCTACCTGTTTGACCGCTCCACCCAGTGCCTGGATTCTACTGTGGGCCCTCTTGACCCCCATTGCGGAACGGTACTGCAAGTAGATGCCGAGCTGGCCAGGTTCGCCTTCGTCGGCGATATACCCGTCGTAGCCGACGATGGCATCCCAACGGTCAGATGCTCCCACATACCCAAGCTTTGCTGTGTCAGACTTCCTCCGCCGGGCAGGCGGCACCGGACCAGCGTCGTGCAGGTTTCGGAGCCGGCACCGGTGCTTGCGGGCGTACTCGACAAGGTCTGTTATCCTTGTGCCCAATGTTGTCGAGGGATGAGCCGGTCCCATTGGGCGCTGGCGGACAACTTCATCCTTCACGAGGGTTTCGGTCATGACGCGGTACCCCCGTGTGCCTCGGCCAGTGCCTGCGCGTACCCAAGCACTCGGCTGCGGTCCGCTTCGGACAGGGTCTCACAAGTAGCTATGATCTCAGTGAGGGTAGGGCCGACAGGAAGGTCAGCCGGATCGTTAGTGCTACCTGGCGTGCTACGCGCTGTGTCCACCTGCGTTCTTGATGCGGAAACGGCGGTTTGAGGGCGTTGAGCGCCTCCCTTACAAGGAGGAGGTCGTCGGTTCAAGTCCGGCATCGCCCAGTCGCATTGCGACTCCGAAAACGCCGTTTTGCCCTTGTTTTGTAAGGTTTTCTGCTTGTGGCATGGTGACGACGGCAGTTCACCTATCCGGCTACTTGCAGCCACCTTTACCCCCTACCGGCCAGGTCTTAGTGCTAGCGCCGGTGCTAGCGCGGCCTCTGGTGGGTTCGATTCCCATCCACTCCCGTTGGACTTGTAGGTCGGTTGGCCCTAGCGTTCGGCATTTCGGCTATCTTTGTTCACAAGTTGGCGAAAGGAATGATGGTCACATTAGGAGCAGTGTGATGCACGGGATTATTGCGGGGCTTGTGGTTGTAATGGTGGCCGGACCGGGGCAGGGGCAGGATGAGGCTGGGTTTGATGCGGCGGCGGTGGGTCGGTTTGCAGGACTGGCCCTGGAGTGCATTCATAAGGAATACCCCAACAAGATTTCGCACGTTCTGAGTTCCGATGCGGACGTTCGGCCGCCTCGGGAGCTTACGCCGGTGTTTTCCGGCTGCTTCGATTGGCATTCGGCGGCGCACGGGCACTGGCTGTTGGTGCGACTGTGCCGGATGCATCCCCAGGCCCCCTTCGTGGACAGAGCCCGGGTCGCATTGGCAAAGAGCTTCACGCTTGAGAAGGTCGCGGCGGAGGTAGAGTACCTTCGAGGCGAGGGGCGCGGGACCTTCGAGCGTCCCTATGGCTTGGCCTGGCTGCTGCAGCTTTCGGCGGAACTTCACGAGTGGGATGACCCGCAGGCCAAGGAATGGGCGGCCACCTTAGAGCCTCTGGCCACGGAGGCCGCCGACCGTTTCAAGGAGTGGCTCCCGAAGCTGTCCCACCCTATTCGCACGGGCGAGCATAGTCAGACGGCCTTTGCCATGGGTCTGGTGTATGACTGGGCGCGAACACATGGCGACAAGCACATGGCGGCGATGGTGGCACAGCGGGCCCGCGATTATCACTTGCGTGATCGCGGAGCCAGCTTTGCTTTCGAGCCTAGCGGGCAGGACTTCCTTTCACCCATCCTGGCCGAGGCCGACTTGATGCGGCGGGTTCTGAAACCTGCGGAGTTCGCCGCCTGGCTCGGAGCCTTCCTTCCGGAACTGAGTGTGGACGGCTCGACAGAGTGGCTCCGGCCGGCGGTTGTCACGGACAAGACAGATGGAAAGCTGGTCCATCTCGACGGCCTGAATCTCTCGCGGGCTTGGATGATGGAGGGAATGGCAGCCGGTCTCCCGCCGCAAGACCCGCGCGTCGCCGGCTTGCTCAGGGTAGCCGGCGAGCACCGCCGAGCCGGATTGCTGGCGGTTACCGGGGAGCACTACGAAGGTGGACACTGGCTGGGAAGCTTCGCCGTCTACCTGGTCACCAAGCGCGGTCTGTAATGCGCATCCCGAGGAATGACCGTACTTCGGCGTGCGGTTGGTGGTGTGTTGCCGTGTGTGTTTGGCGTGCCATGTTGTAGGAGGAGCAGCCCCGCAAGGGGCGACCCACGCCAGCCCACGGCGTCAGCCGTGGGACAGCAAGGCGCGCAGTTCATACCCCACGGCTCACGCCGTGGGGTAATCACTTCCGCCCTGCTGGGGCTGCTTTCACACAGGCGCACCCGCTGAACACGTACAAGCGGCGGCCGCTACGGGCCGATCGGGGTCAGCTCCACATCGGCAAGCTCGGTCGTTTCGCCGGCCGTAACCTGGACATCGACTATCTCGGCGTCTTGATACGTAGCCAACGAGAACTCAAGGCGATACACGCCCGTGGGAAGGCCGCCCACAACGTACCTGCCTTCTGTGCCTGTGCCGGTGCTGGTCAGCTCGTCATCTCCCTTAAAGGCGGTGACCGATACGCCGGGCAACGGCTGCCCCGAGACGGCATCTACAACCCTTCCGGAGATGCTGCCGGCATCCAAAAGGTTGATCAAACGCATCGCCACGGAGGGGGTGAAGTGGAAGCTCCGGATCGTGTCGGGATCGTCAATGTGACCACCGGGAATCGGTCTGAAGGCCCGGCTCAGGTTGACGTCAAGAAGCAGCGTCGTCTCCTGGTCCGCTTCGACCTCGAAAGTGAAATGGAGCTTGATGCCCGTCTGCTCGCCGCTGGGTACTCTGAGCAGGAACGGCTCTTCGCGGCCTTCCAGTTTGACGGAGCCTTCGGTGACGATGAGCCTCATTTGCGTGTAGGTGCCGGCCGGCACCTCGGAATCAGCGAGCAAGTCCGTCCGGCCGTTCTGCAAGTCCAGTAGGTTGAAGGTCTTACTGCCCTGGAAGATCACGACAAAGGAGTTGCCATCATCGTTATCGCCATCGTCACCGTTATCATCGGCATTGTCGCCTGTGTAGGCGGCCACGCACTCGTCGTTGTCTTCATCGCAGGTCTCGTCCCACCCGCAGGGTTCGCTGCCGGCTTCACATTCGCCGGTGGCATCGTTACAGCTTTCGGCCCCGTTGCAGAACGCACCGTCATCACAATCCTCATCGCCGGCGCAATCGCTTTCAACGCCCGCTTTGCGCACCTCGACGCGAGTTATCGTCAGCAGGGCCTCTTCGATGAACTCGAACGGAAACGGCTTGTCGGTGACGACAACGCGCAATTTCCCCGTCGAAGTTGCCGTGCCGCTGTCAACGGCACCGGGCACGAAATCACACCGGACGGCGGCGAGGCAGCCGAATGCACAGACACAAGTGGCCAGAAAATACCTGGTTTCGCGTTTCATTGGGAACCCTCTCCTGATGATTGGGGTGTCGTGCCTTTCTTCCGGACTTTGCCGAGGTCTTCACCGACCCGGCCAAGGGATGCAACATAGCGCGCACTACGAATAAGCTTACAATATCCCTGTCCTACCGTTTCCGCCAATTTTCGGGAGGTTTTCGAGAAAAGGCTGCTTATTGGACATGACAATTGCTGGTGTGCGGGGCGCGGGACAGCCGCCCGGCGCTCAGTGCTTCACCACCGATGATTTGACCGGCTCCCAGCAGGCACCACAGATGGCTCGTCTCCCCGTACTTACTGGGGTGTCCGGGCGCGCTGGCATTCTTGCACCTCCGATTATGGTGTCCGCTGTCAGGACTTGCAGGAAAGGATGTCCGTAGGCGTGGGGACGCGATGGGAATCTCGTCCCAGCTCAGGCCAAACGCAGGCTGGTATGGCGAATTGCTTCACGCGGCCGAATCGGTGCCGATCAAGAGTACTTCCCGGCTACGGCGGTTGGTGGATAGGGCGTACTGGTATGAGGGGCCGTCGATGACGCGGACTTGTCGCTTTACATCGCGGAGCATGCCGGCGAGTTGGTCGACTGTCGGAACGCCGTCACTGCGATAGGACACCACCAGAATACTATCGCGGAACCGCTCGAACAGGCGGCGGAACGTGTCGTGGCAGGAGTCGGCGTCTGACCAGGGATCACTCCGGCGAGCCAGCCGGCGGTGCTTGGAATCAACATCGATCATCTCGGGCCACTCGTCGTAACGGACTATGCCCTCCAAGAAGTGATAGAACTCGCGGTAGTCCACACCAACGCCGGACCGGTTGATGTAAGGCGTGTCGACATATACCAGATCGTAGTCGGGCTCGACTTCGAGTGCGTCACGGCAGATTGCTCTGCACTTACCGCCTGAATCGACGACGGCAGCATTGGCCTCAGCGGCAAAGACTCTGAAATGCTCGGCGAAGCTGCGATCCCAACTGGCCTTGTTGCCGAAGCTTCGCTGGACGTCGGCGGTCCGCATATAAAGATTGCATCGGTGGAACAGATTGTACGGCCGCTTGACCAGAGCGGATTGAAACAGCGCGAACCAGGCAATGGCCCGCTCGTAGGGGCAAGTGAGCCGGCGTATGTTGCCGACGGCCACGTCGAGCCAACGGTTCTCCTCGTCGGTGAAGTAGATGCCCTCGAATGTGCGTTCGATAAAGTCTCCGTATTCTACGCCGGTGTGCCGGATGCCGATCGCGTTGACCTGGTCGTCATCAAGGCGAACGGTGTCGTTCTCGATCAGGGCAAGACCGATCTGGTGATTAAACGCCAGTATGTCGTTGTAGGTAACCTGCTTGCCCGCGCGTTTGAACGCGTACGACACCGCACCGCTGCCGCCAAAAGCGTCCAGCACTGTAGTGAACTCAAGGTTGCGCAACTCAGCAAGGATAGCGCCGGCCAGTTTCCGCTTGCTTCCCTGGTATCGGGTGCGCGGAAAACGGCTTGGGTCTGCTCTCGTCTGATTCGCGACCGTTGAGGAGCTCATCAGGATGAGGCGTGGGAGCTGTCAACAGGGTCGCACTGCTCGCGCGAGCACTCCCCCTTAGGCCGCGCGCATTCCAGGCCGCCGCTGATCTGCACGCCGCTGTACTGCATGGCGGCCCGGATCAGTCCCAGGAACATCGGCTGGGGGCGCAGCGGCCGACTGGCCAGCTCAGGATGTGCCTGGGTCGCGATGAAGAACGGATGCTGATCAGCCGGCAGCTCCAGTGCGTGCATGATCGGGTGCTCCGGGCTTTTGCACGAAAAGACCAACCCGGCCTTCTCCAACGTCTCGATATACTCGGGATTGACCTCATACCTATGTCGGAAGCGCAGCCGGACACGCTCGGCTCCGTCAAACAGGGTTGCCGTGATGCTCCCGGGAGTAATGGCCACGTCGTAACCGCCGAGGCGCATGTTGCCACCAAGGCCTTCGAGTTTCTTCTGCTCGGGCAGCAGATCGATGACCGGGTGGGGACAATCCGGTTCGAGCTCCGTGCTGTGGGCGCCCGTCAGATCGCAAGCGTGACGGGCGTATTCGATGACCGCGAGCTGCATCCCGTAACAGATACCCAGATAGGGGATGTTGTTCTCGCGCACGTGGCGGATGCAGGCGATCTTGCCGTCTACCCCTCGGGTTCCAAAGCCGCCCGGGACGATTACCCCGTGAATGTTCTCGAGCTTCCGGGCCGCGTTCGCATAGGTAAGATCGGAACTGTCCACCCACTCTATGGCGACCTTGGCACCGAAATGTGTGCCGGCGTGTTCCAGGGCCTGGATGATGCTGGCGTAGCTGTCGCGCACCGTAGTGTATTTGCCGATGATTCCTATCGTCACCGGGTGCTCGGCACCGCGGAAGCGCGCGATGTAGTCATTCCACGTCGTTCTGGCGATCTCCTCGGCCTTGGCGTCGATGCGATTGGTGATTCTGAGCAGGTCGGTCACGGCCGTATCGATTCCGGCGCCGCGCAGCATCTCCGGCACGACGTAAACACTGTCGCAATCGTGCATGGAGAATACGCGATCCATCGGGACGTTGGCGAAGAGGGCGATTTTCTCGCGTACTTTCTTGGTAACCGGTGCCGAGGCCCGGCAGGCGATGATGTAAGGATGTATACCGGCTGCGTTGAGCAGTTTGAGGCTGACTTGGGCGGGTTTGGATTTCTGCTCGCCCAGGATTTGCGGCTCCACGACGTAGGTCAGGGCAACGAAGCAGAAGTTCTCCGGCCCTTCTTCATACGACATTTCGCGGACGGCCTCGATGAAATAGGCGTTTTCCACGTCGCCGACGGTACCGCCGATCTCCACGAAGACCACATCCGCCTGGGCCACCACAGCCAGCTCGCGGAGACGCAGCTTCACCTCACCGGTCACATGGGGGATCATCTGCACGTCCCGGCCGAGGTAGCGCCCCTCACGCTCCTTGTCCAGCACCGAGGATAGGATCTGGCCGCTTGTGCAGAAGTTCAGGCGCGACAGATCGAGGTTGAGCATCCGCTCGTAGGTGCCCAGATCCATGTCGCACTCCATCCCGTCGTCCAGCACGAAAACCTCTCCGTGCCGGTAGGGATTGAGTGTGCCGCTGTCTAAGTTGAGATAGCCCTCGAGCTTGACAGGCGTGACGGTGGCACCTTTGTCCTGCAATATCTTGGCGAGCGAGCTGGAGAAGATGCCCTTGCCCAGGCCGCTCATCACCGTACCAAAGACGACAACATATTTCGTCCTGCCCGGCTCGTAGCCGGTAGGCATCGGGGTGAAGAATTCCGTATCATCCGAAGCAAGCCTTAAGGATTCGAGCATGTTTTCAGAAGTCATGTAAGTTGTCACCGCGTTGTACGACGATGTCGCGCCCTGGATCCAACGACCAATTCCTAATCGAGCCGCGGGCTTCAGCCTGCGCGGTCTTGCAGCTTCCCACAACGCTGCGCCGTTCGCAGCTCCACACAGGTTTAGAACCGCGGTTTGCCGGAAGTCCGTTCCACAAACGCCGCGTAATCCTCCGGCGTATCGATGCCGACGAAGGCATGTTCCACGATCACCACGCCGATTGGCAACCCGTGTTCCAACCAGCGAAGCTGCTCGAGCGATTCCGCCTGCTCCAACGCTGTGCGCTTGAGACCACCGCCGGTAAGGGTCCGCAAGGCATCCATGCGGAAGGCGTATGCCCCCAAATGCAACAGCCAGCGCGAAGGCCGATCAACCAAGCCGCCGGTCTCGCGCGGATACGGAATCGGACTCCGCGAAAAGTACAGCGCCCGCCCACCTGCGTCTACGACCACTTTCACACAGTTCGGATCAAAGGGCGACCCGGGTCCCTCACGGGGCCCGTCGGCGGCGAAGGGCGCCGCCAGCGTCCCGATGCGGCAGGAATCGGCGTCTGCATTCATACGATCGAGAAGGTGATCGAGCGCATCCGAATCGATCTCCGGCTCATCACCTTGCACGTTGAGTACCAGGTCGTCATCAGCAAGGCTCAACGTGGCTGCCACCTCCGCGACGCGATCGGTGCCGGTGGCGTGGTCGGGCCGAGTCATGTGGGCCTCGCCGCCGAAGGACTCAACGGCCCGAACGATCCGGTCATCGTCGGTGGCGACGATTACCCGGTCGATCTTCGAGCATTCGCCCACGCGTTCGCAAACATGTTGAATCAGGTATTTTCCGGTCTTATCGGCGAGAGGTTTTCCGGGGAAGCGGGTCGAAGCGTATCGAGCCGGAATCACCGCAACTGTGGTCAAACCAGCTCCTCCGCGGGATAAACGTGTTTCAGGCAGCCTCGCATATGACTATGCTATCGTCGGGCGTTCGGCTCGTCAATGCCACCCCACACGCTGGGTGCATGACCGTTTATGCGGCGAGCTTTTGGCGATTCCGGCCGGCGGCCCGGCCACGAGGCCGTTGTTCGTGGAATCGCTCCGCCCGATCGTCCTCGCTGAGGTAGGCGGCGCGAATCTGTAGGACCGCTTCGGCGCCGTCTTGGATCCAGAATTTCTCCGTACCCTTCACCCGCTGATTGGGCCAAAGCCAGTCTAATGTGCAAGCTCATGACTCACTCTCTCACCGGTACGCGCACGCGACGATTGCGGCGATGGTTTGCCACACTGTTCATGCCTGTCCTTCTGGTTCTCCTCATCCCGACATTGTTCGGAAGAAGAAGCTTCAGTCGCTTCGTTGCCTGGAAGGTCCTCTTGCGGCAGACCGTGGGACGCCATGAAGGCACTGTGACCCGCGCGACTCAGATTGATGTTGCTTCGATAGGAAAGGTTGGCGACTAGTGCAATGAGGGGTCTGCGCCAGTGGCATACGTTACGCCATACCCGGCGCAAGATAGGTCTCACAGAATAGAAACTCCCGTCGCATGTCTCCATCTCCCTCACGATTTCACGACACGACAAATGCCGGTATCGAGCAACGGGAAACGTCAAAGTGTAATACTTCCAATCCTTCGGGAAGCTGTTTGCGACCAGTCGGCGCTGTGATTCCATTTCGTTCCACAGCCGCGTGCCGGGCAGGGGCGTCAGAAACAGCGTGTTGAGGGTATCTACACCATAGCGAATGGCCGCATCTGCGATTCGTCTGCCGATCCCTGGTTCATCCGTGTCCAGGCCCACGATGAATGAGCCGGCCACTAGGATTTTGTGGCGCTGGATCCGACGGACGGAGGCCGCCAAGTCGCGGCCGTTGAGCATGTTGAACTTCTTTCCGACCTCCTTCAGTCCTTCGGCCGTCGGCGATTCAAAGCCAATGAATACGCCGGCACAGCCAGCCTTGGCCGCCAGCGCCAGCAATTCCTCGTCGTCAGCCATGTTGATCGTCACCTGGGCGATCCACCGCTTGCGAAGTTTCGCGCGGATCATCGCCCGAAGCAGCTCCTTCGTACGGACGATGTGGCTGTGGCTCGTGCCGATTAGATTGTCGTCGACGACGAGAACAAGCTTCTCTCGAATCTCGCCGAATTCCTGAACAACGTGGTCAATGGGCCGCTGCCGGTAGCGATATCCATTGAAGGCCGTCACGCTGCAGAAGCTGCAATTGAGCGGACAGCCACGCGTGGTCTGAATCGAGCCGAATGCGTAATCGCCACTCAAGAGGTCATGCCGAGCCGGCGGAATCTCATCCATGTCCGCATGCGCGCCCTCGTATTGGCGCTGTAAGGCACCGTGCCGGACGTCAGCCAGTACCTGAGTCCACACTCCCTCTGCCTCGCCCGTAACGATCGAGTCCACCCGCGCCATGGCCTCTTCGGGGCGCATGGTGGCATGAATGCCACCCATCACCACCGGCACGTCCCGGCTGCGGAAGTCAGCCGCCACCTCATAGGCGCGGTTCGCTTGCGAGGTGAATGCCGTGACCCCCACCAGGTCCGGTCGCGGGAGATCTGCGTAGTCGGGCACGCGCACATTCTCATCAAAGATGGTGATTTCCCACTCCGGCGGGGTCAGTGCCGCCAGCGTAGTCAGCCCCAGTGGCTTCCAGACGCGGTAGTGGTTCCAGCGGCTTTCCCTGACCCGCGTGCAGCTTACCAATGGATTGCAGGGGTTGATTAGATACAGGCGAATGGCTGCACTCCTTTCATGTTCCGCGAACTCCGAACCGGGTTATCCGGGGCGGATTGGGCAATTGTGTCAGCGTCCCGCTGAAGCCGGCGGCTCCTCTGGCGCACGCCTCGGGCGTGATCCAGGGTCGAGTCTTCAGTCCCGTTACGGTTGCTGCTGCCTCGGAGGTACGGCTGGACGGGAACCTGACCTGTGCCGAAGGCCCCGACGAGTGTCCCTTTCGACCCCTTCATCCGGATCCACCTTCTTCTTGGATGAAGGAGTGCTGGAGCAACTCCCTTTCTTTCTCGCCATGTGTCCTTAGTTGCTTAAGGTAGCACTCAAGCTCTGCACATACCTCCCCGAATGCGGCCGCATCGTCCGGGGACACATACTCCAGACGTAATATGATGCGCTCGAAGTTGGCTTGAAGCTTCCTGCGCACGTCCCTCAACGCTCTTACATTACTGGCCAGATGTGGGTTGGCGTCGGTGATCGAGTGCATGTAACCGCCATGGTCTGCAAGAACCCGCGTGCGGGTCAGGTGGCGTTCAAAGGATCTCGCTGCGAAGCGCAGTGTTGACAGCTTGCGGCTGTTTGCGCGGTCCCAGGTCGTCAATTGGAGCGCGGTTCGGAGCGATTGCTCGATGCCCAGAAGGATCGCAAGCTCGACTTCGGCCTGCCGGGCGATCTCCTGCGCTTCGGCTGCGTCATATTCTGTCTGGTCAGGATGCTGCACCAGGTTTCCTTTCGATTTGCACAGGCTGAGAGCGCCGTTCGGTCATGCCCTTAATCCCAGTCAGTTCGTATCTCACGCCGACGGCAGTAGCGAACCGCTGCACCGTCGTTGAGGGAACTGGTGAGAGCGCCACTTCTTTGTCGATCATTCTGCCTGCGATCCTCGTGCTGCAAGGACCCGTCAGGGGGTTACCATTCTTGCCGTTGCCGATTGCGCACCAGCGCGCGTAAGAACCGGCAAGGCCGTCCTCATCTCCTCGCTAACAGTGCGAGCCGACTGCTCCGGGCGTCAAGGTAGTGAGCCTACACCACAACATCAGCACCACCACCGGCGAAGAGATCGTGGTCTTCACTTTGGCCGAGTCGCCACTCGTCCGCGAAAAGAAGAATAGGTAGCCGCCCCCTTCAAGCAGCCCACAGTGCATTGCACCACGCCTGTGGACAAGACAAATGGGATTGTCTTCCGGGAGTCTTCTCCCCGCCAGCATGTGAGCGATGTGGGTGCGCGCGGCCCGGCTCAGGCTTAGCACGACGTACGCCCATCCGTGATGCCCGGCTCTTCCGAGTCTGTGCTGTCGCGCGGACCGATCTCGTCCTGTTCTACCGCGACGTCCGTGCCCTCGGACGGTGCAGACGAAGCCTGCTGATCACGGCTGAGCCGACGTTCGCGCTTGTCAGCCGCCTTCTTCGATTTCTTGAGTTCGCGTTGCCGTTTCTGGATTTCGCGCTCGCGTTTACGAACTGACGATCTTCTCTTGGTCATACCAACTCCGTTGCTCGTGGGCGACTGTTGCGCGCGACGTCTCGTCCCGCGGTCATCCGATCCGTGTCATCTAGCGCGGGGCAAGACGCCCACCTGGGCCAGCTCACGTCTGCATCGTGGAGACGTTTTCGTCCCCTGACGCAGCCCTAATTCGGCGCGCATTCCCGTGCCAGACCGGCATGGTCTCGATTCGTTCCCGCATCATGTCGAACGTCATGCCGACTCGATCATTGAAGTCCTGCAGCGCGCCCATCGCGTCCATCTCGGCATCACCTGCGGGCCAGCCGATCGCCACTCGCCTTCCGTTGATGTGACGATCGAGCTGCCCGAAGAGCACGCATGCCCGCCGCCATCCGAAGAGCTGACAAAGTGCTCCGGTGACATCCCAGGCCACGGCTGCGTCGTCGTCATAGTGGACCGCATCGCTGTTGGCATCATGCGCTTCGGCGTCTCGACACCATCTGCGCTCGTGATCGAGAAGCGCAAGGAGTTGCTCTTTCTCTTCGGGCATCATGGCACTTACTCGCTGCCGCAATGATCTCTAGGAACGCCCTCCTGCTCCAGCATCTGGGCTGGACGTGCACTCGCGGCTTCGGTGACTGCTAGCACGGTCTGTTCTCGCGCGCATCTGCATCGTCGAACGTATCCATAAACGCGGCAACTCTGAGCGTACGCAGATTACCAGCGGTCGCGCCGGCCGCCGCCCCCGCCGCCCCCGCCGCTTGCGGGCTTCGGCCTGGCTTCGTTTACCTTGATCGTGCGACCGCCAAAGTCCTTGCCATCGAGGGCCGCGACGGCCGCTCCGGCTTCCGCATCCGAGCTCATCTCGACGAAACCGAAGCCCTTGCTCTGGCCCGTGCTCCGATCCGTGATCACGTTCACGCTATCCACGGTGCCGTGGGCCGCAAACAACTGCTCTAGGTCAGGACCGCTGACGTCGTAGCCAAGGTTTCCAACATACAATTTCCTACCCATCATGAATCTCCTCGAGAGACCGACGAGCCAGTTCCAGCCGTCTCGGCACACGCACTACCTCGACGCAATGACACACCGCGCCACGATTGACGGTATGCGCCTTCACGTACAGAGCTGCAAGACAAACGCTTCTTCTTGTCGAAGGAAACAGACGGATGTCGGGCAAGCGTAGCTGAGGTCAGTGGAAACTGGATATTCGGGGTCTCTAAGCTTTCTGCGGCGATTACCGCACATCGTCTGCCTGGCGGCAACGAACACGGACAGCAACGTGCTGTCCTCCAGGGCGCCAGGCCGTCATTCGAGCCTCCGTGACCAGTCCTCATCGGGAGAGCGTACCCGCGCCCGCGGGCAAACCCTCAGGAAGGGGATCAATCATCGAACATCGCTGCTACCGAGAGCATACGCGGTCTTGACCGGCCTGCCAAGTGAGTTTACGAGTTTTTCTCGCCCAACCTGAGATTCCCGTCTTCTCTCGAAGCAGGAATGATCGTGCAAAGTGGAACCTACCCCAGGGGACACCCCATTACTTCGCCGCTGAGCCGATTCTCGCGCTCTGACCCCGGACACGCTGGAGCCCCCTGTGCGTACTGAAAACGTCGCCTGTGTGCCCAATGAATCCCGCCTCCCAGGAATCCAGACCCACGGTGATAGCTTGCCGTGCTGGTGCCAGTCGTCGCGCGCGTTGTCCCGATTGAGGCACACGTCACCAGCCTTGACTGATCGTTTGAGCGGCTACCACAAATCACAGGGAGGGGGTGATTCTGCCCGCCGCCTACTTCGGGGTGCTGTAACCAGACGAACCCGGGGGCAAGTTCAAGCGGCCCGGTTGGATCGCGCCTGACCGACGCAGGCCATGCAGTCGCCCAGGTCGATTACACCCGCGACGGCCGCAAGGGCGCGGGCCGGAAAAAGGGGGGTCGACCGCTACACAGAAACAGGAACTGCTCCAGCCCGCCAGAGCACAGCGCCGGAGGGGTCCTCAAGTCAGGTTTGCCGCCGTAGTTTTTCCCCCGCTGGATGATCAACTGAAGTTGGGGACGGAGGGGTACAGACCTCGCCTGCTGGAGAAGATCAATACGCCGGAGCCAACGAAGGGTCGTTCAGCCAGGCCGGCGCCGCCTTGGGCGTGCTGGGGGAGTTGCCGATTAGTGCCAAGCACGTGCAGCGGATCACCGAGCGGTTGGGGGAGGAGCGTCGTCAGCAACGTGACGCGCAGGTGTCAGCCATGAAGGCGGGCACGTTGAAGCCCATGTACCCCCAGCCCCCACGTTCCGCAAGCGTCGCACCGGAACGCCCGCACTGGCTTCGTGCCACCATCGCGGGCTTAACCGCACGATCACCACGTGTCGACCGCTGGACTAACCACGGTGGATCGTGTACGCTGCATGACGCGAAGATCAGTCACATGGTGCTCCGATGATCGAAACCGCGATCGCGTTAGCAGTTGTCGTACCGCTCGCCGGGACTGTCTTTTCGGGGATCGCCGGCGGCGTCGCCTATGCCAAGTTCAAGAGGCTCTGGGATCTCCCCCGCCGGGACGTGGACGACGTCGAGGTGGCGCTGGTCCAAGCCGCACTCCAGGCCGTGATCGACCTGCACAAGCGGGCCCTGACGGAAGAGACACGGCGGCTCACCGAAGACGAGAAGCGCGTTGTCAAGGAGAGGATCAAGGAGTTCAAGAAGACACATGACGCCCTGCGCTGGGAGGACACCGGTTACGCGCAACAAAAGTTGAGCGAATGGGCCGAGAAGGCCCCGGGCACGGGCGACACCCGCGGCGGGCAGTATGGCCCTCTTGTCGCCTATGCGTGTACCGACATCCCACCTGCCCTTCGAGACGCACTGCGAGACGACTTCGCGCCAGGCCTTCGTGTGCACTTCCACAGGAAGCTGCGCGACAGCGATGTCCTGTTTCGGGTCTTTACCGTCGAGATTCTCACCGAGTTTCGAGAGATCATCGAATGGTGGCGTAATCTGGATCCCCAGCGCGAGGCGAAACTTGTCGAGCAGGTGGCACGCATGGGCGAAGGCGTGTCGCTGCTCATCAAAAAGTTTGTCGAATTCGAAGGCAAGGTGAACACACTTGACGCCAAGGTGGACGAGCTTCCCGAGAGGATCAGGCCGGTAGTCCTGGGGTGTCTCGAGCAGGTCCAACGACAGCCGGCGCACCTGTCGACCATCATCGAGCAGCTTCCGACCATCTTGACCCTGGCCACCGACCGCGGCGCGACGACACAGGCTGTTAAGGATCCGCGAGACCTGCTCAAGAGCTATCCCGAACCTCAAAGGCACTGGGTGGGAAGACTTCAGGAACGCGGGGGTATCACCACCGCTTGGCGGAGCGGCGCAAAACAGGTCTACGCCGTTGTCGGCTTCGGTGGACAGGGCAAGAGCGCCCTGGCGCGGCGCTTCACCGAAACGCTCCGGCGCCAGGAACACGCCAACGACCGCCCGCTCGTCATCTGGTGGAGCTTCTACCTCAACCGCGCAGCCGACGAGTTCTTCGACCAGGCCGCCCGCCCCTTGAACATTCCTCTTATCGACGACGAAACGAAGAGGCGACGAAACAGCGAGCAGATCGCCCAAGACATCATCGAGCGGATGCGAACGGGTGTCGACGGGCGGCGCGTCCTGCTGGTCCTCGACGGCCTCGAGGTCCTGCAGGACACCACCACAGGCCGGGAGGGTCGCCTCAAGGATGTCGCACTGTACGGCTTGCTCAAAGGCACTCTCGACGACAACAACCCCGATACCGACGCTTCCGGCATGGTCCTGATCACCACGCGCGAGCCCCTCACCGACCTTACGCCGGACGACTACCGCCCCTTTACCAGCGTCACACTCGACCAGCTTTCCGTGACCGACGGGACGGACCTGCTGATTAACCACTACGGGTTGAACATCGATCGAAATGAGGCCGGGGCGTTCGTCGATGAGGTCGCCGGGCATGCACTAACCCTGACGCTTACCGGGTCATTATTGAGAAAATCAGGCGCGACAAGCGCCACGGTGCAGGAGCTGCGTGAGTTCATCGCGAGTGAAGAGGCCAGGGTTACCGACCGGGACGTCACAACGCGCACCCATCGCCTGCCGGGCTATGTCCTTCGGCATTGCGGCGAAGCGTTAGACCCCGAGCACCGCCAGGTCATGCGACTGCTGAGTTGCTGCGTCCGCCCCGCGACCAGACGCGATGTCGAGGAGATCCTTCTCCAACCGATCGGCGAGACCGACGAGGTAGAGCGCGTCAACGACAAGCTGATGGGTCGCGCGTACACCGACGTCCGAAACGGCCTGATCCGTCACCTGTGCGAGCTGCACCTCATCGACGGCAACGAGGAAGTCGGGTACGACATGCACCCGCTGATCCGTAGGCACTTCTACGAGGAAGAGACGGGCGAAGGGAAGCTAACCGAAACGCAGCGTAAGGCCGTCCACGCCAGGTTCTTTACGGTGCTCCCCGAACGACAACCCAAGCACCACCCGCGCACCATGACCGAGATGGAGCCGTTGATCGACGCCGTCCTCCACGGCTGCCGCGCGGGCCTCACCCAGCGTGCCCTCGACGATCTTTACCACACGCGAATCGAGCGTAGGGACACCGGGCGAACAACCGGCTATCTCTCCGCCGACCTCGGGGCATCCGAGACCAAGCTGCAACTCCTGCGCGCCTTTTTCCCCGACGGCGATTTGAACGCCGACCCGCAAGTATCGATCGAGGGGGACAAGGCTTACCTCATCAGCGCTGTGGGCCTCGCGCTCATGAGCACGGGGCGACCAAGCGATGCCATCCCGCTCTTCGAGCGAGGCGCGGAGATGAGGTTCCTCCAATCAGACTGGGTAAACCGATCCGCGGACTTCCAAAACCTCTCGGAGTTACATGACTACCTAGGTCGGCTTCCTGCGGCGTTCGAGGTTGCGAAGGACGCCCTCGCCGACTTGGACAAAGTCCGTGCTTCGCATCCCGCAAATACCCCCTTTACTATCTTCAGCTACGGGCTGGCAGCCTGGGCGGCGGCGCAACGAGGCCAGGACCCCACTGCCGCTAAGCACTTCGAGAGGGCGATCGACCTGCACACGGTGGACTGGCTCTGGTCCCTGATCGGCGCGTGGCAGTGCACCTGGCTCGCGCGGAGCGGAGAATTCGAGCCCGCCCGGATGGCGGGCGAGAAGAACGCGGCATGGGGCGCGGAGCACGGGAGCCTCCTGGAACGAACAGGCGCGCTTGCCTCGCAATCCCTGACGGAACGGCTCGCCTGGGCGGCGGGTGATTCGGAGCGAAAGACGCTCGACGAGATGGAGCGTTTCGCCGAGCGGGCGGTCGAGGTCGGCAAACGCTCGGGCCACCATTACTATAATACCTGCGCGCTGCTCGAGGCGGGGCGGTGTGCGGCTGCCCGGGCCGCCTATGAAGGCGACCGCTGCGACGAGCACGTCGCTCGCGCTAAGCGTCACCTCACCGAGGCCGGGTCTCGCGCCGACTACGCCGGATACTGCATCATCCACGCCGACATCCACGTCACCCGGGCGCAGCTCGCCAGGCTCGCCGGGGATACGCAGACCATGCGTAAGCAATGTGAAGCCGCCATCGACATCTGCGACGACCCCACCTGCGACTACGCCTGGGCGAAAGAGGACGCATTGGCCCTGCTCGCCGGTACGAACTTGGAAACGTAGCCCAGGCCCTGTCGGCCTGGCGTTTGTACGAACGGCTGATGTGCCGTGCGTGGGCGGGCCAGGTGAAGGAACTGATCGCGGCGTTGGAAGAGGAGTCGGCGCGTCTGGGTCAACCGCCGCGCCCAAAGCCTCCAACGACGACCCGCGGCGCATCGTCTCGTTGACCCTGGAGTACATCAAGACCAACGCCCATAGGATGGACTACGCCCGCTACCGACGTGAGGGGCTGCCCATCACCAGTGCGGTGGTAGAGTCGTTGATCAAGCAGTTCAATCAGCGGGTGAAGGGTACGGAGAAATTCTGGACCCAAGACGGCGCCGAAGCGGTCCTACAGATTCGCGCCGCCTACCTCAGCGAGGACGATCGGGCGGAGCGATTCCACGAACAACGACCTGGCGGCCGGGCCGCCGGCCGGAATCGCCAAAAGCTCGCCGCATAAACGGTCATGCACCCGGGGCAATCGTATAAATGTTGATCGCGGTTTCCGGCCTAGAATCGCCGGTGAACAGGAATCGTATAAGGGGCTTCCATTTGTCCAACCTGCGATATTGAGGCGTGAGGCGGGTTCGGGCAAATTAGATGCGATTGCCCAAATCAAGCTGCATGTGCGGGAGAATCTTACTTGCGTTGTGGGGGAGGGTGAGATAAAATGACTCCTTCGTCGGACGGGCCGGAGAGGGTGAGCGGTCCGCTCTGACGTGCGTTGGCAGCACTCAGCGCGGGCATTTCGGACGGCGAGAAGAGAGATGCGCTCGAGAGGCATAATCGTGAGCGCTTCGGACGACAGATCCTTTCCCAGGGGAGGTCTATACCATGAAAACTCAGAGTAGGTATGCGCGGTCGGTACGGCATATTTTGGCGAGCGCCGTTGTCGTTGCGATGGCTGCAAGTACGCAAGGCCAGGCACCATCGGATACGGACCCGGCAACCCGGGTTAGCAAGAAGCTGCCAAAACAGCAAGCGACGGCTGTCCAGGCGCCAATGGTGCGCACCCGCTTGGCACCGGCCGGTGTTGACAGGGAGTTTCTGCTCTTTGATGCGGCTGTGACAGAAACCGATCCGGCGGATCTTCCCGTCAGGACGGTCGAGGTCCTGGACGACGCTACGCTCGCCAGGGGTGGGAGTCGCGGTCTCCCGGTGGCACAGGCTCCCGTGTACTTGCTGACCGATAGCTGCCTTTTCGGGCATTACTCGCAGGCAGACTATACCTTCGAGTACGGTACCTGGGCGGCCCAAGCGAGGTTTGATTGCCCACCGGGTTACCCGTTATGCTCGGAGAAGGGCTGGCAGCCCGGTGATCAAATCACCGGGTACGAGGTGAAGCACTTCTACGTTAGCAGCGCATCGGCCAACGCCGCAAGCGTTGAGGTTGAGCTGTGGGACGGTGATCCGCGGGGTGCTATGGACACCGTCTGCAATCCCACACCTGCTCCGATTGCCGGCACCAAGACAACGTTTACCGGCCTGGCCAGGGCCACGCATCACTTTCTCAGGGCCCACCTCCCGGCCCCGGTTACGTACAACTGTGATCGGGTCTGGATTGTGGTAACGATGATTGAAGGCTGCCGAGCAGCCTGGACCTTTGGTGGTACGTATACCGGTAGCTCCTCCAGTTGCCAGAATCACCCCCCAGACATCGGGTGGGGCGGCGGGTATATCAATTTCTGGGGCTGCCAGCAATACGGCCGCTGCCCCCCTTACCCGGCGTCAACCGGATGGTACGGCACGGGCACGTGCTGCACTGACGGCTCGGTGTGTGATTATTGGCCCAGGTGCACAGGAGAGCCCTTGGCGTGCGATGGCGGTCCTAATGATGGGCTGGCGTGTACGGATGCCTGGGACTGCTGGGTAGGCGACTGCGGGGGTGGGTGTCACTCCACGTACTGCAGCGCCGGTGTCGTCGACTACTACTTCGGATACTCCGACGAGGCGCCGGCATACTACAATGCTCAACCCGGTGCGGTCTATGCCGCGACCGATATGTACATCGCCCTGGTGCCGGTCAGTGCGGATGCCCCGCCGGACCAGAATCCCACGCCCGATGGCTGGCAAATCTCCGGGAATGAGATCATTCTTGCAAATCCGGGCCGACCGGTCTGGCTGGAGCTTCGGATCAGCGACTGGGATCCGGATCATACTGGGAGTTGGGCCAAGACGTTTCATGCGAAGATTGACTCCTCGGGGTACAGCAGTGGACTTGATGGCCCACTCACACCGTACGCTCCATCGTGCACGACGGATGCGGACTGTGAGGCTCTGATGGGCTCGCTGGGCCACCCCTGGGGTTGTGCTAAAGGTGGTTGCGGTGTAAATGGCGTTCCCCAAGGTCTTTGCGCCGCCGGGTTCATCGATAATTCCCGTAGCGACTACCTTTTGGCCAACATGTCCGAGAGTTGCGCGGTGGACCTCACCACCCTAGACTACCGCTACGGCGGCACGACCACCCCGTTCGAGAGTCCTCATATCGGGGACATGTACGCGGGTACGCTGGTGCTTGCTGTCCCGGCCAATGCGAAGGGGACGTTCATAATCGACTTTGACTACCGTTGGTCCTACCTCAAGGTTGAGCCTGGTATCCCTATGCCCATGCTCGGCTTCATACCGGCGAAGATCACGGTCGGCGGTTCGGTTATCGATCCGCTGGTTGCCAAGAATCGGTACCTCTCATTCGTGGTTGGTACAGCGGGCAAAGAGACTGCGTTGCGGGTGACCTTCAAGGATTTGCCGGCCCCGTACGACACCTGGAACGACACGAGCATGTGGGTGGGCCCGCCGGTTGAATACTGCGAGAACTCCGGCCAGGCTACCCCGCCTGCGCAAGGGTGTGGGCCGGCCCCTGGACATTGGCCAACCTATTGGGCCTCTACGCTGCAGTGTGATCCGCACTACAGGTACTGGAGCACGCTGGGCGTCGTTTACGTGTTCCACGAAGGTGTCATCCCGGGGGCGACTTATGAAATCCAGTCAATCGAGACGGGCCATGACATCTCCGTTGAAGACAACTTTTCCGCACCGGTGGAAATTCGCACGAGTATTTGGGGCGACATTGTGAGGGATTGCACGACGTATCCGTGCGGTCCACCCGATGGGAGCGTGGATATCACCACAGACGTAACTGCTGTGCTGGACAAGTTCCGGAACCTAGGCCCCCCGGCCATCCCCATCGCAGCAGTGGCCAAGGCGAGGGCCGACATCGAGCCTCAGACGCCGGATCAGCTAATAAACATCACCGACGTGTCGCAGGTTCTCAACGCGTTCCGCGGCTTCGGGTATCCGTTCTCCCCCGGCCCACCGCCGTGTGGAAGGTGATTTGTTTCAATCAAACTGAGATAATCGCCGCCCAGGACAGCCGGTACTGGGTGGGGAAAGTGGGGAACCGTTACCCAGGTTTTTGCCCACTTTCTGCCCACCGCGCAGGACATGTGTTTTAGAAGCAGCGTTTTTCGGCCCGAAATCCGCGATACGCCAAGCCGGACCGAGCGATGTTTTGTGGTACGGTACTTGCGAATGTATCGGTCGTCTTCGTGACGAAACGCCCGTACTCGCGAGTCTAATCCGATAGCTGACTTCGCGTGGGCAAAAGACCAGGGGTGGGCAGGCCGGATTGGGCCTTAGGGAACCGTGCAAGTGGAAGCCTGGCAAGGCCGGCTGGGGGATATAAGAGTCGGCCTTGCAGGCTGGGGTCCTGACAACGCAGCGACCGACGTGCTTGGGGTGGGCACGTCGGTCGCGTTGCTTTTTAAGTACGTCCGTCACCGGGGGGTGCTGCAGGGGACTCGTCCGGCCGCCCCCGGCACGAGCACACCGCCCCCACGGGCAAGCTCCCTCTTTTACGGTCCCGCCCGAACACTTCATACGGAGGCGTGTTCTCATCTTGGGCGAGGAATGCCTAATCCGCTTGCCCATGCCACCCATCGAGCAAGCTAAACACCTACACGCTGCCAGTGTCACACAGCCGCCCGCCGGAACGCTTACCTTGGCTTACGCCCGCCGCGAAGTGTCCCAGGTACGTATTTACCCACGATCACGATGCAGTCCGAGGCTTCGAACTCCGTGCCGTCCAGCAGCGAGCCGCTAAGTGTCAGCATGACCGACGTGCCGTGTGGCAACGACCCGAGCTCGAGCGTTTCCACCAGCACGGGCATGGAGAACTTGAGGACGAGATCATCAATTCCGTCGGGGCCAATGTCATGACACTCACACGGTTCGCCGTCGAATGCCGTGCCCGCGTCAGCGACTTTTGGCAGAGGTCCGCGTGGTCCTGTCAACGGCGCCACACTCCCGCCGACACCATCGGCCCGGGCCTGGGCCAACGAATCGACATCCACCTGCATCACGTCGGCCAACTCGCTTCCAATAAGGCCCACAGGCAACACACCCTGGCTTCGTGGATTCACCGGTTTCGGGCACGACCTCGGCTTGATGTCGAGCGTAACGACCCGTTCGCACACGTCGGGTATCCCGTTGCCGTTGGCGTCCCGGCTTGCTCCTGAGTCAATGTCGCAATCGTCCGGGATGCCGTTGTCGTTGCAGTCTACAAGCGGCAGCGCCGGGCCGATGCTCGAACCAGTGACCTCTGGAAGGACACCCGGTTTGAACAGACCAAGCGTAATCGTCGTCGCATCCGGTCCTACGTTGGCATCGAAATAGAAGTTGTACAACGTGTCGAAGCGCAGGGCGTTGGCGTTCTGGTTGTCCCCATAGGGCTGGGTGGCCCAGGTGATTGATCCGTCGGCGACGATCCCCGGCCAATCGGTCAGGTCATATATCTCGCCGCTGTGGTAGTCAACGTCGTGGAACCCGATGTTCGTGATCACGGCATCGCGCGGGACCGGCACGGAGAACGATCCAGCGGAGCGATCCGAGTTGAGGTTCTGGACGGCGTATTCGTATCGCCACCAGCCGCCGCGGAGGTCAATGGCCGCCGCGGCGACGATGAACAAACCGTCGCCGGGCACCTGGATATCCGTTTCCTCAATCCACGGATCGGTGTCCTGCCAGGCGCGGATGGCCGGCTGCTCGCGCTGGGTCTCCCCGGTGACAACGTGGTCCGCACGTAACGTTGACCGGTTGATAAGGTTACCACTATACTCCGTCCGGCGCGCATGGTTGCTCTGTAGCCACGGCGGTCCCTCTGCCGGGCTTGGTGAGCGCTTCTGTAGGTTCTCCAAGGAACGTTCCGGTTGGTCCCCGATGTTAGTGGAGGTATCTGGTCTTAGATGTCGCTAGCCCCCAGTCATGTCGAACTTGGCGAGGATCAGGCCGCGCTTATCGAAGCGGCGCGTGAGTTCGCTCGCGGTGAACTGTTGCCTCTGGACCGGAAATGGGACCAGGACGAGTCGTCGGTTGCGGAGGTCCTGCCCACGCTCGGTGGAATGGGGCTTCTCAACATGCTGGTTCCCGAGGAGTTGGGCGGGCTGGGCTGCTCATATTCGACCTACGCAGCGATTCTCCACGAGATATCCGTTTGCTCACCGTCCACGGCTGTGACGATCTCGGTCCACAGTATGGTGGGGGCGATCGTCAACAGATTCGCCTCCGAACCGCTTCGAAGCGAGGTGCTGTCGGACTGGAGTAGCGCTGCGAGCTTCGCGGCTTTTGCGTTGTCCGAGGCCGGGGCTGGAAGCGATGCAGCCGCCGCCAAGTGCGCCGCGGCAAAAGTCGACGGTGGTTATCGTCTAAACGGCGAGAAGATGTGGATCACCAATGGTCTTAGCGGGCGCTGGTTCTTGACCCTGGTACGGCTGGATGGTGTCCCGGATGGCGAGAGTCTTTGTGCCCTGCTTGTGGACGGCAACGAGACAGGCATCGAGCGAACCGAGATCCATGGCAAGATGGGCATCCGCGGGAGTGAGACCGCGGTCGCCAACTTCACAGATACCTTTGTGCCCGATGATCACCTGCTCGGTCAACCCGGGCAGGGTTTGGAAGTGTTCTTATCGAGCCTGAATCAGGGAAGGATTGGCATCGCCGCGCAGGCAACAGGGATTGGGGAAGCGTGCTTGGATGAGATGGTCAATTACGCAAGGCAGCGCGAGCAGTTTGGACGGCCGATCGGCATGTTCCAGGGAGTCGGCAACATGATCGCCGACAGCGCGGTCGAGCTGGAGGCCTCCAAGCTGCTGGTCTGGCGGGCGGCCTACAGAGTGGACGCGGGTGAGTTGGACCGACAGGCAAGCTCGATGGCGAAAGCCTATGCGAGTGAGGCGGCCAATCGCATCGCCTATCGCGCTGTCCAGGTCCACGGCGGCACGGGTTACGTGCATGAATGCCGCGTGGAACAGCTCTATCGCGATGCCCGAGTGACCACGATCTACGAAGGGACGAGCGAGATTCAGCGCATCATCATCGCGCGGGAGTTGGCCAGATTGTGAAGGGGTAGGCCGCCGGGTGTTTGTGTACGTGGGCAAGGCGACGCGCTTACGGCTTTGTCCGCGGTGGTACGGGAATTGTCGGCCTTATACGTGCTGCGACGTGACCGCACGCGTGTTTTCGATTACGATACGAGGTTGTTGAGCTGCGCAACGCGCAACCTATTGTTGCGGAGAGACTTACGCCGCCAGGATGACTAACCGATGGACCTTGAACTTCCCGAAGATCTTGTAGCCCTGCAGGATGTGGCCAGACGTTTTGCCGCTGACAATATCGCCCCACACGCCAGGCAGTGGGATCGCGAGGCGGACATCCCCCGGGAGCTTGTCGCCAAACTCGCCGAGGTAGGATTTCTGGGCATCTTCATTCCGACTGAATACGGCGGAGCGGGCCTCGGCGATCTGGCAGCCGCGGTCATCATGGAGGAGATCGCCAGGCATTGCGGGGCCACAGCGCTTTTACTCGACGCTCATGGCGCCCTGTGCTGCGCCCACCTGCTGATCGCAGCCAACGAGCAGCAAAAGAAGAAGTACTTTCCCCCTCTGGCGTCGGGGGAATATCTGGGTGCCTGGGCGCTCTCCGAACCCGGCTGCGGCAGCGATGTGGCCGCCCTAACGACGACCGCCGAGCTCGACGGCGATACTTGGGTGCTCAACGGTGCCAAGCAATGGATCACCAACGGGTACTACGCCGGGGTCCACGTGGTGATGGCCAAGACCACTCCCGAAGGCGGACCCAAGGGAATCAGCGCGTTTATCGTCGAGCGGGACACACCGGGGTTCGAGATTGGGGCGAAGGAAGACAAGATGGGGATGCGCGGGTCGGACACCGTCGGCCTGACGTTCGACAACGTACGGATACCGAAGGAGAACCTGTGTGGCGAGCTGAACCGCGGATTCACCGACGCGATGAAGGTGCTGGAGCGCGGTCGGATCACGATCGCCGCGATGTCGGTTGGCTTCGGTCGTGGAGCCCTTGAAGAAGCGTTGGCGTATTCAAAAGAGCGAGTCGCGTTCGGCAAGCCGATCTTCGAGCAGCAATCCGTTCAGTTCAAGCTTGCGGACATGGCCATGGAGATTGACGCCGCCCGGCTGCTGACGCACAAAGCGGGCATCCTGTCCGACGCGGGGAAGCCGCACAATGTCGAAGCGTCGATGGCCAAGCTGTTTGCCAGCGAAGCGGCTACTCGGGCCTGTCTGGACGCGATCCAGATTCACGGCGGAATGGGTTACACCAAGGAAGTTCCCGTCGAGCGGCTGATGCGCGATGCCAAGCTCTGTGAGATCGGGGAAGGGTCGAGCGAGATTCAACGGATCATCATCGCCCGCCATCTGCTCGAGTTGTAAAGTTGTAAGGAAGCTCTATATGGACTTTGAACTCGACGAAGATCATCAGATCCTGCAACAGTCGATCCGCGAGTTCGCCACTAAGGAGGTGGCCAAGGGGGCGGCGGAGCGCGACGAAAAGGCCGAAATGCCCGACTCGCTGATCAAGCAGCTTGCAGAGCTGGGCCTGTTCGGCATCGCCATTCCCGAGCAGTACGGCGGGGCGGGCATGGGAACCATCGCGTCTTCCATCGTGGTTGAGGAGATCTCCAAGGCATGCGCAGCTACCGGCGTCCTGATCAGTGCCCATGCTTCGCTTTGCGTGGAGCCGATCATGACGTTCGGCACGGATGCCCAGAAAGAGAAATACCTGCCCGGGTTGGCCTCGGGTGAGACCATCGGTTGCCTGTCCCTAACCGAACCGGGAAGCGGCAGCGACGCCGGAGCAGCCACTTGCCGCGCCGAACTGAAGGATGACGGGTGGCACATTACCGGGACGAAGAACTTCGTCACAAACGGCAAACAGGCGGGTGTCGTCGTCCTGATCGCCGTAACCGATCCCGACGAGCCGAAGCGCCGGTTGAGTGCGTTTATCGTCGAGAAGCAGGCGCCGGGGTTTCGGGTCGGCAAGTTGGAGAGCAAACTCGGTATTCGGTGTTCATCGACGGCTGAGTTTGCGTTTGAAGACTGTGTTGTGCCCCATGACGCCCTGCTGGGCGAGCGGGGTCGTGGGCTGCGGGTCGCCCTGACCACGCTCGATGCCGGTCGAATCGGCATCGCGGCTCAAGCCCTGGGCATTGCCGAGGCCTGCCTGTACGAGGCGACAAACTACGCCAATACGCGCGTACAGTTCGGCCGGCCGATCGGACTCTTTCAGGCGATCCAGAATAAGCTGGCGGACATGGCCGTGGGGATCGAGGCGGCGCGGGCCCTGACATATCGCGCGGCCTGGTACAAGGATATGGGCAAGGAGTACGGACAGTTTGCGGCAATGGCCAAGCTGTATGCCAGTGAGGTGTCATCGATGGCCGCCAATCACGCCATACAGGTGTTTGGCGGATACGGGTATTGTAGTGACTACCCTGTCGAACGGTACCTTCGTGACGCCAAAATCACCGAACTGTATGAAGGGACCAGCGAGATCCATCGCCTGGTCATCGCACGATCGCTGGCGTAAAACCGAGCCGCGGGCTTTAGCCCGCGCGGCGTCTCGGGGGACATTTGGCGTACGATTTCCGGGTGGGCCGTGCTCACCAAGTTGATCCCGCGGGGTGAACAATGATCGCCGCCATCGACGCACGAAGGGAGGCACTTGAGGCGCTGTGTCGGCAGCACCGCGTCCGGCGGCTGGAGGTGTTCGGCTCCGCTGCGGATGGAACGTTTGACCCCCAACGCAGTGATCTGGATTTTCTGGTGGAATACCTCCCGCTCTCGCCAGGCGAGTACTACGAAGCGTATTTCGGTCTGCTGGAGTCTCTTGAGGCGCTTTTCGAGCGACGTGTTGATCTTGTTGACGTGACGTGTTTAAGGAATCCCTACTTCATTCAGGGAGTCAATGAAAGCCGGTCGGTAGTGTATGAAGCATGACCCGAGAAAGTATCTGAGTGATATGCTGGACGCATCCCGGTTCCTGCTCGATGCCACAGCGGGAAAAACGATGCAGGACTACGAGACGGATCGAATATTTCGTTCTGCCGTCGAGCGCGAGCTGCAAAACATCGGTGAGGCGCTGAGGCAGCTGACGTCGCACGATCCGAACACAGCGGCGAGAATAACCGAGCATGAGCGCATCATCCGTTTTCGTCACGCGCTGGTTCACGGGTACGATAGTGTCAGACCGGAACTCGTATGGGACGTTATTGCCAACAAGCTATCGACACTCCGCGACGAACTGGAGGCGATGTTGCAGGAGCCATGAATGCGCACGTGGAGACGTTATATACGTTATGTAGAGGGAATACGGTGGGCAAGGCCCACCCTACTTCTTTGAAGCCGGACACCGTGTGGTACATTGTAAAGGAGAAGCTGTCGATTTTGCGAACCGAGTTGGAAGGCCTGTCGGGCCACGCCGAGTAGAGATCTGGGGATCGAAAGAAGATGGGCACTGCCCACTCTACTTGACTCGACCTATGCGTACCCCAAAGTCAGCTCGGTCAGGTGACGGCAAACGACGATTCGTAGCTTGGGAGTAAACGGATTATGAGTGGTAGCCAGGGAAAGAGTATGGCCGTGATCGGCGCGGGGACCATGGGGCGGGGCATCGCCCAGGTGTTCGCCCAATCGGGATACGAAGTGTACATGCATGACACCGTGCCGGCGGCGATGGAGTCGGCGGCGGGGCAAATCGAGAAGCTGCTTAAACGTGCGGTCGACAAGGGGAAGATGTCCGCCGATGATGCGGCCGCTACACAGAGGCGGATCCACACGGTTCCGAACCTGTCGAACATCGGCCGTCATCCGCTGATCGTCGAGGCGGTTATCGAAAACCCGGATGTCAAGGTCGAGCTGCTCGGGAGCATTCAGTCGATGGTGACGGATGATGGCATTCTAGCGACCAACACGAGCAGCATCAGCATCACCCAGCTTGCAGCGGCGACGGATCGGCCGGATCGCTTCATCGGCATGCACTTCTTCAACCCGGTCCCGGTCATGAAGCTGGTCGAAGTGGTCCGTGGTCTGCAGACCAGCGACGAGACGGTGAAGCGGACTATTGCGTTGGCGGAGTCGGTCGGGAAATCGCCGGTCGAGTGCAATGATCACCCCGGTTTCGTGGCCAACCGCGTTTTGATGCCCATGATCAATGAGGCGATTTTCGCGTTGCAGGAAGGTGTCGCCCGGGCAGAGGCCATCGACGATATCATGAAGCTGGGGATGAATCATCCCATGGGCCCGCTGGCCCTTGCGGACCTTATCGGCCTGGACGTCTGTCTCGATATCTTGCAGGTATTGCATCGCGACCTGGGCGAGGATCGCTATCGTCCTTGCCCGCTTCTGCGTAAAATGGTACAGGCCAGGAGACTGGGGCGTAAGACTAAGCAGGGTTTCTATTGTTATGAGTAAGACTCAAGTACGCGTAGAGATTGACGGGCCTCAGGCGGCTATTACGTTCTTCACGGAAGAGGCGCTCAACGTGCTCTCGCCGGACGTATTGCACAGTTTCGGAGCAGCAGTTGCCAAGGTGAGAAAAGACCCCAAAGTCCGCACGACGGTGATCAAGGCGGAGGGAAAAGTCTTCCTGGCCGGCGCCGACGTCAAGGTGATGGCCAATTACGGTGCCGAGGATGCCCGGGAATACGGATCGGACGGGCAAGGTGTACTGAATGACCTGGCCGCACTGCCCTCGATTACTGTCGCGGCGATCAATGGAGCGGCGCTGGGCGGAGGTCTGGAACTGGTGCTGGCGTGCGACTTCAGGATCGCGGTCAAGTCCGCGAAGTTGGGTCTGCCGGAGACCTCACTCGGCCTGATACCCGGCTGGGGCGGGATTCCGCGCTTGACCAAGCTGGTGGGTCCGTCGCGGGCCAAAAGGCTGTACTTGAGTGCCATGCCGGTGTCGGCAGATGACGGCGCCACCTTTGGCCTGGTCGATGAGGTGGTCAATTCCGTCGAGGATCTTACGCCTCGTGTGGCGGCGTTCTGCAAGACATTCAAGCGGGCGTCGCCCGAGGCAGTGGCGCTCGCTAAACGAGCCTCGCGCGACATGGACGATCTGACGGCGTTTGCCGATTGCTTCAGGACAAAAGACTTTCGCGAGGGCATCGCCGCATTTTTGGAGAAGCGCCCGGCTTCGTGGATGGAGTGACTTCGGCTATGAGCGTACGACCGTCCGCCGATCCTTCCAGCGCGCCTGAGGCTGGTGCGGATGCCAAGCCGTGGGTCGGCCCGGAAGACCTGGGCGCGTTCGACCCTGCCGAGGCCCTGGGCGAGCCGGGTCAGTTCCCCTTTACCCGCGGGCCTCATCGTACCATGTATCAGGAGCGACTCTGGACCATGCGGCAGTTCGCCGGGTTCGGGTCAGCCGACGACACCAACAAGCGATTCAAATACCTGCTCGAACACGGGCAGACGGGACTGAGCACCGCGTTCGATCTGCCCACGCTCATGGGCCGTGATAGCGACGACCATCTGTCACTTGGCGAGGTGGGGCGATGTGGCGTGGCGATCTCGTCGCTGGCGGACATGCGCCGGTTGTTCGACGGGATTGACCTGGGCAATGTCAGTACGAGCATGACGATCAACGGTCCCGCGGCAATCCTGCTGGCATTCTATGTGGCGGTCGGCCAGGAGCAGGGCGTCCCGCTGGGCAAGCTTCGCGGCACCCTGCAAAACGACATTCTCAAGGAATTCCATGCTCAAAACGAGTACGTCTTCCCGCCCGAGCCGAGCGTCAAGCTGGTCGTCGATACCATCGAGTATTGCACCGAACACACGCCGCAGTGGAACACGGTCAGCATCAGCGGTTACCACATCCGTGAGGCCGGGGCGACGGCCGCGGAGGAGCTGGCGTTTACACTGGCGGATGGTATAGCCTACGTACAAGCGTCAATCGAGCGCGGCTTGGTCATCGACGCTTTCGCACCTCGCCTGAGCTTCTTTTTCGACGTGCACAACGATTTTTTCGAGGAGATCGCCAAGCTGCGGGCTTCCCGGCGGATCTGGGCGCATGTGATGCGCGACCGCTTCGGAGTGAAAAGTGAACGCAGCTTATTGCTGCGCATGCACTGCCAGACGGCCGGTGTGACTCTGACCGAGCAGCAGCCGACCAACAACATCATGCGCGTGGCCTATCAGGCGTTGGCGGGCGTGCTGGGCGGCACACAGTCCCTTCACACCAACAGCATGGACGAAACGCTTGCTCTGCCGAGTGCCCAGGCCGCCAAGATCGCCCTGCGAACGCAGCAGATTCTCGCCTGCGAAAGCAACGTCACCCAGACCGTCGACCCGCTCGGCGGCAGCTACTTCATCGAGAAGCTGACCAACGAGATCGAGGCCAAGGCCTATGCCATTATCGATCAAATCGACGCGATGGGCGGAGTGCTGAGAGCGATTGACCGGGGCTTTTTCCGTCGTGCCATTGCCGAGTCAGCTCATGCCCAGCAGCGTGCCCTGGAGGACGGAGAATCGAAAGTCGTCGGCGTGACTGACTTCGTCGAAGAGGGACCGCCGGGTATCGACATTCTCCAGGTTAACCAGAAGACCGAAGACGCTCAGGTTGCCGGTTTGAAGAAGCTGAAGGCCTCACGTAACCAGGCACGTCACGCCGCGGCACTGGAACGTTTGCGCGAAGATGCAAAGAAGGACATGAATCTCATGCCCGCTCTGATCGAAGGTGCCAAGGCCGACGCCACCGTTGGCGAGATGATGGCCACAATGAAATCCGTCTTCGGCAGCTACGACGGCGGCCCGGAGTGGTAGGCGCTCCTAAGGTCAGGAGCGAAGTCCTCCCCAGGGGCGACAACGAGCAGCAGCTCCTGCAAGGCCTGCTCAGCGAGCGTGACAAGGTCGAAGCGGACATGAAGCACGGGGCGCCGTTTTCGTGCGGTATGTGCCGAGAATCAATGATACGCGCCGCAGCGAGCTGGCCTTACGATGCCGATTCGGAGGCGACAGCCCTTCCAATCGTGAAAGGAATCGATGATGCTTGACTACTTCCGAGCGGACAATTTCAAGTCGCTTGTCAATGTTAGCTTTGAGCCAACCGGCCTGAATCTCCTCGTTGGGAGCAACAACTCCGGCAAGACCAACCTTTGCCATGCGATGCAATTCCTTTCGTTGACAACTAGGAAATCTCTTAACGAGGCTTCGCAGTGTACGGGCGAGCCATGGAGTCTTGCCAATGTTTATCTGGACAAAGCTACGATTGACCTTTCTCTGCGCTGCACGCTCACATGGGAAAAGAAGGCCTACAAGTTTGATTATGAACTGAGCTTGACAGCGCCGCGCGCGGCAAGAGAGCGCGGGCAAAGTATCCCTCTCGGCGTGCAACACGAGGTGCTTCGGGTAACGGGAGGGGCATTCAACGAAACCGTCCTCATGGAGAACGACGCTGGACAGGTCAAGTTGTTGCATGAGCGGGTTTTTCTGGGCGAGCAACAGGGGCAGGATAAGTATAAGACGACGACGGCCCCACCGGATCATACGATGTTGTTCCGCCTGTACGACCTGGAAACCAACCAGCGTGCCAACCTGTTCAAGCGGTATCTCGGTAGCTGGCAGTACTTCAACTTTGATGCCTTGCGTTTGCGGCATACCGGTGCCCAACCGATGAACATCTTGCTCAATTCGGACGGAGGAAACTTGGCATCAGTCATGTCCAATCTGAAGAGCTCCGAGGAACGCTTGTATCGCAAGATCGTGGATGCAGCGAAGACCTTGGAGCCAAAGCTTTACGCCATCAATTTTTTGTTGCCCGACACCGAGCATGTATACATGTTCTTCGAGGATGAGAAGGGCAAGCGATTCAGCGCAGCCAACATCTCGGACGGTACACTCCGCTACCTGGCACTTTGTACGCTGGTCATTTTGAACCGACACCTCAAAGCGAGGGAAGGTGCGCCGCTTGTCATGATCGAGGAGCCTGAGAACGGAATCTTCGTGGGTCATCTCAAGCCACTATTTGAGCGGATTGAACCGTCCGGCAAGGAGGGACAATACTTGTTCACATCTCACGCTCCGTACTTCATCGACCTGTTTGATGCATGCCTCGACGGCGTGTGGGTCGCGCGTAGCGAGCGAACCCATACCACAATCGAGCGTCCACCAAGGAGCAAGATCGAGAAACGGCTCGGTGAGTATTCGCTCGGAGAGATGCACTTTAGAGGTTTACTGCAATGAGGATCGGCTACGCCGTTCAAGGCTCGACCGATCGGGCTTTCCTCCGTGGGCTAAAGGAACGATGGTGCGCCAACGCTGAGATGATAGAGGGCGCGTTTCGCGGTTCCACCGGACTGAGCCTTCGGCGTGAATTGGCGAGAATATGCGACGATCTCTTCTGGCAGAAGGCATGTGACGTCATCGTGTTCTTGTCTGACGCCGATGTGGCTGACTGGCGAACGGTGCAAAGGCGCGAAGTCGAGAAGCTCCCTGACGAGATTCGCCCTTTCGCAGTGTATGGCATGGCTGACCGCAACACTGAATGCTGGTTGTGCGCCGATCCGCACTACATCTCCGAGAAGACTGAACGCGCATTCGAGGACTTTACTGCGGACGACCCAAAGGGCGCATTCCAGTCAGCGATGCGCATTTCGCGAGATGATAAGCGGGAATCGGAGATCGCAGCACTCGTTCGGGACGCTTACGTCGGGGTGCTGCGGCGCTGGCTGGAGACGAGTAGATCGTTTGAGGATTTCTATGACCAACTCTGGACGGTCAGCAGACAGCGAGAATGCGACATAGACAATCTTCGTGAAAGTGGCTCCTGATTGCGCGAACAAGGCTGGCGGTAATCGACGAGGCGATGACCGCGCGAGACACCATGGCGGATGTACTGATCTATTGGCGGGACCACGCGGCCAACCGGGCCTACCAGTTCTCCGGGGATCGTGCGTACAAGGGACACCGGATTGCCAAGCGCCTGACTGGGCTGGATGCGCAGTGCGGTTTGGCAATAACGCACCCGGATTTGACGCCCAGGGAGCCCCGGAGGGGCGTGTGACAATAGCCCAGCGATTCATCGCTGGGATAAAGTCGCCAGCCTACTGCCGAGTCCCGTAGGGACGGTTGAATCGCGGGCGTTTTGACCCGCGATGGCAAACGATGCCACATTCCTACTCGAACTGCCTGATTCATTACATCTTCAGCACGAAGGATCGGCGCAAGATGATCTTCCCGGAAATCCACGAACGTTTGTGGGCCTACCTCGGCGGCATCGCCCGGGAGAATGGGGTGAAGGCTTTGGCGGTTGGGGGGACCGACGATCACGTGCATATGTTGGCCGCGCTACCCTCGCCGCTGTCGGTTGCTAAGGCCATCCAGCTCATTAAAGGCGGGTCGTCGAAATGGTTGCACGACACGTTTCCTGCGATGAGGACCTTTGCCTGGCAGGAAGGATATGGAGCGTTCAGCATCAGCGTGTCTGGCATCGCCGATACCGTAGCGTACATTCTCGGGCAAGAGCGGCATCATCGAACGCGGACGTTCGAGCAGGAGTTCGTTGCGTTTCTCAAGAAGCACGACATCGGCTATGATGAACGTTACGTGTTTGGCTGACGTTCAGCCGTCCCTACGGGACTGGTGTGTTTACTGAGTGGATACCCAGCGTTGAAACGCTGGGCTATCGTCGGCCATCCCTACGGGACTCTTGGTGTTGCGACTCAATTATGATGTCGTTACGGAACGATTAGTAGCGCGACTGGAGACGGAAGTGGTAGTCAAAGCGGTGGAGCAGAGTCCCCGTGTGTTGCTCGCCAAGATCGGGCTGGATGGTCATGATCGTGGCGTCAAGGTTCTGGCACGGTCGTTCCGGGACGCCGGGATCGAGGTGATCTACACCGGTTTGTGGCAGACCTGTGAGGCGACCATGCACGCGGCCTTGCAGGAGGACGTCGATGTGGTCGGGGTGAGCCTCCTGTCGGCCGCCCACATGACCGTGATGCCCCAGATTCTGAGCATTCGCAAGGAGCTCGGCATCGAGCAGATGCCGGTGGTGCTCGGCGGGATCGTTCCGGTGGCCGACTATCCCAAGTTGAAGGAAATGGGTATCGCGGCGGTCTTCAACCCCGGTTCATTTCTCGATAAGATCATCGAAACCATGCAGGAGCTGGCCTTGCACCGAGAGACTGTAGATTCCGACGAGATCCGTGCCGGGTATGCTCGCGGGGATACGCGGGCCCTGGCAAAGCTGATCACCGCCGTTCAGCACGGTGAAGATCTGAACGGCTGGACCCCGCCGCCCGGTCAGGCCACCATCATCGGGATAACCGGCGCCCCGGGTGTGGGGAAGAGTTCGTTTATCGGCCGGCTCGGCAAGCGGCTTAGAAATCGTGGCAAGAAAGTGGCCGTCGTAGCCATCGATCCGAGCAGCCCGGTCACCGGCGGGGCGCTGCTGGGTGACCGGTTGCGGATGATGACCGGCGAGCCCGACGTGAACTTTTTCATCCGCAGCCTGTCGTCCGGGGACGTGCAGGGTGGTCTCGCCCCGCACTGCCGCGAAGTTGTCAATATTCTCGACGGATTCGGGTTTGACTACGTCCTTGTGGAGACGGTGGGTGCCGGGCAGGCGGACGTGGCCATCCGCGAACTGACTGAGCACATTCTCCTGCTGCTCATGCCGGAAAGCGGCGACTCGATCCAGTTCTCCAAAGCCGGGGTGACGGAGATCGCCCGCGGTTTCGTACTTAATAAATGCGATCTTTCCGGTGCGGATGCCACCGAGGCCCAACTTCGCAGCGCCGTGGGCGACAACCGCCCGTTGTGGAGAGTCAGCAGCGTCCGCGACGAAGGAATCGACGCCGTCGCAGATTGGGTGACATCACTTTAGCACTGTGGACATGCCAGACCGAGCCGCAGGCTTCAGCCTGCGCGGTGGCACGATTGCCCTTTATGCTCATCCGTATTCGACCGTCCGCGCGGGCTTTAGCCTGCGCGGATTATCAACACGTAACAACACTGCATACCACGAATATCCGCGCGTCCTGACCCTTGACGCTTCGCATAAAGGGGAACAGGCCGCGGCTCGCTTGATTCCGAAAGGGGACTGGCTCCGAGCTCATGACCGATCACGCCACCGAGAAGCGCCCCCGGCGAGGTGCCTGTACCCTTTTTCAACAGGCTCCTAGCGCAGCACGACAACGGAAAAAGGGGACTGGCTCCGAGTTCATGGCTGATCACGTCACCGAAAAGCGCCCCCGGCGAGGTGCCTGTACCCTTTTTCAACGCGCAGCATCAACCTCTGCCCCTGCGAATCGCCGGCCTTCGTTCGGTCGCCGCGTCAGCCACGCTGCACCAACGGTGGCGGGCACACCGGCGTTGCAGCGGCCGCCACTCCATGTTATGCTTCCTGCATGTTATTGAGCGGCGCCTGACCAAGCCCTTTACTGGCGGGAGTTTGACCTATAGTCTTACGGTGAATCATGTGTGCCTTTTGCGCGCGACTTTTGGCGGCGGCGTAGGCGCGCCTTGGGTTCCGGCCGTCAACAACGCCGGCACCTGGGGCCGCTGGGCATTCATCGAAATCACCGACCCGTGGGACGCGAAGAACACGATTCGCACGTTGCTTGCCACGGCACCAGATACCGCGAAAGGCGATCCACATGCTAACGCGACTTAGACTGTGCAACTTCAAACGATTCGACCGTGCCGACATCGAACTTGGCAAGTCGGTTGTGTTCATCGGTCCGAACAATTCCGGGAAGACAAGCGCGATGCAAGCGCTCGCTCTTTGGGATGTGGGGCTCCGTCTCTGGAGCGAGAAGCGCGGTGTGAAAGGATCGCACGAGAAGCACCGAGGTGTTCCGATTAACCGGCGCGACCTAATCGCGATCCCCACGCCCGCCACGAACCTGCTCTGGCGGGGCACGGACGTCCGTAAGTCACAGGTGATCGACGGAAAACAGCAACCGCGGAACATTCGGATCGACGTAACCGTCGAAGGCATCACTAATGGCAGGGCATGGTCCTGCGGCTTGGAGTTTGATTACAGCAACGAAGAGTCCTTCGGTTGCCGCCCCCTTCGCCTACCGGGGCAAGAGGATGTACTCGTCCGCAAAGCGCAGTTCTCGGAAATCCCAAACGAGGCGACGGCCCTGAAGATCGCCTATCTACCTCCCATGTCGGGGCTGGCCGACCGGGAGTTCATCAAGCAGCAAGGTGAGATAGGCTTCCTGATCGGGCAGGGGCAGACGGCCCAGATTCTTCGGAATCTCTGCCATCAGTTATTCCAGAAGGACGACGCGATGGCATGGAAGAACGTGACGGCACAGATCAAGTCGTTGTTCGGCGCGAGACTCCTCGATCCGGAATACATCCCAGAGCGAAGCGAAATCGTCATGCGATACGAAGAGGATGACGCGCACCTCGACCTGTCCAGCGCCGGTCGCGGCTTGCAGCAAACGCTCCTCCTGCTCGCTTACCTGTACGCCAATCCCGACACCGTGCTTTTGCTGGACGAGCCCGATGCCCACCTGGAGACCGTGCGCCAACGCGAGATTTACAAACTGCTTTCTTCCATCTCCGACCAGCAGAACTCGCAAATCATCGCCGCCAGCCATTCCGAGGTGGTGCTCAATGAAGCAGCGGGCAGCGGCAAGGTTGTTGCCTTCGTCGGGAAACCTCACGTGCTGAACGACAAGGGCAGTCAGGTTCTCAAAGCGCTCAACAGCATCGGGTGGGACCAATATTATCAGGCCGAAGCGACGGGGTGGGTCTTGTATCTTGAAGCGTCGAGCGACCTCGCGATTCTACAAGCGTTCGCCGAGACCCTTAAGCATCCCGCAGCGAAGTATCTGGAGCGCCCCTTCGTACACTATGTCTCGAATCACCCACAAAAGGCTCGCGATCACTTCTTCGGCCTCCGCGAGGCCAAGGGTGATCTGCACGGCATTGCCATCTTCGACCGACTGGATAAGAAGCTCGTCACGGATAGCGACCTAGTGGAACTCATGTGGAGTCGTCGTGAGATTGAAAACTACTTCTGCGCAGAAGAGGTCCTCCTGGCCTGGTTGCGGCCGCACGATCAACCGGATGACCTTTTCGGTGACGCCGAGGCCCGGAAGCGCGAAGACGTAATGCGTGAAGCCATCGCCGAAGTGACGCGCCTACTTGAAATCGATGAAGAGTCTCCGTGGTCAGACGACGTAAAGGCGACCGATGACGTTCTCGACCGCGTATTTCGGGTCTTCTTCAAGAAGCTGGAACTCCCTCTTACGTTCCGAAAATCGGACTACCATGTCTTGGCGAAACTCGTTCACAAGGACAACCTCGATTCCGAAGTGACCGACAAGCTGGACGCTATTGTCGAAGTGGCGGACAGGGTGCAAGCGAGACCGGAATAGATATGGCAAAGAAGACGACCAAGAATAAGACAGGGCCGGAGAAAAAGCTCGCCACGATCCGGCACGACTAAAAGCGCGCAAACATCCCCACCTGATCCTCGAAATCGGCGAACGTCGCACCTTTCAGGGGAACGCTTTCATCGTCCGGAATCAACCGATCCAACTGTGCGGCGAACGCCGAAAGTATCCGCGCCCGCGCCTTCTGACGTGTTCTGCTTGCTGACATGAATGGCTTCCTCCATGAAGCACTACCCGAAACGTCCGGGTCCGCCGTCCGTGCCCGACCCCGCCGCAATCATAACACAAAAAACACCCGCCTAAACTGTCACGGACCCGGTGTGCCGTCCTCCCAACCGGGCGATCCTGTGGTACTACGACTCCCTGTACCAGGCGACCAGCCAAGTAGGGCCGGTCGATGACCCGTCTTGATCATTTACGTGGAGTGCGGGCAGGCCCTATGTTGGTGTGATGCCGATTCCGGTGCGCGGGGATTTGCTCTCGCTTGAAGCGGAGCCGCCGTGCAGGTAGAATCGTGCCCACGGAGACGGCAAATGGGGAATCTCGGATTGATTAAGGGCAAATAATGCCATCCCAAACTCGAATACTGAGCTGGATGCGTGGTAGGACGGTGGGGCAGTGTCCCATCCGACTGGCCCGCGCGGAGGATTGATAATGCCACTGTCACTCGCTGAGATGGACTGGAACTCGCTGCTGCAGAATGAACTACTTCCTGTCTTGGTGATGCTCGGAGTCGGCGGACTCATCGGCATGGCTGCTATCATCGCCGTGCAATGGCGGAAAGCCTACGAGGCTCGCCTGAAGGAAAAGATGATTGACCGTGGGTTCACCGCCGACGAAATTGTGCGCGTTATCAACGCTCGGGTCAGCGAAAAGCGGAGGTGTGAAACAGCACACTTTGCAGACCGGGGCGAGCCAGTTGCACGTTGATGGATCCCCTTTTATAGACATTTTCGTGACGGCGGGGAACGGTGGCCTGGGCAACCCCACGGCCTCGGATTCGGACCTAGGGGCCGTCCATCGCCGCCGGCATAGTTGGCCGACTCCATGCAGACTAAGCGGAAGGTCGCAAACATGAATGCCAAAATGCGGTGCCATGCCCTTAACATCATCTGTACCGTCAACCTAGTCAGCGCTTCGGCACTCGCTGTGAGTGAACGTGCTGAGATCAACCTGAACCTGGCCGGGCAATACTTCCAGGAAGCGCGTGCAGTCTGCACCAGGGACGCCGGGCGGCTTTGGGGGGTCAGTCTTTGTGGTCCGATGCTATTCGTCGACCCGGTGAGCCGTACCATCGTCGCGAACCAGGCCGATCAAGACGGCCTCCTGCGCAAGAAGGACGGGCTCTTCGTCGGCCGCTTACCCGCCGATCAACTCATTGCGAACACGCCCACCCGATGGGCCGGTACACATTGGGCGATGATCGTCTGGCCGTTGCCGCAGGATCAGCGCGCCCGGGGGCGACTTATGGCCCACGAGCTGTGGCACCTCGTTCAACACCAGCTTTTGCCCGGCGTTCAAACGAACCTTGGCATGCCCAACACTTCCAACAGTCACCTGGACACGCGTGAGGGCCGCATCTTCCTACAGCTCGAATGGCGGGCCCTGGAAGCGGCCCTGCGAAGGGAAGAACCGGACCGACGCACTGCCCTCGAAGACGCCCTGGTGTTTAGAGCATATCGACGATCGTTGTTTCCAAGTGCCGCAGCCCAAGAGCGGAGCTTGGAGCTGAACGAGGGTCTCGCTGAATACACCGGCGTAAGACTCTCGACGAAGTCGGATCGCGAGGCGATAGACGATGCAGTAACCGTTCTGCGTCAAGGCACACGGAGAGAGACTTTCGTGCGCTCATTCGCCTACGCATCGGGTCCGGCCTACGGTCTTCTGCTCGACCATGCCGCCCCCGACTGGCGAGAGGCGCAGACCTTGGCCGCCGACCTGGGCGATCTGCTGCGTGCGGCGCTGTCCATCGACCTTCCGACCGCACTCAAAGACGAGGCTGGGCAACGCGCGAAACGGTATAACGGTAAGCAACTGATGGCCGACGAAGCCAAGCGCGACACGACCCGGCAAGAACGCCTCGCCCGATACCGTGCCCACTTTGTCGACGGTCCTGTCCTGATCATACCTCTTACGCATCCGAGTGTGCAGTTCAACCCCGGCAATCTTCACCCGCTTGGTGATCTCGGAACGGTCTATCCCACCATGACGCTCAGCGACGCCTGGGGAATCCTGACTGTCGAGAAGGGCGCGCTAATGAACACAAACTGGTCCGAAGTGCGCGTAACAGCACCGAAGGACACAACCGCCCGGCCCGTCAAAGGTGACGGCTGGATACTGGAACTCAACATAGACTGGATGTTGCAGCCCGGGATACGCACAGGGAGTTACATGTTGGCGCGCTTGTCGGGTGGCTGAGGACCGAGTCCACCACAAGATCCGGGTTTAAGCAAGACTATCATCACTGGACCCAGAATCCCTTCTCGGTCCTCTGGCAGGTGCCGAGAGAGAATTCTCGGCACAGTGTGTAGTCGTATTACTTGTGAAACACGATACTAGGCTGCCAACGAGTTGAGAACATCGCGCACCGCGATGATCGCGCGGTTGATGTCCCCTCGAGATACATCCAGGTGTGTCACTGCCCGTACGCGCTGCGGGGCCAGCGGCAATATCCACACACCCCGTTCGTGCAGGGCATCACAGAATGACTGAGCCGTGCCGATCGCTTCATCGACATCGAAATAGACGATGTTCGTCTCAACCGTACTCGGGTCGATGGAGACTCCGGGCATCTCCGCCAGTGCATTGGCCAAGTGCTTGGCATTGGCATGATCTTCGGCCAAGCGATCGACGTTGTGCTCAAGCGCGTATAGCGCCCCAGCCGCGATAATACCGGCTTGCCGCATTCCTCCACCGAACATTTTGCGGAACCGATGGACGCGCTGGATTATCTCAGCGGAACCTGCGACGGCCGACCCGACAGGCGCTCCCAGCCCCTTCGAGAAGCAGATCGCAACGGTATCGAAGTGCCGTGTATATTCGTGCGGCGAATGGCCGGTGGCGACGCAGGCGTTAAGCAACCTTGCACCATCCAAGTGCATCCGCAGACCGTGCTCGTCGGCGACTTCACGAATCGACGCGATCTGATCAACCGGCCAGATGCTGCCGCCGCCACGATTATGCGTATTCTCCACAACGACGAGGGCCGACCGTGGATAGTGGGAGTCCGCCGGCCGCACTGCCGTGCGCACGTCTTCCGGGTGAAACAGTCCGCGCTCACCGCCGAGCAATCGCAGTGAACAACCCGACAAACCGGCTGGGGCGCCGGCCTCGTAATGATAAATGTGGCTGTCCGCATGCGCTATGATCTCATCACCCGGCTGGGTCTGGGCGCGAATCGCAGTCTGGTTGGCCATGGTTCCGGAGGGAACGTAGATCGCCGCCTCCTGCCCCAGGAGGGAGGCCACTTTCTCCTGGAGGCGGTTGACGGTCGGGTCATCGCCGAACACATCGTCGCCGACCTGAGCCTCCGCGATCGCCTTCCGCATCCCAGGCGACGGCCTGGTGACCGTGTCGCTCCGCAAATCCACCACACCCACGTTGCTTGTCTCTCCAGGTATTGGCTCGACCTTTCGATTCCGGGTGTTCGGGGTCTCCCGACGTTAGCGACCATCTGCGCCAAATGGTCTTTATGCCGTTAGCTCTTGCCCATCATCTCGTGACGGATTCTGGTCTCCACTTGGAGTATGTTGTCGCCCGCAAGCTATACCAGGGCCAGAAGATCAGTCATGCTCGACTCTTCCCGGGCGAGAAATCGCCTGGTGAGGATCTTAAATCCCATTCGATCCGGCACACGCGCCATAGCCGGGTACGAATGAACTGCGCGAAACTCAGCCGTAATCTACACTGTTCAGCTTGCCGTTCATCGCCTCGGATATCATCACTGCAAGCCATCATTTCCTTCTAACCTGATGAGTGTCCCAAGCACATTTCTCCTCCACCATAGGGAGATCGTACGGAGCCAACCGTTCGGCGTCAATTCACGGCAGGACACCCGTATGCGGAGCTACCGCCTCCGTCTGTGTCGGTGCGGGCACACGTAGCCTTGCTAGGGTGCTGGCACCCAGCCCGTCTGGAGTTCCCGCAGTGTCGTTGTCTGGGCCATGAGAACTGGTTAGAATCGAGAGGCTTGTGTAAGGGCCGATTAGGCTGCGGGGGATCAAATCGCGCGATCGCAGCACGATCGAGCATACCCCGAGCCCGGAGAATACGAGAATACGAGATGGTGCGTGGCATTACGCATATTGATGTTGCAAATGGAGTTCCAAGAGACCGAAAAACACGTGGGCGACCTGAGGCATGCAACGCTATCCCGCGCTGTTAAAGTAACTGCAGACGACCTGACGATGTCCGGCGCATGACGGCAGAGCGACACTCCGCTCTTGTGGAAGGCTCAGCGACATCTGATGACTAGGAGCAAGTGAACTATGGATGTCCGGTTCATCCTAGGGATTTCCGTCCTCCTCCAGTTGGGCGCTGCCCTGGTAGCACTGTGGCTGATCCGCATTACGAGGCGCCGTTTGGCGTGGGGACTGATAGCCACGGCAGCCGTGCTGATGGCTGCTCGCCGCTCCGTCAGTTTGCTTCACATGGCCTCCGGTGATCTGGCTCACCCGCTCGACCTGACGGCCGAGCTGGTGGCCCTGGCAACGTCAGGCATCCTGCTGACGGGGCTGGCCCTGGTCATCCCGCTTCATGGATCGATAAGACGCTCTGAGGAGGCACTGCGAGAGAGTCAACGCACCCTGGCAACCTTGATGAGCAACCTGCTGGGGATGGCCTATCGATGTCGCAACGACCGGGATTGGACGATGGAGTTCGTCAGCGAAGGCTGTCTCCACCTGACCGGCTACCAGCCTGACGACCTGATTGGCAACCGAACGGTCTCCTATGCGCAGCTGATTCATCCGGACGATCGTGAATCCGTGTGGGATGAGGTGCAAGCGGCCCTGCGCGTTAAGGAGCCCTTTCACCTTGTCTACCGCATCCAGAGCGCCAAAGCCGAAGAGAAGTGGGTTTGGGAGCAAGGTCAAGGAGTCTTTTCGCCCAGCGGGGAGCTGCTCGCCCTTGAAGGGTATATTACAGACGTCACCGATCGTGAGCGGGCCGAGGAGGCCCTGCGAAAGGCGCATGACGATCTCGAACGGCGGGTGAAAAAGCGCACTGCTGATCTGAGCGCTGCCAATGAACAGCTTCGAAATGAGATCGCTGAAAGAGAACGGTTTGAAACCGCGTTGCGGGCCAGCGAAGAAAAATTCCGCGCTCTTGTCGAGACGACCAGTGACTGGGTTTGGGAGGTGGATGAGAACGGTATCTACACTTACTCCAGTCCACAGGTCACGGACCTGCTGGGATACCGGCCGGAGGACGTCATCGGCAAGACACCCTTCGATTTCATGCCTCCTGATGAGGCACAACGGGTGGCCAGATCGTTCAGAGCTATAGTTGAGTCAAGGGAACCTTTCTCAGGCTTGGAGAACACTAACCTCCACAAGGACGGGCGACAGGTGGTGCTTGAGACCAACGGCGTGCCAATTGTTGACGCAAAAGGAAAGCTCCTGGGTTATAGGGGGATCGACCGCAACATCACCGGGCGCAAGCGGGCCGAGGCCGAGCTGCAGCAAAGCGAAAAGAAGTACAGAACGCTACTGGAGAACCTTCCTCAGAAGATATTCTACAAGAACACAGAATCAGTGTATGTGTCCTGCAATTACAATTACGCAAGAGATCTCAAGATTACGCCGGAGGAGATTGTCGGGAAAACTGATTACGAATTTTATCCCAAGGAGCTGGCTGAGAAATACAGAGCAGATGACCGAAGGATTATCAAGTCCGGAGGGACAGAGGAAATTGAAGAGAAGTACCTGTCGGACGGACAGGAATTCACTGTGCAAACGGCCAAAACACCCGTCAAGGATGAAGAAGGAAAAACCACGGGCATTCTGGGGATCTTTTGGGATATCACCGAGCGCAAGAGAGCTGCGGAAGAACTGAGGCAAGCCAAAGAGGCGGCCGAGGCCGCCAGCCGCGCTAAAAGTGCCTTCCTTGCCAACATGAGCCACGAAATCCGCACGCCTATGACGGCTATGCTCGGCGCTGCGGAACTCTTGGCCGCGGGCCGCACCGACCAACCTCGAGACCCTGACCGCGTCGACATAATCCTCAGAAATGGCCGCCACCTGCTGGCCCTGATTAACGATTTGCTGGATCTGTCCCGGGCTGAGGTAGACAAGCTCGAGGTTCGGCGTTCGCCGTGTTCCTTGCTCGATGTCATGGCGGATGTTGAGGCGGTGACACGGCTACTGCACTGGCGACCCGCCGTCGACTACCGGATCATCTACGAGACCCCTGCTCCCACCCGAATCGTCACGGACGCGACGCGACTTAAACAAGCAGTGATCAATCTCATCAGCAATGCGCTGAAGTTCACGGAAATCGGCCACGTGAAGGTGCGCATACAGGTCCGCCGTGACCACGCTGAGCCCCGCCTGTCCATCGCTGTGGAAGACACCGGAGCAGGGATTCCCGCCGGCGACACCGAGCGCATCTTCGAGACGTTCACCCAGATCGGCCCGGGCACGCCTGGAATATCCGGGGGCGTGGGCTTGGGCCTGCCGCTTGCTAGGTGGATCGCCGAGCAGCTTGGAGGGGTCCTTGAGGTCACAAGTGTTAAAGACCGCGGGAGCACTTTCACACTCCGTGTGTCTACCGGACCACTCGACGACGCGGCGTGGGTAACGCCTGGCGAAATGTCCATCCTGCCCAAACCGCCGAGCGGGCTTGACACGATGGCCAGTGGGCCACGAATACGTGGACACATACTCCTGGCCGAAGATTTCCCCGACACCCGCAAGCTGATCGAACAGGCCCTGACGAATGTGGGTGCCAAGGTCACCACTGTGGATAATGGCGAAGACGCGGTCAAGGTCGCGCTCGCCGAACAGTTCGACCTGATTCTCATGGACGTGCGGATGCCTGGAATGAACGGTCTCAGTGCCACCGCTGAGCTTCGCCGGCGTGGATGCCTGACGCCTATCATCGCCCTGACGGCCTCGACCACGGAGGACGACCGGGAGCGGATCCTTAAGAGCGGTTTCGACGACTTGTGGACTAAGCCGATCACGCTTGAGCAGCTCCATGACGAGGTGGCTGCATACCTCCGTGAAACATCTGAGGAGGTTGGACGCGGCGATCAAGCCGGACTCGACCGCTCAACCGCGACCATCGAGGACCCGCGTCTTGCGGCCGCTCGTACGGAGTTTGCCCGGAATCTGCCCTCACGGCTTGCCCGCGTCACAGCCGCTGTCAAAGCCCGTGACATCGACCAGGCGCGGGAGGCGCTGCACCAGCTAGTCGGCGCCGGAGGCATGCACGGATTCACGTCGGTTTCGCAAGAGGCTGCACGATTACTTGAATTGGCCAGAAATGGAACACTCGCCGAACACCCTGATGAGCTGGAACCCTTGAAGGATCTGGTCAAGCAAGCCGTGGAATCAGTGTCTCCTCAGAGCGGGACTACCACGGGCTAGCCACCCGGCGTGGCCGCTGTGAGCGGCACTCCTTAAGTTGATCCGGGGTCTGCTGCGACGTACACCTCTTGCCACCGATTCGCTCTCCGGCTTGACCTGACAGTTGCCTTGGGGATACTAGAGATGGGTGGGTACCACCCTATCCGTCTTCGCCGGAGCGAATACGGGCGCCAACGCGAACCAGACCTCGAACAAGCCAGTAAGAGGACTCTCGTATGATCGCTAACAGCCACTTGATCAAGGGGCGGACGGCCTGCGGCACACGCCGTTTGGTGTTGCCGCTGGTGGTGTGCGGCCTGGGGTTGGGGGCTTGCGGTTGCGGCTCCTTCAACCCCGCTTTCGTGAGCCTTTTTGACCCGACGGGTTCCGGCCAGTTTACTACCCTTGACAACCCCTCGGGGCACGTCGTGGTTACGTTCGTCAACAACGTAGTGGTAGACGAGCAACTCCTGGCCTATTTGGAAGGCCCCGCCAACCTGGTATTGACGGATGCGGAAAAACGAGAGTTACGGCCTCGGATACGGCTTCGCGTGCAGGTTACCTTCACGGACGGGACGGTACAGACCATCGAGTTCATCGACGGCAGCACGAAGCTCGTGGAGCCGGCTTTCGCCGCTGAGGCAGACCCAGACCTCAATCAAAACGATCTAGACAACGTCGTCGTCCCATGCGTTGTTGCCTCCGTGACGCTTGCCCCAGGGACGGACATTGAGGTTTTCATACCTGCCGGCCTACTGCAGTTTGGACGAGAAGAGGTCTTCGATGCGGAGGGTAATCCCGTCACCATCTATACCTTACGAGGAGAAGAGGCCCCAAGGTTTCGAAGACTGGAGATCGACGAGATCGATGAGGACGGGAACGTGACCGTGCAACACCACATCGGTCGGCGTGACGCCCCGAGCCCTGCGATGAATCCTCTATGCGGTTCCGTCGTTGCCATCGTGGCGGACGGAGTGCTGAAAGTCCCGTTCTTAACTCAGGCGTCCACGCGCCCGAGCTACGACTTGGCAGACAATGCGACTGTCTCGAGAATCGGCGGGCGTTACGAGTTCCGCGTAACCGTGCACTAGGAGCAGGCATTCGGGCACGAAACACCGATATTAAACGGAGGAAGCGGGTAGTGCAAATGGGTATGGGACGGACAATGATACCGGGTGCCCTGGCCCTTCTGGGGTTCGCAGCGACCGGGTGCGGGAACGTCGGGATTCTCAATCCGGCCTTCATCAGCACCTTGGTCGGGGGCGTCGTCCCGTTCACGCCGGGTCCGGGCGCCGCCTACGTCTTCGTTCGCTGTGTGAATGAAACCAATGAGCCCATCGAGTTCATTGTCACTATTCAGCGGAGCGTTCTGATCCTTGATGAGAACGGCAACTTTCAGGTCGATGAGGAGGGTAATTTCATCACCCGACCCGAACGAGAAACCGTTCGTATGACGACCTTCCCAGATGGGCAATCGAGGGAACTTGGGACGCTGTTCCCTTGCGGTGAATCCCCTGTGACGCACGTCGGTCTCGGAGAGAACCTGTTGCCGACAGACGCGGCCGTCTTTGTAGGAGGGCGGGGCGTCGCCGGGGCAGAGGGATTCGGCGTGCCCGCTGGCAACCTGAACCCGCTGCAGTTGGTGGTGGGCAACTTTAACTGTGGAGACACGATCATCTTTCGGGCCTTCCTCAGCAGCAATGTAGCGGGCGGCGTGGCCCTACAGTCCTTCTTGCTACCTGGCTCGGAACAGCCATCGGATTTCGACGGCCCCGACACGTTCGTTAACATGGAGCAGTTCCTTGAATCGCAGGTCCGCGAGGACGAGCCGTAGCCAGAGGGCGGGCCGTGCATAGACCGGGAGAACCCGAACATGAAGCTGTTGTCTGTTTTAGCCCAAGCAAGATCCCATTTGCGGCCGATTCGGCGCGGCAGGGTTAGTTCCGGCCGCCGAAGCAGGCTTGCCTTGACCCTGGCTGCCGCACTCGCAGGCGGGTCGCTCCTGAGCACTTGCCAGACTCGCCTCAAAGATGCGATCGTCAGCGGCTCTAAGGACTATTTTTTCACCTTCCTTGATCCGAGCAGCATGGCCGAGTTCTTACTCGACCAAGCAGGCGATGCTGAAGAGGAATAGCCGCAAAGCCGGCGATGCCATCAACGCCGTGCTGGCCACCGCCGGGTCCAACCTTCGCAAGCTGCAGCGGCGACTTGCCGCCGCCCCGACCCACTGGCTCGAGCGCATCACGCACACCCACAGACCCGCGAACGCCCTATAGCTCACACAGAACACACGCCCTTTTTCAGGGACGACTAACTATGAATCCGTTCCCAAGTGCCGTCAACCGGCATCGCCAACAGATCGATCACCTGGCCGGTGTGGATGCATCGGGCAGTTCCAGAACGCGGCTGGTTACACCATGCTCCCGGCAATACGCAAAAAGCATGTGCACGTAAGACGCCTTTACGTGAGCGGTGCCCTTCAAACCCAGTTCTGCCTGGACTGCCCGGATGGCGGCTTCGTTGGGCCCTTCAATCTCCACAAACAGCCCGATGTGGGGCGGCTCATCCAGCTCGATCCGGCAGTCGCGACGGCGCCAGCTTTCCCGGCGCTTTTGATAGGAGAGGACCACGACAAAGCCGAGCCCGTGGAAGATGTTGGCGGCTGTCTCAGCATCACCAATCTCGATTTCCAGTTCCTCGCGTGACTTGAATGGCCCGGAGCGCACCGGCCCTTTGAAGGTTAATGTGGCCTGTCGATCATCGCTGCCCTCCACTTTCACTGAGCGAATACGCAGTCCACATCCCCGGTGCCGCAGGGAACCGTCCGGCCGATCGAAGATTACGTTCGTCTCCAGCACGCGCCCCAGGGACGTCGCTCCAATCGCTTGCAGCCGCTCGCGCACCGGCTGGTGCGACTCGACACGGAACTTCGCTTCGATTTCCGAAGGCATGAGAGGAATAGCGAATAGCGAGATACACGCACCTGTGACCCGACGATCAAACGGGTCGCTTTATCAGGTTGCCACGATGTTAACCAGTCGTCCTTTCACGACGATGACCTTGCGAATCGTTTTGCCCTCGATCGCGGCAGCCACCTTCTTTTGAGTGAGCGCCGCCGAGCGAACGGTCTCTTCGTCCGCGTTGGCGGCCACCATCACGCGGGCTTTGAGCTTGCCGTTGATCTGCACGCCGATCTCGACTTCCTCGTCACGGGCGAGCTTTTCATCGTATTTGGGCCAGGGCTCATAGGCGAGTGTCTTATCGTGGCCGAGCCGGTGCCACAGCTCCTCGCCCAGATGCGGTACAAACGGCGACAGCACCAACACGAACGGCTCGATGACCGCTCGCGGCCGACGCTGGCGCGGTGTCATGAAGTTGACGAAGTCGAAGATGGCCGCGATGGCCGTATTCAGCTTGAGCTGCTCCAGATCCTCGGTCACACGCTTAATCAATTTGTGCAGCACCCGAAGCGTCTCGGCGTCGGGCTTCTCGTCGGTCAGCGCACGGGACAGTTCGTTGGTGTCCTCATCCATCACCAACCGCCAGATGCGCTGGCACAGTCTAAACAGACCCGGCACGTCCCTGGTGTTCCAGGGTTTGGACGCATCCAGCGGCCCCATGTACATCTCATAAAGCCGGAACGTGTCGGCACCCCATTCGGCAATGATCTCGTCGGGGCTGACCACGTTTTTGAGGGCCTTGCTCATCTTGGCGATGACGCGGGTCACCTGTTCACCGGTTTTCTTGAGAATGAACTGATCTTCGCCGCGCTCCTCCACCGCATCGGGGCCGACGGTTATGCCCCGCTTGTCCCGGTAGGCGAAGCCCTGGATCATCCCCTGATTGAACAGCTTGCTGAACGGCTCGCGAGTCGAGGCGAAGCCCAAGTCGCAAAGCACCTTGTGCCAGAACCTGGCATAAAGCAGGTGCAGCACGGCGTGCTCGGCGCCGCCCACGTACAGATCGACCGGCATCCAATACTGCTCCGCCTTGGCGTCGCAGAATCGCCCGGTGTTATGCGGATCGATGAAGCGAAGATAGTACCAGCACGAACCGGCCCATTGCGGCATGGTGTTGACGTCATGGCGATAACGCCGCCCGTCGCGCTCGACGAAAAGCCATTCTTTTGCCCGACCAAGCGGCGGCTCCGGAAGCGTCTCGGCGTCCTCGGCGGCCTGCGTCGGCTTGAAGTCCTTCACCTCCGGCAGTTTGACTGGAAGCTCATCATCGGTCAGGCCGATGGTCTCACCGTCCTCCCCGTGCAGAACGGGGAACGGTTCACCCCAATATTTTTGCCGGCTGAAGACCCAATCCCGCAGCTTGTAGTTGACTGCCGCCCGGCCCAGACCCTTCCGTTCGAGCCAGGCGTTGATCTTTGCCTGGGCTTCGGGGGTTAGCAGGCCGTTCAGGTCGCACACGTCTTGCAGCAATACCGCGGATTCCTTCCGCGCCGGGGAGTTGATACTGGCCCCCTCGCCGACAAACGCTTCGGCGAAAATGCCCGGATCATCGGCATAAGCGAAAGTCGCCACCTGCCTTATCCAGCCCGGATCGCCGTCGAGGATGGCCGTCGCATCCTGGGCGGTAATTCCTCCCAGTGTTCCGGCCGCACCGGTCGCCGACTTCATGAGCCGTTCGATCAGCTCGGGCTTGCCTTGCCTGGCGCAGTAATCTGCGTCAAGAGCCCCGCGCATGATCTGCTCATGGAACCAGACCTCATGGGGCTCCACCACCGCGACAATTGGAAGACCGAAAGTCTTGGCGAACTCGAAGTCGCGGGTGTCGTGGGCCGGCACGGCCATGATCGCGCCTGTGCCATAGCCCATAAGCACGTAGTCGGCGATCCAAATCGGGACCGGTTGTCCGTTGACCGGATTGATCGCGTAGGCGCCGGTGAAGACGCCGGTTTTTTCCTTGGTGTCGGCCGTTCGGTCTAGATCGGAGCGGTTCCGGGCGGCGGTCACATAGGCTTCGACCTCTGTGCGATGCTCGGGCGTGGTGACCTGTTCGACCAGCTCATGCTCGGGTGCAAGCACCATGTAGGTTGCACCGAAAAGCGTATCCGCCCTGGTCGTGTAGACGCGGATGGCGTGTGGGAAGTTGTCGTACGAAAGGGCCATGTCCTTGGGGACATCACCGTCGCGACACACCCACCGGTCGCCTTCGATGCTCCACTTGTGGGCCAGCGGGAAGACGGCCTCCGCGCCGGTACTCTTGCCGACCCAATTGCGTTGCATGATCTTGATCGGCTCGGGCCAATCCAGTTCGTCGAGATCGGTTACCAGGCGGTCGGCATACTTGGTGATACGCAGCATCCACTGCCGAAGGGGTCGGCGAAACACGGGGTGATTGCCCCGGTCACTTCGACCCTCGTTGGTGACTTCCTCATTCGCCAGAACCGTACCGAGAACGGGGCACCAGTTGACTGGGACTTCCGCCAGATATGCCAGACGATGGTGATCCAACACCCGGCGTTGCTCGGAAGCCGACAGATCGGTCCATTTACTCCGACCGGGGACGTCCCGGTCGCGCACCAGTTGTAAGGCAGCGTTGACGCCCCATCTTCCGGATTCCAGCTCGGCCACAAGCTCACTGATGGGCCTGGCTCGCCCGATGGTCTCCCGGCCCTGCGGATCAACCCAGCGACACTCGTCGTCGTACCAGCTTTCGAACATCCGCAGGAATATCCACTGCGTGAATCTGTAGTACCCCGGGTCGCTGGTGGCGAGTTCCCGGCTCCAATCATAGCTGAAGCCGAACATCTTGAGCTGCTGTCGGTAGCGGTCGATGTTACCCTTCGTGGTGACGGCCGGGTGGACGTTGTGCTCGATGGCATACTGTTCAGCCGGCAGGCCGAAGGAGTCGAAACCCATCGGGTGGAGCACGTTGTAACCGCTCATGCGCTTGTAGCGGGCGATGATGTCCGTGGCACAGTAGCCCACCGGGTGCCCGACGTGCAGCCCCGCACCGCTCGGATACGGGAACATATCGAGGATGTAGAACTTGGGCTTGGCCGTGTCGAATCCGGACTCACCCGGATTGGGCATGCGAAACGTGCCGTTCTCTTCCCAATACCGCCGCCATCGACCCTCGATCACGGGAGGATCGTAGCGACCCGGTTTGTTGGTCCGTTGCGTGTTTGCCATCGGCCTCTGCATTGTCGCTGATAGATTACTCAAAGAGTCCAGTGGACCGCAAAGTCAAGCAGTTTAGGTCGGTGTAGACGGCGATTCAAGCGAACCGCGTGTTTTCAGCCGCGCGGGATCCACATCGGCTACACGGCGTAGCCGGCGATACCCGGTTGTTCGGACAAAAGCCAACGCCTAGAATAGGAGAATCCAGGAGCAACACGGCGTGGACCAGACAGCAGCTTCGCCCGAATCCGAACCGGTTCAGCATCCTGCCAACGATGTCGAGCCCCCGCCCGGCAACCACCCGGTGGAGGTGGCCGCCCGCCGGGGGATCGGCCCGCTGAGCCCTCTTGGCCGCGATGTCTGGCACGGGCATACCTGGCCCTGCGTCTCGTGCGGCCAGCTCGTGCTGCGCAACGCCAAGGCCTGTGACCATTGCGGTCAGGACCTCAGCGAGGAGATGCTCGAAAAGATGATCGCCCACGCCGGGCCGTGGTACGTGCTGGAGCATGTCCGGCCATTCCCCGGCGTCAGCCTCGAGCGGATCATTCGCCAGGTTCGCCGCGGGTTGATTACTGAGACATCAATCGTTCGCGGTCCGCCGACACATTACCAGTGGCGTTTTGCGGCGGAGACGCCGGGCCTGTGCCGGTACTTCGGACGATGCTGGAGCTGCCACGAAGAAGTGTCGCCCTCTGACAGTCACTGCAAGTATTGCCTGTCGAGCCTTTCATTCGAACAGCCCCGATCCGCGCCGGCTGTGCCGCCTTCCCCGACCGCAGAGGCATCGGCGAAGTCGACGGGATTGGCCGCGCCGGACTCTCATCCGAGCACGGATCGCGAGACGGTAAGGCGGGCTGTGCCCACTGATACCCTGACCGAAGGTTCGCGCCGGCACGCCGCTGCGCCGTTACCGCCCATCGACGAACTCAAGCGACTCTCAGCCGTTGTCGATCAGGCCGCCGTGCCTGCCCATGACGCCATCTGGGATGAACCACCGCGCATCGCCGGCATCCGGGCAACCTGGATCGCTGCGGCACTGCTCATCATCGTGATCGTCGCCCTTATGTTCCTCACCCAATCGCGCAGCCCGGAGCCGCCCCCACCCCCGCTCCCGGCCGCAGGAATGATCGTTTTGCGGTAGACGTCCCCGGGTGTGCCACTGCTCTGTGAGCAGTGTCGGGCCTGTAGGGTGGGCACCGGCCACCGGCCATCTGGAATGATTAGTCATCTCCCTTTTGAATTTCTACTCTGTGCCGAGAATTACGCTGTGCCGAGAATCCTTTCTCGGCACCTGCCGGAGGATCGAGAAGGGATTGTCGGTCCAGCGATGATAGTCGCGTTTTTTATGAAACATGGTACTAGTCATCTCCCTTTTGGATTTCTAGTATCTTTTGTATGGCCAGGTTATTGGGGATCGCGATCTTGTTGCCTTTGGGGTCTTCCAGGATGATGTGAAAGAGAGTGATGTCAACTATCTTACCTGTCAGACCATCGGCCTCCGGCAGTCGCAAGGTATCACCGACCTTCATAGGGAATTAGAAGAAGATGATGATGCTTGTAGTTATGTTGCTTAGGATTGACCAGACTGCGAAGAAGGCAATGCCGATAAGCGCGAATATGCCCGCGGATGCAACATAGAGGCCCTGGAAGTCATATCCCCATATGAAGCCAAGAGCAATGAGGAATACGAAGAGCCATAAGATGGCAAGGACCTTCTTAATCGGAAGGGATCGTGTGTCACTGATGCCTCTGGCTGCGGCATATCTGGTGACCAGCCGCTTTGTGACCGATGAGGCTAAAAGACAACCGAGTAAGACCGCGATGCTTGCTGACGCACTGATGAGAATGCTTGTGTCGATATTCATAAGCAGACAACCATAATTGTACTGTCTGAGTAAATCAAACCAAGCAGACCGTTTCCTTCCGTATAAACCTGCTGAGCCTCAAACCGCTTGAGGGCTCTAGAGCATTCTCGGATATCGTGTAGCGGAACCCCCCTTTCATCCCCCCTTGCCAAGGGGGGAACGAGGGGGGTCGAGCAATACACAAAATCCGAGTCTGCTCTAAATCCTTGATCTTGCATTGTATCCCTCGTCCCTCCGTCACGGAGCCTGTCCGCCGGAGGCGGATCGCTTCGTCCCTTCTTGGTCTAGCTTCCTGCCCGCAACCCACGACAATTGGGACACCTAGGCCTCGAACGGGTACTCCGCGCGTGGGGACCCGCCAGCCCTATCGCTAACCACACCATCGGAGATGGTCCCCCCTATTAATCCCTGTCCAGTGCAGCGTCATGTACGGTGTTTTCATAGATTTCGTGGATATGGAGAGCTCAGAACAAGTCCCTCCTTCATCCAGCGCTGAACGACATAATCCATAAAGCCTTGCACGGGATTAGAACCACAGATGCGGGCAAGCTGTGCACCCACATTCGTGAGTAGAACATGCCCGATAGGGAGCTCATTATCCTGCTCCTGTTTGAATTCCATAATCATGGTGTATCCGTGATAATAGAGCGTGGTACGCTTAGCAAGGCGGCGCTGTACTAATCCAGACAAGGGTTGAAAGCTCACTAATCCAATATCATCGAGGTGCGTAAGGTTCGGGAAAATGATACCGGCATTGTTGTAAATGCATGCTTCAACATCATATATCAGTGGTATCAGATGCCCCACATCCCAGGCGAAACAGCACAGTGCCGTGAAGAGGCGTGCGTCAGCCTTATCAAGAGATCCTAGAAAGTTGACTGTCCGCTTAGAGAAGGTTCCTGGGGCATTAGCCTCACCAGCGAGAACTTGGGACCAAAGTCTCTGCATCTCCCCATCAGAAACGATGCGGCATTTGTCGAAAAAGTTGGCGACCCAATCATTCTCCATTTCCTCCGGTTTAGAGGAATCCTCAAGTTGTGGGATAGCCTGTTCTGTTATCGTCTCAATGTTCTCTTGTTTGTTTGCTTCTTCAGCTATAAATCGTGTTAGGGCGCGACGTTGAAGATCTGTTACCTCAATTTGTGCTTGTGCCCTAATGATCTCAGCTTCGGCCTCGGCCTTGGCAACACGTATGATCTGATATGGTTTGCAGTAACCACCTAGTGCATCCGAGATATTCTCAATCAGCACGGTCCCTGGTTTCGAGATATCGCCAAGGTTAACAATGGAGCTAGCTTTGCTCATATCCGTTCCGCGACAGAATGACTGTGTACTCTGGAAGGGCAGGGTGTGCGCTTCTGTATAAACCCGCTAAGCCTTTGACTGCTTAGGAGTCGAAATCTGTGATTATCCGTGACATACGTCATGTCATAACAGCCCAAGTTGGGTCAGGATGCGGATAGCATAGCCCGAGGTGTGTGGGGCTGCAAGGGTGGTATTTCCGGCGCGGGTGCCACTGCTCTGTGAGTAGGTACTTCGGCAGGGCTCTCCGCATTCGGCAGATCGACGTGGCCCACGGGATGACGGCCGGCAGGGGCGCCGGCCGCTACACAAAAAACGTCAAAAAGGGGACGGGCACCTCGCGCGCGCTGGTTGCCGACGGGACCAGGGGCGTTTGGCTCGGAGCCGGTCCCCTTTTTCTGACGAAGACTGCCCTACCAGCCTGTTGAAGAAGTCGTTTCCGGTCGCCCAAGTGTAGCGCCACCCCTCGTGGGTGGCGCGATACGGAGATTTTCGTCGCCCACAAGGGGTGACGCTACATTATTCAACAGGCTGCTATGGGGCTTCCCAGCAGGCGACGTGATGATCCGGCTGTAACTCGCGAAGCTCGGGCTGGCCGGAAGGTTCGTCGGCGTAGGTTTCGACGCAGCGACGTAGGGCTGCATCGCCTACCTCGGTGTCAACGGGCATGGTATTTCGACTGTCATCGCGGGCTCGCTCGGCGCTGAGCCGGCAGCGCGGGTGGAATCGGCAGCCGGAGGGCCAGTCGGCCGGGTCGGGAACCGCGCCGGGAATCACTTCGAGTCGCTCTCTGTGTTGTGCGAGTCGCGGCATACATCGCAGCAAGCCCTTTGTGTAGGGGTGCAGTGGGTTGCTGAGCAGGAGCCTCACCGGGGCGTGCTCAACGATCCGCCCGGCGTACATGACGTAGCCGTAATCCGCGATCTGAGCCACCACGCCCAGATCGTGCGTGATCAGCAGAATGCTCATTCCCGTATCGGTCTGGAGGCTTCGCAGCAGTTCGAGGATCTGTAGTTGAATGGTGACATCAAGTGCCGTTGTCGGCTCGTCGGCGATAAGGAGCGAGGGTTTGCACGATAGTGCCATAGCGATCATGGCCCGCTGGTGCATCCCGCCGGACATCTGATGCGGATAGTCATAAGCCCGCTGCCGGGGTGCGGGGATGCCGACCTTGCGAAGCATATCGACGGCGGCCGACCAGGCGTCTTTCCCGCGTAGCGGCTGATGCAGCTCGATGGCCTCGACAATCTGCTCGCCGACCGTGTAGACCGGGTTCAGCGAGACAAGCGGGTCCTGAAAGATAATGGCGATGCGGCTGCCGCGAATCTTCCGCATCTGCTTTTCGGTCAGTTGCAGCAGATCGACGTGGTCATCGGCGGCTTGGATGGGGCGTATCTCATTGGAGGTGGCACGGTCTGAACCGCCGCAGGCGGCACAGGCCGTGGAAGTGTCAAGCCACGGCCTCGCTGCGCGAGACCGCGCCACACCATCCGGGGCACGCCACCCCGACAAGTTGCTGAGCAAAATCTCCCCATCGACGATTCTGCCCGGCGGCTGGGGGATCAGCCGCATGATCGACAGAGCGGTTACACTCTTGCCACACCCGCTCTCCCCGACCAGGGCGACAGTCTTGCCACACGGAATGCTCAGCGAGACCCCGTCCACTGCTGCAAACTCACCGCCGCCGGTGACAAACGACGTGCGCAGGTTGCGCACCTCGAGCAATTGAGGCACCTCGTCGCTTGGGTGGTCCTCGGCTTCGGAGGATTCGTTTGGACAGCTTGCCAGCGACATCATTTTGGCCTTTTACCATGAGGTGGGTAACAGTGGCAATTCGTCAGGCGGGTCGGCCATTTTGTGAAGGCCGAGCGCACGGTTGCAACGGTTACGACGAATCACGGCGTGATTCACGGCGGCGCTGCGTTTGGTTATGCCACCCATCCGGGGACAACCGCTCGAATCAACCGTGTCCGTGCTCTAAAAAGTCCGTCGGGAATCGAGCAGCACGCAGATCGGTCCGTCGTTGACGGACTTGACGCTCATGTATTCGCCAAACGAGCCGCGCTCAACGTGTAGACCGCTCTGCGAGAGTGTGTCGCAGAACAACTCATAGAGAACGACGGCACGGTCCGGCGGTGCAGCCAACTCGAAGGACGGTCTTCGGCCGCGGCGGGCGTCCGCCTGGACGGTAAACGCGCTGATCACCAATACCTGACCACCGGCCTGCCCCACGTCAAGGTTCATCTTACGGTCTTCATCGGGGAAAATCCGAAGGTGACACACCTTGTCAGCAAGATATGTCACGTCCGCCTCGTTGTCGTCGTGAGCCACGCCCAGGTACACCAAGAGCCCGCCTTCGATGGCGCCGCATATGCGGCCGTCCACCTCGACCGACGACTGATTGACCCGCTGTACAACTGCACGCATCCGTGCCTACTCCGCGTCACTTTACCGATTATCCGTCACCGCAGTAGTACTCGTACATGCTTTGCACTCGCTCGGCGAGAAGGCTACGTAGCTCGGGCGGTTCAAGCACCTGGGCTTGATCCCCATAACCGAGGATCCACCAGGAAATCTCCTCGATTCCGTCGACATCGGCTTCGAAAATCAGTGATCCGTCCTCCTCATAAGTGGTGTGCTGGGTCTTGTGCCAATGGATTTCGTCCACGTTGGCTGCCACTTTCTTGAGAAAGCGGACCTTGACGTGGTACCGTTTGTCACCACGGATCATCAACCACGCATTCCCCAAATAGTCATCGAGCGTAAAGGTTGGAGCGATGGAATAGGAGGCATCGAGCAGCCTTAGACACAGAAACCGTTCGACCTTGTAGGTTTGGATGCGGGACACGCACTCGGTAAACGCGATCAGGTACCAGCCACGGTGTAGGTAAACCAACCGATACGGGTGGAGAACGACGTCAATGACCCGACCTTCATAATAGGAATCGTATTGGGCTCGAATCTTGTCTTGGTTTAGCAGTGCCGTCTGGAGGATTGAAACGGTTCCCAGGATCGATCCGGTGTCCGAAGCCGGCTCACTGCGGATTTCCATTCGCTTCAGAAGCGGACCGCAATAATCGCGAATCGGCGGCGGCAACATGCTTTCGAGTTTCAGACCTGCGGATGCGGCGGCGGCCTCATCAGGAACCATGCCCCGGCGAGTCATGTGGCGGGCTGCCAACAGCAACGCCATCGCTTCGGCATGCGTCAGTGTCACTGGGGGCAGCAGTGTGGTTCCCGCGGTCGAGTACCGTTTTGTCTCGCGATCGTAGGCGTATCGTATGCCCGCTCGGGCGAGCAGCTCGAGATCTCTAAACACGGTGCGCCGCGACACACCTACGTGTTTTGCAAGGTCTTCGACAGTGTGGGAGCGGCCCGATTGCAGCCCCTGGATTAGTTTAAGGAGACGCTCGATCCGCTTCGTTTTCACCACTCACACTCCCCTGCCTGGAGTTTCGCTAGCCAAACCCAGGCGTGAACGGCAGCATACGGGCCAGAAGAAACCCCGCGGTCGACAACACCGTAAGCAACGTGAGGATATGAAAGGTCAGCTTGTGCAGCCGCCGCGAGCACCAAAGCATCACCAACAGCAGGAACAGGTTGGTGGAAAGCCCGGCCGCCACCCGGCCGAGCGTGTCATCCGTCGCCGCGATCGACGGCAATCGAGGCCAGATCGCCATCACCGCTCCCACCACCAAAGCCAGTGCAGCACTATAGAAAGCGAAACGTTTGGCGTGTGGGATCAACTGGCCGGTGGTAGTCCGCACTTGGTCACCCTCAAGTTGTTGATCCCACACCGACGCCAGGTGGGTCCACAATCCCGTCGCGACCGCAAATCCCACAATCATTGCGTTGAACACCAGCGGATACCGCTCAGCCAGGGTCACCGGTTGCGAAGGCACAACGATAGTCGCCAGCCCGCAGAGTGCCAGCGATGTCAGCCCCATGGCGGCGGCAGCGACATGCGTACTCCATTCTTGCCTGAGAAGCACAAAACTCGCGAACGCGGCCAGGGCGGCCGATGCCGTGGCGATCAGCACTGTCAGACGGAATCCGCCAGGACCGGCCGCAAAGGGAACAATCAAATGATAGCAGACCAGTAGAATCACGACCAACGAGATCAACGCGGCGCTGAGGGACAGTCCCGGCCAGGGACGGGCAGCCCCGGCCGAGTCACCCGAACTGGATGGCGTGATCCGCCCGCGCCGCCGCTGGATACTCCCGGTGATCTTGACGGCTAGTGCGAGGAGAATCGATAGAACGGCGAGCAACACGAGGGTGCTGCCGGTCCGTTCGTATCCGCCGGTCGGCGTGCTGCGTAGCACCGGGGCGAGCAGACATGCCCACGACGCCATCATGGCCGCACTCCAGAGCTGGCATGTGCCCAGCCGCCGGTCGCCGGTCGACACGAAAGTGATCGCGCACGCCGCAAACAGAAGACCGATACTCCACAGACCGGTCGGTCCGAAGCCATAGTCCCGCTCGCCGTGAAGGGGATAGCCGTTCATCAGATCTACCGCGACGTAGATCACCCGCATCATCAGTACCACCGACTGAATGATGGCCGTCACTACGCCGAGCAGCAAGGCAACGACGTGGGCCAACCTAGTAAAAACCCGGCGCGGCGCGGGTTTGAAAGCGGAGCGGCCCCCCCCGGGTAGCACTACGGCAGCACATACACAGCAGACGAACGAGAGAATGGCGCAAATAAGCGCAATATCCTGAGCCGCCCGGACCATCAACGGGTACCGGGCACTGTCGCACGCGAGGCCATTTTGGGCGGGCGCTTGTCCCCCTTGTACGCTGATAGGACTGTCTGCTTCTCGTCAATGCGCTCACGCAAGAACTTGGCGACCTCCCCCAGCACATCCTCCGGTGCGGGAAGCGACTCCACCTGTGTCTTCGGCCACTCAAACACCAGATACCGGTCGTAAACGATACCCTTGAGCAGCTCAATCTGGCGGGCAATCCCCACATTCCCCTCGCCCAACCGCTTATACTCCAGCAACGTCCCACGCTCGTCAAACTCGGCATCGCAGAGGTGAATGAGGCCGATCTTGCTCCCCAGACAGGGTATCGATTTCGTAGGCTGCTCGCGGATGGCCATCGCATGGCACTGGTTCCAACAGCATTGCACAGCCGGATGGTCCACCGCATTAATCAAGAACCACAACTCCTGACTGCCTGGAAAGTCACCGCCGTTTTCCACCAGCAGCGTGACACCAGAGCGGGAAGCAACGGGAACCAGTGAGATCAGGACGTCAGCGATGCGCGACAGGGCCGCGCAACGATTGTCCCAACGCTGGACTTTGCCCACGTCAAGACGTACGTACGGGCAACCGAGTTTGGCTGCCAGCTCGATAACACCAGTGACCAGGGCCTTTTGCCGTGCAACCTTCTTCCGTTGGCGCGAGCTCAGAGTTGCAAGTGTACCCAGACATACAAGTTCAACGTTGTTCCTCTGAAATAGCCGGCGGACACGTTCGGGCTGGCTGGTCAGTTCCGGAACCAGGGAAAGCTCAAACTCACCCCGCAGCCCGTGCAGCTCTACGCCATCAAAGCCCATAGCTGACGCATTCGCCACGATGGTCTCCACATCCCAGTCCGGACAGGCAAGCGAGCTAAATCCGATTTTCATCATGAAGCCACACTCCTCGTACATCGACGGAACAATGCAGACCGAAACGCCGGGTCCGAATGACACGATTCAATTCTGCGAGCGTAGCAGATTCACCCTACCCGTCAACTAAACCTCCAGAAAGGCTGCCAAATCCAGGTAATTTCGCGAGCCGACGGGCAAGCGACGGCAGCAGCTTCCGTGACTCTCGGGGAACCGATGGAACCGGCGGAGCACTCACGCGTCTAAATTGATTGAGAAGGCAGGTGCTTCTCCTTTCAATTAGAGGGTCCGGCGGCGACGCTCAGACCGGATCGGTCCGCAGACACGCTTCCCCGACAGGAAGCTCGACGGGGATGAAACGCCCAGTTGAAGGGATCTCGATATGGACAGTAACAAACCACAGAAGATCGTATTAGCCGGCGTTGCTCTACTTGCTCTTGGCGCCGGCGCTTACTGGCTTGGAAGTCGCCAGCGCGACATCGCACCCCAATCTGACACCGTTACACTCGGGCCACGACGCGTACGGACCGATCAGCCGGAGGTAGTCAAGGACAAGCCCGTGCGTAAACGTGACCAGCCTAAGGAAAGGGTCCGTCCCTCCGGACGGCGGCCTGAGAGGCCCGAGGTCAAACCGAAAGAATCACGCCGCCCGCAGACAACGGAGCGTAAAAAGCACGTCAAGAAAAAGAAGATTCCGCCGCAGGGTTAGTGCCGTTCCATTCGGAGGATTTCCGGCAGCGAGGCTCTCTACGGCCGGCGCAGGGACCGGACGCTACATGAGTCACGAAACTCCCCTGGTGTAAACGGCACAAACCCACCGCGGGCGTCATTGTCGCAAAGGGCGTTCCCTGTACCGACTGTCGATGCCGACACCGGGCATGCGACCAAGTCGTGGAATGCCGACGCAAACGCTCACGGGATCGCCTGAATGCACCCGCGTGGACTACGAGATGGGATTCGCCGCCGTGGGCCACACGCAAACGGGTCTACGCAGGCGCTGGGGATACTTTAACGTGACAATTCATATCTTCCAGCCTGCTTCAGTACACCGCAGGCCCCGAGCAAAAGAGCGAAAAAGCGAGAACCATCAGAGCCGCTAGGCGTCTACAATAGTGAGACGGTGTGCTTCACGACGTGAATGGGCCAAAAGGTCGACAGAACGATACGGGTTGACCGTAAGTCGATCCCTGCCGATACTTGTCTCGGGCAGGTTCAGGTGTCAGACCGAAGTGCATCGGAGCTTCGAGGGAGGTTGTCGTTATGGAGAAGCAGAAGAAACAGATAATCCTGCTGGCAGTCTTTGCTGTGGCAGCGCTTGGTGCCGGTTCCTACTTCTTCTTGATACGCGACACCGGCGCCGATGTCCAGATGAGGGCCGGAAGTGGATCTAGAGAGCGCCGTGTGCGCGAGACGGTTGATAGGGGCAAGGCCGGAGGAGAAAGGCGCGTCAAGCGGGAAAAGAGGAGTAGGACTAAGGTCACGGCGACTGAGAGAAGGGAGCGCGAAGGCACGACAAGGAAAAAGGCGGAACGCAGGACAAGGCGAGGCAGCAAGAAGAAAGTGAAGAAGCAAGAGGACAAGCCTGCTGCGTGATTAATCGGCTAATGCCGGGGCATTGACCCGGTATCAGAACGTGGGACGCCCGTCAGATTGATGGGCGTCCTTCTTTTTTGCCACCTACGCACTACACCACCTTAAGGCAGACCGTTACGGGTCTTCCTCGGCTGGCGGGCCTGCGGACCTCGCGTACAATGCCTTCAAAGCCTGATGGAGTCTTTTGCCCGCATGGCGATCAGCCTGCTCGCAGGGATCGGGAAAGGCAATGCCACAACCCAAGCAAGTCCTCGACACCGGTGTCCAAACCCCTCACAGCGATCGTGTGCTCGAAGCATCCAACCTGTACAGGCAATACGAGACCGGCGGCGAACCGGTTGATGCGTTGCGCGGGGTCTCGTTGAGCGTGAAGAAGGGCGAATTCGTCACCATCATGGGTGCAAGCGGGTCGGGCAAGAGCACGCTGCTGCATCTTTTTGGCTGCCTCGATAAGCCTACCTCGGGCTCGATCGTTATCGAAGGTAGAGATGTTGCCCGGATAGGCGATCGAGAGCGTACGCTGTTTCGCCGGCGCCGGTTGGGCATTGTATTTCAGACCTACAACCTGCTACCCACACTATCCGCGGCCGAGAACGTGGCCCTGCCCGCCATGCTCGACAACGTCAACCAGCGTGATGTGGAGCGACGGGCACGCCAGGTTCTGGAGCAAGTGGACCTTGGCCATCGATCCACCCATCGTCCGCAGGCCTTGTCCGGCGGGGAGCAGCAGCGCGTCGCCATCGCCCGGGCGCTGATGAACAATCCGGCACTGGTGCTTGCGGACGAACCGACCGGGAACTTGGACACTCAGCACGGGGCTGCCATCTGGCGGCTGTTGGCCTCACTCTGCGGTGAGCATGGTCGGACCGTAGTGGCGGTTACCCATGAAGCGGATGGGGCCACGTTCGCTGACCGCGTTGTGGTGCTCAAGGACGGTCGGATCATGGGCGAGATTCAGCCCGGTGGAGAAAATCATGCCTCGGTTGTGGCATCTGGCTACCGGGAGCTGGTCGGCTAGTCCGGGCCGGGCGATCGCCGCGATTCTCTCAGTCGCCTTGGGCGTCGCCACGGTCGTCATCACCACGAACTTCCACGAAACCGCTCATCGGGCGATCACAGACGAAGTGGTCACTCACTGGCTTGGGGCCGCCCATCTGACCGTGCATCCAGCAGGCGCCCACTGGGGGAGCTTGGACGCATCGATTGCCGAAAGAGTCTCTGAGCTTCCCAACGTTCGCCAGGTGACGGTCCGCCTCAGACGGCGCGTGCTGCTGATGCGTCCGCAAGATGCGGACGGGCTGCTCGAATCGGGGTATTGGCGGGTGGACGCCGTCGGTATCGACCCCGAGACCGAGCGTCACTTTCGTACCTTGCCGAACCTGCAGGGTCATATGTTCCGTGCGGGCGAGCGGGGCGTTGCGGTCATCGAGCGAGAGACAGCCAACGCCTGGCACATCGGCCTTGGCGACCGCCTCATGCTGGCCTCTTATCAGGGTGGGCCGAAGATGGCGTTTACGATCACCGGACTGTTCGACAGTCAGCGAGTCGCCGAGTTTCAACAGCCCACCGTATACGTTGCCCTGGCGGACGTGCAGGAGCTGAAGGACGAACCGGGCAAGGCCTCAGCGATCGATGTCATGTTGCATGATCCGTCGCCGGGTGGACTGGCCGAGGCGAAGGCAAGTGTCGAACGGATCATCGCCGAGCAGCAATTGCCATATCCCTGTCACGTGGAATCGGCGGCCGCCCGGCAGCTTCTGCTCGATGAGGCCAAGCGCGTCACGCGATTGGTCGAGCTGCTTGTAGCGCTGATCGCGATGCTCACCTCATTCTTCATAATTCTGACCACGCAGAGCATCGGCTTGTACCAGCGCCGCAGGCAGCTCGGAATCATGCGCTGTGTGGGACTTACGCGAGGGCAGCTCGCCGTATTGCTGCTGACCGAATTGATGCTCCTGGGCGTGGTCGGGACGATCCTGGGCATTGTAGGCGGCATTGCGTTGACATACATCACAGCCGGCGCTGCCGGGGACATGATCATCCGGGTGTATCTAAGCCGGTGGGGGATCGGGCTGGCGGCGGCTTCCGGGATGGCCACGACGCTGCTTGTGGCCTTGTTCTCGATCGTGCAGGTGGGTGGGGTCGGGCCGCTGGAGGCCGTAAACCCCCAGGCGCGACCGGCGCGATTGCGATTCGTCTATCTTGCCGGTGCCCTGGGTGTGGCATTTCTTCTGTTGCATCACGGCATGGTGACGACGCCCGACCGGGCGCAATGGTTGAATATGGCGTTCGCTTCGATCGGGACCGGTTCGTTGTACTTGGGATATGCCCTGATCGCCCCGGTCGTGGTGGTCTGGCTGGGCCGCCCGATTGCCCGATTGGTCGGCCGGCTGCTGGGTGTGCGCGCCAAACTGGCCGAGGAGCCGCTTATTAGTGCGCCCTGGCGCAGCACAGGGGCATGTTGGGTACTGATGGTGGGGCTTTCGCTCATGGTATTCATCGCCGTGCGTGCCGAGGGCGTGTTGGCGATCTGGGATTTCCCCGCCAGACTCCCGGAGACATTCGTCTGGTCGCAAAGGTATGTACCCGGCGAGGTCATAGAGCGCGTGCAACAGCTTCCCGGTCTGGGAGCGTGCACGGTGACCACGGATGTCGATTGCGAGATTCAGGGCACCGGCGAAGCGGAGTCAGCGGAGCATTCGCTTGTGGAACGGTTTCTGCGTAAGCTGACTCGGCCGGTGTTCGTGGCCGGCGAACCCGACAAGCTGCTTGCCATGACCAAGGTGGTCTTCACCGAGGGCCAGCGAGCTGAAGCGCTGGAGAAGATCAAACGCGGCGGGTATGTGCTAATCCCACCGCAGACGGCGCGAAACAAGGACCTCCATGTCGGTGACCGTGTCACGATCAGCATTGGTGACCGTTCCGCTCAGTTCGAGGTGGCCGGCGTCGTCCAGTCACCGGCAATGGATCTGGCGGTTACCGCCTTCCAGGCCGAGAGCTATATGCAGTTCGCGGCCGCCAGTGCCGTGTTGGGGACCCGAGAGGATCTGAAGGAGAAGTTCGGCCTCGATATGGTCTCGATGTTCATGTGTGATCTGGACCTGCCGCCAAGCCTCCCGCCGCCGGACTTCGATCCACTCAACCTGCCGGACTTTACACGTGACGCTGCGGTGGCACGGGCGATGCTCTCGTGGTCGCAGAGTCTCACCAATGAAGGAGAGGCGGTCGAGGGGGTCCGCACGGTGCTGGGTCAGTGGCTCGATACCGGTGCCGGCACGGTACTTTCTCCTGAACCGCGAAGTGAGCTACGCCGATTCGCCAAGGCCATTCGATGGCTCCGATGGAGTTCGGGCACAAAGCGGCGGACTCGCCAGGAGAACTGGGATGTATTTCGTGAGCGGCTGGTGCTTCTGAAGATTGCGGAGGAGATGGATAGGCCTGGTGCGATCATCGGCTCGCTTCGCCGGCTCAAACAGGAGGTGGATACGCACCTGAAGCGAGCGATTGTCCTGATCACCTGGCTGCCTTCGATCATTCTGGTGGTGGCCGCCGTGGGGATAGGCAACCTGATGATGGTCAGCGTGCATCTGCGGTCTCGCGAACTCGCCATGCTGCGGGCGGTGGGGGCCCAGAAATCCCAGATCATTCGATTAGTGTTTGCCGAAGCGATTACACTAGGCCTGCTTGGAAGCGTCATCGGCGTGTTACTCGGGTTTCATGCGGCCTATAGTGACAACCTCGTGGCCGCCACCCTGATTGATGTCACGTTGGAGTTCATCGTCCCGATCGGGACGGTTTCATTGAGCGTGGCTCTTACGGTTGCAGTGTGCGTTGTTGCCGGCATTGTTCCTGCTCGCTACGCCGCCCGCAGCAACATCATCGCAGCCCTGCAGACGACGTAGAAGCATTCAGCAAACAGCTATCAGCGGTCAGCTCGTGAAGCATCACATCCGTTGGGCCACCAAGTCCAGACAGCTACACATGGGTCCGCCCGCAACGAACCCATGCTACCGAGGGCGTAGCGCAACCGAGATAACGCTATCCATCACCGGCTCATTGGTGGATAGTACCGAGTTTGCGGACTCAGACTGCATCACCCTCGTCGGCAAAGGCATGCCTTCGGCCCTGAGAGGGAGCCGTGGATCGAAATAGCCGTTTCCGTTACTATCCCGCAGCAAGGCGGATGCGCACGGTTGGGGCGTGGTTTCTCTCGCAGGCTGAAGCTTGCGGCTCTGATGCGCACGCCCGAATTATGCGACGGGAACGGAATGGCAGACAAAGCGCTTCAGATTCACATTACCAATGACCCGATGTACATGGAGAACGGCTGCACGATTTACTTGCGCGAGGGCGGGCCTTGCTGGATCATCGATCCCGGTCTGCCGCCCCAGGCTGGACAGATCGTCCAGCATGTGCGCGAAAAATCGCTAACACCAGCGGCCATTCTGCTTACCCATGCACACGCAGACCACATCGGTGGTATCGACGAGGTGCGCGACAACCTCGGCGCGCTTCCGGTCTACCTGGCCAAGGAGGAGTGGGCGGCGTTGTTGGACCCTATGGAAAACCTGTCAGCCCGGATGGCCTCGGGGATTGCCACCAACGTGACCGACCCCCGGGATCTTCAACCGGGTGAAACGCTTGATCTCGACGGCAGCCGATGGGAGATTCTTGACACATCTGGTCACTCACCCGGCGGGCGGACGCTGTACTGTAGGGAGCTGGGTATCGCCTTTGTCGGCGACGCCCTCTTTGCCGGCAGCGTCGGACGCGTGGATTTTCCCCACAGCGACGGGGACAGGCTAATGCGCAACATTCGTGAGCAGCTCATGACATTGCCCGAGGAGACGCGGATCATCTCCGGTCACGGTCCGGAGACTACCGTCGGGCGTGAGCAAAGGACCAACCCATTTATCGTCCACGGACTGTGACTCCGGGGACAGTCTTCCAGGATCTATACCAAGCTGCGGTCATCATAGCGAAGTGTCGTCAGATACAATAAGGCTGGGGCCGGTTGGCGCGAGTTCGCCCGGAACGGCTGCCCGGGCCGGCATCGTGGCCGACTTCAACACCAGGCCCCGCCCTGACCTGCGACGACGCGATAGGCGCTGAAAGACTTCTTGCAGTTCTCTCGCACGGTGTGCCCGGTCGAATTGATCGACTCCGTTCCAGGCGTCGATGACATTCACATGACGGTCGATCGCAAGCTGTGTGATGGCCCTTGCGAGGGCTTGTTCATCGGTCGGATCACAGACAACCGCTTCGGCGCGGGCTTCCTTCAAAATGGACACTACGGGGCTTGCAGAAGAGCAGGCTGCGATGATCGGCCTGCGGATGGCCAGGTATTCATAAAGCTTGTTGGGGATCTGCAGCTCACCGCCGGCACCGGCTGAGACGGCGAGAATCAAGGCGTCGCTGCCCACCATGTGCGAGAGGGTCTCGGAGTGAGACTTTTGGCCGAGGACGCGAACGCAGTCGCTGACGCCCCCCTGGGCTGCCCACTCCCGAAGAGACCGTCCTTCAAACTCCTGCGAGCCGATCAGTGCAATGTGAATCTTCCCGGCGAGCTGAGGTGCCTGCCGTACCGCACGGCGCAGGGCTGCGAACCAGACCTTCGGACTGCGTGGACCGTAGAACTGGCCGCAGTGCGTCAGGACGAAATGATCGGCGGGAGCGATGCGTGTCGGTCTAATCCTGTCAGACCGTTCGCGATCGAAGCCGTTCAGGATTGTGGTCGATTTGTTCGCCGTAAACGGGTGGCGACGACGGAGCTGCTCTGTCATGGTCGGTGTGCAACAGACAATGTGAGTGGTGCTACGGAGCACGAGCCATTCGAGGAGGGAATCCCAACGCTCCAGACTCTCAAAACCTAGCGAACGGAAAGGGTTCCCTCGCCACGGGTCGCGGAAGTCCGCTACCCAGGGCAAGTGTGTCCACCTGCTCAGAACAAGGGCGATAAGATGGGCGCTCATGTAGGGTGAGGTCGAGTAGATCAAGTCGGGGCGACGTTGTCGGATCGCATTCAGCCCGGCGCGAACCGCCGGCCCCACCCAGCCAACGCGAGCGTCGGGAGTTATAAGCAACTGCGATGACCATTCGCAGATGCTTCCAAGAAACGCGAGCTCTGATGCGTGCGGGTCGCCGAGCACCCTTGAAGCCATGGCCGGCTGCCTGGTGCCGCGACGTTTACTGAGGGGAGAGAGGGTCTTTATCCGCTCGATCGGGTTCACCCATGGAGTCCTCAGGACGGTGGTCGATGGCGGCACCTCCCGCACCAACGACTCATCCAACGGTTCACCCCGTGGGATGACCGTCAAGACTGTGGCATCCCAACCCAGCCGATCAAGATGCCTGACGAAACCGAGTGTGCGCTGCGTGCCGCTGCGGTTGATCGGTGGGAACGCATATGCGACACAAAGCCAGTGCGGGCGCTGCGGCGACGAACGTGCTCGCTCACGCTTCACGCGATCGGTGGTACGCCGTTTCTGCGGGGCCGGTTCTGATGTGGGATAGAAGCTTCGCACGGCTATGAACTCGCCAGATAGGCTTCCATTCGGTGCCGGTAGCGATCACTATCCCTCCAACGCTGCCAGGATCCGACCAGATACCCCACGAGATTCGACGTAAGCACCACCCACATGACACAGAGGCAGAGAGGATACGCAAGGAGCCTTCGGGTCCGCCGGGCGATCCGAACGGCTTTGTGATGGAACGTCCAAACGTAGAAGTAGCCCAGCAGGAATACCAGTGCGAGGATGGCCCAGTTGGTCAGGAAACAGAGCCCCGCTATTACAGTTATCAGCAGGGCGTTGCGAAGGTTATATGCAAAACCGGAAGCCCCGATCCGGGTGTGGCCTCGACCCGTACCGTAGTTGTAGAACTGCCTGGCGATTGCTCGAAGCGACCCGCGGGGCCGCCAGTGAACAATAGCATCGCCGACAAATCGCCAACCTACATTCAGACGGCGTACCTTGTGGTCGAACAGGGTGTCCTCGGAAAAGTGGACCCACTCCGGCCATCCGCCGACCCGCGACCACAGGGCCTTGGTGCATGCCATGGAACGTGCCGATGGGTTAAAGGTCTCCGGTCGGACCGGATCCAGTTGACCGCGCATCGTCGCCAATCCCACGACCTGCTCTAGAAGCGTCCGGCCCTCGATCTGGTAGAAACCGGCAACGAACTCCACGTCCGGGTCTTCCTCAAAGGGTCGGACGAGCTTGTCGAGCCAATCAGTCCGGGCGCGGCACCCGCTGTCCGTGGTGGCGATGATCTCGCCGCGGGCAGCGTCGGCTGCGATGTTGCGCCCACAGGCGATATTCACTCCAGGTGCCTCGACCAGGTGTAGTGTTGGATTGGCTGCGGCGTATCGACGAATCACGTCAACGGTCTCGTCGTTGGAGCCGCCGTCGACGACGATGATCTCATCGGGCCGGCGCGTCTGGCTTAGCAGGGAATCGAGCGTGAGCGCGCAGCCGGCGGGCTCGTTCTTGACCGTCATGATCACTGACACCGTTTTATGTGCTCGGCCCATGGGTTTGGATGCTCTGCCTGTCAGTCGGTCCCCCAACGCTCACCGCCCCAATGGTTACGCTCTCTTGGCGTTTCAACGTCCTGTTGAATGGATATCGACACCGCCGGATGCGGAATCCAAATGATTATCGGCCGGATAAATCATTCGGAGAGCGTCGCCGCCGCCTGAATCAACGGCCGCCTCAAAAGAGGGACTCGATCAGGTCACAAGCGCCGTCGATTGGCCCCGACTCCAGCCCGTAACATTCCGCCCCGCGAACAAGATCGCTGAGGATGGAGAACGCCTGATGGCCGATCATGTTGCTGTTCAATGCGCATCGGGCCAGCCCGAACGCCCCCCGAGCGCGTGAGACCTGGTAAAGGCGCGGCTTACATCCTTCGGTGTACTTGGGAAAGATCACGAATCGGACGGGAGCCGGGTCCCCCAGCGGGTGCGCCCGGACGTCGAGCGGATTGATGTATCCGACATGCCCCTTGAAGCCCTTGACGTGGTGACGACGGCCGGCAAACGGCATGTTTAGCCGTCTCATCAGGCCGAAGGACCCGGACTTGATACACAGAGCCTTCGGAAACGGCTGCACGTTCAGACTGTTTGGATCGATCAATGCGAGTTCGTCGCCCAGATACCTCCACCCGCGCGACAGGAGGGCGGCAGCCAGTGTTGACTTTCCGCAGCCGGAGGCTCCCGCGAAGATGCAACCGGCTCCGCGATAGACCAGCATGGCTGAATGAAGCTGAAGGTATTCGCTGTGTGTGGCGATCACCCGCCAGTTGATACCCCACTCGAGAAACGGGAGCACCTCGTCGCGATGGCGCTCCCTCCCGATTTCTTCCCCGTCGCCGACGATACGATACCGGGGCCGCCGCAGTCGTCGTCCTTTGACCTTCCGCACGTCCATGCGAATGGTTCCGTCCGCGTCAGTGTCACCCTGGGGATATCCGCGGTACAGGGCTGCAACGTCTCCTAAGACCTCATCCAACTCACTGGTTATCGAAACGTTGATGCCGCCAATCCTGTAATCCGCGCATCTGTCGATAAATGGGGAGGTGGTGTCGACGGCCCTAATCATGCGTCCGTCTCCACCTCGAGCAGGTTCAGCTCTGCAAACCGGGCAACGAGTTGATCCACGTGATCGAGCGCGTCCTCAAAGTCCACATCGTATACATCGGTCATCTGTTTTGCGATTTGGCGCGTAGTCCTCTGCCCGTCGCACGAACGCCACACACTCATGGCGGTCTCATTCAACCTGTGTATATGACCGCTCCGACGATCGACCAGAATGGCCTCGTGATCCAACCGCTCCTCCACGATATCGTCGTACTGACGTGGAGTGACGATCTCCGCGTCGCGAAGCGTCCACTGCGATCCGCGCATGACGTCCATTCTACCTGCCCCCGATCATATCGCGCCCTTGCAAGTCATGGTCGGAGCGTGGCAGTTGAGGTCGCAGCAGTCTTCGTCGACGACGCAAGGGGCGCCGTACGGACTGCAAGCCGGGTAGCTGCCCGCCGCCAGTGCCTCTTGCGCAGTCAAGGTAGAAACAACTGGGACAATGAAAGCGGTCTTCTTTCCGGCGCTGGCGAGAAACGTCCGGCGAGTGCTCACGGCCGGTTTGCTCGAGTCCTCCGCTGACGGTCGCAGCCCCTTTCTATCTTGTCGTTTCGACTTTCGCGTCATGCACTACCTCCTGCGAAGTACCCGTGCATCTGAATCCCTGAAATCATCCGCATATGCTCCAAACCGCCAATACAACGTCTCAGGCATTCTGGTTTTCCACTACCCCGCCAGTGCAGATGGTATCGGCCTGTCCACCACATGTTCTTGGTGCTGTTCTCGGCAGGTACAGGTTGCTCCTTCGTACTTGATCGTGATTTCCTCACCGGCGCGTATGGGCCTCGAAGCCAGCAGTGCGAACCCGGAGAGTTGGGCGTTTGGCCGGCAGGAGTGGTTCAGGAACTTGAGCTTTCCTGTGATCTCATATCGTTGCTTGTGCCCCGATGCGTCCATACGCCAGACGACGTAGATGCCGTCGTGTTCTACGTTCTTTCCGTGGTATCGTGCCACCACCTCACCACGTCCGATGTCTCGCGTTGCGAATACACCGATACCATGGACCGGGCTCGGTCGGACCTCGGTTTTCGAGATCAACCACCGTACACGCGGAAGCCGTGAGACAATCGGCCCAAGCCATCGAAGCAGATGAGCGCAAGGCAACCAGCCCCAGTGGCGCCGAGAATACCAGTCCGCCATATGTGCCTTGTCAGGAAAAAGCAAGGCCCGGAGGTAGCCAAACGTGAATCGCAACCCCGGGGTGCATAGCGCATTAACTACCACGTGCGCAGCGGGATGACCGGCGTCGCGCGGAGCTTGCCACAGCGCCAGCCGGTCCCGCCAACCTACCCGCATTTGCAGAAGGCGCTGCGTAATATGCTGTGGACAGACCGTCCCAAATTCGCGCTCAATGCCTGCAAGGCCCTGCCGCACCGGAAGCGCCAGTCGGCACTGCTCCACTGTGGCGAGGAACTCGTTCCAGTCGATCCGTTCTTTCCGAGTCTCGATCCACAGTTTGATATCCTCGAGCCACATGCGGCGCGCGCAGCCGTGAATCGCGGCGTGCACGGTGAGGTGCAGGAGCATGTCCTCCGTCGAAGGGATCAGAACGCTTGCCCGCCCCATCGATACGGTTTCGGCCCGGGCCCACAATGCGTTTGTCGGCACTGATTGAGCGTAGCGGAGGGGGCGAAACGGACGGATGTGCAGATCGATCTTGACAGGATAGATGGTACCGACCGCGTACTCCACCTCGTAGTGAAATCGGGGGAAGAAATCTTCTCGAACAAGGGCCTCGCCGCGAAGTCCGCCCAGCTCTTCGAGCAGTGCGAAGGCCTGGTCGACATCCTCCGGGCGGATCATCAAATCAAGATCCGCCATCGGCCTGGCATCGGGCCGGTCGTATAGCGTGAGGTTGAGAGCGCCACCTTTAAGCACCATCAGCGGCACCCCCGCCTTGTTGAATCTGGCGGCGATCCGCTCCAGAAGGTGCATCATGCGAAGACTGCGCATAGTCAGGACTGGGGCGGAGGCCTTCGGCGCGTCAACTTCGGGTGGGGGTTGGGTTTCGGTCATCGGCATGTTGCACAGGCTCCGCCGTTCATCGTGACGCGATCTCCGCAGACGCAGCGGTAACTGCCGGACTATTGGTGAGTTCTTCGGCAACGGCCGTCCAGAATACCGGGCTGGTTGCGCAGAGGTCCGGTACACGTCTTCCGTCAAGGAAAATGGCCGGGGCAGCAGTGACGCCGAGTCTGGCCGCCAGGGCGATATCCTCCTGGACGCGCTGTCGAACAACATCGCTGCTCATATCGGCAAGAAACCGTTCCACGTCCAAGCCGGCGAGTTGGGCCAGTTGCGCATAGCCGGGGTGGGGCCGGTCTTTGCGATGCTTAAACAACAGGCGGTGCATGGCTGCAAACGCCTGGTCCCCTCCCTGCAATCGAGCTGCCTCAGCGGCGAGACTTGCGCGGAAGCTGTTGCCCCCGGTCACAGATCCATGGGCCGCCGCGTACTGAATGGTTCCGCTCTCGGTGTGGCGGCGCGGAAAGTGACGGTAATCGATTCGCAGGTGACCACAAAAGGCAGGCTCGATCAGCGAGTGCCGTCGGGATTCGAAGCAGGCACACTCGGAGCAATCGTAATCCGTGAAGATCAGCAGCCTGGGCGCGGATTCACTCAAACAAGCCAGTGCGACCCGGTTGTCGTCGGAGCGACGAGGAATCTCGACTACCGGCTGGGCGAAGTATTCGCGGAGCACGAACCCCCGATCGTTTTGTATCTCGGCGATGACCTGGTTCAGTCCGTGCAGCTTCCGCCACTGGCGGCGTACCTCGGTCGCGGCATCGAAATAAAACCACAAACCCAAGGCTGCAGCGCCTGAAACGACCATAGCCCACCCCGCGAGCCGCCTTCGGACCCTGGCGGGCGTGATAAGGGCTGTCAGGTCAAATGTCGACTCATCAGCCGACGTCCGGCGGGTGCTTCGCCACAGCCAGATCGTGCCGATGAAGATCGCCCCATTGAGCAGGTGGGCGATGACACACGGAGGGCACCACTCCGAAAGGGTCAGCGCCATGAGCACCAAAAAAAATATGGAGCCGACCAGTCCGCATGAAACGACCAGCAGGGTCAAGACCCACAGCCATCGGGCGGCCGCAAGGAAACTCCCGACCATCCCAAACCAGATGGCCAGCGATACAAAATAGGCCAGGCCGATCAGCGAGGTGGGAACGTATATACGGCGGGAGCCGATGTAAGCGTCAAACGAGCCCCATCGGCTGTCGACTACACCTGCACAACTGACGCTGGGCAGGACCTGCGATTCGCACAGGCTGAGCAAGAAGCCTGTTCCCTGTCGCTCGGCGGCCCAGCCTCCGTCGTGCTCGGTGAGCAGGGTACCCGACACCCACGCGCCGGCCAGCGAGAGACCGACAATGGTCAGGATGCTCAACGATCTTGACGTTGGTGCCGGCATCGGGCTGTCATCCCACCAAGGTCGCAGGGGTTCTCAAACGGATGATAACTGTGGTTGTTTCCCGCTATGTAGGCCTCATGCGCAGAAAACGTCATGAACACGGGGGTAACACCTGCGAGCCTGGCTCCGCTGCGCATCACGTCGCCGCGGGTCTCTGCGCGAGGGCTAGGTTCTGAACCTGACCCCAGCGATTGATCCCGTCCGTTGTTCGCGCGGTGGATGCTCGCACCAAGGTTATTCGCACCGCGTTTGTCGGATGCCATCTCTCGCAGACCCCGGCTACAGAGAATCTACGGTGTTGTTCTATCGGACGCTCGACCTGCCGAATGAAGTTGCCCGACGTCTGAAGGTGCCAGAGCAGCGCGACCTCAACAGGCGCGCGAATCCAGAGGTGGCGGCGTTTCGAGGAGTAAGACGTTGGGAGTCGCAGGTTCATCCCTTGCCTTGGCGTCCGAATTGCCTAAACTGAGGGCACTTGTCTTGTCGTAGATACATACAGTGATTTGAGCTTCAGGATGATAGAATGCCCCCCCGCACCCAACCACGCATAGCGATTATCGGATCATACGTCCCACGCCGATGTGGGATCGCGACGTTCACCCACGATTTGGCCACAGCCATTGCGGAGAACGGCGGCGCCCGGTCTCTGGTGGACACGAGCGGCGTTCAGATCGTTGCAATCAACGATCGTGACGGTGAATACAGCTACGGGCCTGAAGTAACGGTGCAGATCCACCAGCACCGCCGCGAGGAGTACCACAATGCCGCGGAGATTCTCAACACCGGCAAGATCGATGCGGTGAGCCTCCAGCACGAATACGGTCTGTTCGGCGGTGAGTGCGGGGAGTATCTCTTTGAGCTGCTCGGGCGGCTCAGAAAACCCGTCGTCTCCACGCTGCACTCTGTCCTGAGCGAACCCTCGCCCAAACAACGAGATGTGCTGCAGAGCATTTGCGCCAAATGCAGCGCCGTTGTCGTAATGGCCAACCGGGCCCGATTGCTTCTCAACCAAGTCTACGGCGTGCCCCTGGATCGTATCAGGTTGATTCCGCACGGGGTCCCGGACGTGCCCTTCGGTGATACCGAGCCGTTCAAGGAGCGGTTTGGCCTCAGCGGTCGCCCCATGATCCTCACGTTCGGCCTTTTAGGCCCGGGTAAGGGCATCGAGACGATGCTCGAAGCGCTGGCGAAGGTCGTTCCCGATCATCCGGACGTGGCCTACGTGGTCCTGGGTGTGACCCATCCGGGCATTGTCCGCGAATCGGGTGAGCTCTACCGCATTTCTCTGGAGCGGCAGGCTGTCGAACTCGGCATCCAGGAGAACGTGTTGTTTCATAACCGCTATGTTTCGAAGGGAGATTTGCGCGAATATCTGCAGGCTGCGGACGTCTACGTAACTCCGTACCGCACCAGGGAGCAGATCACCTCGGGCACGTTGGCCTACGCCCTCGCCGCCGGCAAGGCGATCTTGTCCACCCCATATTGGCATGCCCAGGAGCTGTTGGCCAATGGGCGCGGACGCCTGATTAACTTCGGCGACGCAGACGGGTTCGCTAAAGACCTCCGCGAGCTGCTCGAAAATCAGGACTTGCACTACGCGGTGCGCAAGGCCGCTTACAACTATGGCCGGGAAATGATCTGGCCGCGCGTCGCCGAGCAATACTTAAAGACCTTTGCGCACGCCCAGAGCACTTTCGCGGACGCGGCGCGGGATGTCATCGCGGAGCGGAAGGTCGTCATGCGCATGTCGTTGCCGAAGCCTCGGTTGGATCATTTGTTTACCATGACCGACGACACCGGCATGTTTCAACACGCACTGTACGCGACGCCTGATCGCCGGCACGGCTACTGCACAGACGACAACGCCCGTGCCTTGATCGTGTCAGCAATGGCCTGGAGACTCCTTCAGGAGGAGCAGGTGCTACCCTATCTACACATCTACCTGTCCTTCCTGCACTTTGCACATGTCCCGGAGACGGGGCGGTTTCGCAACTTCATGTCCTATGACCGCCGGTGGCTGGAGGAAGACGGAAGCGATGATTGTCAAGGACGGGCGATATGGGCTCTTGGCTATCTGATCTTGCACGCCCCTAACGAATCGACGCAGCGGTTGGCGACGGACCTGTTCAGAAGTGCGCTGTCGACGATTGAGACGCTCTGCTGGCCCCGCTCCTGGGCGTTGAGCATTTTGGGTTTGCACTATTATTTGAGGCGGTTTAATGACGATACCGAGGTCCGCGCTCAAAAGGCCGAGCTGGCCGACCGGCTCAATGTGGTGTTCGCCGAGCACGAGTCGGACGACTGGCCTTGGTTCGAAGACCTCGTCACCTATGACAACGCTCGCTTGCCCCAGGCACTCATCATCACTGGCCTTCAACTGGATCGAAAAGAGCTTGTCGATCGGGGTCTACGCATACTGCAATGGCTGTTCGACGTGCAGACTGCCCGGGAGGGCCATCTTTCCATCATCGGCAACGAGGGATGGATGCGGCGCGCCGGTGAACGGGCCCAGTACGACCAGCAGGCCCTCGAACCGGCCGCCCTTATGGGGGCATGCAAGGCCGCTTACCGGGCGTCCGGTGACGGGAAATGGCTTGTAGAGATGCGTAGATGTCTTGAGTGGTTTGTGGAGGGCAACGACCTCGGGCTCTCCATGATTGATTTCAAGTCGCGCGGTTGTTATGACGGGCTCACAGCGTCGGGAGTGAACGAGAACCAGGGTGCCGAATCCCTGCTATCGTGGCTGCTGTCGCTGCTCACCATGCACGAAATGCAAACCGGCGATGCCCCTGAAGTGGGGTAGGATCGCCCACGCCGATTGGCCACCGCCGTGGCCACTTCACTTCGAGTTTCCACGTTGGCCGGACCGATAAGACAGTTGCACCGGGAAGTCCGGAATCGACAACCCGCTACGATGGAGAACAATACTATATGCCGCCGTTAAGAGAAGATCCGCGTCGGAGGTTGCTCAAACGCCATCCCAGCAACCCGCTTTTGACAGCTTTCGACTGGCCTTATTTCGTAAACACCGTGTTCAATCCCGGGGCTGTCCGTCTTCCCTCGGGCGAGACGCTCCTCCTGTGTAGAGTGGAAGACTGCTCGGGGATGTCGCACTTGTGCGCGGCCCGCTCGCCCAACGGCGTCACCGATTGGAAGATCGATCCGCACCCCACACTACTGCCCGACCTGGAGCATCACCCCGAGGAGCTGTGGGGGATTGAAGATTCGCGGATCGTCTGGGTCGCCGAGCTGGAGAGTTACGCCGTTACGTACACCTGCTATTCGCATCGCGGTCCCGGAGTCTCGCTTGCCCTGACCAGGGACTTCCGCCAGTTCGATCGCATCGGCAACCTCTTCCCACCGGATGATAAAGACGCCGCGCTATTGCCGCGAAGAGTCGACGGACGCTGGGTCATGATTCACCGTCCGGTACCGGCGCGTGGTCGCGCCCATATCTGGATGTCTTTTTCGCCCGACCTGAGACACTGGGGCGATCACACCGTTCTGCTCAAGGCGCGACGGGGTGCTTGGTGGGACGCCAACAAGATCGGCTTGGCTCCACCGGTCGTGGAGACTCCTGAGGGGTGGCTGATGATGTACCACGGTGTACGTATAACACCGGCCGGCTGCCTCTATCGTCTTGGACTTGCCCTGCTGGATCTCGAAGACCCGACCAGATGCTTGTTGCGATCGACCAAGTGGGTGATGGGGCCGGAGCTGGATTACGAGCGGACCGGTGATGTGGGTGATGTCGTCTTTCCCGGCGGCTACACTCTCGGCGAGGACGACGACACGCTGAATCTCTATTACGGGGCGGCGGATACCTCAATCGCCGTGGCTACCGGGAACATTGGCGAGATTCTCGACTGGTTGCACGATAACAGTACACCCGGCGACCAGGCTGACGACTGACCCGACTGCGGACTATAGGCAATACCCGCCATGCGCATTGCCATGCTTGCCCCGATCAGTTGGCCGCTACCACCATCCGGGTATGGTCCGTGGGAGCAGGTGGCTTACAACCTCACCGAAGAACTGGTCAAGCTTGGTCACGATGTTACCCTGTTCGCCGCGGGCGGCACTAAGAGCAGTGCCAAGGTGGTGACCACTTCGCAGCATGCCTTTTCCACTTGGCCCGAACCGGAGCGAAGCCGCAAGCGCGAATATGATCCGACGACCGGCTTGCTCGAAGGTCCGCCGGATCCACGTGCTTTGGAGCAACTGCACATAGCCGTGTGCATGGAGCGAGCAGCGGGCGGTGAGTTCGATGTGGTTCACTCGCATCTGCACATACACGCGCTGGTTTTTGGGCGGCTGATCAACTGCCCGCTGGTCACCACGCTGCACGGGGCCACCTGGGTGCGGGCGGCTCACCCGGTCTTTACAACCTACAAAGACCTGCCCTTCGTCTCGATCTCCAATGCGGAGAGGCAGATGCTGCCCGAGCTGAACTACGTTGCCACCGTCTATAACGGAATCTGCCTCGAGGATTTCCCAATCGAACTCCAGAAGGATGACTTCCTGCTCTTTGCCGGCCGCCTGTCACCGGAGAAGGGGCCTGACCTGGCCGTCGAAATCGCCAGGCGATCCGGCCGGCGGCTGCTGATGGCCGGAATGATCGAACCGCAATACCGGGACTTCTACGACGAAAAAGTCAAACCCCACGTTGACGGCAGACAGGTCGAATATTTGGGCCTGCTATCGCAAAAGGAACTGGCCCCATTCTACCGCAAGGCCGCGGGCGTGTTGTTTCCCATCAACTGGTGTGAGCCGTTCGGGCTGGTAGCAGTCGAGGCCCAAGCCTCGGGCACGCCGTTGATCGCCACTCGTTTCGGTGCTTTGCCGGAAATCATCGTCGAGGGCGAGACGGGCTTTGTCGTAGATTCGATCGATGAGGCCGTCAAAGCCACCGAGAAGCTTGGCAGCCTCTCGCCCGCCGCCTGCCGGGCCAACGCCGAAACCCGCTTCAGCGCCACCGCCATGGCCAAGGGGTATGATACGGTCTACACTTCGCTGACTCAGAGCCTCTAACAAAACCAGTGTGCACGGGTTTCCAACCCGTGGCAGGCACGAAACCGATGCTTGACCGTGCCAATCCCCTGGCCGGCCATCGCTCATTCGCATTCATGACAACGGTTCGATGCATTCCGCAATGTCGTTGCCTGGGTTGTTCACCCGCGTGCTTACCGGGTAGACCGACATCTCCTCCGACGGATAGGGGCGTAGCAGAGGCTGCAACACGTTGGTCTGCCTGGCATCCGGGTCGAGCCAGAGAGCGTAGTCTTTGGGGTGTAGGATGACCGGCATCCGATTGTGCAGTGGGGCCGTCAACTCGTTGGGCTCGGTCGTGATGATGGTGCAGGAGTCGATGGGACCGCTGTCAGATCCTTCCCAATGCTCCCACAGTCCGGCGAACGCAAACGGTTTTCCGTCGCACAGGTGGATGTAGTAGGGCTGTTTGCGGCGTTCCTGCTTTTGCCACTCGTAGAACCCGTCGGCCACTACGAGGCATCGCCGCTGGCGAAACGCAGCGCGAAACGCGGGCTTGGTCGTTACGGTCTCCGCACGAGCGTTGATCATCCGCACCCCGATACTCGGATCGTCCGCCCAGAACGGAATCAGACCCCAACGAAGCATGTGGAACTGTCTGCCGGTGTCTTCGGGTGTAATGCGCACGACCGGAGCCGGCTGTGTCGGGGCAATGTTGTATCGCGGTGTGATATCCGGCACCTCGGCCAGCTCAAACAGCTCTGCGACCACCTCGGCTGGACTGCTCAGTGTAAATCTTCCGCACATACTGCATATGGTACGACGTCTTGCCCCATGATGCTAGATGTCCGGGAAACCGGTCCGCAATCGCACCAACCCGCACGAGTACCCTTACGCATTCACATCGATGCCAGAGTGACCGGCGTCCGTCACCATTTGCAGAGTACTTCCGTGGCACACCATCTCCGCAGGCGAATTGCCTTCACGGAAATCCAAACCTAACATTTTACCGGACGTGTGGGTAGTTTGGCTATTGCCCAAGCGGTAGGCTAACATCTACCGTCAGGGCGTGCGGAGGAGAAAGGTTGCGGATGGCTGTTCCAGGTCGTCAACCCTTGAAGACAGGAAGGTCGGAGATGACAGCGATTCGGGGCGTGTTCGGCCTCCTCGTGATGGTCGCTGCGACGCTTGGTCTCGCTCAAGAGCGAGCGTCGGGTGCGTACACGGATTCGGATGTTGTCTTCGTCATCGACGGATCCGGGAGCATATCCGGTGACCAGACGGGAGCGTTTGAGCTACAGAAACAGGGTATTAGAAACTCCCTATGTGGCCCTAACGCTTTTGTGTCTGCGGATGGTAGGGTGGCCGTTGCCGTTATCCAATTCTCCAGCTCGGTAACCGTAGAGATCCCCCTGACCCTCCTGGATTCCCCAGCTACGGCCCAAGCTGTCTGCGTTTATATCGATCAAATACTTCAGAAGCGCGAAGGAAGCACCTTGACGCCGGCCCTTGAGAAAGCAGAAAATATATTTCGTGGATCACCCGATACGTCAGGGCGGTTTGTTGTTCTGTCAACCGACGCCGTCCTGCCGGTGTTGGACCGCCTTAGTTCGCTCGATAAGTGCAGAGTCCTCAGGACAATGGCGACTCCCGTTACAATCTGCGCAGTCAAAGTCAATGATCCATGCAACGCCTCTGGAACCGGAGAGGACTTCTTAAAGAATTGTGCCAATACCCTGGATGCCGCGGATTACGAGCCTGCACAACCGGAAGGACACTATGCCTGCGCAGAGGATCTTGAGGACTTGGATGTGTATGCGGCTCTTTGCCGTGATTGCTTATGTCTGTCGATAAATGAGGGAGACACCGATTGTGATGCCAATGGGGTTCCCGATCGGTGTGAGTTAGACTGCAATAATAATGGTGTCCTGGATCAGTGTGATATACGAGATGGGATCTCCCAGGATTGCACTGGGAATGGGATCCCCGACGAATGCGAACCGGACTGTAATGGAAACGAGATTGCCGATAGTTGCGATATTGCCAGTGGCACCAGCGCCGACTGCAACGACAACAGCGTCCCGGACGAGTGTGAGCTAGGGGCTTGCTGCGATGATACAACGGCTCTTTGTATAGAGGATGTGACGGAATGTGACTGTACAGGTCGGTGGACTGAGGGCGGTACATGTGATCCTGATTCATTCACACCGCCTTGCGGAATCTCGGCGTGTTGTGAGCCCAATGGGCATTGCCGGAACGTCAGCAAGGAGGACTGCGAGGCGCTTGGCGGATTCTGGGATCAGGGCCTGGCCTGCAATGAACCTTGTCAATACTGCACGTTTATTGATGTGTGTCTGAATGGTGAGGGGGAGTGTACCAGGCCGCGTCCTCAGGGTTCGGGTCTGGTTGGCTGCGATGACCGATGTTGCTGTATTGCGCAGTGTGAGCTGGATCCATACTGCTGCCAGCGAGAGTGGGACGCGAGTTGTGCCAACAACGCCCTGGCCGTTTGTGAGGTGCCGCCTGTCAACGACGAGTGTTGGGATCCACAGCCGGAACGTGGTGCACAACTAGTGGATGCCCGCAGCGAGACGCCGGCAGGCGTGCTGCATGCTACGGAGAATCCGGGTGATCCGGGCTTTTGCTGTCACAGCGACGGGCCCGCTGGCAAAGGCTTCGGGACGGTCTGGTACAAGTTTGTCGCACCGGAGCCCTTCTATTCGGAAGAGCAGTATTCGTCGGTACTGTTTAGCACTTGCTGCAGTATGGCTGCGCCCGATGCCCCTGCCGACGACTCTCTAATCCAGGTGTTCACCACGCGGAATCCTGATCGAGGAGTATGTGACAACGGTTCAGTGTGTAGTGTCGTTACCCAGGTATGCGCCGACGGATCGACGTGCGTACCTGACGAACGGTGGGCTTGTGAGAATCTGGTAACGGTCGGATGCAGTGACGACGCAGGAGACGCCTGCAGATGTGGGCTTGCCGTCCACTCGAATAATTCCAGACTGTGCGTTACCGGGCTGGTCCCCGGTCAAACCTACTATGTCATGGTCGCGGCAAAAACCGACGAGAGTCGAGGGGTCTATCGACTGGACATTTTCTCTCCATGTTCGCCGGCGTCCCTCACTTGTCCCAGTGGCCCGATCAACTGGATCGATCCCCCGGATAGCGTTGTCGATGCTCGTCAGCCGCACCCGGCCAATGGCTTGACACCGCTGCAAGGCATCGATCAGATCGTGGTTGAGGCGCCGGAGGGAGCAGATGATCCGTGCTGCTGGACGCTGTGTGAGACGAACAACAACCCTCATCTTTATCCATCTTACACTCCCGAGTTGCAGCGAAACGAGATTGTGGGCGTCGAGTGCAATGGGAACGACACCTGCACAATCACGCTAAAGCGCCCGATCACCCCCATAGAGGTGACTACGATAACGTACATGAGCGAAGACGGCGCGGGCGCGACCGCCCAGTTCACCGCACACCCGGCCAACGTGAACGGCGACAGTGTTGTGGGGCCATCCGACATTCTGAGGGTGATCGACTATCTCAACGGTACAGTCGTCTCGCCTTGGGGTCTCTACAGTGAAGATGTTGACCACAGTGGCCGGTTGGGCCCTCCGGACATCCTCCGCTTGATCGACCTGCTCAACGGCGCGGGAGAGTTTACGCCGTGGCTCAACACGCCGCTGCCTGACTGTGGTGACTGCTGTCCATGACCAAACGGATTACGATTCGGACGCGCCGCCAGGGTTTGCATGAAATCACCGGCGAGGTGCAGGGCGTCGTCCGCGAGGCCGGTGTCCGCGACGGCCTGTGCACCGTGATGGTACAACACACCTCCGCGAGTCTGATCATTCAGGAAAATGCCGATCCGTCCGCCCGTCGCGACCTGGAAGCCTGGCTGAACCGCCTCGTTGCGGAAAACGATCCGCTTTATACCCATACGGCCGAGGGGACCGATGACATGCCTTCACACATCAAGGCCGCACTGACCGCCACTACGCTGTCAATTCCCATCGTCGATGGGCGATTAGGCCTGGGGACCTGGCAGGGCATCTACCTGTGGGAACACCGCCACCACGGTTCATCCCGCAACTGCCTCGTGTATGTCACCCTGTAAAGGCTTCGTGGAATCCGCTGTGCGGGTCACCTGCCCGCGATTGTGAGATGGTACGTCCGACTCTGCCCGACAATCGAATCCGATGTCGGGCGGAGCCTGAACTGCACGACTCATCACGAAAACGCGTTGCGCCCGCCACCCGGCTGGCATGTTGGTATTACATCCAAACATGCCACCCGTCCAAAACGAAGCGTTCGGGATAGGCGACCCTATGCAGGTTCAGTCAGGCGATTACCGACCACCCCTAGCCCGCGCATGACGTGTCGCTCGCAGAGGAAAAAGACGATCACCACGGGGACCAGTGCGATCAGGCTGGTGGCCATCAGGAGGTTCGCCCAGGTGCCGGCCATGGACTGGTACATGCGAAGGCCCAGCGAGATCGGGAACGTCATAAAATCGGAAAGGTAGATCAGCGGATCGAGAAAGTCCTGCCAGTGATAGACGAAGCTGAGCATTGTGGCTGCCACTGCGGCGGGGCGGGCAACCGGTAGCATTACGTGCCAGTAGGTCTGCCACATCGTGGCACCATCGAGGATAGCCGCGTCCTCCAGTTCGGGCGGAATCGTGCGGAAGAACTGCCTGAATAGGAAGATGTTGAATGCTCCGCCGCCCAGCCAAGCCGGTACTATCAGCGGCTTATAGGTGTTGACCCAGCCGAGTAGATCGTAGAGCAGAAATCGCGGCACGAGCAGGACCTGGGCCGGGATCAGCATCGAGATCACCACCAGTAGGAAGCACAGCGATCGCCCGCGAAACCGTACACGAGCGAGCACGTAACCGGCCATCGAGGAGGTCAGTACGGCTCCGATCACCGAAACGCCGGTGATGAACAGCGAATTACCTAGAAATCGCGCCACTGGCAGTCGCGTGAATGCCTCGCGGTAGTTGGTCCATTGAAGATCACTAAGACTGAAGGAGGGTGGGAAAGTGTATACTTCGTCCAACGGTTTGAGTGATGAAACACCTGCCCACATTAGCGGAAGTAATATGAATGCACAAACAACAGCCAGTACCACGTATCGGATTCCCCTCTCAAGCCTGCGATGTGTCATCCTCATGTGATTCATTCTCCAACCGCGTAGTGAACCCACCGTCGGGAGGTCCATAGAAGCGTTCCGACCAGTACAAATAGGACGAGAAAGAGAATCCATGCCAGCGCCGAGGCGTAGCCGAGTTGGTATGGCGGCTCGAAGGCAGCCTCGTACAGATACAACATGTAGAACAGCAGCCCATCGTCCTGACCCCGGTTCTGTAGCAGATAAGCCTCGTTAAATGACTGCATTGCGAAAATGGATGAAAAGGTCAGATTAAACAGCAGAGCCGGTGTGATCTGTGGGAATGTGACGTATCGAAGCCGCCGCCACGCACCGGCGCCGTCCAACTGGGCAGCCTCATAAAGCTGCGGCGATATGCGACGCAGGGCCGCTAGGAAAATCAACATCGAGCCGCCCATCATCCAGGCGGACATGATAATGACAGCAGGCTTGCACCCGGATGGAGAATAGAGCCAGCGCGGCACCGGCCAGTCCGTCGTACCATCTTGTCTGAAAAGCCGGACAATGGGATCGAGAAGGGCATAAGCAGACCGGATGACTTCGTTGATCCAGCCAAACTGCGGGTTAAACAGCCAGCTCCATATCACGATGGTCGCGACACCACCCAGCACGTGAGGCAAATAGATGCACGCTCGCACGACCGATATCCCACGAAACGACCGGTTGAGAAGCATCGCAACGATAAGCGACATACAGAGCCCCAAAGGCACGGCGAATACGGAATAGAACAGGCTGTTGTAAAGCGACGTATAGAAACGTGGTTCAGTGGGTTTCCCGCCGAGTACGTACCAGTACCACGGGTCGTTTCTTCCGGGTGGATATGAGCGATCGATAGCAAGTGCTTTTCGGTAATGATCCGTGCCCACCCATGAGAACTTGTGGGACGGGCTTAGTGGTCTATCATCCGACCGACTGGAGAGCTGGTCCCACGTGCTGCACGACAGAGCGAGTGACGCCGCCATTGGAGCCGCCGTCAATACGACATACCCCGTCGCCCAGGGGAGCAGGAACCATACAACTTGACGTGATCGTGCCGTCACGGTGACATTGCCTTAAAATCAGGGAAGGCGGCGACGATCACAGGATCGCGTGCTAACTGTTCAAGCATCGCGGCGGCGGATAGCTCTCTTTTGGGGTCCAACAAGTGCGCCAGGTGCCGGTTGATGACACGGTCTATCTCGCCGAAACGCGGCCACAGCGGCTGCAAACGAGAATAGGAGAGTGCTTCAATGAATCGAAGGCGACGAGTGTTACCCGGCGGATCAACAAATGCCGTGCTTGATTCACGGCGTGCCGGTAGTGCCCGACCAGTTCTAGCGATCTGGTCTTGGACCGGTTTAGACAGGAGGAATCTGATGAAGTGACACGAAAGGTCACGTCGCTTTGGCGGGAGGTCTTTGGCCATCACGACTCCGTCCCAGGTGATACGTGTAGCGCGCCCCGCTTTTCCCTTTGGGATCGGCGCAACGAAATAGGAACCGGCCAGGCGCGTCTTGGCAAGGAATACCTGAAACCACGGACCATTGACACACAGGGCCACCTTCCCCGTCAAAAAGCCGACATCTTGGAATAGCTGTGGCACTTCATACGCGCGGGGGCAGACGTGGTCGCCGATAGCTAGATTCCGATAGAATGTAAACGCTTGTTCGGCTTCGGCGCCGATAAGCTTCCATTGTGTCAAGGTGTCGTCAGTCAATTCTGCCCCAAACGACCAAATGAAAGGAAGATAATAAATCCATCGGGGCAGCCAAAAGCCGAACTGATCAACTGTCCCATCGCCGTCAAAGTCACAAGTGAGGAGATCAGCCGTCCGGCGGAAGTCCTCGACCGTCCACTCGTGATCCGGCAAGGGTACGGGTTGACCGTGGAACCGCCCGGCGCGCTCAAAGCACTCGACGTTGCCGTAGATCAACAAATTGCCGCCCGAGATGGGCAGACCGCGTTGACGTCCGGCGAACTGAAAAGCAGACAGGCCGGTGCCATCAAGGGATGTGGCAAGCGGAGGGTCGCCGCCAACCGAATCCTCCAGGAAGGCGGACAAGTCGGCGAAATGACCGGCCAGCTCATGAAATGGACCCAACTGAACCAGGGCTACATCCGGCAACGTGTGCGAGAGGATTTGCTGCCGCATCTTTGTGTTGTACTGACCTGCTAGCCCGACGATGTATTCTTGTTGAACACGAACGTCGGGGCGCACACACTCAAACTCGGCGATTAGGGCGCGCCATAGCTCGTAGTCTTGGTATGTGCCGAAATGCCCGAATCGGATGGTATGGGCTTCGAGAGAGGGAGTTGCGTAGCGCCCATAGGTATCGACGAAGAGCCACCATCCAACAGCAAGGCCAACGAGCAGGATAGCGAACCGTCGGACGACCATGAGCCTGTCATCTATTGATGATTGACGATTGGGGATTGGAGGTATAATCGACAATCGCCAATCGTCAATGATCCATCGTTTCCACCCTAGTGATCACGCTGCTGTCGTCGATGACGAGCAGTGTCAGCTCACCGTCTACCTTGCGCAGCTTCAACCGTTTGAGCCATAGACGGCCGCCGCCGCTCTCGCGGCTGTCTTTCCTGCCGTGAGCGAACCAACTGCCGGTGGGCAGTTCCTCCCAGGCTTCAACAACGCCGACAACCTCAGTCTCAAACGACCGATCACGCTTATTGATGGTCTGCTTGACAGAAACGGGTGTTCCCGGTGGGAATAGAGACTCAAACATCAAACGACTATCCTTTCATCAAATTGTGGATTGGAGATTGCTGATTGTCGATTTACACCGGTGCGTATCACTAATCCCCAATCTCCAATCTCCAATCGTCAATCGAGAGCGGCCTCGGCAAAACAAGCCAGATCGGGATACGTCGCCAGCGGACGAACGGTTGTCTCATTGGCGTCATTGTATCGATTGATCCATACGTATGCGATGCCCAACTGGCCAGTCGGCACGCCGTCATGGAACAGGCTTTGGGCCACGTGCAGAACTTCGTCATACCAGCTATGGGCAGAGAGGAGCCGTTCAAAATGTGGGTGTGCCGGCTTATACGCCCGCACGTCCTCAGCGGTCACCACGAAGTCGAAGGTTACATCAAAATGACGGGCTGTACCGGCAAACAGGTCCCGATCGATGTTGGAGAGCACACCGAGGCGGTACCGCTTCTTCAGGCGCACCAACGCCTGATTAGTATCCGTAAACGGGAGCCACTCCGGCAGCATCTCGGCAAGCAAGCCGGCCCGCTGGGGCGGAAGTTCAAAACCGAACCGCCCCGCTAGCCGCCGGGCAACGGTTGAAAGCACCTGCCGGTATGACTGATACTGCCTTGCCTCGACTTCGGCTTCGATCTGCACGTACGCATCAAACAGTTCATCCGTGCGATCCGCGACGGACAGGCCGAATAGCTCGGCAAGAGACCCGCTTAAACCCGCACGCCAATCGATGAGCGTGCCGTAGCAATCGAACGTGATCGCCTTTACGTGCCGCAGGGCATCCTCAATCGAATCCATAGCTCATCCTCGATTGCCGATTGGAGATTGTCGATTGTCGATTTGTTCTGCCAGGCGTCAACCATCGTTGCCCCTCAATCCTCAATCCGCAATTGCCAATCCGTAATCCACCGGCATTGCCTGTTGCAATGTGCGGCTGATCGCTGTCAAATGGGATGTAAACAGACATGGCAAACACAGGTTTGGCTCAAGACGAACGGTTCCAGGAGCATCTAACCGGACCCGGTCATCCGGAGCGGCCCCAGCGCCTAGCCTACATCGCTGCGGCCTTGCGAGACCGCGGATTGGCAGAGGCGTGTACCCCGGTACGGATCTCGCCGATCGATATGACCTTGGTCAGCCGCATCCACGAGGATGCCTATCTCGAACGCCTAAGACGAACTTGCGCCGACCGCCTGCCCTATATCGATGTACCCGACAGCGGCATCTGCCCGGAGAGCTTTCGTATCGCCCAGCTCGCTGCCGGTACGGTGATCAATGCTGTGGACGACGTGATGACTGGCAAGATCAATAACGCGTTCTGCGCCGTCCGCCCGCCGGGCCACCACGCCGAGCGCCACCTGTCGATGGGCTTCTGTCTGTTCAACAATATCGCGATTGCCACAAGGCACTTGCTCGATGACCACGGCCTGTCACGCGTGTTGATTCTCGATTGGGACGTGCACCACGGCAACGGCACCCAGCATACCTTCGAGGCCGACCCGCGGGTGCTGTATATCAGTCTCCACGGCCACCCCGGTATCGTATACCCAGGGACCGGCTACGAGCACGAGCGCGGCCGAGATGACGGCGAGGGTTTTACGATCAATCTGCCTATGTCGCCACCCGCCGGTGACGATGAATACCGCCGGGCGTTCGACAGGACCATCCTTGGCGCAGTGGAGGACTTCGATCCGCAGTTCATGCTGGTCTCCGCCGGATTCGACGCCCATCGGCTGGACCCCCTGGCGCCGCTCGAACTGGAAACGGAATCGTTTGGCTGGATGACCGATGAGCTGGTTCGAGTGGCCAAGAATCACTGCGGCGGCAAGCTGGTCAGCATTCTCGAAGGCGGCTACCACTTGGATGCCCTGGCCGACTCGGTCGCCCTGCACGTAACCCGGTTGATGGATGCTTAATCCTCATCGTCGGGAGCGCCAATCGGGGTCGGGCGAACGGCACGATCCCGCCCGGTAGTGGGCCTGCCCGGCGGGGCGAGACCGTCGCGGTCTTCGGTCGGGCTCTTCTCTAATTGCAGGGTCCCCGCCGTGTGACCGATAAATCCTGAGCACAGTGACGGTTACGGGCCTCTTGAGCTTGGGCTGCTTTGGCGGGTGCGGGGAGTACTGAGCAGTGTCTTCGCTGACTAGACAAACGCATGCAGGTTTGGTCGACGTTATGTCGGTCTCGCTGCCGTTGCACGCAACTCCGGTGACTCCGGCTGATCAAGGCGCGGCTCGCCCGTCTCGACCGGCTGTGCGCTGGTTTATCATGCGTGTCGCGGCAAGCTTGGGAGGCGTCCTGCTAGCCTGCGCAGCCTTAGAGGTGGTTCTCCGGTGTACTTGGGAGCGGGATTTGGCGCCGAAGACCATCAAAGCCTTCAAGATGTACAGTTACCATCGGTACGACGCTGCGGGGGGGTGGCGTCCAAAGCCTAACGTCCACGTCGTACATGATTTCTTCAATGCCAGATTCACGACCAACTCGCGTGGGCTGCGCGGCAGTCGGGAGTATGCCGTTCCTCGGCCGGGAGGCGTCCGGCGTGTGCTGGTTCTCGGTGACTCCTTTGCCTGGGGGTTCGGGGTTGAGGACGACGAGGTGTTCACTGCTGTTCTTGAACGAAACATGCCGGACACTGAAGTCATCAACCTGGGTGTAACGGGTTACCAACTCCCGCTTGAGTTTCAATATCTTCAAGAGGAAGGGATGCGCTATGAACCGGACGTGGTTGTAATCGCTATTTGCCAGAACGATCTCGGGGCCTCGCCGGGGGGGTCGTTTGTGGCGCGGGGAGTTGGGGATGCTCGGCGCCAAAAAGATCCGAACGTAACCTCCGGCACCCACCTCTCCCGGAGACTCAAAAGATCCCTTTACAGGCATTCCTACCTACATGCGGCGTGTGTTGACGGGGTCAACGCCAACAAGACGCTCACTCGTGCAGCCGTCCGTCTTGGACTGAAGGAGGAGCTGGTGGGCTTCGAACGGCTGGACATCAATCTGCATGCCGCCATGCTGGAGTACCCACGCGAAGTACAAGAGTCCGTCGAGCGGGCCAAAGTGGATTTGCTCCGTTTCGATTCGTTCCTGCGTAAGCGCGGGGTGCGCCTGATCATCGTTTTGATTCCCTCGCTCCAAGCGGTTGACCGTCGTGCCTTGAGCAGGACGCTGGCCTATATGCGGTACGCGGTTACAGACTTCGACGTCGACAAGCCCTACCGTATGCTTGAGCGGTTCGCGGCGGCGCACGGTATCGTAGCGTGCAGTCCGATTCAGGATTTCCGCCGACTTCACCGTGACGGAGACCGCCTCTTTCTGCGACACGATATGCACTTCAATGCGCTTGGTCACCGTGCTTTCGCGGACGCTCTCGAGCCCCTTTTGCGCACCGCTCTCCCTGAGCTGCCAATAAGCTTTGCAGGGCCGGCTTCGTCCGCCGTCCCCGCCTTGTAGAACGGGCTTCGCCTGCCATCCCGGTGCCACGATTGGAAGCCTGCGGGGGTCCGTGACAGAATCGGCGGGGGCACGAATCACATACTGGAATCGCCGATCCGGACCGGAAACGCGCATGGCGTGACGGGGGCTCGCCCGCTTCCTCACGGTCGCGGCTCTGATCGGGCGTACCCATCCTGCCGGAAGTGTCACGGACCCAGCTTGCGGGGACTGGATCCCCCTCATTGCATATACCGGTCACGGCAGTATAATCCCGATCTCACCTGGCCCAGGCTGAAACGGCTGGCCCGAGCGAACGAGGCGGTCGTGACGCGGAAGATGAGCAAAATCGACGATAAGCTACTGCGGATCATGGAATGTCCGGTCGCCCACGTGCCGCTCGTGCAGGTCGGCGACTGGCTCTACTCGACCGATCTTAAGACACGACGCAAGTATCCTATCCGGGACGGGATCCCGATCATGCTGGTCGACGAAAGCGAAGAGGCCGACCCGGAGGAATTCGAGCGGGCCATGGCTGAGGCCGGAAAGCAACAGAGTCAGGATAACGAATAATTGGAGACTGATTGACGCATGGGAAAGGAAAACGTTGACTCATACCATACCAAGCGGCGCTTCCCCGACCGTGGTGGTAAGGATTGGCTGGGCCCCGTGGTCGACTACAAGGAAGTGGAGCTGCTCCGCAAGTTCCTTACCCCCAGCCATAAGATCATGTCTCGCAGACGCGCCGGAACCAGCGCCCAGGAACAAAACGCGCTGAAGGTAGCAGTCAAGCGGGCCCGCTTCCTGGCGTTGATACCGTATTCCGGCACGTAGGTACGAATCGCCTTGGGGGATGCCGGCGCCGGCGGATCTACATCTGCTCCACCGTCTTAATACCCAGCAGGTGCAATCCAAGCCGAAGCACTCGGGCGGTAATGTCGCACAGGCGAAGGCGCGACACCCGCACGTTATCGGGTGACGCGTCGATGACTCTAACCCCGAGCTTCCTGTCGTAGAAACGACTGAACACCTTGGCCAGCTCGTACAGGTAATCGGTCAGCACGTTCGGCCTTAGCTCGCGGCCCACCACATCGAGCGTTTCGGCAAACTGGAGCAGCTTCTTGGCCAGGTCCACCTCCGCCGGGTGCTCCAGGATGATCGGCGCATCGCCTGGCAAGGTGGTGAAATCCACACCCGCCTTTCGGCCGATCGAGCGAATCCGGGCATAGGCATACAGCATGTACGGAGCGGTGTTGCCCTCCAGGTTGAGCATGGTATCGAGGTCGAACCGGTAGTCGCTGCTCATCGAATGCGAGAGGTCAAAATACTTGACCGCCGCCAGCCCGACCCGCTCGGCAATTTGTTCGATCTGGTCTTCCGAGAAGGAGCGTTCGGGCCTGGTCTGGTCTAAGGCCGCCCGCTCAACGACATTACGTGCCCGGGCTACGGCTTCATCGAGCAGATCTTTGAGCTTGACAGAAGCGCCCTCGCGGGTTTTGAAGGGTCTGCCGGTCGCGGCCAGCATGCTGCCGAAACCAAGATGCACCAGTGACACGTGCTCGGCAACCCAACCTGCCTGCCGGGCGGCTGCGAATATCATGTCGAAGTGCTGCTTCTGGGCAAGACCGACTACGTAGATGATTCGCGTGGCTTTAAGCTGCTCCACACGGTGAATGATGGTCGCCAGGTCCGAGGTGGCGTAGTTGTATCCACCGTCGGATTTCCGAACGATCAGGGGCAGCGGCTCACCCTGGCGCGTCTTAAAACCCTCCATGAACAGGCACAGGGCGCCTTCACTGACTCGGACAAGGCCGTCGTTACGCGTCTCTCTCATCGCCTCCAGCCGGGCGATGACCTCGGGCATCAGATCGGTATAGAAACTCTCGCCGCGATCGACCAGCCTGACGCCCAGCCGATCATAGATCGCGTGACAATGCCGCGAGGACTCGACACAAAACGCCATCCAGAGCCGGTGCGTTGTCGGATCGCCGCCCTGAAGCGCCACCACGGTCTCCCGAGACTTTCTTTTGAAGTCCTCGTCGGAGTCAAACCGCCCCTTCGCCTCTATGTAAAACGACTCGAGATCACTGATCACCAGGCTATCCGGCTGGTCGACAACCTCCGGCTTGACCGACCGTAGATGGGCTAGCAGCATCCCGAACTGGGTACCCCAATCCCCCACATGGTTTTCACGGTGGACGGTATGGCCTTCAAACTCGAGCACCCGAGCCACACAGTCGCCGATCACCGTGCTGCGCAGGTGACCAACGTGCATCTCCTTTGCCAGATTGGGACTCGACAGATCGATGACGACTGTCTCCGGCACACTCGCCCGATCAACTCCCACGCGGTCTTCCTGCGGATCTGCGCACGGCGGGATGGCTTCCAGGCAGCGGATGACAAACGCCGGCTTCAGCCTGAGATTGATAAAGCCCGGCCCAGCGATCTCGGGCGGTTCGCACATGTCGTCGATGTCAAGGCGCTCGACGATAGCGGCAGCCACGTCCCGCGGCTTTTTCCCGAGCTTCTTGGCAAGCCCCATTGCGCAGTTCGATTGGTAATCGCCGAACTTCGGGTCCTGGGCGGCCTGCACGAGCGGATCGCCGTCGGCACCCATTTGCAGTATGGCCTGGCGGACACGTCGCGACAGTTGTTCGACCAGCGGCTTCAAAGGCGAATGCTCCCTTTCGTTCGTGACTAGGTTTTACCCGCTGATAGTCCGCGTTTCTATCATCTCTCGCCCGTTTGGACTATAGGAGGTGCGGTCAGGGCCCTGGGCGTCATCAGGTCGGCGTATCGGGGGCACAAGATGCAGCCTCCGGGCCGGAGATCTAGGCCGATTCAGATCGCGCCCATTCTATCCGTGGGGCATCTCCCCAAAGCAGCTCCAGGTCGTAGTAATCCCTGTAGGGTTTGCCGAAAACGTGAAACACTACGTCGACGTAGTCGAGCAGGATCCAACAGGCGCTCTCATAGCCGGAAAAGCCAAAGGGCCGCTCCCCGACCTTCTTGCCGTACTCGACGATCATATTGGCGACGGCCCGCATCTGGCGGTCTGAGGTGCCCGTACCGATGACCACGAAATCCGTCACCGGGCTGATCCCGCGCAGATCCAGGGCGACTACGTCTTCGGACTTATTGTCGTAAGCAATCCGGGCCAGCTCAATCGCGAATTGAAGCGCGTCACGGTTCGGCACGGAATCAGTGTACTTCAAATGGTCGACAATTGCCACGGCCCGAGGTGGACAGGGTGCATGACCGTTTATGCGGCGAGCTTTTGGCGATTCCGGCCGGCGGCCCGGCCACGAGGCCGTTGTTTGTGGAATCGCCCCGCCCGATCGTCCTCGCTGAGGTAGGCGGCGCGAATCTGTAGGACCGCCTCGGCGCCGTCTCGGGTCCAGAATTTCTCGGTACCCTTCACCCGCTGATTGAACTGCTTGATCAACGACTCCACCAC